>NZ_JBOBDP010000002.1:0-557885 GCF_050586585.1 Yersinia sp. J1
GATAGCAATACCGCAACATTGAGCTGCTTTTTATTGTTGGCTATCGGTATCAAAATAAGAGTATTTGATTAATTCACTTAGGCTTCTGTTGTGGGAGTGAATACGTACCTGTCGGATGCTCAATAATTGGAGCATAGTAACCATTTGCCATGCGCCAGGTAATATACACCGCTGAATGAGGGCTTGATTTTGCGTAAGAAACACTGCCCGTAGATATTATGCTGTTCAGTAATGGCTCCAGTTTTTCACTGCGGCGTAACTTGTTAGGCCCATATTTGATAACGTCGTTCTTTTTAAATGGAATACAACCATTAGACATGAATTTCTGATGAATCCACTGGAAAAGTTCATTCGCATCTTGCTGAAATTTATATTCAGGCGTGAACTGATAAAAGAAAGATGCGGCATGGTTGAGATACCATTCCATTATGGTAGACGCCCGTTCAAGGGTATCGAGTGAAATGATATCAGTCTCCTGACTGGAAAAGTAATGAAGCAATGCTGCGACCCGTAAAGTATTAGCATTCGCCTTCTGCACCATCTCATGAATACAGGACCACTTCTGCCCCTGCGTTGCCAGAAAGGTCCAGTCGTGGCGTTTATGTTCCCAACTCACTGCTGCTTCAGCCGAAAGTGTCAGAGTCTTCTTTTCAGTATTCCCTGAAGAGATTTGTTCCTTTTGCTTGACCAGTAATGTCTGAATCCGGGCATGGAAGTGGTGTAATGCCGTTTCGTCACGGGCAAAAGAATGATGACCATGACGGTGCCCTGTACCGAGAGAAGGGCAATGGTTATTCAGTGGAGAGGCCACCTTTGTAAATAAGAAACGAGATAAAAATCCACTGGCTTTGGCTTTATCTCCGTGCTTATTCATGTAATCGAGAAAAATAGCAGGCTGTAACATTAAAGATAACGTTAGTGTCGGCTTGAAACTACGGGGCTCTCGATGACTGCGGTTGTGTTCATACACATCACCATCCCAGGCTTTATTAAAGAATCCAGGATTATCTTTGATGCTACTTTCAAAAAAAATAATGGCTTCATCGGAAATCAGACCTGCACTTGAATACTGGCCTAATCCCTCAATGAGGGCAGTCAGAGAAGTATCACTGTAGACAAGAACGGGGGCTACAGGCCTGACTGGTTCGATAGCGGAGTGTTGTTCTAACTCAGTTTGCTCTTCATCACCGTGCTGGCCTTTTTTGACAGCCGCACGCAGGTTGCTTTCCAGAGCTTTTTGTCTGGTCTTCCAGATACCATGGTCGCGCTTGTATGCGAATAATGTCTCCTGGTACTCAATGGCTAACTGAGCTTTGAAAGCATAAAAAGGTTTCATCACCTGTTTGCTGATGGTTGATTTGCCCGTGCCTGACTCAGCAAGCGTCATAAGGAAAAGTGAAGACGGTTCTGGCATGTTCGTACAAGGATTTAGTACATCAACATGCGATTGGCAGGCAAGCGATACAGCGGCGAAAACTGCATTAGCGACCAACTCGGGTGGAAATTTCCCCCCATCCAGAAGGACGCTCATTGCATTTTGAATTACCGGTGGGAAGGCATGTGTCGGAAAAGCCGGTATGGGGGCCCATTGCTGCTGAAATGCAGGGGCTGATGGTAATTGCATCATTTCTATCTTTCCTTTTTTCAAATCAAATATGCACAAATACGACATCTCGGATGCGCCTTACCCTGCCGGATAAGGGCATTCCGTGTATGTTCCGTCGTAGTTTTCGTTAATTCAGGGGGAAGTTCACTGGCAGCTACGAACGCTGCTTGGGGTTGGTAACGCGGGTTTGCGCTGAATAACCCATTCATCAAGTTCGGACTCAAGCCAGCCAACAGATTGTTTACCCAGAGGATAAGGTTTCGGGAATGCCGGATCGTGGCGCGGTGATTTGGCATTCAGCCAGTCGTAGATAGTCGATCTTGCGATGCCAATCTTATTAACAACTTCAGGCAAACGTAGTACTTTTACATTTGGTGTGGACATTTTTTGCTTTGCTCCGGTTTGGTTGTATCTGGACAAGGCAAAGACTAGCGATGGCGTCAGCTTGGTGAAATACGTGAGCTAAAAGTAAAAAAATACATCTAGTTCGCGTAGTTTTTTTTTAAAACCTATGGATAACAATGGAATGGACGGATTATTTATAAAAATGAGCAGTGCTTGTACAGCTAAGTTCGAGCGATTAAAAAGAAGGGGGGATTCAGCTGTTGAGCTGCTGAAACTCTATGAGGAACACGCTTGTCGGTGGATTAGTGAAAAACAAAAGGAGCATAGTGAACAAGATTTCTTACAGATGGGGGAGGAATTACTAAAAATTGACTCAGCAGATGCATGGGTTAAAGGGGTGCATAAAGGGAAGTATGATTTTTATCTATATCTATCATTTGGTTATTTTCATCTCGGTATGATTAAGCATAATGCCAACCTTTCGGCTGATGGATGCAGACACCTCCAAGATGCAATGTATTACTGTGGGGCCTGGGATGGGGCTCGTGAACGTGATGAATGGGATACTCACTGGCATTCGGTTCAACTTGAGCAGATTGGGAGAGCTAAAAAGGCAGGGGAAAGCAGAGGGGAGAAATATACGTCAATCAAAGCTGAAGTCGTTCGCCTTTTGAAAGCTAAAGTACCAGAGGGTGGTTGGAAAAATAAGATCACGGCTGTTGATGAAATTACAGCTGATTTGTGGTTTTTCATTCAGAGCGAGAATGAAAAAATAAACAATGAAAATGCCCTACTTCCAAGTTATAACCAAAGAAGACAACCAATTATTATGGAAGAAAACAATTTGGGACGCACAGTACAGGATTGGTCAAGGAAGGATGAAAATATAAAAGAAGCTTTCTTCGTAGTGCTTAAGAAAGGTAGGAAGTGATAGTTATAGCGTTACCTTTTTACTCGACCAGTACGATGAAAATTTCGCGTTAATAGTTGAATATGATTGCGGTTTAAAAAGGAGAAGCCAATGGAATCTGCCCGCGATAAACACACCTGTGAAATTATCGAAGCTGAAAACCTCTGGATGCTTGATGATGTGGATACGGATGGTTATGAATGCTGGGGATGCGGTATTACAATGCAACCAGCCGCATGGGAAAAAGATAAGAAGGTCAGGGCATATTTTAAAAAGAAGCGCCACACCAAGCATCTTCCTGATTGTGACGCAGATGCTGAAAGCGCTATTGTTCGTCAAGGGCAGAAGAAGAGCGTGCGCCACATACTGGACAGTGCTCCAGGCTTATCCCCTTCAGGTTTGAAACTCATAGATAAGCGACCGACTATCGACCTCGATTTAACTGGTGGAGCAAGCAAACCAAGTTCTACACGTCCGGCATCTTCATCGTTGAGTGAAGGCAATGCGCCCACGAGAGAATCACGTCGTCAGGTTAATTCAATACGTCAGATTTGCCGCGCATTTATCCGCTTTCCTCATGACCGCGATATGTCACTTAATGTGCCCGGCGTTGCTGGAAATAACTACATGACTATCTTCAAAAAAATCAAACCTCCGATACAACTTTATCCTGATGCAAAGATTTTTTATGCTCAGCTTTTGTGGCAGAGATTAAGCTACGATGACGAACTGCTCATTATTCCTTTGTCCGGTGAATGGGAAGGCGGCAAACCATCGAAAATTTACCAGATCCATATTGAATGGGCGCACTGGTCTAAAGCTAAACGTACCGTCCTTCGTAAGGAACTGGAGGCCGCTCAAGAAGAAGCGAAAGACGCCAAAGATAAGGGGCAGCAGGATAAAGCCTGGGTCTTTTTCATGGGTGAACAAGACATTGATAATCAGGAGATCTTTTATGTGACCGACTACAGATTAATCTGTTCTATTATGGGGTATATCACTTATTCCTGAAGAGAAAATCTGCTTCGTAAGTGATTGTCGGTAAACAGGCTAACCAACATTAGAATGCAATACTCCGACATTAGCTGTCGAAATAGAAAGTCAGGATTGAGGTCATCTATATACGCTTGAGGTTTCATTGTTATTTTTGACAACTTAATACGCAGGAAGCAGAGCATATGCTAGTTAAAAATATTGAAATAGAAAATTTCCGGCTTCTAAAAAATGTATCTCTTGGGCTTGAAGAAAAAATTACGCTAATCGTCGGTCGTAATAACAGTGGTAAAACTTCAATTGCTGAATTATTTCGTAGACTTTTATCTGATAAAGGCCCTTCGTTCAGGCTTGAAGATTTTTCGCTTGGAAGTCATGAGGGCTATTGGTCTGCATTTGAGGCACTGCGAGCAGGAGAATCACGTGAGGATATTTATCATCATTTGCCGTCAATTATAATTAAGCTTGATGTGGAGTATGACGTTGAGTCCCCGGACTTAGGGCCAATAAGTGACTGCATAATCGACCTTAACCCTGATTGTAACTTTGTACGTATGGTTCTCACTTTTGGACCTAACTCGGTAGCCACTGAATCACTTTTTGCTGACGTTACTGTACTTCCTGAGGGAATGAATATTGAGCGTACAGCTCTATTCCGCGCAGTTGAGACGCGTTTACCCCAGTCGTATGAATGCAAGCTTGAAGCTGTTGATCCAAATGATTCAACCAACCGTAAAAATCTTGACCTAAAAACGATTAAGATTTTGATAAATGGTGGATTTATTAATGCTCAGCGTGGTCTGGATGATGATACTCACCGTGAACGCGATGTACTAGGAAAGATTATTGAAGTTCTTTTTCAATCAGCTTTAACTGATCCGATAGATAGTAATAAACGTACAACTGCGGCACAACTCAAAACGGCTGTTGAGCAGATTCAGACAGAGCTTCATGCTGGTTTCAATGAAAAACTGACCTCCCTATTACCCACATTTGATTTATTCGGATATCCTGGCTTAGCTGATCCTGGGCTTGTAACTGAGACCAGCTTTGATGTCGATAAGTTGCTAAATAATCACACGAAAGTCCGCTATGTCGGTGTTAATGGGATTACTCTGCCTGAGACTTATAATGGGCTCGGAATGCGTAACCTCGTTTATATTTTGCTCCAACTCCTGCGTTTTTTCCGCGAATATCAGGCAACTCCAACCGCTGCGGGAGTGCATCTCATCTTTATTGAGGAGCCAGAAGCCCATATGCATCCACAGATGCAAGAAGTCTTTATTCGCCAACTGAGTAAAATAGCAAAAGCTTTCGAAACACAGCTCAATGAGAACAAACCCTGGCCGGTTCAGTTTGTCATTAGCACCCATTCGCCACATATGGCGAATGAAGCACGTTTTGAGTCAATGCGATATTTTCTAACTCGGGAAGGCAATGATGGTTTCCGACAGTCGGTAGTCAAAGATCTGCGTAAGGGGATGGGGGATGCACCTGTTCCTGAACGTGATTTTTTATATCAATATTTGACTTTGACTAGATGCGACTTGTTCTTTGCAGATAAAGCCGTCTTGATTGAGGGCACTTCTGAACGACTGCTATTACCTGCGATGATTCGTAAAACTGATGCTGCAGCTCCAGGTGAACCACAACTTGGTAGCCAGTATTTGACAGTGATGGAAGTTGGAGGGGCTTACGCACACAGATTTTTTGACCTCTTGTCCTTTCTCGAATTACGCACGCTGATAATTACCGATATTGATTCGGTGAAGCGTAATGCAGACAACAAACGCGTTGCAGCACCTGTTGCAAATGGTGAATTCACGAGTAACGGCTGCATCAAAGCTTGGTTCGCCAATAATGATATTACACCGACCCAATTATTAACTCAGTCTCATGTGAATAAGATTGTTGATAGCCGTCGCCTTGCATATCAGGTACCTGAAATGGATGGTGGGCCATGTGCGCGCAGCTTCGAAGATGCTTTTATCTTAGCTAATTTCGAAAGCTTCGCACTTGGTGACGGTGATCGTGCAACACTTGCTTACGATCATGCCGCTGATCAAAAAAAATCAACTTTTGCATTGACCTATGCAATTGAAAATACCACGTGGAATGTGCCTCGCTATATTTCAGAAGGTTTAAGATGGCTTGCTGAAGGCAATCCAGTCGTAGTGATACCACAAGTGACACCATCAGATATTGTCGCTGCTGTAACTGGGATTGAGATGAGTGGTGAGGGGGCTTAATGACTACTGAAATTCATGAAAGCCCGGCAGATACTGCGGGACGGTTGGCATTAGAACGCATGTTTGATTGCCTTGAACAAGATCGAAGTTTTCGTCTTGAGGCTGGTGCTGGTGCAGGCAAGACATTCTCTTTGGAAAAAGCCCTCCGTTGGCTAATCGATAAACGCGGTAGCGAGTTGATTCGTAAGCGTCAACAAGTTGGCTGCATTACCTACACTAATGTTGCTAAAGACGAAATTATCTCGCGAATTAAATCGCACCCAGCAGTATGCCCTGAGACCGTACATGGATTTTGCTGGTCAATCTTGAAAGATTTTCAGGCAATGTTGCGTGAGTTTGTTCCTCTTCTCCCTGACTGGGCTGAGCGCCTTGAGCAAGTGGATGGCATCGGTGTTCGGCGAGTTCATTATGAATTGGGATATCCGAGTGTGGCTGAGCATCAAGTCTCGATCCGCCATGAAGATGTGTTGGCTTTGATGATTAAAGCAATGGATTTACCAAAATTTCGTACTGTTTTTTGTGCTCGTTACCCAATTTTATTAATCGATGAATACCAAGATACTGATTCTGCGTTTATTACTGCTTTGAAAGATTGGTTTCTGGATCGCCCTGAAGGGCCCGTCATTGGCCTTTTTGGTGATCATTGGCAAAAAATCTATGGAGAAGGTTGTGGTTTAGTCGAACACGCTTCTCTTGTAATCATTGATAAAAATGCCAATTTTCGTTCGGTTGATCCGATTGTACGTGTCTTAAATCGCATGCGTCCGGCTTTACCGCAGATGGTTAGTGAACCTGATGCACCTGGCGAGGCCCGTGTATTTCATACTAACCAGTGGGCAGGTCAACGTCGTAATGGGCAAGGCGGTGGCCACTGGACTGGTGATACGACTCCCGAAGCGGCCAAAGCGTATTTTAACTACCTCAAGTCTCACCTCATTTCTGCGGGCTGGGATTTTTCTGTCGAAAATACTAAAATTCTCATGCTTAGCCACAACGTGCTAGCCCGTGAACAAGGTTATGCCACCATTCCACCTATCTACGGTCAATACAAGGATCCATGGCTCAAGAAGGAAGATCCGCATATCAAGTTTTTGACCGATCAGCTTGAGCCTGCGTGCTCGGCTTTTATTGATCGCCGCTATAGTGACATGTTTGAGTCTTTTGGTACCAGCATGCCACATATTCGCAGGCATCAAGACAAGATCGCTTGGACTGAATCCATGAATTCTCTAATTGAGCTCAGGTTAAGAGGATCAATTGGTGAGGTTGTGGATTTTATCGCGGCACAGCCACACATGCGGCTACCTCGAGCAGTTGAGGAACGTGAGCTTAAGCTGGCGGAGAGCGGTGCCGAACCGGTAGATGAAGAACCCCGCCGAGTAACGCAATTGCGCAAATTGCGGAATGTTTCCTATACCGAAATTATTGCGCTGGACTGCTTTATTGATGGCAACACCCCATTTGCAACTAAGCATGGTGTAAAGGGCGCGGAGTTTGAAAACGTGCTCGTCATTGTTGGACGTGGCTGGAATAAATACAACTTCGTACAAATGTTAGAATGGATTGATGCAGGGCCACCGGCGGATAAGCTCGAGTTTTTTGAGAACAACCGTAATCTTTTTTATGTTGCTTGCTCGCGCCCTAAAAGACGTCTTGCAGTTCTATTTACTCAAGAGCTAACTGCTAACGCTACGATTAAGCTGACAGAATGGTTTGGTAGAGAAAATATTGTGGCGCTTCCCGCTAATCCAGAGTTGCAAGAGTTGCATTAACTAGTCTTCTCAATGAGAGGACAATTATCGGTGATCCTGAGATATTTTTTCATCACGATTTTTTCGTGAAGGCACACGCTGTGTTGGCTTATGGATTAAAACCTAGTTTTAAGTCATGATTTAAAACACCTTTGTAAGTTAATCTGAAGACACACACCATCGTTGGGAACTCTGCTATGGCTGGCGTTAACAAAACTAATCTGACCGAAACGGACATCATCACAAAATTCATCCTGCCTGCGATTCAAGAGGCGGGTTGGGATGTGATGACGCAGATACGCCAGGAGGTAAAACTCCGCGATGGCAAGGTTGTAGTGCGCGGAAAACTGGCGGCACGCCTGACGGTGAAGTCCGCTGATATTGTGCTTTACCATAAGCCGGGATTACCACTCGCAGTGATAGAAGCGAAAGCCAATAAGCATGAGATCGGCAAAGGTATGCAGCAAGGGTTGGATTACGCTCGTTTGCTTGATGTGCCTTTTGTGTTTGCTTCCAATGGCGATGGTTTTATATTTCACGACAAAACCAATCCCTCACAACTCGAATCAGAAATATCACTTGCCGATTTCCCGACACCGCAACAGCTTTGGGAAAAATATTGCGTCTGGAAAGGATTTACCGCTGAGCAGCTACCGGTTATTAGTCAGGATTATTACGATGACAGCACCGGTAAATCACCGCGTTATTACCAGCTTCAGGCGATTAACAAAACCATAGCCGCCGTCTCTGCTGGACAAAAGCGGGTACTGCTGGTGATGGCGACCGGTACCGGTAAAACCTACACCGCTTTTCAAATCATCTGGCGTTTATGGAAGGCAAAAAATAAGAAACGCATTTTGTTCCTTGCCGACCGCAATATCCTCGTCGACCAATCCAAAAATAATGATTTTCAGCCTTTCGGCACAGCAATGGCAAAAGTCACCGGAAGAAATATCGACCCGGCGTATGAAATTCAGCTGGCGCTTTATCAGGCCATCACCGGGCCGGAAGAACATCAGAAAGCTTTCAAACAGGTTGCTCCTGATTTCTTCGATCTTATTGTGATTGACGAATGCCATCGCGGCAGCGCATCAGAAGACAGCGCCTGGCGCGAAATTCTTGATTATTTCAGCAGCGCCACGCAGATCGGCCTGACGGCAACCCCGAAAGAAACTGACGAAGTGTCCAATACCGATTACTTCGGCGAACCGGTTTATACCTATTCGCTTAAAGAAGGGATTGAAGACGGCTTTCTCGCGCCTTATAAAGTGGTGCGCGTGGATATCGACGTCGATTTGCAAGGCTGGCGTCCTACTATCGGGCAGATGGATAAAAACGGTGAGCTAGTGGATGACCGCATCTATAACCAGAAAGATTTTGACCGCACGCTGGTGATTGATGAACGCACGCAACTGGTGGCACAGACCATCACCGATTATTTAAAACGCACTAATCAGATGGATAAAACCATCATCTTCTGTAACGACATCGATCATGCAGAACGTATGCGCAGGGCGCTGGTGAATCTGAACCCAGAGCAGGTCGCGAAGAATGAAAAGTATGTGATGAAAATTACCGGTGACGACGATATCGGCAAGGCGCAGCTGGATAATTTCATCAATCCGAAAAAGCCGTATCCGGTTATTGCCACCACCTCTGAGCTGATGAGTACCGGTGTCGATGCCCAGACCTGTAAACTGGTGGTACTGGACCAAAACATTCAGTCCATGACCAAGTTTAAACAGATCATCGGGCGCGGCACGCGTATCAACGAGAAATTCGGCAAACTGTGGTTCACCATTCTCGACTTCAAAAAAGCCACCGAACTGTTTGCCGATGAACGCTTTGATGGCGTGCCGGAAAAAGTGATCCGCACCACGCCGGAGGACATCTCCGATCCGGATTCTGAGTTTGATGAAATGCTGGAAGATGAATCTACGGATGAAACACCGCTTCCTGATGTCTTCGCAGCACAAGAAACACCGGGGGAATATAACGTTACACCCGATCCGGATTTCGCGCCTTTTGAACAAGATGAAGAGCGTCCAATCCGTAAATTCTACGTGAATGGCGTGCCGGTGAAAGTGCTGGCAAAACGCGTTCAGTATTACGATGCGGACGGAAAACTGGTCACCGAATCCTTCCAGGATTACACCCGCAAAACCCTGCTGAAAGACAAAGACTACGCATCGCTTGATGATTTTACCCGTAAGTGGCAGTCTGCCACCCGCAAACAGGTGATCATTGACGAACTGAAGGAACTGGGTATTTTGTGGGAAGTGCTGGCGGAAGAGGTGGGTAAAGATCTCGACCCGTTTGATCTGCTCTGCCACGTCGTTTACGGTCAGCCACCGCTGACGCGTCGGGAACGCGCGGACAACGTGCGTAAGCGTAATTACTTCACCAAATATTCCGCGCCTGCACAGAACGTCCTGAATACGCTGCTGGACAAATATGCCGATCAGGGTGTGCACGAAATTGAAGATATTCAGGTGCTAAAACTGAAACCTTTCGATACCCTTGGCCGCCCGTTAGAAATCATCAAAAACAGCTTTGGCGATAAAAAATCCTATGAAAACGCCGTGAACGAACTGGAAAACGAAATCTACCAGCCATCGCCACGCTCCGCCTGATTGCACGACACTTTTCTGCCACCGGTGGCTTTGGCTGCCGGTGGCATCATTTTTTGAAGTATGGAAACCACTATGTCTATTAGCTCCGTCATTAAATCCCTTCAGGACATCATGCGTAAAGACGCCGGTGTCGATGGTGATGCTCAACGTCTTGGTCAGCTATCATGGCTGCTGTTTCTGAAAATTTTTGATACCCAGGAAGAAGAGCTTGAACTTGAGCAGGATGATTATCGTCTGCCGATCCCGCAGCGTTATCTGTGGCGCACCTGGGCAGCCAATAATGAAGGGATCACCGGCGATGCGTTGATGGAGTTTGTTAACGACGATCTGTTCCCGGCGCTAAAGAACCTGACTGCGCCGCTTGATACTAATCCGCGCGGTTTTGTAGTGAAGCAGGCCTTCAGTGATGCCTACAACTACATGAAAAACGGCACCTTGCTGCGCCAGGTCATCAACAAGCTGAACGAAATTGATTTTAGCAACAGCAATGAACGCCACCTGTTTGGCGATATTTACGAACAGATCCTGCGTGATTTGCAAAGCGCTGGTAACGCCGGTGAGTTCTATACCCCGCGCGCCGTAACGCGTTTTATGGTGAACCGCATCGACCCGAAACTGGGCGAATCCATTATGGACCCGGCCTGCGGTACCGGCGGTTTTCTGGCCTGTGCCTTTGACCACGTCAAAGAGCATTACGTCAAAACTACCGATGACCATCAGATACTGCAAAAGCAGATTTTTGGCGTTGAGAAAAAGCAGCTTCCACATCTGTTGTGTACCACCAACATGCTGCTGCACGGCATTGAAGTACCGGTGCAAATCCGCCACGACAACACGCTGAACAAACCGCTCTCCTCATGGGATGAGCAGCTTGACGTGATTGTCACCAACCCGCCGTTTGGTGGCACCGAAGAAGATGGCATTGAGAAGAACTTCCCGGCCGAGATGCAGACCCGCGAAACTGCCGATCTGTTCCTGCAACTGATCGTCGAAGTGCTGGCTGATAAAGGCCGCGCCGCCGTGGTGCTGCCGGACGGCACCTTATTTGGTGAAGGCGTAAAAACCAAAATCAAAAAGATGCTGACCGAAGAGTGCAACCTGCACACCATCGTGCGTCTGCCTAACGGCGTGTTTAGCCCGTACACCGGCATCAAAACCAATATTCTGTTCTTCACCAAAGGCCAGCCGACCAAAGACATCTGGTTCTACGAACATCCGTACCCGGCAGGCGTGAAGAACTACAACAAAACCCGCCCGATGAAGTTCGAAGAATTTCAGACTGAAATCGACTGGTGGGGCGATGAAGCCGACGGCTTTGCCAGCCGCGAAGAGAGCCATCAGGCCTGGAAAGTGGGCATCGACGAAATCATTACCCGCAACTTCAACCTCGACATTAAAAATCCCTATCAGGGCGAAACCATCAGCCATGATCCGGATGAACTGCTAAGTCAGTATCAGCAGCAGCAAACTGAAATCAGCGAACTGCGTAACCAGCTGCGCGACATCCTCGGTGCTGCGCTGGCCGGTAAAGGAGCGAACTGATGGCTGTCGAACAACTGATCACCCAGCATATCGATACCTGGACGTCCGCCCTGCGCACCCGCTCCACTGCCGGGCGCGGAACTTCTGGCAAGATTGAGCTGTACGGCATTAAAAAGCTGCGCGAGCTGATCCTCGAACTGGCCGTGCGCGGCAAACTGGTGCCACAGGATCCGAATGATGAACCGGCTTCTGAATTACTGAAGCAGATTGCAAAAGAAAGAGATGAACTAGTTAAGAGTAAAGTGATTAGAAAGCCTAAAACACTTGAAAAAATTACAAACTCCAAAATACCCTTTGAATTACCGGATGGTTGGGAATGGTGTTATTTAAATGACATAGGTAATTGGGGGGCTGGTTCTACGCCAAGCCGCTCTAATTCAGAATATTATAATGGTAATATTCCGTGGTTTAAATCAGGCGAGCTTTCCTCAGATTTCATTTCGGATTCAGAGGAGACAGTTACAGAATTGGCTTTGCAAGAATGTTCACTCCGAGATAATAATATCGGTGATGTATTAATTGCGATGTATGGAGCTACAATTGGTAAGACATCGATCCTAAATGTTCGCGGTACTACTAATCAGGCAGTATGTGCTTGTACCCCATATAGTGGAATTTCGAATGTCTATTTATTAACTCTTTTAAAAGCTTACAAGCGGATTTTTATAGGCATGGGCGCTGGTGGAGCTCAACCGAATATCTCAAGAGAAAAACTTATTGCCACAGTGTTTGCACTTCCGCCTAAAGCTGAACAAAACCGAATTATCTGCAAAGTTCACGAACTCATGTCCCTCTGCGATCAACTTGAACAGCAATCCCTGACCAGTCTGGATGCGCATTATCAGTTGGTTGAAACGCTGCTGGCAACGCTTACCGCCAGCCAAAATGCCGAAGAACTCGCCAAGAACTGGGCGCGAATCAGCCAGTATTTCGACACGCTGTTTACCACTGAAGCCAGTATCGACGCACTTAAGCAAACCATTCTGCAACTGGCAGTGATGGGCAAACTGGTACCGCAAGACCCGAACGATGAACCTGCCTCTGAACTGCTAAATCGTATTGAGCAGGAAAAAACGCAACTGGTGAAAGAAGGGAAAATTAAAAAACAAAAACCTTTGCCGCCGATTAGTGAAGAGGAAAAACCGTTTGAGTTGCCAGTGGGGTGGGAATGGTGCCGGTTTGAAGATATTGTCGATATACAAAGTGGCATTACCAAAGGGCGAAAATTGCAGGGCAGGAAATTAGTCACAGTTCCATATCTTAGTGTTGCAAATGTCCAACGTGGTTATATTGACCTCAGCGTTGTAAAAACCACAGAAATCCCGCTTGAAGAAATGGAAAAATACAAAGTTTACAACAGTGACCTATTAATTACTGAAGGTGGGGATTGGGATAAAGTTGGTCGAACAGCGATTTGGATTGAAAATGACATGTCATATATGGCACACCAAAACCATGTGTTTAAAGCTCGTAAAATCTTGCCAGAACAGGATGTAGTTTGGCTTTCAAATTTTCTCAATGGCCCATTTGCTAGAGAGTATTTTTCAGGCTCAAGCAAACAAACGACTAATCTTGCCTCAATCAATAAAACTCAATTAAGAGGTTGTTTGATCGCCGTCCCTCCTAAAGAAGAAAAAGAAAGGATTGTTGCCAAATTCAATGACCTATTACTTATCAGTGACACTCTCAAGTCTCGCCTGCAATCTGCTCAGCAAACCCAGCTCCACCTGGCGGATGCACTCACTGACGCAGCATTAAACTAAGGAACAGACGATGCCGGTTCATCATGCTATCTGGCGGGTGGGGGATAACCCTCAGCCGCTGACCATCAGCAAACTTTCTAGCGAGCAGTTGCTGGAGAAGATGATCTTAAATGATCCTACCATCCTCTCTGACCAGTGGATGATTATCGGGCATCAGGAAAATACGCTCGATAAAGGGCGTATAGATCTGCTGGCGATTGCGCCGGATGCCTCGCTGATATTAATTGAGCTTAAACGCGACCGTACACCGCGTGAAGTGGTGGCGCAGGCGCTGGATTACGCTTCGTGGGTGGATGATTTAACCGCAGACCGTCTCTCACAGATTTATGAGAAATTTTCTGGTGGCGGTAATCTGGGCGACGCGTTTAAGCAACGTTTCAATACCGAGCTGGAAGAAGAGTCCATCAACCAGTCGCACCAAATCATCATTGTGGCAGCGGAGCTGGATCCGTCGACTGAGCGCATCGTGGACTATCTGAGTAAGAATGGTATCTCTATAAACGTTTTGTTCTTTAAGGTGTTCCAGCACGGCGAAGAACAGTTCCTAAGCCGTGCCTGGCTTATCGATCCGAGCGAAACACAAACCAACGCCGTACAAGCCACCGCAGGGGCCAGTGCCAAAACCAAGGAACCCTGGAACGGGGAGTTCTATGTCTCTTTTGGTGATCCAAACAGCCGGAACTGGGAAGAGGCCCGCCGCTATGGTTTCATCAGTGCAGGCGGTGGAAGCTGGTACAGCCAGACCTTAAAACAGCTTCAGCCGGGTGATCGTGTTTGGGTAAAAATCCCGGCAACGGGTTATGTCGGCGTCGGCATTGTGCAGAGCGCCGTTGAGCCTGCCAGCAGTTTTACGCTCAACACTGAAGACGGCGAAAAACTCGCGATGGACGTGCTGAAGCATGGCGAACTGTATCGCCAGAATGCCGATGATCCCGATAAGTCAGAGTATTTTGTCCCGGTGAAATGGCTTGAAACCCGCAGCGAAAATGAAGCTGTGAATGAGGTTGGATTCTTCGGTAATCAAAACACCGTCTGCAAACCCACTACGCCAAAATGGCGTCATACGGTTGAAAAATTGATGCGTCATTTCAAAAGCTGGGATGCGGAACTGTAATATCCTGTTATAGCTAAAAGGCCTGGCATGGCCTTTTAGCATATTTATGATTACTGTATGAATTGTATCGAGACGCGTAAGGGATTCTCGCGCCAGTCGGTTACAGTCATTCACAGTGGTAGCGGTGAGGCTTGAACATAAAGCACGGGGTTTGCTCAATGAAGAGCTGACTCATGAACGGGCGCTTATTCATGACCAGATGCCTAAATGTACAACGCTTGTAAAACTAGAAAGTGCCTATCAGATCAACCCTGAAAGTGATGTCAGAACTGCTGAACAGGCATTAGAAAAAACGATTCCAATGTTAAATTTACCCTACGAAAATGTTAGCTGGAGTCGCGCCGCAACGTTTTTACCTCAATAATTTTATTTTTAGCCGCGTTCAAATTACCACCTTCACACCTTTGATAAGAATATGAGTGAAGGTGGTAATTATTAAGTTCCAACGAGCCGTAATCCTTTAATGCCACCTTCAATTATACTTCCACTATCAGCTGCACTTACAAAATCTGCCCACCACTGCATCATGGGACGCCGTTGCTCCAGGTAGTCACTGCGGTTATAGGCACGACGCACCTCGTTTTTATCCACATGAGCAAGCGCAGCTTCGATGACATCAGGTGAAAAACCTTGTTCATTGAGTGCGGTGCTGGCAATAGACCGTAGGCCGTGTGAAACGAGTACTCCACCTAATCCGGCACGTTTAAGCGCTGCATTTACTGTTTGGCTGTTCATTGATTGAGTTGGTTTGATACGACTTGGGAATACATACTCCCTAGCACCGTTCAGTGGCTTCATCATCTCCAGAATGGCTAAAGCCTCATCTGATAAGGGGACGATATGCTCCCTGTTCATCTTCATTCTTGCCGCAGGGATTTTCCATTCTTTGGCTTCAAGGTTGATTTCATCCCAGCGGGCTTCTGAGGCCTCGGCTGGGCGCGTTATGGTGAGCAATTGCCACATGAACAAGCAGCGTGTTGAAAGTCCAATGTTTGCTGTACGCATTGTCTGCATTAGCTCGGGCAATTGGTCTGGACGAATACTGGGCATATTCTTCTTTTGAGGCTTTTCAAAGGCTTTACCGATATTAACGCTCGGAACGGCGTCAATGAGCCCGGTATTTTGAGCGTATACCATCACTTCATTAATGCGCTGGCATAAGCGCCTGACCGTTTCCAGGGCCCCTCTGGCTTGAACTGGTTGTATGGCTTTGACCAACGTATGGGCTTTGATGTCGGTAATGCAGATTTCACCAATAACAGGAAAAACGTCTCTCTCCAAAGAACGCCAGATATCTTCAGCATAATTTTCAGTTACGCTGGTTTTCTTCACATTCCACCAACGTTCGGCAATCAATTTGAAAGTGTTGGTTTTGGCTTCTTGTGAAGACCGGAGTTGCTCTTTCTGATGCTCAAGAGGATCGATCTGCTTTGCAAGTAACGCACGCGATTCTGCTCTCAGCTTCCGTGCTTCAGAAAGTGTGACCGAAGGGTAGGCTCCAAAACTCTGCTTAGTGCGTTGTTTCGTGAAAGGGCGATAGTAGCGAAATTGCCAGAGTTTACTGCCGCTCGATTTGATTAGCAGTGACAGTCCATCTCCATCATAGAGAAGATAATCTGCATCTTTAGATTTTGCTGCTTTGATTTCCGTATCGGTCAACGGCTTGGTTTGTCTTGCCATGATCAGTCTCCGCTCTTGTAGGCCCAACGAAAACCATAATAGTTTTCATTGGGCCTATCAATGGGCCCAAAAGGATTGGATTTAATTAGGTGGCTTCAGACTCGAGAGGATACAAAAAAGCCCGCAGGGCTTGCGCCATGCGGGCTTCTAGGACTTCGTTGGATGGCTCTGGTAACCATCAACCAAGAATTTGGTGGAGCTGGGGGGATTTGAACCCCCGTCCGAAATTACTACGCCGTCGGCACTACATGCTTAGTCCAGTCATTACATTCGCCGGTTAGCTGCGGACGGACACGCCACTAACAAACTATCCTGATTGGGTTTAACGCTTTCACCCCAGGCAAGGTGTCCACGCGATCTCTTTTGGGTTTGACCTCTCTTGATCCCCGTCCTAAGAGCGGAGGCTAGGGAGAGAGGGAATCTTCAGTTTCTTAGGCTGATTAAGCTGCTAAAGCAGCAGATTCGTATTGCGAGTCGTTTGCAATTATTTTTTTTGCGGTTTTTTACGAGGCCTCCGCACCTCGGCATGCACCTTGGGTTTCGCGAATCCCGTCGAATCCAGAATCAGCCCCAAAGAACTTCTGTAGTATACCAGAACTATAACCTGTTAAGCCAGAGACTTAACGATTAGAGTGTTTCATAATTCTGGCTTTATCAACCTGCCATTCGCGATCTTTAATATCATCACGCTTGTCATGGTCTTTCTTGCCTTTTGCGACGCCGATTTTAACTTTAACCCAGGCATTTTTCCAATAGACGGAAAGAGCCACTACGGTAAAACCGTCGCGATTAACTTTGCCGACCAGTGAGTCAAGCTCACGTTTATTCAGCAGTAGTTTACGGGTACGCATAGGTTCGCAAACAACGTGTGTAGACGCGACGTTTAGTGGGGTAATGGTGGCCCCAAACAGGAAGGCCTCACCGTTTCTAAACGTGACGTAGCTATCGCTGATGTTGGCTTTACCAGCGCGCAGAGATTTTACTTCCCAACCTTGCAGCGATAGGCCAGCTTCGAATTCTTGTTCGATGAAGTATTCGTGGCGGGCGCGCTTATTTTGCGCAATGGTTGCGGAACCGGGTTTGTATGCTTTTTTCTTTGTCATAGTGTTGATCATTATACTGTATGCGTTGACGAATGAAATCCTTTCCCGTGCGCTGCGGCCTTATTTTGTCGATTTTATTACCGTTTATGCGCCGTTGATTTTTTGTCAGTTGCCAGATAAATGGTATTATCCGTGCGTTTTATGTCTCTCAGGAAATGTTATGCCACAGATTAGTCGCTCTGCATTAGTGCCATTCAGTGCAGAACAAATGTACCAACTGGTTAATGATGTTTGCTCTTACCCAGAGTTCTTGCCTGGCTGCACGGGGAGCCGGGTGCTTGACGCTTGCGATAATGAAATGACGGCGGCGGTAGATGTTGCCAAAGCGGGTATCAGCAAGACGTTTACCACGCGTAATACGCTAACGGATAACCAAAGTATCAACATGCAGTTGGTTGACGGACCTTTCCGTAAGCTGATGGGCGGTTGGCATTTCACGCCATTAAGCCCTGATGCCTGTAAAGTGGAGCTGCATCTGGATTTTGAATTTACTAACAAGCTGATTGAATTGGCTTTTGGCAAAGTGTTTAAAGAGCTAGCGGGGAATATGGTGCAAGCATTCACCCAGCGTGCAAAAGAGGTCTACAGTGCCTGATCTTTACGTTGAGGTCGTTTATGCCTTGCCAGAGCGTCAGTATGTTCGGAAGGTGAGCCTCGCGGAAGGCAGCACGGTTGAGCAAGCGATTGAGGCCTCGGGGCTTTTAGCGTTGCGTACTGATATTGATCTGCAAAAAAACAAAGTGGGGATTTACAGTCGCCCCGTAAAATTGGGTGACAGAGTTAATGATGGCGATAGAGTCGAAATTTATCGTCCGTTAATTGCTGATCCCAAAGAGTTACGTCGAATCCGCGCTGAAAAAGCAAAAAAATAAGGCGCGTTGTGCGCCTCACTTTTTATCAGCCCTGAAGCATGACGGATAAAGCCAGTCTGATTGAAGATCAGCGCCAATGGCATTTATCCGTTAGCGCTATATCGAAGGTGATTCTCTATCTTCCTTCTCTACCACTAGCATGATCGACGAAAAAATTAATTTCCGCTCAGCGCTGGTTCATTTTTAATATCAGTCAGAACACCGCTGCTGTTGAACGTCAGGGTCAGCGTCTGCTGTGTAGCCTTTTCGTGTCCCGGCTGCTGGCGGAATACGTAGAACCAGGTTTGAGTTCCAAACGGGTCCTGCAGCATCGGAGTACCTAGTGTGTATGCCACCTGTTGCTGCGTCATACCTTTATGAATTTTGGATACATCGTTAGGTGACAGGTAGTTACCCTGATTAATATCAGGCCGATAGACCACCTTTTCCAGCGTGGAACAACCCGCGGTAAGCATCATTAGCATTACAGCGGCGGCAGTCAGCATTTTACAGCGCATAGTAATCACATTCCTTTAGGGCATAGGATGACGATGATAATAGACCTTGCAGCAGTTGGAAACCTTTACAAGGCTTCAATATGACCTCCTGAATGCAAAAAAGTTGAGCTTTTTTATGCAGCAAGCAGCTCTTTCGCGTTTGCCAGGGTATTTTTCGTCACTTCGCTACCGCCTAACAGGCGCGCTAATTCTTGCAAACGGGCTTTTTTATCCAGCTTATGCATCTGTGTTTCGGTTTCTGCGCCATCCGTTTGTTTACTGACAAAGAAGTGTTGATGGCCACAACCTGCAACCTGCGGAAGATGGGTCACACACATGACCTGAGTGGATTCCCCCAACTGACGCAACAGTTGACCGACAATCGCCGCCGTTGGCCCGCTGATACCGACATCTACTTCATCGAAAATGAGTGCTGGCGTATCCATTTTGCGAGCAGTAATAACCTGAATAGCTAATGCGATACGCGATAACTCGCCACCGGAGGCAACTTTAGCCAAAGGTTGCAAAGGTTGCCCTGGATTTGTGGTCACACTAAATTCTATACGGCTTGCCCCTTCTGCGCTGAGGTGTTCCGGCTCGAAATGCACACCAATGGCAAATCGGCCATGCGGCATAGAGAGCTGGTGCATGCTTTCGGTAATCAAGGTGGCCAGCTCTTCTGCATAATGCTGACGAGCCTGATGTAGCTGATTTGCCAATGCCAATGCGCGCTGATAGTGAAGATTGACCGTTTCGCTTAACTGTTCCTGATCGCTTTCCTGTTGCGAAAGGAGTTGTTGTTCATCCAGTAGCTGTTGATGAAGCTGAGGAAGTTCTTCCGGCGCAATGTGGTGCTTCCGAGCCAGATTAAGCTGGCGTGATAGTCGCTGTTCCAGTTCATATAGGCGATTCGGATCCATATCCAACTTTTCACCATAATGGCGCAATTCATCGCTTGCTTCGCTAATCTGGATCGATGCTTCTTCCAGCATATTCAATAAATTGTTGAACTGCTCATCCATGCCTGCCAGTTCGGTAATATGCTGTTTGGCGGTATAAAGCTGGCTGAGAATATTTTGTTGTTCATCATCAGAAAGCAACTGTAGAGCCTGCTGGCTGATAGAAATCAACTGACCGCTGTTAGCCAGACGCTTGTATTCAGCATCGATCTGCTCATATTCGCCCTGCACCGGCGCGAAGGCATTCAGCTCTTTAAGATGATATTGCAGCAGTTGATGACGAGCATCACGCTCAAGGGATTGCTTCTGATGCAAGGCCAGCGAACGGCAGCTCTGATGCCACAGTTGGTAGGCCGTTTTCATTTCAGCTAGCAATGCCGGTTGATCGGCATAGGCATCCAGTAGCTGTTTCTGGTGATCTGATTTCAATAACAGCTGGTGAGCATGTTGGCCATGAATTTGAATCAGGAGTTGCCCCAGCTCTCTTAGTTGAGAAAGAGGAACCGCAGTGCCGTTGATAAAGCCCCGCGAACGGCCATCGACCCCAATAGCGCGACGCAGCAGACATTCATTGCTGTCATCCAACTGGTGATGTTCAAGCCATGCGCGAGCAGTTGGGGTGTCTGCTAATGAGAAACGAGCGCAGATGTCGGCTCTGGAAGCGCCTAGACGCACCATGCTGCCATCTGCACGGCTACCCAAGCATAATCCTAATGCATCAATAGCAATAGATTTGCCTGCGCCGGTTTCGCCAGTAATTGCGGTTAATCCGGGCTGAAAATCAATTTCTAACTCGCGCACAATAGCAAAATTACTGATGGTCAGTTGGGCCAGCATGGTAAATCTCCTGTACATAAACACATGTCTGTATTTGAATACAGTATAAACTGGTTTTATATACAGTAAAGTGGCAAAATAACTTTTTAGAATAATTTTTTTGACCAACCCAACTTGGTGCTTAAGGTATTGAAATAGCTGTAGTCCTTTGGATGAATCAAATTCAGGTGGAAATCGCTGCGTCGAACCAGGACTTCTTCACCTTCCTGAATGGGTAGGGCGATCTGGCTGTCACAGCTCACTTCCAGATCGCTGCTAATCTTGGAGAATTTCAATCGAATGGTGCTGCTGCTGTTGATAACCAAGGGTCGCGCGGAAAGCGTGTGTGGAAACATGGGCACTAAAACTATGGCGTCCAGCGTCGGCGTCAATATCGGGCCGCCGGCGGAGAGTGAGTAAGCCGTAGAACCCGTCGGAGTGGCAATAATCAGGCCGTCGGATCGTTGGGAAAACGCAAAACGATCGTCGATATACACTTCGAATTCGATCATATGCGCGACTTTTCCGGGGTGTAGTACCACCTCGTTGATCGCGGTGCTCATTCTGCATTGTTGATTGGCTCGCCGAACCTGAGTTTCCAGCAAAAATCGCTGTTCGCTGAGATATTCGCCTTCCAGAACGTCAGAAAGTTGCTGTTGCGCGTTATCCGGGTCTAGATCAGTTAAAAATCCCAGATTTCCTCTGTTGACGCCAATCACTTTGATATCATATCGAGCTAAGACGCGCGCTGCGCCCAACATGTTGCCATCGCCGCCGACCACCACCGCCAGATCGGCTTTTTGACCAATTTCAGCCAGACTGCCGGTAACGGCGTTGGTTAAATTGAGGTCGCGGGCAATTTGCCGTTCAACCATAACGGCATAACCCTTGGATTTTAGCCAATGGTAGAGCATTTCGTGTGTAGCAAGAGCGGCCGGGTGACGTGGGTGACCGACAATACCAATACAGTTGAATCTTTTATTCATTGCCGTGGTTTTCCTCAGTAGAGCCTGTTTGTGCCCTACATTGTGACCGGTTCCCTTGAATCCCCGGTTTTGATCCCCATAATAAGCCAAGTAGCGAGATTAATGCTAAAACGCGGAGATATCCATGAGTAGTAAAGAACAGAAAACGCCTAACGAGCAAGTCTCGGAAGAAATGGAACAAGCAGTCGAGCAGCAAGCGGGAGCCGCACAAGAGACTAGTGACGGTGTTGATCCGCGGGTTGCAGAGCTGGAAACCCAATTGGCTGACGCCTTGCAGCGTGAGCGCGAAAGCCTGTTACGCGCGAAAGCTGAAGTTGAGAATATCCGTCGCCGTACCGAATTGGATATTGAAAAAGCGCATAAATTTGCGTTAGAGAAATTTTCATCATCCTTACTCCCGGTGATTGATAATCTGGAACGTGCTCTGGAATCAGCAGATCGCTCCAATACCGAATTGACATCAATGATCGAAGGTATCGAATTGACGCTGAAATCCTTACTGGATGCAGTGGGCAAATACGGTATCGAAGTTGTGGGTGAAACCAATGTGCCTTTCAACCCGGAAGTTCATCAGGCGATGACTATGCTTGAGTCTGCCGATCATGAGCCGAACCAAGTGATGATGGTGATGCAAAAGGGTTATACGCTGAATGGCCGTCTGTTGCGCCCGGCGATGGTTGCGGTTTCCAAAGCGAAAGCTTAAGGCTACCCAATCAAGCAAAAGGCACCTTAACGGTGCCTTTTTTACGAGTTCAATCAGGTAGTTGGAAATTTAGGTTGCCAGTCGATAGGCGCTAAATTCTGTTTTATCAATAGTTGATTGGCCTGTGAGAAGTGTTTACAGCCAAAAAAGCCGCGATGGGCGGAGAGTGGGGAAGGATGCGGGGCTTTCAAAATATGATGGCGCTGCGGGTCGATAATTTGCCCTTTTTTCTGCGCGTGAGCCCCCCAAAGTAAAAATACAATTCCTTCCCGATGCTGGTTTAATGCGGCAATCACCCGATCTGTAAAAGTTTCCCAGCCAAAATTGGCGTGTGAATGCGCTTTGCCACCTTCGACGGTGAGAACGGTGTTTAGCAGCAATACGCCCTGTTCCGCCCAGCTTTGTAAAAAACCGTGATTGGGGCGTTCAAAGCCGGGAATATCGGTAGCCAGCTCTTTATACATATTTACCAGCGACGGTGGCGCCGGTACGCCGGGCAGCACCGAGAAGGACAAACCATGGGCCTGATTTGGGCCGTGGTACGGATCCTGGCCGAGAATCACGACTTTTACCTGATCCAGTTCGGTTAACCGAAAGGCATTAAATACGTCTTTTTGCGGTGGATAGACGATTTTCCCCGCGTGACGTTCGGCGGCGACCTGAGCCAGCGTATTTTGGAAGTAGGGTTGTTGCTTTTCCTGACCAATTACGTCGTGCCAAGTGAGGGAGGTGGTCATGAGACTCTCCTTTGTTTTTGCTGAAAATTTATGTTGCTCAGCTTACCGGTTAGCGTTGAGCAGGGAAACTGTTAAAAGTTTACGGTGTAGATGTCGCTTAAAATAGCGCCAATTAATGTAATTTTTGTTGAAAATTTACAAAAATAATTGTTGCGTTGGTATTTGATAAAATTGATATAAAACATAAATTTGCCCACAGCTCGTAAAGTGCTGGGCTGTAAATCTTGATTTAAGTCAAAGAATAACGGTGATTTGACTGGTATATAGAACAATAAGAGAACAATGGTTTTACCAAATAACCAACGTCACTTTTCCATTCCTGGAATTTTAGCCGTATTACGGAGGCACCAAATGATTACTGGTATTCAAATTACTAAAGCTAACAATGAAGCCTTGCTGAACTCTTTTTGGCTGTTAGACGACGAGAAAAACGAACTGCGCTGCGTATGCGCTAAAGCTGACTATGCAGAAGATCAAATCGTTCCTGCTAGCGAATTAGGTCAGATTGAATACCGCGAAGTTCCGCTGGAAGTTCAGCCTACCGTTCGTGTAGAAGGCGGTCAGCACCTGAATGTTAACGTTCTGCGCCGTGAAACTCTGGAAGATGCTGTTAAACATCCAGAAAAATACCCGCAGCTGACCATTCGTGTTTCTGGCTATGCGGTACGTTTCAACGCACTGACTCCAGAGCAGCAACGCGATGTTATTACTCGTACTTTCACTGAAAGCCTGTAATTTATAGGGTTTTAGCCGTGAGAGTTTAATGAAAAGGGAGCTTTGGCTCCCTTTTTTATTGTGCGCCGTCTTTTCTAAGGTAAAGCCTGAGCGGCTTCACACTTTTCGGTATTCAATAAGTCATTCTTATCTTTTCTCATAAAGAACTCATCCGACCTGCCGATAGCCAAGTTACACCCGTTAGGTGTTCGCTTAATTTTGCTGTCGACAAGGAGTCGTAATGACTATGCCACTGAGTCTTTCCGTAGCTTCGCCGTTAAATACTCTGTCTAATCCAATTATTCCATCGAATTCGGTCAGAACGGCGAGCACTTCAACTGAAACTGAGTCAACTTTTTCTGCCGTTGTGACAGCCAAAAATGCGGTGTTTTCTGCTGCAACACGGGAAAGTAACGATCTCTATCAATCAATGGTTTCCGATCTTGGTTTATCCCGGAGCGAGCAGTCTGCGGCGCTAAAATCAGCTGAAGTGATAGGAAAGGGTAAAGCATCTCAGAAAAGCGATTACTCGCTGGCGCTGTTGGCTAAAGATGTTTATAGGCCAACCGGGGCTAATCTGGACGGATTCCAGCGTTTAAGTGATGCTGATCTGCTTAAAGCGGGTATCGATCCTGCTAGTTTGTCTGACCGCGCCTCTGGTTTTCAGGCTGGAATCTATTCGAATCAGCAGCAGTATGTTCTGGCTTTTGCCGGCACCAATGATATGCGAGATTGGCTGAGCAACGTTCGACAGGCCACTGGCTATGACGATGTTCAATATAATCAGGCTGTTGCCTTAGGTAAAACCGCGAAAATGGCCTTTGGCGAAGCCTTGGTGATTACCGGTCACTCGCTGGGCGGTGGATTGGCGGCAACGGCGGCATTAGCGACGGCGACCGTTGCGGTAACCTTTAACGCGGCTGGCGTATCGGATCACACGCTAAATCGTTTAGGGATCAATCCGGCTCAGGCAAAAAGTGAAGCTGAAAGTGGAGCTATTCGCCGTTATAGCGAACAATATGACATGCTCACTGACACGCAGGAATCGACGTCTATAATTCCGAATGCCATTGGCCATAAAATCACGCTGGCGAATAACGACAAGCTAAGTGGTCTGGACGATTGGTTGCCGCATAAACATCTTTCACGCAGTCTGGCTGCTCATAGAATTGATAAAGTTCTGTCTTCCATGAGCGAGCAAAAACCCTGGGAGTTGAAAAATGCCTGATAGAACACCGATGAACAGTTGCCTGCGGTATATTCGCTACACTGTTTGCGGTGTATTGATATCGCTTATGAGTTTTGAGGGATTGGCGATGACTGAGAGTAAAAATGTATTTAACGATCCACAAGTAACGCCGATTGCCGAAGCTATTTATCGTGGTGATGTCGCGCAGATACAGCAGCTCGCTTCTGAAAAAATCTTGCAGCAGCGGGGGGATCAATCGATCACTTTGCTGCAATGGGCGATCTTGAATCAGCAGCCGGAAAGCCTGGCTGCGTTACTGGAACTTCATGCCGATCCGTTCCAGCCCGGCTTGCAAGGCAACAGTGCCTTACATACTGCGGCGAGCGTTAAGGATGCTCATTATTTACAAATATTGTTAGATGGTCGGTTGAAACCGAATGCGCGCAATAGTATTACGTCGGCAACTCCGTTGGCTGCGGCGGTGATGGCTGGGCGAGAAGTGCAGGTGATGATGTTATTGGCTGCGGGTGCCGATCCTAACCTGCCGGATCGCCTGGGAGACACACCGCTGCATTTGGCTGGTAAAATCAATGCGCCAGAATTGGCGCTACGTTTGTTACAGGCCGGCGCGAATGCTGAGTTGCGTAATAAGCAGGGGGCTCATTTTCAGCAGTATTTTGCAATGACGCCGCAAAAACTACAGACCAATGAAATGCAGAGGAAATACCAGCAGTTGAATGAATGGCTACGGGCAAATAAACAGGCTGAATTATACCAGAAACAGCCTTGAGACTGCGCCGCAGCGATAGAGCAACGGCCGTGTGTTAAGTGCCTGTTTTGTAGATAAACAGTGTGGATTTAATTTGCTCGATTTTGGACGGAAATTGGGGATCTTGATGAAATTATCCTTCAGCAAGACAAAATCCGTGGATGAGTTTACCCATAAAAAAAGCCGCTTTAACAAGCGGCTTTTTGCTGTCCAGTGGAATAAACCTGCGCGTTAAGCGTCAGCTTTATTCTTTGGTTTACGGCGCTTACCGACATTTTTAGCATCGCGGTGGCGCACTTTAACCTTGGTTTTTTCTTTGTTGGCCGCCTTCAGCTCTTTACGCTTCGCTAAAACCTTTTTCGACGGTTTGCCGGTAGATTTGGCGCTTGGCTCTTTACTGGTTGGACGCAACTCGTCAATGACCCGAGGTTTCAGTGGTTCTTTCAGATAACGACCAATTCTGCCCAGCAATAAATGATCATGTGCTTCAACCAAAGAAATCGCCACGCCTTTGCGACCAGCCCGACCGGTACGGCCAATGCGGTGCAGATAGACGTCCGCTGTGAGCGGTAGGTCAAAGTTAAATACATGACTGATATCGTCGATATCCAGGCCACGAGACGCCACGTCCGTTGCTACCAATACGTTGACGCGACCATCGCTTAAACGAATAACCGCTTCGGTACGCTTGGCCTGAACCATTTCACCTTCGAGGAACCAGGCGTTAATACCGGCTTCACGTAGCCAGCTCACCAATTGGTGCACCTTTTCACGGGTACGCACGAAGATAATGGATTTCTGCACGTCCGGCTGTTTCAGTAAATGAACCAACAGGGCAGTTTTGTGTTCGATATTGTCTGCGCGATAGTACCATTGCTGGATTTTTTTACGCTCGCGGCGAGACGGATCGGCTTCCAACTCTACTGGCTCTTCGAGAATACGCTCGGCAAACTCGCGAATCGCTTCGCCTTCCAGCGTGGCTGAGAACAGTAATGTCTGCTTACGCCAGCGAGTTTCCGCGGCGATAGTTTCGATATCCTGCGCAAAGCCCATGTCCAGCATACGATCGGCTTCATCCAGAATCAGGGTTTCTACCGCACGGCAGTCAAAGTTCTCTTCTTTGATGTACTGCAGTAAACGGCCAGTGGTCGCAACCACGATGTCCTGGTTCTCGCTGAAGACTTCAGCATGGTTCATGTAGGCCACGCCACCGGTGATGGTCGCGATGTCTAACTGAGTGTGTTTGGCCAGTTCTCGGGCCTGATCGGCAACTTGCATCGCCAGCTCACGGGTTGGCGTCAGAATCAGGATGCGCGGTGGCCCGGATTTTTTGCGTGGAAAATCCAGCAGATGCTGCAAGGCTGGCAGCAAAAAGGCGGCAGTTTTGCCCGTACCTGTGGGAGCCGAACCCAATACGTCGCGTCCGTCCATAGCTGGCGGAATAGCCGCAGCCTGAATGGCGGTAGGGCGCTCATAGCCTTTGTCGCGCAGGGCGTCAATGAGGCGTTCGTCGAGATCGAGTTCGGAAAAATTGGTTACAGTCATGGTCTTCCTCTACTTGGGGCGCCGATTATAGACGGGTTAGCCGAATTCTTCACCTGTTTAAGCGGGAATGATGTCTTTTACCTTCAATCATATTGTCCTATGCTACGCCAGTTAAAGATTCTGGTGATTAATGTGAGCGAACAATTGAAAATAAAACCGAGTTTACGTCGCGGTGGTTTTACCTTTAAACAGTTTTTTGTGGCTCACGATCGCTGCGCCATGAAGGTAGGCACTGACGGAGTATTACTCGGCGCATGGGTACCGTTACAACAGGCTCGGCGCGTGCTGGATATCGGCTGTGGTAGTGGGTTGATTGCTTTGATGATCGCTCAGAGATCGTCTTCGGAAGTTTTGATCGACGGCGTCGAACTGGAAAGCGAGGCGGCGGAGCAGGCTACTGAAAACGCGCAGGCTTCTCCTTGGCACGATCGAATTCGTATTTATAGTGCCGATGTAAATGCATTCGCAGAACACCATCCTCATCAATATGATCTAATCGTCAGTAATCCGCCTTACTTTTCTCCGGCGGTGGCCTGCCGTGATGAAGCGAGAAATACTGCGCGTTATACCGGATCCCTGACTCACGAAGCGTTGTTGCGTAGCGCTGAACGATTGATCACGCCGGAAGGTCGCTTCTGCGTAGTATTACCGCACAGCATTGGTGAGGATTTGGCAGCGTCGGCCGTTCAGCAAGGTTGGTTTGTGCGGCAACAGGTTGATGTGCGAGACAGACCCGGTAAGTCATTGCACCGAATGTTGCTGGTTTTATCTCGTCAGGATGGAGAAAAGCTACATCAGCATTTACCTTTGCGTCAGGCGGAGGATGTGTATTCACCTGAATTTTGTCAGTTAATTGGTGATTTTTATCTTAACTATTAGTTGTGAAATATTCATTGTGACAAATAGATAAAGAAACTAAGGGCACTGAAGTGCCCTTAACAGAATACGGAAATATCAGGGTTGAAGGATGGTCGGGCGCGGATTTTCCAGTAGATCTGGATAATCGAGCGTATAATGCAGGCCGCGACTTTCTTTCCTTTCCATCGCACAGCGCACGATAAGTTCGGCGACTTGCACCAGATTACGCAATTCCAACAGGTTGTTGGAAATACGGAAATTCGCGTAATATTCGTCGATTTCCTGCTGCAAAGTATTGATGCGGCGCAGGGCGCGTTCCAACCTTTTGGTCGTACGTACGATGCCGACGTAATCCCACATAAATAGCCTTAATTCATGCCAATTATGTTGTATTACTACGCGTTCATCGGAGTTATCAACTCGGCTTTCATCCCACTCAGGCAGATGTTTGGCTAATTTGGCGTGGGGTAAACGCATCAAAATATCCTCAGATGCCGACCAGCCGTAAACCAGACATTCCAACAATGAGTTAGACGCCATGCGGTTCGCTCCATGCAGCCCGGTGTAACTCACTTCCCCAATGGCGTACAGCCCGTCCAAATCGGTTCGACCATGCTGATCGACCATCACGCCGCCGCAGGTATAATGCGCTGCCGGAACGATGGGAATAGCTTCCTTGGTCAGGTCGATGCCCAAAGACAGCAGTTTTTGGTAGATCATGGGGAAATGCTGCATCACGAATTCAGTTGGTTTATGGCTGATATCCAGATACATACAATCGGCACCCAGCCGCTTCATTTCATGGTCAATGGCTCGGGCGACGATATCTCGCGGTGCCAGTTCGCCTCGCGCGTCAAAATCAGGCATAAAGCGGGTGCCGTCAGGGCGTTTTAGGTAGGCTCCTTCACCGCGCAGCGCTTCGGTTAACAGGAAATTGCGCGCCTGTGGGTGGAACAGGCAGGTCGGGTGAAACTGGTTAAATTCCAGATTGGCGACGCGGCAACCGGCACGCCAGGCCATAGCGATACCATCACCGGAGGAAATATCTGGATTGGTCGTATATTGATAAACCTTAGCTGCGCCGCCGGTAGCCAACACCACGGCTTTAGCGCGATAAGTTTCCACTTTTTCCAGCTCGCGGTTCCAGACATAAGCACCCACGACCCGCTTGGTTCCCGGCAGGCCAATTTTATTCGATGTGATCAAGTCCACGGCATTGCGGCGCTCTTTCACTGAAATATTGGGGTGGGTGCTTGCTTTACCTACCAGGGTAGTCTCTACTTCTTTACCTGTAGCATCGGCTGTATGCAGAATGCGTCGGTGGCTGTGACCGCCTTCACGGGTTAGATGAAAACGTTCTTCGCCGCTGGCGTTGGTTTCGGTATCAAAGAGTACGCCCTGATCGATAAGCCATTGCACGCAGCTGCGTGCGTTACTGGCAATAAATTCGACGGCATCTTTATCGCACAGCCCGGCCCCGGCAATCAGCGTGTCATCAACATGTGAGCTGATACTGTCGGTTTCGTCAAAAACGGCTGCAATTCCGCCTTGAGCATAAAAGGTTGCGCCTTCGTTCAGCGGGCCTTTGCTCAGAACGGTAACTTTACAGTGTGGTGCAAGGCGCAGCGCCAGTGACAGGCCCGCAGCGCCGCTTCCGATGATCAATACATCGCTAACATGTTCTGATGATGATGACATAACGTATGATGTGTGCAGAAGAAGGGTGATTTTCATGGTAGCCTATCTGCCCGAGCAAAAGCTACGGGTATCAGATATTGAAAGGATATCGAAAGAAAAACAGGGCAATAGGGAACTTTGCTTTTTAATTAAACTCCAAGCAAGTGCTTGCTCAGGAAGGTAATGATATGACTGGCAGTACGATTTTTAGCGTGGGGATATATTTCGGGAGAGTTTGCCTCGGATGAGCGAGCAGTTAACGGATCAAATGCTGGTTGAGCGGGTCCAAAAAGGAGACCAACAATCGTTCAATTTACTGGTTATTCGTTACCAGCATAAAGTGGCGAGCCTTGTATCTCGATACGTACCTCAGGGCGATGTCCCTGATGTGGTACAAGAATCCTTTATAAAGGCTTATCGCGCATTGGAGTCATTCCGTGGCGATAGTGCTTTCTACACATGGTTGTACCGTATCGCCGTCAACACGGCAAAAAATTACTTAGTCGCTCAGGGACGTCGTCCACCATCCAGTGATGTGGATGCAAATGATGCTGAAAATTACGAAAATGCGGGCGCATTAAAAGAAATTTCGAACCCTGAGAACTTAATGTTGTCTGAGGAATTGAGGCAGATAGTTTTTCGTACCATAGAGTCACTCCCGGAGGATCTCCGGATGGCGATTACTTTGCGTGAGTTGGATGGTTTGAGCTATGAAGAAATAGCCGCCATTATGGATTGCCCGGTCGGTACCGTTCGTTCGCGTATCTTCCGTGCTCGCGAAGCTATCGATAACAAAGTTCAGCCGCTGATTCAGCGATAGCGGACACATAAAGGGTATTTAGGCATGCAGAAAGAAAAGCTTTCCGCTCTGATGGATGGTGAAACTCTTGATAGCGAACTGATGAGTTCTTTATCAAAAGATAACGAACTGCAACAAAGCTGGCAGAGTTATCACTTAATCCGTGACACTCTGCGCGGTGACGTTGGTGAAGTCATTCATCTTGATATTGCTAGCCGCGTGGCTGCTGCACTGAAAGATGAACCCGTCCGCTTCGCACCAGCTGCCGTGCCTGAATCTCAACCTCAGCCGCATCTCTGGCAGAAAATGCCGTTCTGGAACAAAGTGCGTCCCTGGGCTAGTCAACTTACCCAAGTTGGCATGGCTGCCTGCGTTTCTCTGGCGGTGATTGTGGGGGTTCAGCAATACAACCAGCCAGCAACAGACACTATGCAGTCTGAATCTCCGGCCTTTAATACCTTGCCAATGATGGGCAAAGCATCGCCAGTCAGTTTTGGTGTGCCGGTTGATGGAACTTTTGGCAACAGTCAGCAAAAGCAGGTTCAGGAACAGCGTCGCCGTGTCGATATGCTGAGCCAGGATTTTGAATTGCAGCGCCGTTTACCGCAGGATCCGCTACAACAAGAACAGTCTGTATCGCCGCAAGCCGCTATTCAGGTGCCTGGAACTCAGTCCTTAGGAATGCAACAGCAGTAATGAAGCAACTTTTGTTATCCGTCTGTTTACTGACGGGCGGCCTGTTCGTGCCAATAATCGCCTCTGCTCAAAATGAACCAGAGGCGTTGTTGCAAGAAATGGGCAGTGCCAGTCAGTCACTCAACTATGAGCTAGGCTATATTAATGTCAATAACCAAGGGATTGATTCTCTTCGTTATCGCCATGCTATATCTGAAGGCAAAGCGTTAGCTCAGCTATTACGCATGGATGGACCTCGCACCGAGGTTCTTCAGCGCGGTACTGAAATTAGCTATTTCGAACCTGGCTTCGACCCTTTTACTCTGGCCGGTGATCACATAGTCGATGCTTTGCCTTCCATCGTGTTTTCTAATTTCAAAAATCTGGCCAAATATTACGACTATATTGCCGTGGGGCGAGCGCGCGTAGCCGATCGCCCCTGCCAGGTTATTCGTGTTGTAGCCAAAGATGGCACGCGCTATAGCTATATTATCTGGCTAGACGAAACGACAAAATTACCGATGCGCATCGATCTCTTGGATCGCGATGGAGAAACGCTGGAGCAATTCAGAGTGATATCCATGGGGGTAGGTACGCCGATTCAAACGGTATTGCAAGGTATGAAAGCTCTTGAGCTACCACCATTGCTCGCTTTACCTGCGAAACAAAAAGTCGATTTCGTCTGGGCTCCAGCTTGGCTGCCTTCGGGAATGGTCGAAGTTTCTCGCAGCCGTCGAACTCTACCGAATCTGGATACGCCAACGGAAACTCGATTGTATACCGACGGATTGTTCAGCTTTACGGTGAACGTAAACCCGGCCGATAAGAATGCTGTGACCGGGCAATCTTTGCGTCAGGGGCGCCGTACCGTTGAAAGTGAAGTACGCAATGGCGCTGAAATTACCGTTGTAGGTGAGATTCCTCCCGCTACGGCGAAACGTATTGCCGGCAGCGTTGTGTTAAAGGCTAAGAAATAATGATGAAGGAATGGGCCACGGTGATTTCGTGGCAACAGGGTATAGCGTTGCTGCGCTGTGAGCCTCATGCCGGCTGCGGTAATTGTCATGCCCGCGGCGGCTGTGGCAGCGACCTGTTGAATAAACTTGGCCCAGAATCTCAACATCAGCTTCAAGTCGCTATCGATCAACCGCTTGAACCGGGTCAACGGGTTGAAGTGGGAATCAGCGAAGGCAGCTTGCTACGTTCGGCGATGTTGGTTTACCTGACGCCGCTTTTCGGGCTGATTGCCGGTGGCGCATTATGTCAGAATATCTTTGTGACCGAGGCAATGACCGCGGTTGGTGCGGTATTAGGCGGAATAGCCGGTTTTTTACTTGCTCGAAGGCTGGCGGCTAAGGTTGAGGAGCGGGCTGATTATCAACCGGTTGTATTGCAAATAGGTTTACCGCCGACGGCGCTGAGAATCCAGCAAGATTGATTTCAAATTAGTGATTTATCGGGCTGTGATAGGCTGGTATGCGGTTTTGAATCATATGTTGAATTAAGGCAATAAACAGATCTGCGCTGATTAATTCCGCATAATTTATCGAAAATAAAACACTCCCTTCATCATCAAGCAGGCGTATCGACTCGTTATTATTGCCCTTACTCCCAGTTTCAATTCTCCGTATATTCTCGATATCAATGACGCGTTGCTGCGTGGTTAAAGTGCGTGCGTTCAGCCTAATGGCATGGGGAATAACCTCAACCAGGTCATGATCAATAAATTGATTAAACCAAGACGGTTTTTTGTTAACCACATCAAAGTTGATTATTTCTCCCTGAAATAGTCGGGTAAGACAGGCGTCGCCAGCATGGCTAACCTGTTGATAAACGATATTTCGCATCAAGGGGTTAGCTCCCATGATATTAGAAACGATAATATTCCATTGCTGGTGGTGTGAGGCGCGAAATGCCATTGCGTTTATCTTTCCCCTTGGATTAATCCCCAAGTGGAAATGGTAAATATGCGTGATTTTATCAAAAGGAATGAAATAAACTTTTTCACTGTAATGATTAAATACCCGAACGCCATTCTCATATAAGAAATAGGTAAAGTCCGGCGTGATATATAACCGGGAATAAAGCAGGACGCTCAGGGATAATGCCGCCAGCAGAATGCACAACACCAATAATATTGAAGGCGTAGAAAATACATTGGTTGCCGTTGCCAATGTGATAATCACCAGTGTCATTACTATAATAAAGGCGACGGAAGCCAGTGTCAGTTTTGAGTTTTTCTTACTAAACTCGTGGCGGCTGAGAATTGGGCCTTCATCGATCATCAGACCTCCTTAATGGCGATAAAACGGTTTCACCATTTAGGTTATTCCAAGGTGATTTTTATATTCTAGGTGAGGCGAATATTGACGATATGAGGTTTTTCCTAAAGTGAATGGGTATTTCTGAAAAGACATCAGTTACCTCAATGAGAAAATAATAAGTGACTTAGGAGGAGAGCCAAGAAGAGAATGACGTAGGTTTCTTTGAGCATATCTCCCAAATCCGCCCAATAACCACTTTATTTAAATGGATTTAAACTCTGATATAAATCAGCAACATAAAAATACGGCGCGTTAAGCTTTAATGCGACTATCCTTTAAGCCGAGCGACTCGCGGTTCCGGTATTCATATTAATGCCAATGATGGGCCGCTATTGCTCTCGAGGAGTGTCCTGACAGAGCGACTTGATTTCATCTGAAAGCAAGGATAATAGTAAGGATTGGCATGAGGATGACTAGGTTTTCATTGTCTTGACATGTAGAATACCGCGACTTAGGCGAAAGACAGCCAACCTAACAACTTACAATACTGACTGTCGCTTTATGTCCATGCGTGTGTCCATAGGCGAATGATTCAGAAATACCAAGGCAGAAAAACTTTTATAATGAAGCATATACGAAATTTCTCCATTATTGCCCATATTGACCACGGTAAGTCGACGCTGTCTGACCGTATTATCCAGATTTGTGGCGGTTTAAGTGAGCGCGAAATGGCCGCGCAGGTTCTGGATTCCATGGATCTGGAGCGTGAGCGCGGGATTACCATCAAGGCACAAAGCGTGACCTTGGATTATCGTGCTCAGGACGGTCAAACTTATCAGCTCAACTTTATCGATACTCCCGGTCACGTAGACTTCTCTTATGAGGTTTCCCGCTCGCTGGCGGCCTGTGAAGGCGCACTGCTGGTGGTGGATGCTGGGCAGGGCGTTGAAGCCCAGACATTAGCCAACTGCTATACCGCGATGGAAATGGATCTGGAAGTGGTTCCGGTTTTGAACAAAATCGACCTGCCAGCCGCCGATCCTGAACGCGTAGCGGAAGAGATTGAAGATATCGTCGGTATCGATGCTGCTGACGCCGTGCGCTGCTCGGCGAAAACCGGTGTTGGTGTACCTGATGTGCTTGAGCGTCTGGTGCGTGATATTCCGCCGCCAGAGGGCGATCCGGAAGCTCCATTACAGGCGCTGATCATCGACTCATGGTTCGATAACTATCTGGGCGTTGTTTCTTTGATCCGTATTAAAAACGGTACCTTGCGCAAAGGCGACAAGATCAAAGTGATGAGCACTGGCCAGACCTATAACGCTGACCGCTTGGGTATCTTCACGCCAAAACGTATTGACCGCGAAGTGTTGAACTGTGGCGAAGTAGGCTGGTTGGTCTGCGCGATTAAAGACATTCTTGGCGCGCCAGTCGGCGATACGCTGACGCTGGCTCGTCAACCGGCGGAAAAATCCCTGCCGGGCTTTAAGAAAGTGAAACCGCAGGTTTATGCCGGTTTGTTCCCAATCAGCTCTGATGATTACGAAAGCTTCCGTGATGCGCTGGGTAAATTGAGCCTGAACGACGCGTCTCTGTTCTATGAACCAGAGAGTTCTACTGCGCTGGGTTTTGGTTTCCGCTGTGGTTTCCTTGGCTTGCTGCATATGGAAATCATTCAGGAACGTCTGGAACGTGAATACGATCTGGAACTGATTACCACTGCGCCAACCGTAGTGTATGAAGTGATTACCACTAGTCAGGAAACCGTTTATGTTGATAGTCCGTCTAAGCTACCGGCACTGAACAACATTGAAGAGTTGCGCGAGCCTATCGCAGAGTGTCATATGCTGTTGCCGCAAGAGTATCTGGGTAACGTTATTACACTGTGTATCGAGAAACGTGGCGTACAGACCAACATGGTTTACCACGGTAACCAGGTGGCGCTGACCTACGAAATCCCGATGGCAGAAGTGGTGCTGGACTTCTTTGACCGCCTGAAATCAACGTCACGCGGCTATGCGTCCCTGGACTATAATTTCAAGCGTTTCCAGACCTCTGACATGGTCCGCGTTGACGTTTTGATCAACAACGAACGTGTTGATGCACTGGCTCTGATTACTCACCGTGACAACGCTCAATATCGTGGTCGCGATTTGGTCGAGAAGATGAAAGAGCTGATTCCGCGCCAGCAATTCGATATTGCAATTCAGGCGGCTATCGGCAACCACATCATTGCGCGTTCAACCGTGAAACAGCTGCGTAAAAACGTATTGGCGAAGTGTTACGGCGGTGATGTTAGCCGTAAGAAAAAGCTGTTGCAGAAGCAGAAAGACGGTAAAAAACGTATGAAGCAGGTGGGTAACGTTGAGTTGCCACAAGAGGCTTTCCTGGCCATTCTGCACGTTGGCAAAGACGGAAAATAAGTTGTAAGGAGTTTGAATGGCTAACATGTTCGCCTTGATTCTGGCCGTAGCTACGCTGGTCACAGGGATTATCTGGTGTTTCGAGCGTTTCAAATGGGCGCCGGCACGTCAGGCAAAAATTGCGGCTATCAATGCCCAAACAGCGGGCACGGTAGATGAGAAAGCTTTATCTAAAGTTGCTCGTCAGCCTGGCTGGATCGAGACCTGTGCTTCGATTTTCCCGGTGCTGGCGCTGGTGTTTATCGTGCGTTCATTCATTTATGAGCCATTTCAGATTCCGTCTGGATCGATGATGCCAACTATGCTGATCGGCGATTTTATTCTGGTGGAAAAGTATGCCTACGGCATTAAAGATCCTATTACCCAGACGACGCTGATCCCAACGGGACATCCGAAACGCGGCGACGTGGTGGTATTTAAGTATCCGCTGGATCCTCGGGTTGATTACATCAAGCGTGTGGTTGGTTTGCCGGGAGATCGGGTTAGTTACGATCCTATTGCCAAACAAGTAACGGTGCAGCCAGCCTGCAATACTGGTCACTCTTGTGATAGCGCGTTAGCCATTACTTACAGCGAATCTGTGCCGAGCGAATTCGTCCAGACTTTCCGCTTCAGCGGTATGGGCGAGTCTTCGGCCGGATTCTTCCAGATTCCGACCAATAAGCCGGTTCCAGATGATGGTGTACGTTTGCGTCAGCGCAGCGAAAGTTTAGGGCCGGTTTCCCATCAGATTCTGATGGTGCCGGGTCGGAACGATCAGATTGGTGCTTATTATCAGCAGCCAGACCAGCCGCTTGGCGTTTGGGTGGTTCCGGAAGGTCACTACTTTATGATGGGTGATAACCGGGATAATAGTGCGGATAGTCGCTTCTGGGGCTTCGTCCCTGAGCGCAATCTGGTGGGTAAAGCCACTGCTATCTGGATGAGTTTTGAAAAGCAGGAAGGTGAATGGCCAACGGGTGTGCGTTTAAGCCGTATTGGTGGAATTCATTAATCTGAGCGGTATCCTGATTGACTGGCGCTGTTGGCTGGCAATAATCCGATAAATCCCGATAAGCTGATCGACATCAGCAATTTGGGCGGTGAATGCCCCAACAACGCCAGAATTTCAATTAATAAGGGTATATATAAACGCAGCATTATGTTTCCACACGTTGTAGAATAACCTTTCGAGCGATAAAAGTTGGCTTCCTGTTGGAGGCACTGCAAACGAAACAGCTTTGTGTTGGCTTGGGCGAAGCAGACCTGTTCCGTATGCTGTAGTTTTTGACGCATTCTTGATCTATTGGTAACTCATGAATCCCATCGTAATAACCAGGCTACAGCGGAAGCTGGGCTATACTTTTCAACAGCAGGATCTCTTGCTGCAAGCTCTGACTCATCGCAGCGCCAGCAGCAAACACAATGAGCGTTTAGAGTTCCTGGGTGACTCAATTCTGAGTTTTGTTATCGCCAATGAGTTGTATCACCGCTTCCCTCGCGTAGACGAGGGCGACATGAGTCGGATGCGGGCAACCTTGGTTCGAGGCAATACTCTCGCCGAAATGGCCCGTGAATTTGACCTTGGCGAATGTTTACGCCTTGGCCCGGGTGAATTGAAGAGCGGCGGTTTTCGTCGTGAATCCATTTTGGCAGATACGGTAGAAGCCCTTATCGGCGGTGTGTTCCTCGATAGCGGTATTCAAACGGTCGAACGGCTGATTTTGGACTGGTATCGTAGCCGGTTAGATGAAATCAGCCCCGGTGACAAGCAGAAAGACCCAAAAACGCGTTTGCAGGAATACCTGCAGGGTCGCCATCTGCCGTTACCTTCTTACCTGGTTGTGCAGGTTCGCGGAGAAGCACACGATCAGGAATTTACTATCCACTGCCAGGTCAGTGGCTTGAGCGAGCCGGTAGTCGGTACTGGGTCAAGTCGTCGTAAAGCTGAGCAGGCAGCAGCGGAACAAGCGCTGAAACAGTTGGAGCTTGAATGAGCGAAGTAGAAAAAACGTATTGTGGTTTTATTGCAATTGTTGGTCGTCCGAACGTGGGCAAATCAACCTTGCTAAACGAGTTGTTGGGTCAAAAGATTTCCATCACCTCGCGTAAGCCGCAGACAACCCGCCACCGGATTATGGGCATCCATACTGAAGGGCCTTATCAGGCTATCTATGTGGATACCCCGGGGCTGCATATTGAAGAAAAACGTGCCATCAACCGTTTGATGAACCGAGCGGCTAGCAGCTCGATTGGTGACGTGGAATTGGTTATTTTTGTTGTCGAAGGAACTAACTGGACCGCCGACGATGAAATGGTCGTGAATAAACTGCGCAGCTTGAAATGCCCGGTTCTGTTGGCTATCAACAAAGTGGATAACGTCACGGATAAAACCAAGCTGTTGCCACATATTCAGTTCCTGAGCCAGCAGATGAATTTCCTTGATGTGGTGCCAATCTCTGCGGAGAAAGGCATGAACGTGGACACCATCGCGGCCATCGTGCGTAAGCATATGCCGGAAGCTGAACATCATTTCCCGGAAGAATACATCACCGACCGTTCCCAGCGCTTTATGGCGTCGGAAATTATTCGTGAAAAATTGATGCGCTTCCTGGGTGAAGAACTGCCTTACTCGGTTACCGTAGAAATCGAGCAGTTTGTGCCGAATGAACGTGGTGGTTACAACATCCACGGTCTGATTCTGGTTGAACGTGAAGGCCAGAAAAAAATGGTTATCGGTAACAAAGGTGCCAAGATTAAGACTATTGGTATCGAAGCCCGTCAGGACATGGAACAAATGTTTGATGCCAAAGTGCATCTTGAACTGTGGGTGAAAGTGAAATCAGGCTGGGCCGATGACGAACGTGCATTGCGCAGCTTAGGCTATACCGACGATCTGAAATAAGACTCGTCGATGGAAGGTTGGCAGCGCGCATTTGTTTTGCATAGTCGCCCTTACAGCGAAACCAGCCTGATGCTGGATTTGTTTACCGAAGGGGAAGGGCGCATGCGAGTTTTGGCCAAGGGTGCGCGTGGCCGACGTTCCAATTTAAAAGGCTGTTTACAGCCTTTTACGCCATTACTGGTTCGCTGGGCCGGTCGTGGGGAAGTGAAAACACTACGTAATGCGGAGCCGGTTTCTCTGGCGCTGCCACTCAGCGGATCGATGCTTTACAGCGGGCTGTACGTTAACGAACTACTGTCTCGCGTACTGGAGCACGGTACTAACTATTCTGCATTATTCTTCGATTATCTCCATTGCTTACAAGCCCTTGCCGCAACGGACGGTTCCCCTGAACACGCTTTACGTCAGTTCGAGCTGGCTATGCTATCCAGTCTGGGTTACGGCGTGGATTTTCTCCATTGCGCCGGGAGTGGGCAAGCCGTCGCTGACACCATGACTTATCGCTATCGGGAAGAGAAAGGTTTTATCGCCAGTTTGGTGGTGGACCACTACAGTTTTACCGGACGGCAGCTACAGGCATTGGCCAGTCGGGAGTTTCCCGATGCTGATACATTACGTGCCGCCAAGCGTTTTACTCGAATGGCGTTGAAACCTTATTTGGGCGGTAAACCGCTTAAAAGTCGTGAATTATTCAGACAATTTGTAATAAAACCTCCTGCCGACCCGACGCAGACATCCTGATTTTATTGATTTTTAATCCGTTCTGTATCAACTTTCCCCGATCCTAACCTATCCGCTGCGCCTGCACTCGGTGTAAACTGCGGGCTGTTAACCTATCTTACTACGGGCTTTTCTGGAGGGCTGTCATGGCTGATTTGCTGCTAGGCGTTAATATCGATCATATCGCTACGTTACGAAATGCGCGTGGTACTCACTATCCCGATCCGGTTCAGGCGGCTTTCATTGCCGAACAGTCTGGTGCTGACGGTATTACCGTTCATTTACGCGAAGATCGCCGTCATATTACCGATAGAGACGTACGGATTTTGCGTCAGACCATTCAGACTCGAATGAACCTGGAAATGGCCGTCACGGACGAGATGCTGGACATCGCTTGCGACATTCAGCCACACTTTTGCTGTCTGGTGCCGGAAAAACGTCAGGAAGTGACCACCGAAGGCGGGTTAGACGTTGCCGGTCAGATCGACAAAATGACGTTGGCTGTTGGTCAGCTTACCGACGCGGGGATTCTGGTTTCGCTGTTTATTGATGCCGATATGCGCCAGATTGACGCCGCGGTGGCGGTAGGTGCACCTTACATTGAGATTCATACCGGCGCTTATGCTGATGCTAAATCCGATCTGATTCGTCAGGCGGAGCTGATGCGTATTGCCAAAGCGGCGGCCTATGCCGCTGGCAAAGGTCTGAAAGTGAATGCCGGACACGGCCTGACTTATCATAACGTTCAGCCTATTGCTGCCTTACCTGAAATGCATGAACTGAATATCGGTCACGCGATTATCGGCCAGGCGGTGATGACCGGCTTGCCGGCTGCGGTTTCCGAAATGAAAACCTTAATGCGGGAAGCGCGTCGCTGATGGCTATTTTGGGGCTGGGTACTGATATTGTTGAAATCTCACGTATGGAAGCTGTGGTGAATCGCAGTGGAGAGCGGCTGGCAAAGCGAGTTCTCAGCCCGGCAGAATGGCAACAGTATCAGCAACATCAGCAGCCGGTGCGGTTTCTGGCTAAGCGTTTTGCGGTGAAAGAAGCGGCAGCTAAGGCGTTTGGCACCGGTATTCGCAACGGACTGGCATTCAATCAGTTTGAAGTCGTCAATGACGTTTTAGGCAAGCCGACGCTGCACTTACATGGCCGCGCTGCGGAGCTGGCGCTGGAGCTGGGCGTGGCATCTCTGCATGTTTCTTTAGCGGATGAACGGCGCTATGCCTGTGCAACGGTGATAATTGAGAGTTAATCAGGATTTAATCGATTCGGATCTTGGCAAGGGCGTATTTATACGCCCTTTGTTGCAACTGCGGCGCGGTTACAGGCGGTCGGCGTGATGCAGCAGAACGTATTTATCCCATAGCTGCTCGTTAGTTTCGACGCAGGCCGGATCGGTAATAATAGTGTTATCAATCGGGCAAACCAATTGGCAGGTAGGCGTTTCGTAGTGGCCGACGCACTCTGTACAGCGCATTGGATCAATTTGATAAATTTCTTCGCCCATCGTAATAGCCTGATTCGGGCACTCCGGTTCGCACATATCGCAATTAATGCATTTACGCGTGATCAACAGGGCCATGAGTTCGCTACCTTTGGTGTGGGGGACATAAATCAGCCGGCGATTATACCGCTATCATCGCCTTAGACCAGTTTTTTCACCAGATTTGCGCTGTGGTTGATGTGGTCTTGCGCCTGATCAAAATCTTGCTGGATGATTGCCATAAAGAGCAAATCGGTGAGAGCAAACTGAGCGGTGCTGGAGGAGATTGCCGCGCTGCGAATGGCCGGTTCTTCCGCAATGGTATACAAACAATGATCGGCGCGTTGCTGTAGGCCATTAGGGGAAAAACTGGTGAGTGCCAGCACCTTGGCTCCCGCAGCCCGCGCTTCCTCCGCCGCCAGATTCACTTCCCTTCGTTCGCCGCTGAAAGATATGGCAAGCAGTAAATCCTGTGGACTCATGGCCTGAACCGTCGCTAATTGTACGTGCATATCCGCTTCGGCTACCGCCATAATGCCGATTTTCAACAACTTATAGGATAAATCCTTCGCCACAAGTCCAGAAGCACCGATCCCCAGTAGGATAACTCGACGAGCATTTTTCAGCATTTCCAGCGCCATGAGCAGGCGTTCTTCACTGTTGATATCCAGCGTGGCGCGTAGAGCGGCCTGCTTTTCTGCCAATAGCTTTTCACCTACGGTTTTTAAACCATCGGTACTGAGAATCTGATTATGTACTTTCACCGCGGCCTGCGGTGTGGCCACCACTTCGCTCAACGCCAGTTTTAGCGCCGGAAAGCCTTTATATCCCAGTTTTTGAGCAAATTTCACTACGCCAGACTGGCTGACTCCGGCCATTTGCGCCAATTTCTGCGAGCTGAGATGCCGCGCCTGTTCAGGATTTTCCAGCAGAAAATCAGCCAGTTTTCGGTCGTTTTGCGCCAATGTAGGGTAGATCTGTCGTATGCGTAGAAGACTGCTCATAACACCATTCCTGAAAGCGGGAAGACATTCTGCCATGTTTAGCGCTAAAAAATCAGATCGGGCGCATGGATAGGGTTAACTTACCGATTTTTGTGATCTCTGCTCTAAAGATAGCCAAAAACACTCGCCTTGTTGAATATAATATTCAATTATAAATATATTAATGTGAATTAAAAATTCAATGAGGTGACGTATGAACTTAGGTACTTTGGTATCAGAAAGCCGTAATCCGGCAACAAGGGATCTGGATAAATTATCCACCCTGGAAATGGTGGAGCGTTTTAACGATGAAGATCGTAAGGTTCCCGATGCGATTCGTTTAGTGTTACCTGAAATTGCGCAGGCGGTTGATTTAGCTGCCGAAGCTTTGAAGGCTGGCGGGCGTCTGATCTATCTGGGAGCGGGAACCAGCGGTCGTCTGGGCGTATTAGATGCATCCGAGTGCCCACCCACTTTTGGCGTGCCTCACGGATTAGTGATCGGCCTGATTGCCGGTGGGCCGGGAGCCTTACTGAAGGCGGTAGAGGGGGCGGAGGACAGCCTGACATTAGGTGCGGAAGATTTACAGGCATTGAAGTTAACCTCCACGGATATGGTGGTTGGCCTGGCCGCTTCCGGTCGCACGCCCTATGTGATCGGCGCTTTGCGCTATGCTCGCGAGTTAGGTTGCCCAACGGTTGCGATTTCCTGTAACCCTGACTCACCTATTGCGCGGGAAGCGCAGCTGGCAATTTCCCCCGTAGTAGGGCCGGAAGCGTTAACCGGTTCAACGCGGTTAAAATCCGGAACTGCGCAAAAGCTGGTGCTGAATATGCTGTCTACTGGCGCGATGGTGAAATTGGGCAAGGTGTATCAAAACCTGATGGTGGATGTAAAAGCCACTAACGTGAAGCTGGTGGATCGCGCCTGCCGCATCGTGGCGGAAGCCACCGGCGCAGGAAGGGAAGAAGCGGAAAATGCGCTGAAACAGACCGATTTTGAGGTTAAACCGGCGATTTTGATGATCCTGAAAGGCGTTGGCGCAGAGCGGGCTCGGCAGGATTTGGCGCAGCATAATGGTTATCTGCGCGCCGCTTTATAGCGCTCAGCCTGAGGATATGTGGTAATGGATAAATCAACCGCTTTAGCGCAGCAAATTTTGGTCGGTATTGGTGGCGAAGCCAATATTCGTAAACTTGAAAATTGTATGACCCGGGTTCGAGTTGAGGTTAAAGACGACAATCTGCTGGATTTATCTCATTTGAAGCAGTTAACCGGAGTCAAAGGCTATATTAAGCAGGGGGAACAGCATCAGTTTATTGTTGGCCCCGGCGCGGCGTCGAAGGTGGTTGAGCGCATGCGGGGCCTGATGGTTGGAAAAACAGAAGACATCGCTGAAACCGATGCGATCGGTCGAAATAAAGCGCAGGCCAAAGCTAAATATGCGGCTCCAATGAGCGGTGCGCTGAAGAAACTGGCTGACGTTTTCATCCCGCTAATTCCTGCATTTATTGCTTCCGGCTTAATTATGGGAATAGTGAATATTCTCAAGCGTCCGGATATTTCTGGCGATTTAGCGCTGCATTACCCGAATATTCTGGGGTTGTTGGCGATCTTTGGCAGTGCAGTGTTTGCGATTATGAATATTCTGGTGGGCGTCAATGCCGCCAGAGTGTTCGGCGGTTCGCAGGCAATGGGCGGCGTAATGGCCGGTATTTTATCCAGCCCGGCGCTGGCGCAAATTACGCTGTTTGGCGAAGCGTTGCAGCCTGGTCGCGGTGGAGTTATTGCCGTTTTACTGGTTGTGGCATTGATGTGCTGGATCGAGAAATGGTTGCGTAATCACCTGCCTGAATCGATAGAGCTTATTGTCAATCCGTTGTTAACTACGCTAATCACCGCCTCTTTGGCTATTTTGCTGCTACAACCGCTGGGCGGGTATATTTCTGAAGTGATTACCCACGGAGTCAATTTGGCTATCGATCGCGGCGGACTGTGGGTCGGCGCGCTGCTGTCCGGGCTGTTTCTGCCGCTGGTACTGTCCGGTTTACATCAGGGATTGGTGCCTATTCACGTAGAGCTGGTGCAGGCTCACGGCGCCAATCCGTTACTGCCGATACTGGCGATGGCTGGCGTAGGGCAAATTGGCGCCGCGTTGGCGGTACTGATGAAAACGCGCAATGCGCGCCTGAAAAAAGTGATTAAAGGGGCTCTGCCGGTCGGCATTTTAGGCATTGGCGAACCACTGATTTTTGGGGTGACGTTACCTTTAGGTAAACCCTTTATCGGCGCTTGCTTGGGGGGGGCAATCGGAGGGGCGTTAATCAGCTATTGGAAAGTGGCGACGGTGATAACCTTCGGGATTTCCGGCCTACCGCTGGCTTTGACCATTATTTCCGGCAAAGTCATGTTGTACCTTTTGGGGATGGCAATCACTATTCTGGCCGGTTTTATATTTACCTGGATTATGGGGTTTACCGATCCAGAAGAATAATAGCGTAACGCTGTTCATGGTAAGGAAAAAGGCGGTAGTATCACTTTAGGATATCGCTCTGTCGACGCGGATTTGGCAGAGCGAAAGACATTTTGAGGAGTGATAAGTTGATGCCAGAATCGACCTTAGCAAACATCGCGCCGCAGGCCGCTGAAGGCAAACGCGTTGTATTTTTTGATTTAGACGGGACGCTGCATCAGCAAGATATGTTTGGCAGCTTTTTGCGGTTTCTTACTCGTCGCTTACCTCTTAATTTACTTCTGGTTATTCCGTTATTACCCGTCGTTGGGATTGGCTTACTGGCAGGAGGCCGCTGCGCCCGCTGGCCGCTTAGCCTGCTGTTGTGGAGCATGACCTTCGGCCGTAGCGAATCTCATCTGAAAGATCTGGAGCGGCGCTTCGTGGGGGCGTTTCGTCAGAAAGTGGTGGGTTTTCCTGTAGTAAAAATGCGCCTGCGGCAGTATCTGGAACAGCAAGATACGCAGGTGTGGCTGATCACCGGTTCACCGCAGCGGCTGGTGGAGCAGGTTTACCATGATTCTCTTTATCTGCCCAAGTTACATCTTGTTGGTAGCCAAATGGCGCGATGCAACGGCGGCTGGATTTTGCCGCTACGCTGTCTGGGGCAGGAAAAAGTGGTACAGCTTGAGCAGCGGCTCGGCTCTCCCTTGAAACTTTATAGCGGTTATAGCGACAGTAGGCAGGATAACCCGTTGCTGTTTTTCTGCGAACACCGCTGGCGGGTGAGTAAGAACGGCGAATTACAGCGGTTAGAGTGATTGTTTTCCTGGAATAACCGCAGGGTTTGCCGCTGTTTTTCATGACTTTAAAGGCTCGGTTATTGAGTTACGTCAGTTGTTGCCTCAATGTGTTACATCGGTATTACTATGGCCTAAACGCCAGATTTTTTCCGCGTAGCGACCGAGTAACCATAAGCTTCCGCCCAGAATCACGAAAAACAGCGTTTTGGGCAGCGAATCCCAAAACAGTTCGAAAAAACGGGTGTACAGATTGATGGCTAAAAAGGTTAAGCCGAAGCCGCGAAGCATGGCGTCATCTCGCTTCAAACCCAGCCATATAGCGGCTCCTGCCGCCAGAGCAAACAGTAGGCTCCAATGAAACAGCGCGATCTGGCGCACCTGATACCAGCCGTCAATATCACCGTAATTGCCGAAGATCGACAGTAACCATAAAGCGAGAAATAGGTATAGCAGCCCCATTGCTTGTGAAACCCGTTCCAGCCGCCGCTGGCGCAGCGGGTTTTGGGCCAGCAGAACGACCGATATCAGTATCAAACCGAAAAGAATAAAGCGCAGCGGGTAGTTCAGGCCCAGCCAATAAGCTCCCCAGCCGGAAAGGTAGCCCGTTTCTGCGCCAAAGGCGTTCCCCAGAGATAACAGAGCAAATAGCCAGACCAAGGGGGAGCGGCCTAGCCAGCCGATTAGTGCATAAATTCCCGCACCGAGCAGCAATAATAGAGAAACGCGGCCACTGCCGTTATCCAGCCAAATGCCTAAGTAGCCTAAAGATGTTGCGGTAAATAATACGCCGAGAAACAGCAGGGCTTCATTGCTGTAAATTTTATCTGGGCTGAGGCGATAACGGCGAAATCCCCAATAATAGAATGTAACGGCAATCCCTGCGCAGATTACGGAAATGGCCGGAGCGTCGAAGCGCAGGAATTGGCTAATCCAGGCAATGAGAACGCTGTCGGCAAACAGGCTGGCAACGGCGGTAGCCAGGCAAGCGAGCGCGCCTAAAAAGGCATAGCTCGCCAGTCTGCGCCAATCAAAAGGCTGAATCACAACGTGCTTTAACAGGCGCTGATGTTCTTCCGGCGCAATGACGCCTTCACTGGCCCAGCCATCTAGGGTTTTCTGTACCACCGCCGCATTTTTTTTGCTGAGTTTCATATCCAGGTTCCCTTGTATGACAGGTTCTCTCGGCGGTTTAAGCCATTGCTTCGGGTCAGCAATGTGAAGGTGACGGCGAGATTTTCTATGTATTCTTCACTTTACTGTATTGATGACTTTTATTGAGTATAAGTAATAGATGAATAGCCCGGTAGCGATAGTCTGAGTACTTCGGGCGGACAAAATCCCCGTTCTGCGCCTGCGCTGTGTATAATGCCCGCCGCAAAAGTGCCTGAGAGGTGAATGTGTCTATTGAATATAATGATGAATACTGGATGCGTCAGGCATTAGAGCTGGCGCAGCGCGCGCAGGAAGAGGGCGAAGTGCCGGTTGGCGCAGTGTTGGTGTTAGATAATCAGGTTATTGGCGTTGGCTGGAACCGACCTATCATCCATCATGATCCTACTGCTCACGCTGAAATCATGGCGTTACGCCAAGGCGGGCAGGCGCTACAGAACTATCGACTGCTTAACGCGACATTATATGTCACGCTGGAACCTTGCGTGATGTGCGCCGGAGCCATGGTACACAGCCGTATTCGTCGTCTGGTTTACGGTGCTGACGATGTGAAAACCGGCGCAGCAGGCTCGTTGGTGGACATTTTGCGTCATCCGGGGATGAATCATCAGGTCGAAATTACTTCCGGCGTTCTGGCTGAGGCATGTTCTGCTACGCTGAGCGCCTTTTTCCGCCAGCGCCGGGAGCAGCAAAAAGCGCTGAAGCAGGCTCGCCGCGCCGCTGCGCAAAACGAGCCAGAATAGTCCTTGAATCGGTCAATTAATCGACCAGCCCGGCCCAACCACCGGATAGGCTTTGCCTAATTCAGCTTCGATAGCCGCACTTTGCGCGGCTTTTTTCTCTTTATCCTGCAAATAACCCACCAAACTGACCTGATAGCGCCGGATGTTTTCCACGTAGTTATAAGCCTCATGCCCACGGGCATAGCCGTAAGTCGTACTCGGGTAATAGCGCTTCTGGCTCAGCATCGGCAAACGCATTTTTACATCTACCCAGCTATCTGGATTACCGTTCTGGCTTTTGGTCAGTTTACGGGCATCCAGCATATGACCATAACCCATATTATAAGCCGCCAATGCAAACCAAATCCGCTCGTCTTCCGGCACCGTTTCCGGGATCTTTTTCATCAAACGTTGCAGATATACCGATCCGCCTTTGATGCTTTCCTCAGGGTCCAGACGGTCTTTTACGCCCAAACCGTCTGCAGTGGCGCGGGTTAGCATCATCAGGCCTCTGACGCCGGTTGGTGAGGTCGCCTCGGGATTCCAGTGTGATTCCTGATAGGCGATGGCCGCTAGCAGCTTCCAGTCGATTTCACCGGCGTGCTTCTCAAACAGCGGCTGGAAGGTTGGCAATACCGTGTCTATGGCTCTTAGGAAGGTTTTGGTATCCACATAATCGAAGCTGCCAACGTGGCCCAGATATTTTTCTTCTAAGCGCGCCAGACTGCCGTCTTCAACCATTTGGCTGTAAAAATCCAGCAGTGCGGCATACAGGCTGTCATCATCGCTACGCTTAAAGTACCAGGTGACCGGTTCTTCATCGGTAACATCGAAAGCTACCGCTAACTGCGGGTGGATGCGCTGCAACAGGGCAATAGTGATGGAATCGCCTATAGTGTAATCCAGCTTGCCATCGGCCACCTGCTCTAAGAGTTCTTTAGCCGAGCGATCGGTTGAGGACTCCCAGCTCAAATTCGGGTACTTGCCCTGTTTTAGCTGTTTTAGCGCCGCCATGTGCGCAGAACCGGCGGCCACGGTCAGTTGCCCTTGCAGATCGTTAAAGGTTTTTGGGCGGGTTTTGCCCAACCGATACACCAACTGTTGGGAAACCGAATAGTATGCGGGGCCGGTGCGCGCCCGATTCAGGCGTTCACTGTTATAAATCAGGCCTGCGGCCAGCAGGTCGGCGTCGTTGTTGTCCAGATCTTCGAACAGGTCATCGATATTGTTACGGGTCGTAACCACCAGCTTCACGCCGAGATAATCTGCGAAGCGCTTTGCTAGTTCGTAGTCAAGACCGGTAGGGCCATCTTTACCTGGGGTGTAGATCAGCGGTGAGTTCATCGTACTGATACGAAGCTCTCCGCGGGCTTTGATCTGGTCGAGTTGTCCCTCCTGACCGTTGCGCCAGGAAATATTCGGCCATAGCGCAAGAGCCAGAAGCAAGGTAACAACACCGATAAAAAAATAATTTAATTTAAGGCGCGTCAAATAGTTGTCTCTCGGCAGCGCGGGGTTGTGCGTTATATATAAGGGCGATTTAACATGGTTAAATCCCCAGTGCGGGGGCATTTTGCGCAACAAAACGCCAGTGTGCAACTTTATTGACACTTTATGATAATTCGACGACTTCTCGCGCTATTATCAATAATAGATACGCAAACGGTTTCGTCGGAGGCCGAGATTCTCTATAATGGCGCGCGTTTTCCCCTGTTGCGCCCAATGAAGTGCTGTTCCAGCTGCTTCGAAGACGAGAGAAACTTAGATTATGGAAATACTGCGTGGTTCGCCCGCTTTGTCGGCTTTTCGCATTACCAAATTGCTGTCCCGTTGCCAGGACGCTCACCTGCCGGTGAGTGATATCTACGCCGAATATATTCATTTTGCCGACGTTAGCGCGCCTCTTCGCGCTGATGAGCACGCCAAACTCCAACGACTTCTCCAGTATGGTCCTTCTCTCCCTGAACATGCCCCTCAAGGGCGTTTGCTGCTGGTCACGCCGCGGCCGGGCACGATTTCTCCCTGGTCTTCCAAGGCGACCGATATTGCCCATAACTGCGGCTTGTCTCAGGTTTTACGTCTGGAACGCGGTCTGGCCTTCTATATTGATGCGCCAGAGCTGACCGAAACCCAGTGGCAGCAGTTGGTCGCTTTGTTGCACGACCGCATGATGGAAACGGTATTTACCGATTTGCAGCAGGCAGAGCAGCTGTTTGCTCATCAGCACCCTGCGCCGGTTCAGCGGGTAGATATTCTGGGCGAAGGCCGCGCAGCGCTGAAGCAGGCTAATATCAAGCTGGGTCTGGCACTGGCGGAAGACGAAATTGATTACCTGCTGAATGCCTTTACCGGTTTGGGGCGCAACCCGACGGATATTGAGCTGTATATGTTTGCGCAGGCGAACTCCGAGCACTGTCGTCATAAAATCTTTAACGCTGATTGGGTGATCGACGGCGTGGCTCAGCCGAAAACGCTGTTCAAAATGATTAAGAACACTTTCGAACAAACCCCGGATTACGTGCTGTCTGCTTATAAAGACAACGCGGCGGTAATGGCCGGTTCGCAGGTTGGGCGTTTCTTCCCCGCGCCGGAAAACGGTGTTTATGATTATCATCAGGAAGATGCGCATATCCTGATGAAAGTTGAAACTCATAACCACCCGACGGCGATTTCTCCTTGGCCGGGTGCCGCAACCGGTTCTGGCGGCGAAATTCGTGATGAAGGTGCCACCGGGCGCGGTGCTAAACCGAAAGCCGGTCTGGTCGGTTTCTCGGTATCTAACCTGCGTATTCCCGGTTTTGAACAGCCTTGGGAAGAAGATTTCGGTAAGCCAGACCGCATTGTGACGGCGCTGGATATCATGACCGAGGGTCCACTGGGTGGCGCGGCGTTCAACAACGAATTTGGTCGTCCGGCCCTGCTGGGGTATTTCCGTACCTATGAAGAGCGGGTCAATAGCCATAACGGCAGCGAACTGCGCGGCTACCATAAGCCGATCATGCTGGCGGGCGGTATCGGTAATATTCGTGCCGATCACGTTCAGAAAGGCGAAATTACCGTTGGTGCCAAACTGGTGGTGCTAGGTGGCCCGGCGATGAATATCGGTTTGGGCGGTGGCGCGGCATCTTCCATGGCGTCCGGCCAGTCCGATGCGGATTTGGATTTTGCCTCAGTACAGCGCGACAACCCGGAAATGGAGCGTCGCTGTCAGGAAGTGATCGATCGCTGCTGGCAGTTGGGCGAGCAGAACCCGATTCTGTTTATTCATGACGTCGGTGCCGGCGGTCTTTCCAACGCGATGCCAGAGCTGGTGAGCGACGGCGGCCGCGGTGGTCGCTTTGAGCTGCGGGACATTCTGAACGATGAGCCGGGGATGAGCCCGCTGGAAGTCTGGTGTAATGAATCTCAGGAACGCTATGTGATGGCGGTAGCGCCAGCGCAAATGGCGCAGTTTGATGAAATCTGCCGACGTGAACGCGCACCCTATGCGGTGATCGGTGAAGCGACGGAAGAACTGCATTTGACACTTAACGATAGCCATTTCGGCAACCAGCCTATCGATATGCCGCTGGATGTGCTGCTGGGCAAAACGCCTAAAATGCTGCGGGATGTCACCAGCCAGCAGGCGCAGGGCGAAGCGTTGAATCGTGCTGAAATTAGCATTGCCGATGCGGTAAAACGCGTGATGCATCTGCCAGCGGTCGCAGAAAAAACCTTCCTGATCACCATTGGTGACCGCACCGTCACCGGCATGGTGACTCGCGATCAGATGGTGGGGCCTTGGCAGATTCCGGTTGCCGACTGTGCGGTGACCAGCGCCAGTCTGGATAGCTATTACGGCGAAGCCATGTCTATTGGGGAACGTGCGCCGGTAGCCTTGCTGGACTTTGCCGCTTCCGCGCGTTTGGCGGTGGGTGAGGCGCTGACTAACATTGCCGCGACGCAAATCGGCGAAATGAAACGCATTAAACTGTCGGCAAACTGGATGTCCGCTGCCGGTCATCCCGGTGAGGACGCCGGTTTGTACGAGGCGGTGCGCGCCGTGGGTGAAGAACTTTGCCCGGCGTTGGGTATCACTATTCCAGTGGGCAAAGACTCTATGTCGATGAAAACCCGCTGGCAGCAGGATGGCGAACAGCGCGAAATGACTTCTCCGCTGTCGCTGGTGATTACCGCCTTTGCCCGAATCGAAGACGTGCGTCATACGGTTACGCCGCAGTTGCGTACCGATAAAGGTGACAATGCGTTGTTACTGATCGATTTAGGCGCTGGTCACAATGCTTTGGGGGCTACGGCACTGGCGCAGGTTTATCGTCAGCTCGGTGACAAAACGGCCGATGTGCGCAACGTGGAGCAGCTGGCTGGCTTCTTTAACGCCATGCAGTCACTGGTAGCCGATCAGACCTTGCTGGCTTATCACGACCGCTCTGACGGCGGCCTGTTGGTGACTCTGGCTGAAATGGCCTTTGCCGGTCACTGTGGTGCCGAAGTGGATATTCAGGCTTTGGGTCAGGATGCGCTGGCTGCCTTGTTCAATGAAGAACTGGGGGCGGTGATTCAGATTCGCGCCGAGCACCGCGCGGCCGTTGAACAACTGTTCGCTAAACAGGGGCTGGCAGAGTGCGTGCATTACTTAGGACGCGCGACCGTCGGAGACGATTTCGTGATCCGCAGTGGAAACGACACGGTTTATCGTGAAAAACGCAGCACTCTGCGTCTGTGGTGGGCAGAAACCACCTGGCAGATGCAGCGCCTGCGCGATAACCCAGACTGCGCCGATCAGGAACATCAAGCCAAGCAGAATGAGCAGGACCCTGGCCTGAATGTGAAACTGACCTTTGAACCTCAGGAGGATATTGCTGCGCCTTATATTCTTAAACAGGTTCGTCCGAAAGTGGCCGTTTTGCGTGAGCAGGGCGTTAACTCTCATGTTGAGATGGCGGCAGCTTTCCACCGCGCCGGTTTTGATGCGGTAGACGTGCATATGAGCGATTTGCTGGCTGGTCGCATCGATCTGCGAGGTTTTCAGACCCTGGTAGCCTGTGGCGGTTTCTCTTACGGTGATGTATTGGGTGCTGGCGAAGGCTGGGCCAAGTCTATCCTGTTTAATAACCGCGTACGCGATGAATTTGCCGAGTTCTTCCTGCGTCCGGAAACCCTGGCGCTGGGCGTGTGTAACGGCTGTCAGATGATGTCTAACCTGCGGGAACTGATTCCGGGGGCAGAACATTGGCCACGCTTTGTACGCAACCAGTCTGACCGCTTTGAAGCGCGTTTCAGTCTGGTTGAGGTGGCTGACAGCCCGTCACTGTTTATGCAGGATATGGTTGGTTCTCGTATGCCTATTGCGGTTTCGCATGGTGAAGGGCAGGTTGAAGTGCGCGATCGGCAGCATCTGGCCGCTTTGGAACAGCACAATCTGGTGGCGCTGCGCTTTGTGAATAATAAGGGTGAAGTGACCGAGCAGTATCCGGCTAACCCTAATGGCTCAGTGAACGGTATTACCGCTGTCACCAGCGCCAGTGGCCGTGCCACGGTGATGATGCCGCATCCAGAGCGTGTTTTCCGCACCGTGAGCAATTCGTGGCATCCAAAAGAGTGGGGCGAAGATAGTCCGTGGATGCGTATGTTCCGTAATGCGCGTAAACAGTTAGGCTAACGATCCGTTGGTTTAAATATCTAAGGGGGGCGAAATGCCCCCTTTTGCTTATCGATATCACTTATCGATATTGATTGACGTTTGGTTTGTCTGAATCGGTCCCAATTTCTTATCACACCGTGAAGCTATAGCTTATTTCTTTCATTTCTTTATTATTATCTAAGACTTCAATAATTAACCTATATGTTCCTGGTTGAATATTGTGCATTTTGATTCTTATTGGTATCTTGTCATTATTAATAAAACCATTAATGCTGATTAGCTCTGCGTTATTGCTGTTGACGACATAAATGTAATAGTTCAGTCTGCCATGGGCTTCAAAGTCGAATTTAATTTTATATTCCGCAGCTTCTTGACTGTAATAATAATGTAGGTCTGTTATTTCAAAGTCAGGAATATAACTGATATGAGATAACGGCCTAATCCCTGAAATGGCCGGTAACATAGCCAATTGCCCGGTACTGATGACGGTCGAGCGAATGTCTTGGCGAGTGCGAGTTACATCATTGGCAAAGGCGGTGGCAGATAAAATGATTAAGGTCGAACACAAAAATCCGAGTTTATTTACCGTCATACATCCTCCTGTGTTATCTGCGTCATGGATAACATGAGTGGCACTTTTATTACTGATAGTGATTTTTTTCGGTGAATATTATGAAGCGTTGCGTTCTATTTCAGGTTTTCATAGCTATGAAAATCCCTATGTAATTTTATGTTAATTAAGATTCAGACTGTCTGGTTATAAAGATGTTTGGCTGTGAAGTAGTATAAAATTCATTGTGTTTTCAAAACTGATATTTTTCGTATTGGAAACTAGCCGAAATCTAATTACAGATGTCCACTCATAGTTCGTCCTCTTGTATTCGACACTGCATTAAGACACTGCATTAAGACACTGTATTAAATTGTTCATTAATCAGTTAACCCTCTGTTGGCATCGGGTTCTCTGGCTGCGAGGTAGAGCAGCCATTTTTTGCCTCGCCGGATGCGGAGCTTTGTTCCGAGCTAGCGATGGGTTCCTTCGTCGACAGCAACCGCCGACAGCAACTCTTTGCGCGGGCATCTGGCTATGATGCTGACAAATTTTCCTTATCTATGAAATATCATTATTTATAAGTAACGAGATTAGGTTTGATGAATTCCCACATGAGATGAAGATCTCAATTTGTTGAAAAATATATATTTTTATTTTTGTGTCGGTAAATTGCGACAACAGCATAAAGCGGTGTCTCAAATAGGAGACATATAACTTCATGATTTTTAATGTTTTTATTATTGATGCTTTTGGGTGTCGTGAATTAGAGACAGAAGGCTAATAACGCGTTAACTGTTTAACCGTTGTTTTTAAGTTATAATTATGAATTATTTAAATAACTGTTTATTTTCAATGTCTTAGTATTTTTATTTTAAAGTTGGCACGGTAACTGCATTATCTTAATCAGTTGCTCATTCACCTTTTTATGACAGCCCCGCAGTTAAGCGGAATATGCGCTTCATAAGCCATCGAATGACGCCTAAGAATGGTGCCTATCGTCCACCTAAACCGATATTGCCGCGCAAGCGCTTTATCAAGCATCGGACGACACGTTGAGTGAGGCACCGCCTATGTCCTACTGTGATGAAGGGTTCATCAATATTGGACATGTTTGGATGCTATTCGTCTCATCCCCCCGATGATTGCTTCGGCTCATCAAACTGGAGGCGATTTTCAGGGCATCCACATATTCTTGCTAATGGGGGCAATAGTGTTATTGCCCCTGTTAAGCAAATCAGCAATACCTTCAGATTCGTTCAAACATCGATATCGCAATCATTTCTCATTCGATTGAGTGTTGATACAACAGGCTGATCGCATCGATGAATCAAAATTGTGGAAACCAGTTTCCTATTAAAATTAAGCACTTTGCTCATAGCAGGTGCTTTTTTTTTGCTCGAAAATCAGCGGTCGATGATTTGTTGATGAAATAGTGCGGGATTTATGCGGTAACAGACATTGTAATCCTCTGAGAGTCGGTTAGCATCAAAGCAGAATAATAGGTAATGAGATGATTTCGTTGAAAAGATGGCGTTTATTCCCTCGTTCGTTGCGTCAGCTGGTACTGATGGCGTTTCTGTTGGTGCTTTTACCCTTGCTGGTACTGGCTTATCAGGCTTACCAAAGTTTGGATCATTTAAGCGAGCAGGCGGCAGATATCAACCGTACCACGCTGGCGGACGCCCGGCGCAGCGAAGCTATGACCAGCATTGCTCTGGAAATGGAGCGTAGCTATCGCCAGTTTTGCGTATTGGGCGATCCGACACTTGCCAAGCTGTATCAACACCAGCGTAAACAGTATGCCCAAATGCTGGATAGCCATGGTTCGATCTTGCCTGACGCCCACTATTATCAGACTTTACGTGGCTTACTCACTCAGTTGGAAGAAATAAAGTGCCAGAACAGTGGGCCAGATGCGCAATCTTCGGAGCAACTGGAAGGTTTTTCTCGCTCTAACGCCGAAATGGTTCAGGCCACTCGTGACAGTATTTTCTCTCGTGGTCAGCAGTTGCAGCAGGATATTGCTGAACGCGGACAGTTTTTTGGCTGGCAGGCGTTGTTGCTATTTTTGGTCAGCGTGATTCTGGTGGTGCTATTCACCCGCATGATTATCGGCCCGGTGAAGGGAATCGAGCGTATGATTAATCGCCTGGGAGAAGGGCGAGCGCTAGGCAATACAGCGTTGTTTAAAGGGCCGCGTGAGTTGCGTTCACTGGCGCAGCGGATTATCTGGCTCAGTGAGCGTCTGGCGTGGCTGGAATCCCAGCGACACGAGTTTTTACGCCATATTTCTCACGAACTGAAAACGCCGTTAGCCAGTATGCGTGAAGGAACGGAATTACTGGCTGACGAGGTCGCCGGGCCGTTGACGCAAGATCAAAAGGAGGTGGTAGCCATTTTGGATAACAGTAGCCGCCATTTACAGCAACTCATTGAACAATTGCTGGATTATAACCGTAAGCTGGCAGACGGCTCTGGCGAGCATGAAAATGTCGAACTGTTGGAAGTGGTTGAAGGGGTTATTTCTGCCCATAGTTTGCCAGCCAGAGCCAAGCAAATTCGTACCGAGGTCGATCTGCAAGCGGATATCTGCTGGGCTGAACCCACATTATTAATGCGAGTTCTCGATAATCTCTACTCCAATGCGGTGCACTATGGCGAGGAATCCGGTACCATTTGGATCCGCAGCCGTCAGGTGGGAAATCGGGTACAAATTGATGTCGCTAATACTGGCACTCCGATTCCGCTAGCCGAAGAAACCATGATATTTGAGCCTTTTTTCCAGGGAAGCCATCAGCGAAAAGGGGCCGTTAAGGGAAGTGGACTGGGACTGAGCATTGCTCAGGATTGCATCAGACGTATGCAGGGCGAACTGCATCTGGTAGAACAGGATGATGCAGCCGTCTGTTTCCGCATTGAATTGCCATTAACCGCCGAGAATGAATAAATAATGTACAAGTGGTCTGTCAGTCGCTTTTTTAAAAAGACCGAATCTTTGCCGCGCTCCGCCCTGGAGGCTGTCGCAACGCCATCTTATCGTAAGGCCGCTTTTTTGGGGACGCTGTTACTTGCCCCACTACTATTGAGTGGATGTATCGATCGTTCCGCCAACGGACGCTTTTCCCATGCGGTGCAGTTGGTGATTCCCGAAAGCAAAATTGTGGATTACCGCACCGCTCAATGTGACACGCTGTGGGATATCGAAGATAAAGAAGTTCTGGAGAATTCGCTTTATTGGCTGAGAGCGATGGACTGTGCCGAGCGTTTAAGCACCGCGCAGTCCAGAGCCTTGGCCAAATCTATGCAAACCCTATCCTGGTCAACGGCGTTTAAGCAGGGCATTTTGATCGGCAGTGCTGATCCATCAATGGCCGAGCGTCGTCAGATCGTTGAGCGTCTAAATAGCTATAGCCAGACTTTCCCCGGTTCTCTGCGCCCGCTGATTCAGCTATGGCGGGAACAGCAAGTGCTGCGTATTGCTCTTTCCGAAGAACGTGCCCGTTATCAACGTTTACAGGATGAATCGGACAGCCAGATTGATCGCCTGAGGGAAAGTCAGGTGCGTCTGCAATATCATTTACAGGACACCACCCGTAAGCTGGAAAACCTGACCGATATCGAGCGTCAGCTTTCTTCACGTAAACAACTGCAAAATGAAATTTCTGAGCCTGAGGCAGAAATCAAAGCCGCCGCTGGGTCCAATCCAGAGCCGGCCAAAGCGGCTGAAATGAAAGAAGAGAAAGCGGCAGAGAAAAAGTCGGTAGAGGCAAGATCGATAGAAACAAAATCGATAGAAACCAAGCCGGTGGAAACCAAGCCAACAGAAACCAAACCTGCGGCAGAAAAATCGGCCAAGCCAGTGGAACCCGCAGCTCAGCCGACCACTCCGGTAACAGCGCCGGAGGCCAAACCGGCAGAAACCTACTCGCCTCCGGCCACCCAGCCGTCACCCGCTTCCAAAAAGGAGTCCGAGCCACATGACACCACGCAAACCGGCCAATCTACTGCTGGTTGACGATGATCCCAGCCTGCTCAAGCTGCTGGGAATGCGTCTGACAAGTGAAGGTTTCCATGTCACCACGGCTGAAAGCGGTCAGGAAGCCCTGCGCTTATTGATGCGCGAGAAAATCGACTTGGTGATCAGCGATTTACGCATGGATGAAATGGATGGTATGGCATTATTTGCCGAAATCCAAAAATATCAGCCGGGTATGCCGGTGATTATTCTGACCGCGCACGGTTCTATTCCTGACGCCGTTGCCGCCACTCAGCAGGGCGTATTCAGCTTCCTGACCAAGCCAGTCGATCGCGACGCACTGTATAAAGCTATTGATGCCGCGCTCGAACTTTCCATTCCTGCCGGTGATGATAGCTGGCGAGAAGCCATAGTGACCCGTAGTCCGCTGATGCTGCGTTTATTGGAGCAGGCTAAAATGGTGGCCCAATCTGACGTTAGCGTGTTGATTAATGGGCAAAGCGGTACCGGTAAGGAAGTGTTGGCGCAGGCAATCCACGGCGCCAGTCCGCGCGCTAAAAAAGCCTTTATTGCCATAAACTGCGGTGCTTTACCGGAGCAATTATTGGAGTCTGAACTCTTTGGTCATGCTAAAGGGGCATTTACCGGCGCGGTAAGTAGCCGGGAAGGCCTATTTCAGGCTGCGGAAGGTGGGACGCTGTTCCTCGACGAAATCGGCGATATGCCCTTATCATTGCAGGTAAAACTGCTGCGAGTGCTGCAAGAGCGCAAGGTTCGTCCTTTGGGCAGCAACCGAGATTTGGATATCAACGTGCGGATTATCTCGGCAACTCACCGTGATTTGCCGAAAGCGATGGCAAAAAATGAATTCCGTGAAGATCTTTACTACCGTTTAAACGTCGTGAACCTGAAAATTCCGGCGCTGAATGAGCGAGCGGAAGATATTCCGCTACTGGCTAATCATCTGCTACGTGAATCCGCCAAACGGCATAAACCTTTTGTGCGCAGTTTCTCCACCGATGCGATGAAACGACTGATGACCGCCAGCTGGCCGGGCAACGTGCGTCAATTGGTTAACGTCATAGAGCAGTGTGTTGCTTTGACCTCGGCGCCGGTTATCAGCGAAGCGTTGGTCGAGCAGGCGCTGGAAGGGGAAAACACCGCTTTACCGACTTTTGTTGAAGCGCGTAACCAGTTTGAGCTGAACTATTTGCGTAAACTGCTGCAAATTACCAAGGGTAACGTTACCCAGGCGGCGCGAATGGCAGGCCGTAACCGCACTGAATTCTATAAATTGTTGTCGCGCCATGAATTGGACGCCAACGATTTCAAAGAATAGTGCTTTCTTTCCTCGGAACCCGATTGGAAAAGGTGTTCGGCGGGTTCTAAACAAATGACCGGGAATGATTTACACTTCGGTCTTTGTTGTGGCATAGCAGAATTGAAACCAATATGAACAGAACACTTTCCATTGCGTTAGCCCAGCTTAATCTGCTGGTTGGCGATATTGAAGGCAACACCGAGCGTATGTTGCAAACCTTACATGAGCAGCAAAAGGCCGGTGCCGATCTGGTCATGTTTTCCGAACTGGCACTGTCGGGCTATCCACCGGAAGATTTACTGTATCGGGATGATTTCTACCTGCGCTGTGAGGCACAGTTAGACCGTTTACAGGCCGCAGCGCAAAAGACGGCGGTTCTGGTAGGGCATCCGTGGCGTGAAGGGAATAAGCTGTACAACGCCCTGTCACTGTTCTCCGAAGGTAAATTGCTTGGTCGCTACTTCAAACAACAGTTGCCTAACTACGGCGTGTTTGATGAAAAACGTTATTTCACTCCTGGCAATGAAAGCTGCGTGGTTGAGCTGAAAGGCTATCGTTTAGGGCTATTAATCTGTGAAGATCTGTGGTTCAACCAGCCGGTAGACGCTGCGAAAGCTGCAGGTGCAGAGCTGCTGCTGTCGATTAACGCCTCGCCGTATAACCGTGAAAAACCTTATATTCGCAAAACGCTGATGGCTTCCCATTGCCAGCGTACCGATTTGCCGCTGATTTATTTGAATCAGGTGGGCGGTCAGGATGAGCTGATTTTCGACGGTTGTTCAAAAGTATTTGATTCTAAAGGTAATATGACGCATCGTCTGGCCGCCTTTGCGGAGCAAACGACGCTATGCCGCTTCCAGGATTTGGTCGTCGAGCCCATGGCGGCACCGGCGGCGGGGTTGTCTCCGCTGGCTGAAGTGTATGAAGCTCTGGTGCTGGCAGTGCGTGATTATGTGACCAAGAACGGCTTTAAAGGCGCGGTACTCGGCCTTTCTGGCGGTATAGATTCGGCGCTTACGCTAGCGATTGCCGTAGATGCGCTGGGTAAAGAGAAGGTTCAGGCGTTAATGATGCCGTTCCGCTATACCGCAGACATCAGTATTGCCGATGCGAAGGAAGAGGCTGAAATCCTGGGTATCGAATTCGATATTCTATCTATCGAACCGATGTTTGATGCTTTTATGGGACAACTGGCGCCGATGTTTGCCGGTACTGAAAAAGACACCACCGAAGAAAATTTACAGGCGCGCTGCCGTGGCGTGGTGCTGATGGCATTATCAAATAAACGCCGCAGCATTGTGCTGACTACTGGTAATAAAAGCGAAATGGCTGTCGGTTATGCCACGCTGTACGGTGATATGGCGGGTGGCTTTGACGTGCTGAAAGACGTACCTAAAACGCTGGTATTTAAGCTGTGCGAATATCGCAATACCGTTTCTTACGTGATCCCGCAGCGGGTTATCGATCGTCCGCCGTCCGCCGAACTGGCGCCGGATCAGTTAGATCAGGACAGCCTGCCGCCTTACGACATTCTCGATGCGATTCTGGAAGGCTACGTTGAACATGATAAGTCGGTAGCCGATTTGGTGGCTGAAGGCTTTGACGAGGCTATTGTGCGCAAGGTCATTCGTCTGGTAGATATTAACGAATATAAACGGCGTCAGTCGGCTGTTGGGCCGCGCATTACCGCTCGTAGTTTCGGCAAGGATAGACGCTATCCGATCACATCCGGCTTTGGCCGCAAAAATTGGTAAAACAGGAATTCGCCATCATGAAGAAAATTGACGCGATTATTAAACCGTTCAAACTGGATGACGTCCGCGAAGCTTTAGCTGAAGTGGGCATTACCGGGATGACGGTTACCGAAGTGAAAGGCTTCGGTCGCCAGAAAGGCCATACCGAGCTGTACCGCGGGGCTGAGTATATGGTGGATTTTTTACCTAAGGTTAAAATCGAAATTGTCGTTGCGGATGATATCGTGGATACCTGCGTAGAAGCCATTATGCAAACGGCTCAAACCGGCAAGATCGGCGACGGTAAGATTTTTGTGTTTGATGTCGCGCGCGTGGTACGTATTCGTACCGGTGAGCAGGATGAAGAAGCTATCTAACTGATACTAAATCGAAAACATTAAAATCAGGTCGTATCATCGAAAAGAACCCCATTTATGGGGTTCTTTTTTTACCACTAATTGAATGCTAATCGACGTTGCGAGTAGCTTGCTGACGATTGTCTGGCATTTATCCGCTGTGCACTGAGTTTTCCATCAGACCGGAACGACGAACAATCCAAGCCAATAGAACAGGTTAAGCAAGATACCCGCCAGAATCACTGCAACGACAGGCGCTGCAATTTTCATTACCGGGCGGCCAATAGCTTCATTCAGGAAGTACAACGCTGTGGTAATAGTGAAACCGGTATAGCCAGCCATTTTGATAGAAGCAAAAATAGCGCCGATCAGTAACGCATATTCCATCAACAGATTCATAGCGTTACGGATATTATCCGAAGCGTTACGCACTGAGGGGAAGCGGCCAAGCCATTTACCTATAGTGCGCAGTAACAGCACTTCTAGCGAGATCACGACTGCACCTACCAACGCCGCCAACAGCGGGTTCGGAATCAGGTAACCGACTACAAAGACGAAGGTGAAACCGGCTACCGCATACACGCCGGTCGCGAGCGCAGTGGTGGCAATCAGTGGCACAAAGCCCAAGCCACGCATAAATTCGGCCAATGAAGCCTGATGAACCAGTGACAGTGACTCTTCCGGCGTAATCCCCGGCGCATAGGCTTTCGCCAGCGTATAAATCGACACTTCGCTGCCGGCAAACAGTTTCATACTGGCGACGGCGGAAATCAGCCCACCGACGATGGCCAATAGCGGCAGGTTCTTGATTATCCTCTGGGTTCGCTCCTCAAATACGGAATGTCCTCCACCACCGCCGAGGTGGGTTTTGGCGCGAAGATCCTGAGCAATAGCTATGCCGATGAGCAATACCATGCCGACGAAGATTTCGATGGATTCAGGGAACAAGCCGGTGAAACGAGTGATAACCAAGCGGGTCATCAGCACGATAATTGCTGAAATTACAGCAGTTTTCCAGCCAAACTGGTAGAAAATAGCGACCAGTGGGAACAGCGCAAAAGCAGAAATAACTGGGCTGCTCAGTTCACCCAACGAACCGATAAAGTTGACTGGCAGAGAGGTTAACGCTGTGTTGACCGCAGGCAGTGAAGTCAGCGCCAGAATGCCCCAGGCGGCACCCAGAGCAAATGCCAGATAGCTGTTGATCGCCAGCACGCCGATGATGTCAGTCGGCAGGAACAGTAACCAGGAGTTCAGTAAACCGGTGGAGAGTGTAAAGGAAATCCCAACCGAAGCGATAAAGCCGACGCTGAGGCCGAAAGCGATACTGCCCGCTTCTCTGCGGCTCATATTACCTTCTACCAACTGCGGTAAAATCGGACGGATACCGTCATGAAATACCGCGACGGAGCGGTGAGAAAGCAGGGCGGTCATCCCGGTTAGCAAAGCAACCACGATGATATGAATGTAATCCACGGTTATCCCCTTAGCGCAGCTGAGTGATCAGCAGCGGAATGGCGTGTTCAATATGCTCCACGGATAAACCAAAGGCGACTTTGCCTTCAGCAATGAATTTCTCGATCTGTTCCGGTTTGGCTTTGATACCCGGTTTGGCAATGGTCGCGCTTTTGTTATAACCAATAATGGCTATTGCCATGGATAATGCTGCACCGGCACCGGTATTACATGCGCCAATATAATAATCCAGCTGCCCATCTTTCACTTTTACCGCTGCATCCATATCGGTCAGAATAAAAGTTTCAAAGCTGGCGGGCGCAGTTTTATCGATCAGTTCTCGTATCAGCTCACGTTGTAACCCGACGATGCCGATCTTTTTCATAGTCACTGTCCTTGCGTAGAGAAGAATTTGTTTGGATTATGGCGCAGCATCATTTCCACCTGCTGGTGTGAAATACCTGCGGCCAAAAGCATTGGAATAAATGAATCAACCAGATAACTGAAACCTGTGCCACCGTTGGCTTTTAAATGAGAACGGCGGGTAATATCCATCGAAAGCATGACTTTATCCAGGACGCCGCGCTCAGCCAGATAAACCAGCATGGCGATGCGTCGTTCATCCGGGAAATAGCTGTTTTTACCAATGGTATCGAACTGGACGTACACACCCTTATCGATCATCTGCAAAATCAAATCCGGCTGTTCTTTTAAATCGCAGTGGCCGATAACCACCCGATCCAGCGGTACGCCATATTGCTCCAGCAGCGCGATTTGCTGCATTCCCATAGTGCTAAAGCTGGTATGGGTCGAAATAGCCAAACCGGTGGCATGGTGCGCCAGTGCGGCGGCGTGAAACACTTTTGCCTCGTTGTCCGTGACACAGTTTTCACTGGTACCAATCTCGGCGATAACGCCGGCTTTCAGGTCGGTGCCATCAATGCCCACTTCGATTTCATCGATCATGGACTGCGCCAATTGTTGCGCCGAGCTGTCACGCACCAATTGAGGATAGAAATGATCGGTGTAGTAACCCGTTGAAGCGATGATGTTTATGCCACTATCTCGCATCAGATTCAATAAGAACTGCGGGTTACGCCCCATGTATTTATTGGTGACCTCAACAATATTGCTAACGCCTTTGCTCACCAGCTCGCGCATTTCCTGACATATCGGCTCGTATTGATCCAAACGACAGTCGATGTTGTCTTTAAAACCAGATAAATCAATATGCAGATGTTCGTGAGCGTAGGTATAGCCATTGGGGTTAATCATTGGGAAAGGCTCCGGGAAACCGATGGACGCAGTTGAGTGAGAAAAGATTGGCCATTTTGCGGCATAGGCGCCGAGAAAAACGCGCAGGCGGTCGCACCTACGTCGGATAAAGTAAGCCGAGTGCCCAGATCGACGGCGGAAAGACCGAGCTGATAAACCAGCAGTGGCACTTGTTCTCGGGTGTGTTTGCCGTGGCCGATGGTTGGGTCGTTACCGTGGTCGGCAATGACAACCAGGACGTCATCGGGTTGCATTGCGGCGATTATCTGATTGAGCGCACTGTCTACCAGTTGCAGCCGGTCGGCGTAACGCAGGGTGTCTTGTTGATGACCAGCCAGATCGGTTTCCTGAATGTTGGTACAGATAAAACTGTCTCCGGGTTTGAGCAATTCGTCGCGCATAATATCAAGAATGGTCTGAGAATCGACAATCCCCGCGTAATTGATTCCATTAGAATTACTTACTATATCGGCAACCTTACCGATCAGTACAGTAGGAATATGTCGCTGCCATAACATGGCTGGAGCCTGCACCTGTTCATCGACACCATAACCCAAATGCGCGACGCGAAAATTGTGTCGATAGACACCGGAATTTGGCGCATTGATACCAATATATTTCCCTTCACGACTTTCCGCCGCCCGCAGCAGATCGGCGGTATCCGGCAAATCGCCGCCAAAAGCGATAACGCGCCCGACTTTAACGGTTTCACGAACCAATTGACCGATGGCTAGCACCTGCTCGAAGGATAATCGATTGAAATCAGCGCTGATGTTATACACCTGGCCTAAATCGGCTTCCAGATTATCGCCGATCGCCGCACCCTGATTCACCCATAAATAGCTCAGATTGTTTAAGGTTATGCGTTCGACCTGATAGCCGTTGCCGGTAAGCTGGGATGCGACGTCATCAATTACGGCGGAGAAGGGCATAGAAAGCGGTGGCAGAGGTAAAGTGCCCATAATTTCCTGATGGCCAATAAAGGTATCGCCACCTTCATGTTGCAATAATATTCGACCAAAGGCGGCGGCGGGATTGGGCTGCATTAAATTCGGAGCGTAGCCTAATGAGTTGATCAGACCGAGTTTTTCCAGCGTGGGTAAATATAATTCGGGAAGGGTTTCAAGAATGTGCCCGCAGGTATTGGCACCGATATCCTGCGGCCGGACGAGCGGGACATCCGGCATTTCTCCAATACCAAAACTATCAATGACCAATACCATGAATTTACTCATGGCAATCTCCTTAGTTCAGGCTATTCCCCTGACTGTCATAGCGGCCGATTAATTTCGGTTCTCCGCGTTGGATCCCCTCGACCAATGCGACGTCGCTGCGTGTGACAAATATTTGGGTGCGGAAACTCATTACCAGCGGGCTGCCGATCGGGAATTTATCGCTCAAACGCAGGCAATAATCGATGCTGCTGTCATCCACTGGCAATACCTTACTGCTGTGGTAAGCCTGGTTGTGCCATATCAGTGCATTGCTTAGGTGGCCACGACGATAGTAACCGCCGCCGAAGAAGTAGCTGGTATCTCCGACATGATGAGAGATTTCGGATAGATACAGCAGCGAGACTTTTTCCGGCTGAGAGCCGTTTTGGTTGGCTGGAATAGTACCGGTTAGCGCATGGCCCGGTTCGGTATGGGTAACGCCTAACTGAGCCAGTTCGGGCATAACCTGAATGCAGGCGGCAGAAGGCGCGTTGACTTGTTCAACATTAACGCCCTGTTTTTCCAGAATCTCTTTAGCCGCCAGCAGAGTAAACATATTGGTGGTTGGCAGGGTTCGCTGTTCCTGAGGATTAAACAGCATGCAAGGGAAATGGGTCACGCCAACCAGTCTTACCGCAGGCATATTAGCAATAGCCTGAATGACTTCCGGCAGTTGATTGAGTTCAAAGCCGCCTTCCTGACCGGCATAGAGCAGATCGCCTGCCTGGTTGACTTTCAACATGATTGGCTGAGTTTTGCCTTGCTTTCGAGCTGCGTCAGAAATTTGCTGCGCTTTCTCCAGCGAGAAAATGGTGATGACTTCAGGTTGCTGGCTGACAATTTCGTCCACCATACCCGACGGCGGCTGGACCAAATGCCCGACGTGAGCCACCGGAATTCCGTGCTGATAGAGCTGCCTGACCTCTTTAAAATCCACTGCCACCACGCCCTGATAGCCGCATGCCAACAGGCGTTTGCAGAGTTCGGGATTACGTCCGAATTGCTTACTCATCAGGTATAGCTTGATATTGCAACGTCTGGCTTCGTCTAGCAGGCTCCGGGCATTGGATAGCGTTTGATCTACATCGATAACGTAAGTATCCGGGCCTATTTTACCCTGTTGCCACAGCATAATGGCTGTATCAATCAGGGTTGGGTTCTGTTTTCTTAAGGCATTCAAAAACATGCTGTTTCCTAGACACTTTCAGGCGTCATTTTATTAATTTAAATTATTATTTTTTTGAATATTTATTATGTAATGAATCAGCGTTGGTGTGTTCTTCAGTGTAGCTGCTTATCTCAAAGGTGGTAGATTACTGGCAAGGTAAAGGCTGTACAAATTAGACAGCAAGTAACCCTGCTCATTATCATCAGGCTTAATATCAAAGTAGGCTAGCAAATCTTGATTAATGTCTCGAATATATTGAATATCTTCGCTTTGGATTAATTCGGACAACAAATCCGCATCCATTCCCTTAATCAGTTCGCCACGGCGGGTTCGCATCAGGGCGTTAGCCATATGCGTCACCGCCATTTCCCCCTGAACGTTATCAATAGATATCTGCCAGAAATTAGCTAATCTATTGATAACTTTGTTCATTCCGAGGAAAACCTCTTCATCAATTACCCCAGCCTGATATAAAATACTGAGGCGCGGATCCATAATATCTCCGGACTATTAATTAATAACGTGGGTCAACTTTACCGAGTTGGACATCACTTTGGTGCTGTAATAATTGCTCTGAATTAATGCCATTCTCCAATAATAGTTTTATTGGGTGATTATCTGGTCTAATCAATATCACGGCCTGAGAGGCTTGAATATAGCGTTCGTCCCCACGTAGCTTGGTTGCCTGCAAATTATCATGGGAAACATCGTCAGTCAGGTTCCAGATCGCAGCGTCAATTTCGCCGCGGCTAATTTGCGCGACGCAGTCACTGTAAGGCACATCGACACGTTCTATATTTTGATTGGCAAACTTAATTTCCGTTAACAGACATTGGTCCGGAGAGCGCGGATCCAGCCCGACGCGGCGAATATCATGTTCTTCGCCTCGACGGCAAATCAGCTGGTGGCCGTCAACGTAGGAACCCGTGCCTAAATTGAGCGCAACGGTAACCTTACCCTGATCAACATAATTCTGTGCCGCCAAACGCGAAACTACCGCCATATCGTAGATGCCGTCGATCAAACACTCGACTCGCACTTCTGCACCACGCATATGGGCAAAATACAGCGGCAAAATGGTAAATTGTTCCTTTAATCCGCTGGCTAGCCCTTCGTACAGCTTGGTATAGGGCAGCGGCATTGCGCAGACCATATTACCCAAATCTGCCTGTTGTAGCAGGCATGACATATTGAGATCCATAAGCTGCGTTCCGTTGCGGCCACGGCGCTCTACGACAATAGCGCCTTCTTGTTCCAATACCTTCAAGGCGTGTTGTACCACGCCTACGGAAATCGCGAAATTATCCGATAACTCGTCGATGGTTTTCAGTCGATTTCCTGGGCGTTCGCCAATTAAATAGCGCGCCATGGATACCAGAGCCAACCCTTCTTTTTTTATGAATTTTCTACTCATGCTGGGTGTATTTAGCCTTATGTTATCTAGGTGCAGATAGTGACTTTAATACTATTGATTACAATGATATTAATTTTCAATTATATGAATATTTAAACATTCATATAAATAATAGATGTTTGCAACGATAAAAGCGAGCGGGGGCGTTATTGATCACAATATAAGAGCAATAATTATCTTAGGAAAGTACAGATTCAATACAATAAAAAACCGGCCAACAATACAGACTGACCGGGAAAGAAACGCAGAAAAACTTATCAATTAAATAACTTTGTGAGGTCCGAAGCATTCATAGTGAATATGTTCTGCCGGGACACCCATTTCCAGTAATTGTTTACCAACAAACTGCATGAAGACCAGAGGGCCGCAGAAGTAGTAATGCATATCGGGATGAATAATTAATGACTGCAACTCAGCCAGATTCATAAAGCCTTTACTATGGTAATGCTGGCCAGGGATATCCTGCTCTTCCGGCTGGCGATACCAAACGTGGCGATTCAGATTCGGCATATTTTTCGCTATTTCAGCGACTTCATCGGCAAAGGCATGAACCCGGCCATTTTCCGCCGCATGGAACCAGTGCACTTCGGCGCTATGTTGTTGAGCGTACAGCGTATGCAACATGCTCAACATTGGCGTTTGGCCCACGCCGGCAGAAATCAGCGCTACCGGGGTTTCCGGTGAAATATCAAGGAAGAAATCGCCGCGCGGTGGCGCAATGCGCACGATGTCGCCTTCCTGCGCGATGTTATGTAAGTAGTTGGATACCGTCCCTTTTTCTTCGCGTTTTACCGCAATACGGTAGGATTTACCGTTAGGCGCAGCGGTCAGGGAATATTGGCGAATTTGACGGTTTTCTAACCGGCTATCTTCGATATAAATACCCAAATATTGACCTGGTTTGAAATTCACTACGCTGCCGCCGTCCTCCGGCACCAGCAAGAAGCTGCAGATAACGTCGCTTTGCATTTCTTTTTTCGCAATGCGGAAACGACGCAGGGTTCTCCAGCCGCCGGTATTTTCTTCCACTTCACGATAAATTTGCTCTTCGCGTTGAATAAACACGTCTGCCAGCACACCGTAAGCTTTGGCCCAAGCATCCAACACTTCCTGACCCGGGCTGAATAATTCATCCAGCGTCGCAATTAAATGTTTGCCTACGATTTGATAATCAGACGGCTGAATATTCAAGCTGGTGTGTTTTTGAGCAATACGTTCAACCGCAGGCAGCATAGCCGAAAGATTTTCAATGTTGGCCGCGTAGGCGCAGATAGCATTAAACAAAGCTTCGCGCTGATCGCCGCTGAACTGATTGCTCATATTAAAGGTATCTTTCAGCTCAGGGTTATGAGCAAACATACGATCGTAAAAATGCGCAGTGAGCTTCGAACCGGTTTCAACCAGCAAAGGAATGGTTGATTTTACGGTGGCGATGGTTTGGCTATCCAGCATGGTGAGGCTCCTATAATTTTTCGAATAATAATGTGCAAATTAATACATGTATTTTAAATGCATCTTATAAAAAACAACACGGCTTGTAAATACACATTCATTAATGAGGGCGATTATCGTTACGCGCCAGTTCACACTTATGAAAAAACCGCATACTCAACATGAGGATAAATCCGTTGATTTGTGTGAACTCTGAGCAGTGCAAAGCCTCATGTGGCTTGAAGCCAATCGTTTGCGTAAAAACCTCTGTCAAGACCTATCTTAACGAGGTGAAAACAGTTTACACTGTGGGCCAGAACCCAAACGGGTGGTCCACTAGGTGTATTTAGTTAGCTGAGTCAGGAGAGCCGGATGTTAAAGCGTGAAATGAACATTGCCGATTATGATGCAGATCTATGGCGTGCAATGGAGCAAGAAGTGGTGCGCCAGGAAGAGCACATCGAGCTGATTGCGTCTGAGAACTATACCAGCCCGCGTGTTATGCAGGCGCAGGGTTCCCAGTTGACGAACAAATATGCTGAAGGTTATCCGGGCAAGCGTTACTACGGTGGCTGTGAGTATGTCGATGTGGTTGAGCAACTGGCTATCGACCGCGCGAAAGAGCTGTTTGGCGCAGATTATGCCAACGTTCAGCCGCACTCAGGCTCACAGGCTAACGTTGCGGTTTATTCCGCGCTGCTGAAGCCCGGCGATACCGTATTGGGTATGAATCTGGCCCATGGCGGCCACCTGACTCACGGCTCTCCGGTAAACTTCTCCGGTAAACTGTACAACATCGTTCCTTACGGCATCGATGAATCTGGCAAGATCGACTATGACGACATGGCGCGTCAGGCTGAACTGCATAAACCAAAAATGATCATCGGCGGCTTCTCTGCCTATTCAGGTATCGTTGATTGGGCAAAAATGCGTGAAATCGCTGATAGCATCGGCGCGTGGCTGTTTGTAGATATGGCTCACGTGGCAGGTCTGGTTGCTGCGGGCGTTTACCCTAACCCGGTTCCTCACGCGCACATCGTCACCACGACCACTCACAAAACTCTGGCTGGCCCACGCGGCGGTCTGATTTTGGCGAAAGGCGGCGACGAAGAACTGTATAAGAAACTGAATTCTTCCGTATTCCCTGCAAATCAGGGTGGCCCGTTGATGCACGTTATCGCCGGTAAAGCCGTAGCGCTGAAAGAAGCAATGGAGCCTGAATTCAAGGTTTACCAGCAGCAGGTTGCCAAAAACGCGAAAGCGATGGTTTCTGTCTTCCTGGATCGCGGCTACAAAGTGGTTTCTGGCGGTACTGAAAACCACCTTTTCCTGCTGGATTTGGTGGACAAAGATATCACCGGTAAAGATGCGGATGCCGCTTTGGGTCGTGCCAATATCACCGTGAACAAAAACAGCGTGCCTAACGATCCTAAGAGCCCGTTTGTGACTTCCGGCGTGCGTATTGGTTCCCCGGCTATCACGCGTCGCGGTTTCAAAGAAGCGGAATCCATCGAGCTGGCTGGCTGGATGTGTGATGTGTTGGATAACATCAACGACGAAGCGACTATCGAACGTACTAAACAGAAAGTTCTGGAAATTTGCGCCCGTTTCCCGGTTTATGCATAATTTCTGCGAGTTTATATAGTTGTTATCAAACCCGCTTCGGCGGGTTTTTTTTCATCAAATATCCGGTAATGAATAAAGCGGAAACGCCAGATAAAAGAGAATTTCTTCACTCGTGATGTGAGGTAGCTTGCAAACTATTTGTTTGGATGATTACCCGGTTGCTAGCGAAGAAGGGCTCTGTCACAGTATCTGGCTGACTCCGGAGGAATTATGGTATTGCAATCAACGCGCTGGCTGGCGCTCAGTTATTTCACCTACTTCTTTTCTTACGGTATTTTCCTGCCTTTTTGGAGTGTGTGGTTACAAGGCGAAGGTATTCCGCCGGAAACCATCGGTATCTTGTTAGGCGCTGGTCTGGTTTCTCGTTTCCTCGGCAGCTTAATTATTGCCCCTAGCGTGAAAAACCCCTCCCATCTGGTTACTGCACTAAGAATTCTGGCTTTGCTGACGCTGGCATTTGCCATCGGTTTTTGGTTTGGCAGTGGCTGGGCGTGGCTGATGATAGTCATTGCCGGTTTTAACCTGTTTTTCGGCCCGCTGGTTCCTTTGACCGATGCGCTGGCTGCGACCTGGCAAAAACAGATCTCAATGGATTATGGCAAGGTGCGTCTGTGGGGATCGCTGGCGTTTGTCATTGGTTCAGCGTTGACCGGCAAACTGGTATCTGTTTGGGGACATAACGCGATTCTTTACAGCCTGACCGTCGCGGTAGCGGCGATGCTGCTGGGCGTCTTATTACGCCCAAATGTAATGCCTAAAGGCGAGATTCGTAGCAATGTATTACCGGCGACCAAGTGGAAAATTTTACTGTCTGAAGGGCCGGTCTGGCGATTTTTGCTGTGCGTGACGCTGCTGCAAGGCGCTCATGCGGGTTACTACAGCTTTAGCGCAATTTACTGGAAAGAAGCCGGTTATTCGGCGGCGACTATCGGTTATCTGTGGTCGCTGGGCGTGGTGGCCGAGATTTTGGTCTTCGCTTTCAGTAATGTGCTATTCCGCCGCTGGACGGCGCGCGGCCTGCTGCTGCTTTCCGCTATCAGCGGGATAATTCGCTGGAGTCTGATGGCATCGACTACCGAGCTGCACTGGCTGTTGCTGATTCAGATTTTGCACTGCGGCTCCTTTACCGTTTGCCACCTGGCAGCAATGCGCTTTATCGCCGCTCGCCGTGGCGCGGATGTTATTCGTCTGCAATCCGTTTACTCTGGCTTGGCGATGGGAGGAGGGATTGCGGTGATGACGGTGATTTCCGGCTTCCTGTTCGAACATATTCAGGGCGGTGTATTCTGGGTGATGGCGCTGGTGGCTGTACCGGCTCTATTTATTCGGCCAGCAGTGGTAGCGAATCCAGAAGACCTGGCGGATTAAGGCGTTTCCAGCCAACGACGAATAGCGATCTGATCTGCTTTTGTTAACGGTAAAAGCACCTGAATTAACGGCGGCGTTGACTCGGGTGTTTCTCGTTTATAGGGAGAAATCACTAGATTGGCACCGGGCGGTGCGCCAGATTTTAGGTATTCAGAATAAGATAAGTATTTGATATAGAGTGGTAGTAGCGTTAGCTCACGCAGTTGCTGTTCTACTCGGTGCTCCAACTCCGGGTTCCCGTTGGTCAGTAGTAAAATCTGTTTTTCTTGTAACGCATTGCCCTGCATCAGCCATGCACCAAAGCTAATGGCAATCAGCCCTAGCTCATCGGCCGAAAATTCAATCTGGTATTCCCGTTCAAAATCGATTAAAGCTTCGCGAGTCGTCCGTAACAAGCGGGGATATTTGCTGCTGATTTCATCCAGTAAAATATTATCCACACCAATATGAAAGCGGCAGCGCTCGATTGCCGGAGCCAAATGAGCAAATAGCTGGCTGATTAACTCATCGTCACTGCTGAATTCCATTCCGGAAATCTGTTGAAAACGTCCAATCAATCGATGAATGGAATCCATCAGGCGAACATCTTCCGGAGAATGGTTGCTGCTGTAGCTATGCGCTTTAATCATGGTCAACGTCAGGATAAACACATCCCTTTCGCTGCTGGCTAAGGGGCGGGAAAGCTGATTATTCAGGGTGCAAAACAGGCTCTCGGCGGCGGTCAGTTCTACCTTTTGGCTCAACCACGTCACCTGCTGCTGCTCTAACTGCGGGTAGTTTTGTTGCTGATTTTCCCAAACCGCGTAGGCCAGATAAATCTGCAAAAAATAGCGGTCACGTTCGTCCAGCGGGCGAGGTAGAAGCTGTTCACATTGTTCCACGATATCTTGTAGCGGCGGTAATACGGCATTTTCACTTTGCCATTGCAGCGCCTGATGTAACGCTGGCACAAAGTTTTTATCGATAAACTCGGGACAATAGCGTAGCCCTCGGCGTAGCCAATGAATCAGACACAGCCGTTTATTTAGTAACGTTCCTTGTAGTTGGCAGTCCTCAGCCGGATTGGTACGAATATCCAGGTGATAGAAACGCTGGATTTCGTTCGCCACCTCAGCTATATCTTGCCGGGTGGTCGGAAGCCCGACGCCATTTAATTGACTGATAGTCTCCAGTTTTACCGGCAATGTCGGAGTAAACAGCAGCAATAACGCATGACAACGGCGCTGTTGACCGGAGAGCTCAGGCACTGGTGTAGTGTCTAGGCTCATAAAACCTTCCGAAGTAAGTTTGATTGGTATTATCACGCTAAGCATAGCAAAAGTGGGAAAACCAGCGCGCTCGCCGCAATAGCTTTTACATCGGGTTACAACTTACATCACAATAATTGCTGTAAATCCAAGGGTTGATAGATGTTCAATGTGTTATGTTATAACAATTATGCGTCGTACAAATATATTTGGGGACTATTTATTGGCGTGGCAGTTTTACTGTATAGCCCCTCAGGGCTAGCGCATCCGCACAGTTTTATCGAGATGGAAACCACTTTTGTGGTGGATGACCAGAAACTGACCGGTATGAAAATGGTCTGGACGATGGATGAAATTACCTCCGCCGATCTACTTTATGACGCAGAAAATGCCAAAAGTGACTCGGAAATCTGGAAGAAACTGGCGGCGGAAGTCATGGCTAACGTCTTGGGGCAGCACTATTTCACCGATATTTACCGCGATGGAAAGCCGGTGAAATACCTGAATTTACCGACGGAATACCATTTGTCCCGCAAAGGACATCGGGCGGTATTGGCATTCGTGATGCCTTTAGCCGATCCGCAGCCGATGGTCGGTAAGCCTTTTATAATTTCGACTTACGATCCAACGTATTTTGTCGACATGACTTACCCGGATCAGGCCGCAATTCATTTACCAGATGAATGGACTAAGCGTTGTCAGGCCACTTTATTTACCCCAAATCCGGACGCATCGTTACAGGCCTACGCCTTGTCGCTAGATAAGGAAGACTCCCCTGGGGAAGATATGGCTTTAGGAAAACAATTTGCCCAACGGATAACTCTACAATGTCAGTAAGTTTTACCCCGGCAACCCGCCGTCAGAAACACTGGTTCGTTCATCTTTGGCCTTTGGCATTGTTCCTGTTGTGTTTGGCGCTGGCGGCGCAATTGGCTTGGTCGTACTGGCCTGAGTTGCTGTTTAAAAGCGTGGTATGGCAAAAAACCATGCACCAGCAAATGGCGCAGCTACTGCAACAGGTAAAAGCAAATCCGCATCAAACGGGATTGGGGCTGATGTTTTTCAGCCTGATTTATGGTGTGTTGCATGCGGTTGGCCCCGGTCACGGAAAAGTGGTGATTGTCACTTATCTGGCTACGCATCCCGCGCGGCTGAAAAGTAGCCTGAAACTGACTTTTCTGGCCTCGCTATTACAGGGCGGAGTGGCAATAGCTTTGGTCTCGCTGATATTAGGCGTGTTCCAATTATCCTCCCGTTATTTGCATCAAAGCAGCTACTGGATGGAAAAGGGCAGCTTTTTACTGGTTATCCTGTTGGGATTGTTACTGTGTTTCCGCGCATTAAAGCGGCTTTATCACCAAATCACTCTACTCAAGCCGAAGAAAATCACTATCCAGCGTCTGCAACCTTTACCGGCCGATCATGTACATAGTGAAAACTGCGGCTGCGGGCATCGTCATCTTCCCAGCGATGAGGAATTGCAGGCGGGTAACGATTGGCGAACCCGTTTGGCGGTGATACTGGCGATGGGAATGCGACCCTGTTCCGGGGCGATTATGGTTTTGCTGTTTGCCAAAGTCATCGGGGTATATGTTTGGGGAATAGCGTCGGCGCTGGCAATGGCGCTAGGAACTTCACTAACCATTTCGCTGCTGGCGCTGTTTGTTCACTACGCCCGTCAGTTAGCGGTACGTTTGAGTCGGGATCGCGCACCGGCGGCGTGGGGCTCCCTCGCCTGGGCCACTTTAGCATTGGCCGGAGGAATCATTTTACTCTTCGCGGGAGTATTGCTTTATCTTTCCAGTCAGCCGTCCATGATGGGAGGCGTTCGCCCATTTGGCCGCTGAATTTCAACCATAAAAAATGCCAGTCAGCGTCAACCGACTGGCATTGCAATTCGGACTGGAGGCTGAAAATTAACGCTTCAGCGCTTCACTCAATTCATCGTTCATTGCCTGCAACATAGATTTCACTACGCGCGGATTACCGGCAACAATGTTACCAGAGCTGAAATGGTTATGGCCGCCAACGAAGTCGGTCACGATACCACCCGCTTCACGAACCAGCAGTTCGCCACCAGCGAAATCCCAAGGCTTCAGGCCAATTTCGAAGAAACCGTCTACGCGGCCAGCGGCAACGTAAGCCAGATCCAGCGCGGCAGAACCCGTGCGACGAATATCAGCACATTGGGTAAACAGCTTACCTAACACATTAATGTAGGCCGGTGCGTGTTGTTTCACTTTGAACGGGAAACCGGTAGCCAGAATAGTGCCATCCAGCTCTTTCGCGTTAGTACCGCGCAGGCGGTAACCGTTCAGCTGAGCGCCTTGACCGCGAGTTGCGGTGAACAGTTCATTACGCATTGGATCGTAAACCACTGCCACTTCAGTGCGGCCTTTGATGCGTACAGCAATGGAAACAGCGAAATGTGGGAAACGTTTGATGAAGTTTGAGGTGCCATCCAGTGGATCGATAACCCATTGAGTTTCGTACTCTTCACCAAGTAATTCACCACATTCTTCACTGATAATGGTGTGTTTTGGATAAGATTTACGGATAACGTCAATGATCAGATGTTCTGCATCACGGTCAACGTTAGTAACAAAGTCGTTACTGCCTTTCTGGCTCGCTTCGACAGCGTCCGGGGTTTCATAATTTTTGGCAATCAGGTTACCGGCCTTACGCGCAGCGCGTATGGCGATAGTCAGCATCGGATGCATGGGTATCTTCCAACTAGGATGTTAAAGAACGAGAAACGGCGCGTAGTATAGCAGGGGATCTGATAAATGCCTACGCTTGTGTTAAGATGTTGCGATTCCCCGCTACCCTCAGAGTTTGTATGTTGCACAATATTCGCATTGTTTTGGTTGAAACTTCTCACACCGGAAACATGGGCTCTACTGCCAGAGCCATGAAAACCATGGGATTAACTAATTTGTATTTGGTCAATCCATTGGTAAAACCTGATTCTCAGGCCATCGCGCTGTCTGCGGGTGCCAGCGATGTTATCGGCAATGCCACCATCGTTGACACGCTAGATGAGGCTCTGGCCGGTTGCAGCCTGGTCGTTGGCACTAGTGCTCGCTCTCGCACGTTGCCGTGGCCGATGCTAGAACCGCGCGAATGCGGCGTTCGCAGCGCACGTGAAGCCGAACATGCACCAGTGGCGCTGGTGTTTGGCCGTGAACGCGTGGGGCTGACTAACGATGAACTACAGAAATGTCATTACCACGTGGCGATCCCGGCAAATCCAGAATACAGCTCGCTGAATCTGGCGATGGCCGTGCAGATTCTGGCTTATGAAGTTCGAGTGGCATTCCTCGATCGTCAGGCAGAAATCGCACCTAAGCAGGAAGAGGAAGAAGCGCCTTATCCACTGGTAGACGACCTGGAGCGTTTTTACCAGCATCTGGAGCAGGTTTTATCCCACACCGGCTTTATTCGTCAGGCACATCCGGGGCAGATTATGAGCAAATTACGCCGTCTGTTTACCCGCGCCAGACCGGAAACACAAGAGCTTAATATCCTACGTGGAATGCTGACTTCGATCGAAAAACAGGATAAACATCAGAAAAGTGCCAATAACGCCAAAATGGCGAAAGATAAAGAATAGTCATATATATCATGTTGATATATGACTGTTTGGCACAAATATATAAGGATGACGAGGCATAAAATACTTGAGTGAATTACTGGGTTAAATAGTTGACTAAAACACTCAAGAATGGCAGACTTCTAGCTCGTTTCACCAACAGGTAATTTTAAGCTATGAGACTGACATCCAAAGGTCGTTATGCCGTGACCGCCATGCTTGACGTGGCATTACATTCCCAGGACGGGCCAGTACCTCTGGCAGATATTTCTGAACGTCAAGGAATCTCGTTATCTTATCTGGAACAACTCTTTTCACGTCTGCGCAAGAATGGCCTGGTTGCCAGCGTACGTGGTCCGGGCGGCGGTTACCTGCTGGGTAAAGACGCTGGCCAGATCGCCGTAGGCGCGGTCATTACTGCCGTAGACGAATCTGTCGATGCAACCCGTTGTCAGGGTAAAGAAGGCTGCCAGGGTGGCGATCGTTGCCTGACCCATACGCTGTGGCGCGATTTGAGCGAGCGTATCAGCAGCTTCCTGAACAACATTACATTGGCGGAACTGGTTAATAATCAAGATATTTTGGAAGTAGCGGATCGTCAGAACAACGATACGCGTCGTACGGCCAACGGCCGACCGCAAGAGACGATTAACGTCAATCTGCGCGCATAAGCAGAGTCTGCGGGATCTTCAGTTTTTGGAAGTGATGTACGGAGCATAAGAGCAATGACCGAATCAAAAGTAAAAACGCCGATCTATCTGGATTATTCAGCCACAACGCCAGTTGATCCGCGTGTTGCTGAAAAGATGATGCAGTATTTGACTTTGGACGGTATCTTCGGCAACCCGGCCTCCCGCTCCCACCGTTTTGGGTGGCAGGCAGAGGAAGCCGTTGATATCGCACGTAACGACATCGCCGCGCTAGTCGGTGCTGACCCACGTGAAATTGTGTTCACTTCGGGTGCGACAGAATCAAACAACCTTGCCATTAAAGGTGCCGCCAACTTCTATCAGAAGAAAGGCAAGCACATCATCACCTGTAAAACCGAACATAAAGCTGTGCTGGATACCTGCCGTCAGTTGGAGCGTGAAGGTTTCGAAGTGACCTACCTGGCACCGCAAAGCAACGGTATTATCGATCTCAAACAGCTTGAAGCTGCGATGCGTGAGGACACCATTTTGGTTTCCATCATGCATGTGAATAATGAAATCGGTGTGGTGCAGGATATCGCTGCTATTGGTGAAATGTGCCGTAGCCGCGGGATCATTTTCCACGTCGATGCGACTCAAAGCGTAGGCAAACTGCCTATCGATCTGAGCAAACTGAAAGTGGATCTGATGTCCTTCTCTGCCCATAAAATCTATGGTCCGATGGGCATTGGCGCACTGTTTGTTCGCCGTAAACCGCGTATTCGTATTGAAGCACAGCAGCACGGCGGCGGTCACGAGCGCGGTATGCGTTCCGGCACTTTGCCTGTGCACCAAATTGTTGGCATGGGTGAAGCTTACCGTATTGCCAAAGAAGAGATGGAAAGCGAATCTAAGCGTTTATCCTCACTGCGTAAGCGTCTGTGGGATGGCCTGAAAGATATCGAAGAAGTTTACCTGAACGGCGATTTAGAGAATGGCGCACCTAACATTCTTAACGTCAGCTTCAACTACGTTGAAGGTGAATCGCTGATTATGGCGCTGAAAGACTTGGCCGTTTCTTCAGGTTCAGCCTGTACCTCCGCAAGTCTGGAACCTTCTTACGTGCTACGCGCGCTGGGCATGAGCGATGAGCTGGCACACAGTTCCATCCGTTTCTCCCTGGGCCGTTTTACCACTGAAGAAGAGATCGACTACACCATTGCGCTGGTTCGCAAATCCATCGGTCGCCTGCGTGAACTGTCTCCACTGTGGGACATGTTCAAGCAGGGCGTGGATATCAACAGCATCGAATGGTCACATCACTAATTCCAGACTTTCAGATTCAGGAGCACTCAAATGGCTTATAGCGAAAAAGTAATAGATCATTACGAAAACCCACGTAACGTTGGTTCTTTCGATAACGAAGATCCAACCGTTGGTAGCGGCATGGTCGGCGCGCCGGCCTGTGGTGATGTGATGAAATTGCAGATCAAAGTTAACGAAGCCGGGATTATCGAAGACGCCCGCTTTAAAACTTACGGCTGCGGTTCCGCCATTGCTTCCAGCTCGCTGGTGACCGAATGGATGAAAGGCAAGTCTCTCGATCAGGCTGAAGCGATCAAAAACACGCAAATCGCTGAAGAACTGGAGTTACCGCCGGTTAAAATCCACTGCTCAATTCTGGCTGAAGATGCCATTAAAGCAGCGATCGCCGACTACAAAAGCAAACATAACGCTAAGTAGTTGTAAATCAGTATAAATAACCTGTCTGTGGTTAGGGCAGGTTCTCAGAAATGAGGTTGTTGTATGTCGATATCTATCAGCGACAGTGCTGCGCAACGTGTCAGCGCCTTCTTGGAACACCGTGGTAAAGGTTTGGGTTTGCGCCTGGGCGTAAGAACCTCCGGCTGCTCCGGTATGGCGTATGTACTAGAATTTGTTGACGAAATGAACGATGACGATATCGTTTTTGAAGACAAAGGCGTGAAAGTGATCATCGACGGTAAAAGCATGGTCTATCTGGACGGTACCGAACTGGATTTCGTCAAAGAAGGGCTGAACGAAGGCTTTAAGTTCAACAATCCAAACGTTTCCGGTGAATGCGGATGCGGTGAAAGTTTTAACGTTTAATCGTTAGTTTTTGCCTTATATCGTAGCGCTATACTGACGTTTGCTGATTTATCTGGCTCTCTTCCATGCCGCTGAGGCGGGAAGGGAGCTGCATAAACCCCTCACTCAGCCACACGACAACTTCCGAGCATGCTATGGATTACTTCACTTTATTCGGGCTGCCGGCTCGCTATCTCGTAGACGCCAGCCAACTCACTTCCCGCTATCAGGAATTGCAACGCCAGTTCCATCCGGATCGCTTTGCCAGCCAGCCAGAACGCGAGCGTTTGCTGGCTTTGCAGCAGGCTGCGACGATCAATGACGCCTATCAAACCCTCAAGCATCCGTTAAAACGCGCAGAGTATATGTTATCTTTGCAGGGTTTTGATTTGAGCAATGAACAGCACACCCTGCGTGATACCGCGTTTCTGATGGAACAATTGGAACTGCGGGAAGAGCTTGATGCCATTGAACGTCAGGCCGATGCCGAAAGCGCATTAGCGGCTTTTAACGCGCGTTTGGCGGTAATGACACAAAAACGTAGCGAGCAAATGGTGCAGGAACTGGATAACCAGCAATGGATCAATGCGGCGGATACTGTGCGAAAACTACGTTTTCTGGACAAGTTACAGCAGCAGGTTGAGCAGTTGGAAGAACGTCTGTTTGACGATTTTGCCTAAGAGTCAGGCCGCGGTTAGCAGGCTTGTGCCCTGAACTGTTAATCTCATGCTTATGATAGTGAACGACCAAACGTATCTTTTAAAGAATCCCTGAATAGGCTGAACATGCCTAAAAAAGCAGGGCGTTGGCGTTTCGCTTGAGAAATTTTTGTCATTTATACCCAATAGATTACCCGCTGTCGTTTTACCCTGCGGCAGCCTGCAAGTTGAAGGGTATAGATTCATGATTGATGGAAGCTCAACATGGCCTTATTACAAATTAGTGAGCCTGGTTTAACCGCGGCGCCGCACCAACGTCGGCTGGCCGCAGGTATCGATTTAGGTACTACCAATTCCCTGGTTGCTACGGTGCGCAGCGGTAAAGCGCAAACCCTGGCGGATAGTCAGAACCGAGATTTGTTACCCTCCGTGGTGCACTATCAGCGCGAAGGCATTGATATCGGTTGGGAGGCACGTCAGCAGGCGGCGCAGGACCCAGCCAATACCATCAGTTCCGTCAAACGAATGATGGGACGTTCGCTAGCGGATATTCAGCAGCGTTATCCTAATCTGCCTTACTCCTTCCAGCCGAGTGAAAACGGCCTGCCGATGATCCAAACTGCGGTGGGGCTGGTCAATCCGGTTCAGGTCTCAGCCGATATCCTCAAGGCTTTGTCGCAGCGTGCGCAGGAGGCCTTAGAAGGCCAGCTCGACGGTGTTGTTATCACCGTACCAGCCTATTTTGATGATGCGCAACGTCAAGGTACGAAAGATGCGGCGCGTCTCGCAGGTTTACACGTTTTACGCTTGCTTAACGAACCTACCGCAGCGGCGATTGCCTACGGTTTGGATTCCGGTCAGGAAGGTGTGATTGCGGTTTACGATCTGGGTGGTGGAACCTTTGATATTTCTATTCTGCGCCTGAGTCGTGGGGTATTTGAAGTGCTGGCAACCGGCGGGGATTCTGCGCTGGGCGGCGATGACTTTGATCATCTGTTGGCTGACTGGTTACGTGAGCAGGCTGGAATTTCCTCCCGCGACGATCACGGTGTGCAGCGGCAATTGCTGGATGCGGCGATTACGGCGAAAATTGCTCTGAGTGATGCTGACGTAGCGGAAGTGAGCGTAGCAGGCTGGAAAGGGGAAATTACCCGTCAACAGTTTGAAGCGCTGATTGCTACGCTAGTTAAACGCACGTTAATGGCTTGCCGTCGTACTCTAAAAGACGCCGGTGTCAGCGCTCATGAAGTGCTGGAAGTGGTGATGGTCGGCGGCTCAACGCGCGTGCCTTTGGTTCGCGAGCAGGTTGGGCAGTTCTTCGGTCGCACGCCGCTGACGTCCATCGATCCCGATAAAGTAGTCGCCATCGGCGCAGCTATTCAGGCTGATATTCTGGTGGGCAATAAACCAGACAGCGATATGCTGCTGTTGGATGTTATTCCGCTGTCGCTGGGGTTGGAAACCATGGGCGGTTTGGTGGAAAAAGTGATTCCACGTAATACCACCATTCCGGTTGCTCGGGCGCAGGAATTCACCACCTTTAAAGACGGCCAAAGCGCAATGATGATTCACGTGCTGCAAGGTGAGCGAGAGCTGGTACAGGATTGTCGTTCGCTGGCTCGATTTACTCTGCGTGGCTTACCGCCGCTGCCGGCCGGCGGCGCGCACATTCGCGTGACTTTTCAGGTTGATGCCGATGGTTTGCTAAGCGTGACGGCGATGGAAAAATCCACCGGCGTAGAAGCTTCAATTCAGGTTAAGCCGTCCTATGGGTTATCTGATGACGAAATTGCCACGATGATCAAAGATTCCATGGCGAACGCGAAGCAAGACATTAATGCGAGAAAACTGGCGGAACAACAAGTCGATGCATCACGGGTGCTGGAAAGTTTGCAGGGCGCACTGGCGGAAGATGCCGCATTGCTGAGCGAACAGGAAAGCGCGGCGATTGCGCAGGCCGTGGAAGTCTTGCAGCAAAGCAGGCAGGGCAGCGACCCGGCGGCGATTGAAGCCGCAATCAAATCGTTAGATGCACAAACGCAAAACTTTGCCGCGCGTCGGATGGATGCCTCTATCCGTCGTGCTTTGGCTGGCCATTCTGTGGATGAGGTTTAATCATGCCTAAAATAGTATTTCTTCCGAATAAAGACCATTGTCCGGATGGTGCCGTATTTGAAGCGCGTCAAGGTGAAACAATTTTGGACGTTGCTCTGCGTAACGGAATTGATATCGAGCACGCCTGTGAAATGTCCTGCGCCTGTACTACCTGCCATTGCGTAGTGCGTGAGGGCTTTGATTCCCTGAATGAAAGCACCGAACTGGAAGACGACATGCTGGATAAAGCCTGGGGACTGGAGCCGGAAAGTCGTCTGAGCTGTCAGGCTCGAGTGGCTGATGAAGATCTGGTGGTTGAAATTCCTCGCTACACCGTCAACCACGCTCGCGAGCACTAATGGATATTATTCGTCGATCCGCTTTGGGCGGCGGCGGATAAAGGAGAAACGAATGAGTTTAACATGGCAAGACACGCGGGAAATCGGTGAAGCGCTGTACGATCAGTTTCCCGATCTCGATCCCAAAACGGTGCGTTTTACCGATATGCATCAGTGGATTTGCGATCTGGAAGAGTTTGATGACGATCCGGCGCGATCAAATGAAAAAGTGCTGGAAGCGATCTTACTAGTCTGGTTAGATGAGTTCGAGTAAATATCTCTGGGGTCGCGTTGGCGGCCCCGTTTCTTTTTGATAAAACTGTTTCCTATAAAAATTTTCTATAAATCTTTTCGTATCAATCGCTTTGTATTCGAGGCTGGTTTCGCAGACCAGTAACTAAGTAGCTGAAATACAGCAATAAAAGAATAACGACGAGGAAAGCTATGACTACAGAAATTATGCAAGTATCCCTATCAACCAATCCGGCAGATGCCCGCTGGGGCGAGAAAGCCCTGTTAAGTACCAACGATCAAGGTATGACTATTCACCTAACGGGCAAAGATGCTCTGGGTGTGATTCAGCGTGCAGCGCGTAAAATCGACGGACAAGGTATTAAAAAAGTGAAGCTGGCCGGTGAAGGCTGGGGTTTGGAACAAAGCTGGGCGTTTTGGCAGGGTTTCCGTGGGCCAAAAGGTGAGCGCAGCGTTGAATGGGCAGAATTGCCAGAGAACGATCGTCAGGAGCTGGAACAGCGTCTGAAAATTATTGATTGGGTACGTCACACCATCAATACCCCTGCGGAAGATCTAGGGCCGAAACAGCTGGCTAAAAACGCCATCGATCTGATGTGCAGCGTAGCCTGTGATGCTGTCAGCTACCGCATTACCGAAGGCGACGATTTACGAGAGCAAAACTATGCTGGTATTCATACCGTAGGCCGTGGTTCCGATCGTTCTCCGGTACTGCTGGCGTTGGATTTTAACCCAACCGGTAACCCTGATGCGCCGGTTATGGCTTGTCTGGTCGGTAAAGGGATTACTTTCGATTCCGGCGGTTATAGCCTAAAACAAAGCGCCTTTATGGATTCGATGAAGTCCGATATGGGCGGCGCAGCGACTCTGACCGGCGCTCTGGCATTAGCGGCAGCTCGCGGTTTGAACCAGCGTGTAAAACTGTATCTGTGCTGTGCGGATAACATGGTGAGCGGCAATGCCTTTAAGCTGGGCGATATTATTCGCTACCGTAATGGCAAAACCGTTGAAATCATGAATACCGATGCCGAAGGGCGTTTGGTATTGGCCGATGGTCTGATCGATGCATCGGAGCAAAATGCGTCGCTGATTATCGATGCAGCGACTCTGACCGGCGCGGCGAAAACCGCTCTGGGTAATGATTATCACGCTTTGTTCAGCTTCGATGATGAATTGGCGCAGGAACTGCTGGAAAGTGCGAAAAGTGAAAATGAACCGTTCTGGCGCTTACCGCTGGCCGAATTCCATCGCAACCAGCTGCCGTCCAACTTTGCCGAATTGAACAACGTTGCCGCGCCGTCTTATCCGGCCGGTGCTAGCACGGCGGCGGGCTTCCTGTCCCACTTCGTGAAAAATTATCAGCAAGGCTGGCTTCACATCGATTGCTCCGCCACTTATCGTAAAGGTGCAGTGGATCAATGGTCCGCTGGCGCAACCGGTCTGGGTGTGCGCACCGTAGCTAACCTGCTGCTGGCGAAAGCCAAATCATAGGTCGCAGCTGAAGCAGTTTTACCAAGTCTGTTTGAATAATCTGGGGCGCCTGCTGGTGCCCCTTTATCGATCTGCATGATTCCTAATTGATTGCTGTTTTGGAGTATGAAATGAGTTTTCCGCATCTTCCCTCATCTGATCATGACTATAGCCATGACCATGAAGAAAATACCGGTGAAAATGAGCTGGAGAAGCTATTAAAACTGGCGGCAAGTGAGTCTATTCACCGACCGGCCTTTTTCCGTGCCTTACTCGATGCCACCGTTTTGGTATTGGGCGATTCCGGGCAGGAAAGTCAGGACGGTGAAATGACTTTCTCCGCCGGTAATGGGGTGAATATTCTGCATTGGGAAAAACAGGGCGGCGAATTGACCATTCCTTTTTTTTCTTCGCTGGAAACTTTGCAGCAAGCGATCAGTCAATCTGAAGGCGAAAAAGAGCAGCCTTTTGTGGCGATGCCGGTACGCGTGCTGTTTGAAATGACGCAGGGAGCCAGCCTGTTTTTGAACCCGAAAACTGAATATGGCAAAGAATTCTATCCGGAAGAAGTGGCTATGCTATTGGCCAACGGTGGTGTAGCTAAACCAACGGAAATGGTGGTGGATAAAGAAACGCAGATTCTGCTTGGACAACCAGAAGAATATCCGTCGGTGATTGTTGATGCGTTAACCAAACTATTCAGCCAGCGCAAGCCGGTGCGCCGAGCATTTCTGGCGTTAATGCATGATAAAAGCGTGGATGAGAAACCGAATTTGCTGATCGGGCTGGAAGTGGATGGTTCAGAAGAAGAAATTGAAATTCTGATTCAGGAAGCCGGTCATATTGCCAGCGAGCACGCGCCAGACGATAGCCCGGTTGATTTTTGCGTGGTATCGGAAAAAGAACGAGGCGTTAGCCATTATTTGACTACGCATACGCAGCCTTTCTACCAACGGAAATGGGGCAGTTGGCTGCGAAATAGCATTCCTTCATCAGGGCAGGCGTAATTTATACTGGACGGAAGCCGCTGAGTTTCCGTCCTATTCTTCGTATTTATCATTACTTCGAAACGATTTCTTCAACTTTTCCTTCACTCTTTGTCCTCAAGTGACTAAATCCCGTAAACATCCCTTTCCTTTTTTAACTTTAATAAGATAATAGCGCCTATGTGCGATGGCTTATTCGCTCTCTCAGCCAGGGAAAAACAGAATGAATCCATACCCTAAGAAGGTATTTCAGTCAGGCAAGAAAATTTGTCAGGGAATGATGTTGGCCGGCGCGGTATTACTGATGGCGGCCTGTGATGAGGGCGATAAAACATCCGCCGTCGCCAATGCCAAACAGACTAACGCGGCTGCCGTTGTACCCGCTGCCGCCAAAAAAACCGATGCCGCCTCGCTGGCGGAAATGGCCAAGCGTTTTGCCGGTAAGCCTTTGACACTGCTTGATGCTTCAGAGCTTCAGCTAGACGGTGCCAGCGGAATGGTATTGACCTTCTCCGTTCCTCTCGATCCCAATCAGGATTTTGGTGCGCAGGTGCATTTGGTCGATACCCAAAGCGGGAAAATCGACGGTGCCTGGGAGCTGTCAGACAATCTGACCGAGTTGCGTTTACGGCATTTACTGCCGGAACGTAAACTGCTGCTAACGCTGGACGCTGGCCTAAAAGGCATTAGCGGCCAAACGTTAACCGTACCGGAACCGCAAAAAATCACCACTCGTAGCATTAAACCGAGCGTAGGTTTTGCCAGCAAAGGTTCGCTTTTGCCAACCAAATTGGCGCAGGGCTTACCGGTAATGGCGCTGAATGTCGATCACGTTGACGTTAACTTTTTCCGCATCAAACCGGCCAATCTGGCTAATTTCATCGCGACCTGGCAGTACCGAAATTCATTCGGTACCTGGGAATCTGATGAACTGCTGAAAATGGCCGATCTGGTGTATACCGGCCGTTTCGATCTTAATCCACAGCGTAATACGCGAGAAAAAATCCTGCTGCCGCTAGGAGATATCAAGCCGTTGCAGGAAACCGGCGTTTATCTGGCGGTGATGCAACAGGCGGGACAGTACAGCTATAGCATCGCGGCCAGCATGTTTACGCTAAGCGACATTGGCGTTTCGGTACATAGCTATCGCGATCGTCTGGACGTCTTCGCTCAAGGGTTAGAGGGGGGGGCCGCGCTGAAAGACGTTGCCCTACAGCTATTGGATGAAAAAGGGCAGGTGCTGGCAGAAGGGAAAACCGATGCTCAGGGCCACGCCCAGTTAGAAAAAAATGCCAAAGGGAAACTGCTACTGGCGAGCAAAGATGGGCAAACCAGCCTGATCGATTTGGTGGCTCCGGCGCTGGATCTGGCCGAATTTGAAATCGCTGGGCCGGAAGGTTATCAAAAACAATTCTTTGCCTTTGGTCCGCGCGATCTTTACCGACCGGGTGAAACCTTGATTGTTAACGGTTTACTGCGGGATGCCGACGGGAAGCCTCTCGCCGCTCAGCCAGTTAAAGTCGACATCGTCAAGCCGGATAATCAGGTGGCCCGCAGCTTTGTCTGGCAGCCACAGGACGGCTTATACCAATACCAATATGCGATTCCGGATAGTGCGCTGACCGGGGATTGGGCGCTGCGCTTTGATTTGGGCGACAACCAGCCGCGTTTATATAAATTCAAAGTGGAAGATTTCCTGCCGGAACGCATGGCGCTGGATATTTCCACCAGTAAACAGCCGTTGAGCACCGATGCCGCGTTGGCCTTTGACGTGACCGGCCGTTATCTGTACGGCGCACCGGCGGCGGATAACCGTTTGCAAGGACAGGCATTTTTGCGTCCGCAGCGAGAGGCGCTAACCGCACTGCCCGGCTTTGAATTTGGTTCAGTGGCGGAAGAGAATCTTTCCCGAACTTTGGATGAATTTGATACCGCATTGGATAAAAACGGCGAACTGGCCGTGCAAATCGATAACAGTTGGAGCGGCGTTAAATCTCCGGTGAAAGTGATTTTACAGGCGAGTTTGCTGGAATCCGGCGGTCGTCCGGTAACCCGTCGCGCTGAGCAGGCTATTTGGCCTGCAAAAGAATTGGCGGGGATTCGTCCATTATTCAGCAAGCGAAACGTTTATGACTATGTTTCCGATAAATATCGTTCGCAAGCGATGGTGGATGTCGATAGTCAGGCCGAGTTTGAGGTGGTTTATGCCAACGCAGCCGGAGAGAAACTGGCGGCAAAAGGCCTGAAAGTTCGTTTGATCCGTGAACGCCGTGATTACTACTGGCAGTGGTCGGAAAGCGACGGCTGGATGTCGCAATACGATAAAAAAGACCTGATGCTGGACGAAAAAAATCTTGATATCGCCGCAGGCAGCAGCGGCAAAGTCAGCTTCCCGGTGGAGTGGGGGGCTTATCGGGTTGAAGTGAGCAATAGCCACAACGATTTGGTGAGTAGCACTCGTTTCTGGGCCGGTTACGATTGGCAGGACAATACCGGTGGCAGCGGCTCGGTGCGTCCGGATCAGGTAAAACTGAAGCTGGATAAACCGGCTTATCGTCCGGGTGAAAAAGTGAAATTACATGTGGAAGCGCCAGCGGCTGGTACCGGTTATTTGCTGGTGGAGTCCAGCGACGGCCCACTGTGGTGGCAGGAAGTTGCGGTGCCAGTCGGCGGTGCTGACGTTGAGGTGCCATTGAATAAGGATTGGAACCGACATGATTTGTATCTGAGCGCCACGGTTATTCGTCCGGGTGATAAAACGGTGCAATCCACGCCTAAACGTGCGGTAGGTATTCTGCATCTGCCTTTGGCAGATGAAGGGCGCAAGCTAGGTCTGACGCTGGATGCACCGGCGCGGATGCGTCCGAATGAGACACTGACGGTCAAAGTCAAAGCTAACCCAATAGACGGTAAGCTGCCGAAGAAAGTGCAGGTGCTGTTGTCCGCCGTGGATAGCGGAATTCTCAGCATTACTGATTTTGCGACGCCAGATCCTTACGATGCTTTCTTTGGGCGTAAACGTTATAGCGTCGATCAATATGATGTATACGGCCAATTGATTGAAGGTCAGGGGCGTTTGGGTAGCCTGCGTTTTGGTGGGGACGGCGATGAGGAAGACGCTCTGTCTCGCGGCGGTAAAAAACCGATAACCGAAGTGACCATTGTGGCTCAGCAGGCGCAGCCGGTGACGCTGAATGAACAAGGTGAAGGCTCTATTCAGTTAGCTATTCCGGATTTCAACGGCGAATTGCGTTTGATGGCTCAGGCATGGAGCGATGAAGATTTTGGTAAAGCCGAAAGTAAAGTGATCGTTGCCGCACCGCTGATCGCGCAGTTAGCCGCGCCGCGCTTCCTGGCGGGTGGAGACCATACCGAACTGGCGCTGGACTTAAGCAACCTGTCCGGTCATCCACAAAATTTACAGGTGAAACTCAGCGCCACTGGTCTGATCGCGTTAAACGGCGCAGGGGAACAGCAGCTTTCTCTGGCCAACGGCGAACGTAAAACTCTGCTGATTCCGGTGCAGGCTCTGAACGGTTTCGGTCAGGGGGATATTGGTTTGGTTATCAGCGGCGTTGCCCTGCCAAATGAAAATCTACCGGATTATCAACATCACTGGAAAATTGGCGTGCGACCGGCTTATCCGGCACAGACTCGCCATTTCGCCAATATTCTGCACAGCGGCGAAAGCTGGATACTACCGCCAGAGGCCACTGAAGGTCTGGAACAAGATACCCTTGAAGGCCAGTTGTTGTTAACCAGCCGACCGCCGTTAAACGTGGCGCGCTACATCAGCGAGCTGTATGCCTACCCTTATGGCTGTCTGGAGCAAACCGTTAGCGGCCTGTATCCGTCGCTGTACAGCAATTATGCCCAGTTAACTTCCATTGGCATTAAAGCCGATAGCGATGAAAAACGCCGTAAATCCATCGATACCGGCATCGAACATCTGCTGAGTATGCAAAAGGATAACGGTGGATTTGCGCTGTGGGACAAACAGGGTTGGGAAGAACATTGGCTGACGGCCTATGCCACCGATTTCCTGTTCCGAGCTAGCCAGCAGGGTTACAGCGTGCCAGCCAGCGCGCTGACGGCGGCCAATAATCGTTTACTGCGTTATTTGCAGGATCCAAGCCAAATTGAGATGCGCTACAGCTCCAATGATCTGCATTCACGCTTTGCGGTACAAGCTTACGCTGGGCTGGTTTTAGCTTCGCAGCAGAAAGCGCCTCTGGGTGCGCTACGTCAGTTGGCCAACCGCAGTAAAGACGCCCGCACCGGCTTACCATTGGTGCAATTGGGTATCGCGCTGAAAATGATGGGTGATATGCCTCGAGCCGAAGTCCTGCTGACGCAGGGGATGACGACGACACGCGCTAAAACCGATTATTGGTTGGGAGATTACGGCAGTGAAATTCGTGACAATGCTTTGATTCTCTCATTGTTAACGGAAAACAACCTATTGCCGCAGCAGCGTGATAGCCGGTTGCTGTCGTTGTCTGAGCAACTCACTGGAAAGCGTTATTTATCGACGCAGGAAAGCAACGCGGTATATCTGGCCGGACGCACTTTAATTAGCGCCAATGAAACGCCGTGGCAGATCGCTTTCGCGACAAATCACGCGGAAGGGGCGGCAGAAACTCATGACAAACCGCTTAGCCAGAATTGGTCTGCTAAGCAGCTGACCGAAGGTTTGGCGCTACAGAATCCGGGGAGCGCGGCAGTTTATAGCCGATTAGATTTAGTAGGTTATCCGCAGATGGCACCAACGCCTTCTAACAATAATCTAAGTATCACACGTACTTATCTGGATATGAACGGTCATCCGGTGGAATTGGATCAGGTTAAAAGCGGCCAGTTAATCGTGGTTTACCTGAGAGTGGGCGCTAACCAACGGGTGCCTGATGCGCTGGTGGTCGATTTACTGCCTGCCGGGTTGGAACTGGAAAACCAGAATCTGGGTGACAGCAGCGCCAGCTTGGGGGAAAGCGCCAGCGGGTTGCCGGAGCTACAGATGAATATGCAGCAGGCGACCATTAAACATCAGGAATTCCGTGACGATCGCTATGTTGCAGCCGTTGATGTCGATGGCTACAACTTCACCACGCTGCTGTATCTGGCCAGAGCGGTCACACCGGGTACCTACCTGATTCCGCCGCCGCAGGTGGAATCCATGTACGTACCGGAATGGCGTGCTGTGGGTTCAACGCCAACGCAGCTACGCGTACTGAAATAAACTTTCTGGCCTCTTTGTTGCGGATTATCTGTGCAAAGGGGCCGAAATCATCGCCTGATGACTCGTTTTTTCCGCTCTCGCCGCCGTTTCTGGCTTGCTTTGCTGTTTATCTCGCTGCTGCTGCCGGCGGCTATCTGGCTGGCTGATAGAGCCTGGCCGCTGCCTCTAACTGATGTACAAATGGCACGGATTGTGGTGGCGGAAGATGGCTCTCCCCTATGGCGTTTTGCAGATGATGACGGCGTCTGGCGCTATCCGGTCAGTATCAAACAGGTTTCTCCGTATTATTTGCAAGCGTTGCTAACCTATGAAGATCGCTGGTTCTATCACCATCCCGGTGTTAATCCATTATCTCTGGCGCGTGCGGCCTGGCAGGATCTCCGTGCGGGGAAAATACTCTCCGGCGGCAGTACGCTTTCCATGCAGGTTGCGCGCCTGATCGATCCACATCCTCGCACTTTAGGTGGAAAACTGCGTCAGGTCTGGCGCACCTTTCAGTTGGAATGGCATCTGTCCAAAGACCAGATTTTGGAGATTTACCTGAACCGCGCGCCTTTTGGCGGGACATTGCAGGGCATCGGTGCCGCCAGTTGGACTTATTTAGGCAAAGCGCCGGACAACTTGACCCAAGGGGAAGCGGCTTTGCTGGCGGTACTGCCGCAGGCACCGAGCCATTTGCGGCCCGATCGTTACCCTTTACGTGCCAAAGCGGCGCGAGACAAAGTATTAACCCGATTAGCGCAGTACGGCGTCTGGCCTACGAGTCAGGTGACTGAAATTCAACAGGAAGATATCTGGCTGGCTCCTCGTCAGGTGCCGCAACTGGCACCTCTGCTGGCTCGCCGTCTGACGCTCGGTAACCAGCGCGAACTTATTCAAACAACGCTGGACGCCGGTTTGCAGCGCCAACTGGAAGATATGGCCGCCGGCTGGCGGCACCAGTTGCCGGAGAAAACCTCTCTCGGTGTGCTAGTAGTAGACCACACAACCATGGAAGTGAAGGCTTACATCGCCTCGGTTGATTTCGGTGATGACAGTCGTTTCGGCCATGTTGATACCATCAGCGCGTGGCGTTCACCTGGCTCGACGCTCAAGCCCTTTTTATATGCGATGGCATTAGATGATGGCCTCATTCACGGCGAATCCTTGTTACAGGACGTTCCGCGTCGGTTTGGCAATTATCGTCCGGGGAATTTTGATACCGGTTTTCACGGGCCTGTGAGTGCTAGCGATGCATTAGTACGTTCGCTGAATCTGCCCGCGGTACAACTCTTGGAGGCTTATGGCTCCAAACGTTTTGCCGCCAATTTGCGCAATGCCGGCCTGATATTACGTTTTCCTCTGCACAGCGAACCTAATCTGGCGCTGATATTAGGCGGAACCGGCGCACGTTTAGATCAATTGGTTACCGCTTTTAGCGCCTTTGGGCGTGGAGGGATGGCCGGACAGCTACGTTTCGAGCCGAAGCAACCGTTGCTTCAGCGGCGGCTATTTTCCCCCGGCGCGGCGTGGATTGTACGACGGATTATGGCGGGAGAAGGGAGGCCGGTGCCCGACGATATTTTACCTGCGGTTGTGCCTTTGGCATGGAAAACCGGCACCAGTTATGGTTATCGGGACGCATGGGCGATTGGCCTGAACGCCCGCTATACGCTGGGCATTTGGGTTGGCAGGCCCGACGGCACGCCGGTTGCAGGGCAATTTGGCTATGCTACTGCGGTACCTATTTTGCATCAGGTTAATGGCGTGCTCATGGCGCGCTTGAATCAGGGAAATCGAGCATTACCGATCGACCCGCGGCCTGAATCAGTGAGTCGGGAAGAGATCTGCTGGCCGGGCGGCCAGCCATTGCCAGCCGGTGACAGTAACTGCCGTCAGCGACGCCAGAGTTGGGTACTGGATGGTACTTTGCCGCCCACACTGGCGGCTCCCGGACAGGAAAATATCCAAGGTAGCCAGATGAATATATGGCTGAATAAGCAAGGTCAGCGAGTGGCGGCAGATTGCCCGGACGCTACGCCGACCCGTTTAACTCTCTGGCCGTTGCCGCTTGAGCCTTGGCTGCCGTGGGCAGAGCGTCGTGCGCAGCGTTTGCCACCGGTAAATGCCACCTGCCCGCCGCTAGCGGAAAATGACAGTCCTCCACTTTTGATTCTGGGTATTCGGGATGGGGCTGTTGTGCGTCGTTTACCGGGTAAGAACAGTCTGGATTTACGATTGGAAGCGCAGGGCGGGCAAGGGGAACGCTGGTGGTTCTTGAACGGCGAGCAGGTTGCTACCACTCAAAATCATCAATCATGGCTACAAACGCTGACGGCTCCGGGGCGTTATCAGCTAAATGTGTTGGATGAAAGCGGGCAAGTCAGCAACGTTGAATTCCGACTGGAGTAAGAAAGTCCAAATTATCTTAATTAAAAAACGCAATGCATATGGAAATACGATGTATTTGTTGTTTTTATATTAAAAAATAGTGTAACCAATAAAATGTTGATTTTATATAATCCCAATTGATTTTTTTTATTATTTTTAACCTCGGCTATTGATGATTTTCTTTCAAAGTGAATTTTTTTTATTTTTATTTTTATTTTTCTTTATCAATAATCAACAATCAACAATCAACAATCAATAATCAATAATCAATAATCAATAATCAATAATCAATAATCAATAATCAATAATCAATAATCAATAATCAATAATCAATAATCAATAATCAATAATCAATAATCAACAATCAATAGCAATATTGGAGTTTTGATGATGAATATAAAAATATTATCAATTATGATTTTTATCACAATATTTTCCTGTTTTAACGTATTGTCCAATGAGCCAAAAGTCTGTTTCTTTATGAATGATAGTTATCGAGGCGAGTCTCTCTGTGCTGGAAAAAATAACTCGGTGGAAAGTATTCCTGAAAGATGGAATGACCGTATATCATCGGTAGTTATTCCTCAGGGATTGTCTGTTAATGTTTATAAAGATATTAATTTCTCAGGCGAAAAATTAGTTATTAAACAAAATACTGACTTTGTTAAAGACGAAACTAAAATAGGTTTTAACGATGAGATTAGCTCATTTGAAGTAAATAGTACGGCATGTTTTTATGAAAGTGATGAGTTTTCTGGAAGTGCAGTATGTCTGGCGGCAAATGAAAGTATCGATCTTTATAGCAATAACTATCATAGCAGGAAAAACTACCACATTCTTAATCCACTTAACGATCAGATAAGTTCTATTACTGTTCCCCAAAATATGCAGGCGGTTGTTTATGAAGACGATGGTTTTCAAGGGGAATATTATGTTTTGACGGAAGACTTTACATATCAGGATTTAGAAAAATTAAATATTAATAATAGAATAACCAGTATGCGAGTTTTTCAAAACAATACCTTTACTTGCGATCAGCGCTGTGTAATCAAAGACGTTATGCGCATTCCCTTAGGGAAGGCTTTTGGTCATTATTGGTTGGATGAACGTTTGAGTTATAAAGAAGTATTGATAAGTTTTATAATAAATAATGATGATGACTATTCTATTTCATTCGTTGACGGTGGTGTTCTTCGAGTAAAGGATAGAGAACTGTATTTTATGCATCATAATAAATACAGCAGTTTTATTTTTCGGGTTAATGATGATAGCGATAGATTGTCATTTCTCTCCAGATTCAATGGTGACTATTTTGAAATACAGTTTGTTGAGTCGAAAGGAACGAGAAGTGCTTATGTTTCCCCGTTGTTTAGTTCACTCTTTAATTCTGGAAAAGAAACCGTTGATTTTAAGGTTAGTAATTTCAACCTTGAAACACCCGTTGTCATTGACAAACTGGTATTAACAGGAGAGCAGGGAAGCAACCGACAAACCCGTAGCGTGATGGGATTATTATCTTGCTGGTCGGTGCCGATGCTCAGTATTTATAATTATGTGATTCAGGGAAGCTGTAATCAGACTGACAGATTTGTCAGCAATGCCAATGAGTTCTTTAAAAAACCGAACGATAAGATATTGCAAATATCGGGTTCGGCAAAACCTTTACCTAAACTGAAATCGAATGAAACCTTTCAGACGGAGCCTCAAATCATAAATTTGCAGTCTGAACCCAAAGGTATTCTCACTCAAGTTCATTCCGATATGAACGGTAAGGCCTTAACGGTTCCTGCGACGGCGCTGGCTTGCAAAGTTTCAATGAAAGATCAGTTACTTCCTCAACTACGCTCTCGCCGTGATTTGTCTCCTGTATGTATTGAATGGACCTTGAATATTCTCACCGATTTTACTTTACTGTTTGGTGGCAGCACGGATAACTGGAATGCGGAGAATTTTGGACAAGTTATTGACCGAATTATACGAAATGGTGATACCGGGCATGCAGTATCTGATATTGAAACTGAAACTCGTCTGATTAACAGAGTCCAGACGTTATTCAGGGAAAGTGCTCAATCTTCTGGAAGCCAGGACATTTTTAATCTGAAAACGGCTTTTGAGTTTTCTCAGCTTAGCTATGCGGCCTATCTGTTTCATGGGAATAGTGAAGATGAAGATAGAGTGCGAACTCCTCAGGCAGTGCAATCACTACCTCTTGGACGATATGAGCTGTCGCTGCAAGATTTTCATTTTGTCGAAACCATTCCCAGAATTCGGCATGGGGAACGCTGGGTAGAACATCCCGAACAGCATTTCGATATTGAAGTGATAAGTGGTACGACTGAAGCGACGGAGGCTGCCAGACAGCGACTTATCCCGATTATTGATGAATGGAGGCAGATTTATCATCAAGTAAAACTGCCTGCCAGAGTTGACCTGCCAACGGAAATTGGTGAGCCTCTTGAACAAGTCAATCACATGGAGCTGCTGCATGAAGCATCGCGCTTGGTGAGCGATGTGACACAAAGCTGGTTAAGAACCAGTCGTGATGACTACATCTATGTGATTGTGCGTTTGTCTGGACAGATCGTCAGTATTACCATGGCGGTAGATATCAATGAATTTGACGTCGGGATCGCCGGTTCTCTGACAAATCCGACCTACGTATTGCATCCGCAGGCTGAGGGGGCAATAAGAGGAGCCGGCACCGCTGCAATCAGAGCGTTGGCCGATTATTTGAGCGAAAAAGGGAAGCGCACATTGGTTTCCAGCGTGATCAGCCAGCCTTCGGCCATAGTGAAGAAAAAAGTTGGCTTTAGGTTTATTGAGGAACTTTGACAATTTTTGGCAAGATAGGAATGATAGATCTGAGCGGGTCGGTAACAGGTTAATACCCTGAGCTTTTTATCCGCTTACTTGATTTTTATGTGAAATGTGATTTGTGCACAAAAATGAGGAATTAAGATAACAGTTTTTTAATAAATTGTTGTCATTCCCATAGGCAAGCGCTTTCGGCACACATATAATCTGCGACCACTTAACAGGGTCGGCGCAAAAATTACTTGAAAGAATCTGCCTGTAAGCCAAGCGGCAACGCTAATTCAGGGTGGTTTCCAAGTCCGGTCAATATTAGAAATCAAATAGAGGTTGTCATGACTGTAGAACGTACTTTTTCCATCATCAAACCAAACGCAGTAGCTAACAACGACATCGGTGCTATCTACGCGCGTTTTGAAAATGCCGGCTTCAAAATTATTGCTGCAAAAATGCTGCACCTGACCAAAGAACAGGCTGAAGGCTTCTACGCAGAACATAAAGGCCGTCCTTTCTTCGACGGTTTGGTTGAGTTCATGACCTCTGGCCCAATCATGGTTCAGGTTCTGGAAGGCGAAAATGCGGTTCAGCGCAACCGTGACATCATGGGTGCAACCAACCCGGATAACGCGCTGGCAGGTACTCTGCGAGCTGATTTTGCCGATAGCTTTACTGCTAACGCTGTTCACGGTTCTGACGCCGTTGAGTCTGCACAACGTGAAATCGCTTATTTCTTCGGCGAAAACGAAATTTTTCCACGCAGCTAATAGGTTGATTTAAGGGAGGTCAGGGCAATTTTCATCGGCTGACACAATAAAAATGCGGCCATGCCCTTTCAACCGTAGAATCCATGCCTTAAAATTCGTACAATGCCGCGCCCCGGATGAGCCAGCTCTACCGGGGCATTTTTATTATTTATCCATCGCCGTTTCTTTAAGTGCCACCCGGTTTAAAGCACAGCGCCGCAAAGTGTAACAACGAGGCCACGACAACTCATGTCTGAACAACAGTTATCTGCAACAATTCAACCCGATGCTTCTCCTGCTGCCGACAGCGCAGTGCAGGTAGCAGCGCCGGCCACCGCCAAAATCAACCTGCTCGATTTGAATCGTCAGCAAATGCGCGAGTTTTTCGCTGAAATGGGTGAAAAACCATTCCGGGCAGATCAGGTCATGAAGTGGATGTATCACTATTGCTACGATGATTTCGAGCAAATGACCGACATTAATAAAGTGCTGAGAGCAAAATTACAGCGCGTGGCTGAAATTCGGGCGCCGGAAGTGGCAGAAGAACAACGCTCAGCGGATGGCACCATTAAGTGGGCGATCAAAGTTGGCGACCAGCAGGTTGAAACCGTGTACATCCCTGAAGCCGATCGTGCCACTTTATGCGTGTCTTCTCAGGTTGGTTGTGCTCTGGAATGTAAATTCTGCTCAACCGCTCAGCAGGGCTTCAACCGTAACCTTCGTGTTTCCGAAATTATCGGTCAGGTATGGCGTGCGGCCAAAATTATCGGTTCGCTGAAATCAACCGGCACTCGCCCGATCACCAACGTCGTTATGATGGGAATGGGCGAGCCGTTGCTGAACCTGAATAACGTGGTTCCGGCGATGGACATCATGATGGATGACTTCGGTTTTGGTTTGTCTAAACGTCGCGTAACCCTCTCTACTTCAGGTGTTGTTCCGGCGCTGGATAAATTGGGCGATATGATTGATGTGGCGCTGGCCATTTCTCTGCATGCGCCAACCGATGATATTCGTGATGAAATCGTACCAATCAATCGTAAATATAATATCGAAACTTTCCTCGCGGCGGTTCGTCGCTATTTAGCGAAATCGAACGCCAACGGCGGGCGGGTAACGGTTGAGTACGTTATGCTGGATCACATTAATGACAGCACCGAACAGGCTCATCAGCTGGCAGAGTGTTTGAAGGACACGCCGTGTAAGATTAACCTGATTCCATGGAACCCCTTCCCAGGCGCGCCTTATGGCCGTAGCTCCAATAGCCGGGTAGATCGTTTCTCCAAGGTATTGATGGAATACGGATTTACGACTATTGTTCGTAAAACCCGCGGCGATGACATTGATGCAGCCTGCGGCCAATTGGCGGGCGAGGTGATTGACCGTACCAAGCGCACGCTGAAAAAGAAAATGGCCGGGGAACCTATAGCGGTTAAGACAGTCTGAACCTTACGGGGCGTTTAGCTCCGTTTAACTGACTGTTATTTAAGTTTTAATCTGCAAGATGTCAGGTGTTACGCGTAGGTAATACAGCAAATATGAGGGCCTGATGCGTCGTCAATTATTCAGGTTCTTGCCATTACGCAACTGGACAATTGGAAGAGCATGAAGCTGAATATACTGTGGGGAGCATGTTTGGCGGCCGTGGTTTTGGCCGGATGTTCGGGTTCATCTCCGAATAAGGTTGACCAGCCGGCGGCAGGTCAAACGCGTTTACAGCTTGGTTTAGCCTATCTGGCGCAGGGAGATTTACCCGCTGCCCGTCAGAATCTGGAAAAAGCCGTGAATGCCGCTCCGCAGGATTATCAAGCTCAGTTGGGCATGGCTTTATACGAACAGCGCGTCGGTGAAAACAGCGCCGCAGAACAGCGTTATCAGCAAGCGATGCAGCTCGCTCCAGGAAATGGCACCGTACTGAATAATTACGGTGCGTTTCTGTGTGGTTTAGGGCAGTATGTATCGGCTCAACAGCAGTTTAGCGCTGCGGCTTTGTTACCTGATTACGGTCAAGTTGCAGATAGTCTGGAAAATGCAGGTTATTGTTTTTTGCGGGCTAATCAAAATGACCAGGCCAAAGTGTTGCTCCGCCGAGCGTTGAAGTATGATCCTGATAAAGGTGGGTCGCTGCTTGCAGAGGCCGAAAGGCAATTTGGAGAAGGGAAACGCGCTCAGGCGCAACTACTACTGGATGTTTATCAACATGTTCTTCCGGCCAGTGCCGAAAGTTTATGGTTACAAATTCGTTTCGCCGCGCTGGCAGGTCGCCAGGATAGCGTTCAACGCTATGGCAAGCAGCTTGCGCGAAGTTTTCCACAATCCAAACAGTACCAGCACTTTCTAGCTAATGAATACTGAAGCCTCCCAAGATCAAACTGTTCCAGAGACGACAGGTGTGCGCCTGCGTCAAGCCCGTGAAGCATTAGGGCTAACCCAACAGAATGTTGCCGAACGTCTGTGCCTGAAAGTATCGACTATTCGGGATATTGAGGAAGATAACGCTCAGGCGAATCTTGCTTCGACGTTTTTGCGTGGTTACATTCGCTCATACGCCAAACTGGTTCGTCTGCCTGAAGATGAGCTATTGCCTATGCTGGCAAAACAGGCACCGATTAGAGCGGCGAAAGTCGCCCCGATGCAGAGTTTTTCATTGGGTAAAAAGCGCAAGAAACGTGATGGCTGGTTGATGATGTTCACCTGGCTCATTGTTTTTGTTGTGATTGGTCTGACCGGTACCTGGTGGTGGCAAAATCATCAGGCCCAACAGGCAGAGATCGCCAATATGGCCGATCAGTCTTCTGCCCAGTTATCGCAAAATGAGGGGCAAACAGTCCCTCTGGCTGATCAAAACGATAACGCGGAAAAAACCGAAGTTCCGTTGTCTGACGCTAATGCGTCAGCTGCGCCTTCGGCACCGGAAACCGCTCCGGTAACAGCTCCAGCCGCGGCAGGGAATGCCCCGGTAGCCACAGGTGAAACGCCGGCCTCGTCAGCGGTAGTTTCGCCAAGTCAGGCGACTTTGCCTGAAGTGTCAAACCCTGCCATTCCTTTGCCGACGGCAGAGGCTGCAGTTAACGCTGCCGCTGCCCAATCGGCCGGGTTGGTGATGAATTTCTCTGACGATTGCTGGCTGCAGGTTGTTGATGCAACGGGTAAATCATTGTTCAGCGGTATTCAGAAGAAGGGCGCGACCCTGAATTTATCTGGCAAAGCACCCTATAAACTGACGATAGGTGCGCCAGGGGCGGTCACCATTTTGTATCAAGGTAACCCTGTTGATTTAAGCAAGTTTGTTAAATCAAGCCGTGTTGCCCGTTTGACCGTCGGCGCTGAGTGATCTTGTGGTTATAAGTGACTACATGACTGCAAAGGAGAGCGTGTAATGCATAATGAATCCCCAATCATTCGACGTAAATCCACGCGTATTTACGTTGGAAAGGTGCCGATTGGTGATGGAGCGCCGATTGCTGTGCAATCGATGACCAACACTCGCACCACAGACGTTGACGCGACTGTTAAACAAATTCAGGCATTAGAGCGTGTTGGCGTTGACATCGTCCGTGTTTCGGTTCCGACGATGGATGCGGCTGAAGCTTTCAAGTTGATTAAGCAGCGCGCCAATGTTCCATTGGTCGCCGATATCCATTTTGACTACCGTATTGCGCTGAAAGTAGCGGAATACGGCGTGGATTGCCTGCGTATCAACCCCGGCAATATTGGTAACGAATCACGTATCCGTGAAGTGGTTGCCTGTGCGCGCGACAAGAACATCCCTATCCGTATCGGTATCAACGGCGGCTCGTTGGAAAAGGACATTCAGGAAAAGTATGGCGAACCCACGCCAGAAGCCCTGCTTGAATCCGCAATGCGTCACGTTGATATCCTCGATCGCCTCAACTTCGACCAGTTTAAAGTCAGCGTGAAAGCCTCTGATGTTTTCCTGGCGGTAAACTCATACCGTTTATTGGCAAAACAAATCAATAATCCGCTGCATCTGGGGATTACTGAAGCCGGCGGCGCGCGTAGCGGTTCAGTTAAATCGGCTATTGGCCTCGGTTTGCTGCTATCTGAAGGCATCGGTGACACGCTGCGTATTTCTCTGGCCGCCGATCCGGTGGAAGAAGTTAAAGTTGGCTTTGATATTCTGAAGTCTCTGCGCATCCGTTCCCGTGGTATCAATTTCATCGCTTGCCCAACTTGCTCACGTCAGGAATTTGACGTGATCGGTACGGTAAATGCGCTGGAAGAACGGCTGGAAGATCTGATTACGCCAATGGATGTCTCTATCATTGGTTGTGTGGTGAACGGCCCGGGAGAGGCTTTGGTTTCAACTATCGGCGTGACCGGCGCGCATAATAAAAGCGGCTTCTACGAAGACGGCGTACGCCAGCGGGAACGTTTTGACAACAAGTTGATGATCGACCAGTTGGAAGCCAAAATTCGCGCCAAAGCAGCGATGCTTGATGAGAAAAACCGGATTGATATCAACCAGCTGGAAGATCAGGCGCCGGTCTGATCCGGCGGTTGTGTCCAGCGTTGAGTAAGCGGGCTTGGCCCGCTTTATATTGTGCCCATAGTGGTGATGAGCGTCCCCATTGAATCACGGGACGGCTAGCCCCTATAATCGGCTTTATTTTTGCATCAAAACTATAGAGAAAAGACGTGGCAAAGAACATTCAAGCCATCCGTGGTATGAACGACTACCTGCCGGCTGATACAGCTTTATGGCAGCGTATTGAAGGCACATTGAAACAAGTGCTGGGCGGCTACGGTTACAGTGAAATTCGCTTACCGATTGTAGAGCAGACCCCGTTATTTAAACGCGCCATCGGTGAAGTGACCGACGTCGTGGAAAAAGAAATGTACACCTTTGACGATCGCAATGGCGAAAGTCTGACGCTGCGCCCGGAAGGCACGGCGGGTTGTGTACGCGCCGGGATCGAACATGGTCTGCTGTACAATCAGGAACAACGTTTGTGGTACATCGGCCCGATGTTCCGCTACGAGCGCCCACAAAAAGGCCGCTATCGCCAATTCTATCAGTTGGGTGCCGAAGTCTTTGGTCTGCAAGGGCCGGATATCGATGCCGAATTGATTTTGCTAACCGCACGTTGGTGGAAAGCGCTGGGTATCTCCGAGCACGTTCGTCTTGAGCTTAACTCTATTGGTTCATTGGACGCACGTGCCGATTACCGCGAAGCTTTGGTCGCCTTCCTGGAACAGCATCAGGAAGTGTTGGATGAAGACTGCAAACGCCGGATGTATAGCAATCCGCTGCGTGTTTTGGACTCAAAAAATCCAGAAGTCCAGCAGTTGCTGAACGATGCGCCGCGTCTTTCTGAATATCTGGATGAAGAATCCAAACAGCATTTTGCCGGATTGTGTGAACTTTTGGATCATGCCGGTATCCCATATAGCGTTAACGAGCGTTTGGTTCGCGGCCTGGATTATTACAACCGTACCGTTTTCGAATGGATAACCAATAGCCTTGGTTCTCAAGGGACAGTCTGTGCCGGCGGCCGTTACGATGGTCTGGTAGAGCAACTGGGTGGCCGAGCGACGCCAGCCGTCGGTTTTGCTATGGGGCTGGAGCGTTTGGTTTTGCTGGTTCAGGCGGTTAATCCTGAATTTTGCGTACCGCCAACGGTTGATGTGTATTTGGTGTCTTCCGGTCAGGGGACACAGAGCGCAGCAATGCAGCTGGCTGAAACTCTGCGTGACGCTTTGCCGTCATTGAAGCTGATGACCAACTATGGCGGCGGCAACTTTAAAAAACAATTCGCCCGTGCCGATAAATGGGGCGCGCGCGTGGCCTTGGTGTTAGGTGAAGACGAAGTGTCTGCACAGCAGGTAGTAGTGAAAGATCTGCGCAAGGGTGAACAAGAAACGCTGGCGCAAGCTGATGTAGCTGCGCGTCTGGCTTCGATGTTAGGTTAAGGAGAGAGACACCGTGGAAGTCTATACCACTGAAAATGACCAGGTTGACGCAGTGCGCCGTTTCTTTAGTGAAAACGGAAAAGCGCTGGCCGTGGGTGTGGTGCTCGGAATTGGTGCTTTGGTGGGCTGGCGTTATTGGCAGAGCCATCAGAATACCGCGCTGACGGAAGCATCTTCTTCCTTCCAGAAAGCCAGTGCGGCATTGGCAGCCAACAACGCTGAAGGCGTTACCGCTGCGGAAAAATTTGTACAAAGCAACAGCAACAACTATGGCGTGTTGGCCGGGTTGGAACTGGCGCATCACTTTGTGGCACAAGGGCAATTTGATAAGGCTGCTCAGCAGTTGAGTCTGGCTCAGGGCAATACCAAAGATGAAAACCTGCTGTCGTTGATCAACCTGCGTTTGGCGCGTGTCCAGCTGCAATTGAAAAAGCCGGAAGATGCATTGAAAACCCTCGATGCGGTGAAAGGCGATGGTTGGACTGCAATGGCGCAAGACGTGCGTGGCGATGCATTATTAAGTAAGGGCGACGTTGCTGGTGCACGCGCAGCTTACACCAAAGGCGTCGAATCTAATGCTTCTCAGGCGTTGCAGGCATTGCTGCGCATGAAATTGAACAATTTGTCCAGCTAAGGGGAATTCCCATGCAACTGCGTAAAACACTCTTAGTAGGACTGGTTTCCGTCGCCCTATTGAGCGGCTGCTCACTGTTTAACAGTGAAGAAGATGTGGTGACCATGTCGCCACTGCCAACGGTTGAAAATCAGTTCACTCCGACCAAGGTGTGGAGCACTTCTGTTGGCAGCGGTGTGGGTGATTACTACTCCCATCTGCGCCCGACCTGGCAGGGTTCTTCTGTTTTCGCCGCTGATCGTAAAGGTCTGGTGAAAGCGATGGATATCGATACTGGTAAACAAATCTGGCAAACCGATCTGTCTGAAAAAACCAATTTCTACTCCAGCAACAGATCAGCCATGCTTTCCGGCGGTCTGACTGTTTCTGGTTCTCACGTGTTTGTGGGTAGCGAAAAAGCGGTGGTCTACGCGCTGAATGCCGACGATGGTAAAGTAGCGTGGCAGACCAGCGTGGCTGGCGAAGCGATGTCGCGTCCGGTTGTCAGCGACGGCGTGGTTCTGATTCACACTACCAACGGTATGTTGCAGGCGTTGAATGAGAGCGATGGCGCGATTAAATGGACGCTGAATCTGGATGTGCCTTCTCTGTCCCTGCGCGGTGAATCTGCACCGACCGTTGCCTTTGGCGCGGCTATTGTTGGCGGTGATAATGGTCGCGTTAGTGCGGTCATGATGGAACAAGGCCAGCTGATTTGGCAGCAACGTATTTCTCAGGTAACCGGTACTACCGAAATTGACCGTCTGAACGATGTTGATATGACGCCAATCGTGGTAGACGGCGTGGTTTATGCGCTGGCTTACAATGGTAACCTGACCGCATTGGATCTGCGTTCTGGTCAGATTCTGTGGAAACGCGAGTTGGGTTCGGTCAACGATTTCATCGTTGATTCTGGTCGCATTTTCCTGGTTGACCAAAATGACCGCATTGTGGCACTGAAATCCGACGGTGGTATTACCCTTTGGAGCCAAAGCGATCTATTGCATCGTAACTTGACTGCCCCAGTTATGTATAATGGCTATCTGGTGGTTGGTGATGCCGAAGGTTATCTGCACTGGGTGAATACCGAAGACGGCCGTTTTGTTGCGCAGCAGAAAGTGGATAGCTCCGGCTTCCTTAGCGCGCCGGTGGTTGTCAGCGATAAGCTGATGATTCAGGCCAAAGGCGGCACGGTCTACGCGTTCACTCGCTAATTATCGGGTAATACACTGGACGAAAGCTAAACTTTCAAGGGTGTGATTACCGAACACATTGGCTCTTAATATGAGTCCCTAAACGGCTCCTGAATAGTTCAGGGGCCGTTTCGTATTCTATAAACTCCGCTGTCCGTGTTGTTCGATAGCGTTGTAACGAATTGAAAAATAAGTAATGAGGCTTCAATAATGATACCTGTCATCGCCCTGGTTGGGCGCCCGAATGTGGGTAAATCCACTTTATTTAACCGTTTGACTCACACTCGGGATGCGTTAGTGGCGGATTTCCCCGGGCTGACGCGTGACCGTAAATATGGTCGTGCCGAAGTTGAGGGTCATGAGTTTATTGTTATCGATACCGGCGGTATTGATGGCACCGAAGATGGCGTTGAAACACGCATGGCTGGACAGTCGCTGTTAGCGATTGAAGAAGCAGACATCGTATTATTCATGGTTGATGCGCGCGCTGGCCTGATGCCTGCGGATCAGGGCATTGCCCAGCATCTGCGTAGCCGCCAAAAAGCCACTTTCCTGGTTGCTAACAAAACCGACGGCATGGAGCCTGAAGCGGCCGCCGCCGATTTCTACTCTTTGGGAATGGGAGACGTTCACCCAATTGCCGCTTCGCACGGTCGTGGCGTAGCTCAGCTGATTGAAGAAGTCATGGCTCCGTATATGGCGCCGGTAGAACCTGAAGTTGAATTGACTGAAGAAGAAGCCAACGCCGCCTATTGGGCAGAACTGGAAGCGCAGGATCAAGATCAGGCAGAAGGGGAAGAACCAGAAGAAGACGATTTCAACCCGCTGGATTTGCCGATCAAGCTGGCCATAGTTGGGCGTCCTAACGTAGGTAAGTCTACACTGACCAACCGCATTCTCGGTGAAGAGCGTGTGGTGGTGTACGACATGCCGGGCACCACTCGCGACAGTATTTATATCCCAATGACCCGCGACGATCGTGAATATATCCTGATCGACACCGCCGGTGTGCGTAAACGTGGGAAAATCACTGAAACCGTTGAGAAATTCTCGGTAATCAAGACCCTGCAAGCGATCGAAGACTCGAACGTTGTATTGCTGGTGATTGATGCTCGCGAAGGTATCTCCGACCAGGATTTGTCTCTGTTGGGCTTCATCCTCAATAGTGGGCGCTCACTTGTTATCGCCGTCAATAAATGGGATGGCATGAGCGAAGAAGCTCGCGCTCAAGTGAAAGACATGCTGGACCTGCGTTTGGGCTTCGTTGATTTCGCACGTATTCACTTTATCTCTGCTCTGCACGGCAGCGGCGTAGGTAATCTGTTTGAATCCATTCAGGAAGCTTACGATTGCTCTACCAAACGTGTTGGTACCTCAATGCTGACGCGTATCATGCAAATGGCTGAAGAAGATCATCAGCCGCCGCTAGTACGTGGTCGCCGTGTGAAACTGAAATACGCCCACGCCGGTGGTTATAATCCACCCATCGTGGTTATTCACGGTAATCAGGTGACTGATTTGTCCGATTCCTATAAACGCTACCTGATGAACTATTTCCGTCGTTCATTGAAAGTGATGGGGACGCCGATCCGTATTCAGTTTAAAGAGGGTGAAAACCCGTTTGCTGGCAAGCGTAACACCTTGACACCAAACCAGATGCGGAAGCGTAAACGCTTGTTGTCACATCTGAAAAAGAAATAAAGTAAGCTAGCAGGGCGCGGATATTCCGCGCCCTTCGTGTTTCTGGCTAATGGCTAAAAGTATTGTTTACGAAATGAGTTTGGGAAGACGTTATGTCATGGGAAACTTGGAGTTTTGCGTTTAGCGTAACAGTACCGAATTTATTGATGATGTTACTTGGCGTCATGTTGCGACGCTGGCGTCTGATGGACGACAGTTTCTGCGACGGTGCCACCCGTCTGGTTTTCAATCTCGCTTTGCCTTGCCTGCTATTCTTTAGCGTTGCCACTAATCACGTTAGTCTGGCCGATCATCTACCATTAGTGATTTACGGTGCAGTCGGCACGTTGATTACCTTTTCGCTGCTGGAAGTGGCCGCTCACTGGCTGGTTAAAGAGCCTCGTGAGCGCGGTGTATTCGTGCAGGGCGGCTTTCGTGCCAATACCGCCATAGTGGGGTTGGCCTACGCGATGACCGCTTACGGTGATGAAGGCATGGCGCTGGGGGCGATGTATCTGACGGTCACGGTAATATTATTCAACGTTCTGTCGGTGATCACGTTAACTCGCAGTCTGAACGCGGCCACCGACGGAAAAATCAGCCAGAGCGCCTTATTGAAAAGTATTGTGACTAACCCGCTAATTATCGGTCTGGTTTGCGGCTTACTCTATGCTCAAACCCACCTGCCGATGCCGCAGGTTATTCAGCAAACCGGTGGTTTTATTTCCGCTCTGGCACTGCCGCTGGCCTTGCTTTGCACCGGAGCCAGCCTGGACTGGAAGGCGATGTTTCGTTCTTCTAACGTGGCGGCTTTGGCATCCTCCGCCAAACTGATTTTTGTACCTTTAATCATGACGTTAGGCGGATGTTTGCTGGGTTTTCGCGGTGCTGCACTGGGAATTATCTTCCTGTTTTCAGCGACGCCAACGGCGGCGGGCAGTTATGTGATGACGCGAGCAATGGGCGGAAATGCCACTTTAGCGGCTAATATTATCGCCATTACTACCGTGGGATCGTTCTTTACTACGGCCTTGGGTATTTATTTCCTGCGTACATTCGGCGTGATTTAAGGAGAAAATAATGGAAGCTCTATGTCCGGTGTGTCATACAGCGATGGATGAGGTAAGTAGTCACTTTCACTGTGCTACATGCAGTAGCGACTATCAGCCGCAAGCGATTTGCCCAGATTGCGAAAAGCCGTTACAGGTGCTTAAGGCCTGCGGCGCAGTTGATTATTTTTGTCAGCACGGGCATGGTTTGATTTCGAAAAAACGCGTGAAATACGAGTATACCCTGCATCTTTAACGCCGCAGCGAGTTGTCAATTGTCTTACTGACACACTGGATAGCATCGTACCTGGTGACGATAAAAACTGAGCTATTTCGCCGCCGTTCGCGGCTTACGTGCTTTTTTCACCGGCGTTAGCTGCGTAATTTCACTTTCCACCCAACCATCCTGCAGCCGGGTTTTCAGCGTATCACCCACCTGTACTTGCTGAGTGGTTTTTAGCAGACTGCCGCTGGGGGTTTGGGTCACGCTATAGCCGCGTGCCAGTGTAGCCAGTGGGCTAACGGTTTCTAACTGAGAACAGGCAATCCCAAAACGTTGACGATAAGCGTTTAGCTGGCGCTCTAGCGCCTGTTTCAGACGATATTCCTGCTGCTGCACTTGTTGACTGTAACGATGGATACGTCCCTGCGGCTGGACGTGACTCAGCCGTTGTTGCAAACGCTCAACCCGGCGAACTTGCAGGCGAATCTGGTTTTGAGCGCATTCTTCCAACCGACGTTGCAGTTTAAACAACAACGTTTGCTGGCGCGCCAAACGCAAATGAGGATGCTGTTGCTGTAAGCGGTGATGCAGTCGGGTAAATTGTTGATTACGCTGCGCCAGATAATAATCCATCGCCATTTCCATGCGCTGTTGCTGCGCTTGAATCTGACGCACTAATTCCAGCTGATTGCGGCTAACAATTTCAGCGGCAGCAGAAGGCGTCGGTGCTCGCAGATCGGCAACAAAATCGGCGATAGTCACATCGGTTTCATGCCCGACGGCGCTGACAATCGGAATCCGGCTGGCAAATATTGCTCGCGCCACCCGTTCATCGTTAAAACTCCATAAATCTTCCAGCGAACCGCCACCACGCCCCACAATCAAGACATCACACTCAGCGCGCCGATTGGCCATTTCAATCGCGCGGACGATTTGCATTGGCGCTTCGGCACCCTGAACCAAAGTAGGATAAATCACCACCGGCAGCGAAGGATCGCGGCGCTGAAGCACCTGTAGCACATCGTGCAGAGCCGCTCCGCTGGCGGAAGTAATCACGCCGACCCGTTTGGCTGGGGCAGGGAGCGGCTGTTTGTGCGCCGCTTCAAATAATCCTTCCGCTGCCAATTGTGCTTTCAATTGCTCAAACTGCTGTTGCAGCAAACCATCGCCGGCAGGCTGCATACTTTCAGCGATTAACTGATAGTCACCTCGGGGTTCATACAGAGTGATTGAGGCTCTGACCAGCACCATCTGACCATTTTGCGGGTTAAAAGTGGTGCGGCGATTGCTATTGCGAAACATCGCGCAGCGTACCTGCGCCCGATCGTCTTTCAAGGTAAAATACCAGTGACCGGAGGCGGGCTTGGAAAAGTTGGATATCTCGGCGGTGAGCCAAATCTGGCCCATTTCCATTTCCAACAGCTGTCGAACCGTCTGATTCAGGCGGCTGACGGTAAATATCGAGGTGGCGGAAGTTAGTGGCATGTGACCTGGATCAAATTTTAAAACAAGTACTTAATTGATCGATATTACCTGCCTCAGAACGGTAAGCAAGAAAATTTATCAGAAAGTGCTGGAGGCAACCGATTACGCTCTGTATAATGCCACGGCAATATTTTATCTTTTCTCAAATCACTCTGGTGAGATATTGCCCATGCTACGTATCACGAAAGAAGCACTAACCTTTGACGACGTTCTCCTGGTTCCAGCCCATTCCACAGTTCTGCCTAACACTGCGGATCTTGGTACTCAACTGACCGCAACTATCCGCCTGAATATCCCTATGCTGTCCGCAGCCATGGATACCGTAACCGAATCTCGCCTGGCCATTGCTCTGGCGCAAGAAGGCGGTCTGGGCTTCATCCATAAAAACATGTCTATCGAGCGTCAGGCCGAAGAAGTCAGCCGCGTGAAAAAACATGAAAGCGGCGTGGTTACTGAACCACAGACCGTTACGCCAACCACCACTTTGCGTCAGGTTAAAGAACTGACCGCCCGTAACGGCTTTGCTGGCTATCCGGTTGTGACCGAAGATTACGAACTGGTGGGTATCATTACTGGCCGTGACGTACGCTTTGTCACCGATCTGGAACAGCCTGTAACGGCGGTTATGACGCCGAAAGAGCGTCTGGTTACCGTAAAAGAAGGCGAATCTCGCGAAATTGTGTTGCAGAAAATGCACGAAAAACGCGTTGAAAAAGCGTTGGTAGTTGATGATAACTTCCATCTACGCGGCATGATCACCGTAAAAGACTTCCAAAAAGCAGAACGTAAGCCTAACGCCTGTAAAGACGAACACGGCCGTTTACGCGTTGGCGCTGCCGTTGGCGCCGGAGCAGGTAACGAAGAGCGTATCGACGCACTGGTTGCCGCTGGCGTTGACGTTTTGCTGATCGACTCATCTCATGGTCATTCCGAAGGCGTTCTGCAACGCATTCGCGAAACTCGCGCTAAATATCCTGATCTGCAAATTGTTGGCGGTAACGTCGCTACAGGCGCAGGCGCAAGAGCATTGGCAGAAGCCGGTGTTAGCGCGGTAAAAGTGGGGATTGGCCCCGGCTCTATCTGTACTACCCGTATCGTTACCGGCGTGGGTGTTCCGCAAATCACAGCGGTATCTGATGCCGTAGCCGCGCTGGAAGGCACCGGTATTCCGGTTATCGCCGATGGCGGTATTCGCTTCTCCGGTGATATTGCGAAAGCGATTGCAGCGGGCGCGTCCTGCGTGATGGTGGGTTCTATGCTGGCAGGTACTGAAGAATCTCCGGGTGAAATCGAACTGTATCAAGGCCGTTCATTCAAATCCTATCGCGGTATGGGGTCTTTGGGCGCGATGTCCAAAGGTTCTTCCGACCGTTATTTCCAGACTGATAACGCCGCAGACAAACTGGTACCGGAAGGTATCGAAGGCCGCGTAGCGTACAAAGGTCTGCTGAAAGAAATCGTTCACCAACAAATGGGCGGTTTGCGCTCTTGTATGGGTCTGACCGGTTGCCCGACCATTGACGATCTGCGTACCAAAGCAGAATTCGTACGCATCAGTGGTGCGGGTATTCAGGAAAGTCATGTGCACGATGTGACTATCACGAAAGAATCACCGAACTACCGCATGGGCTAATTCCAAGAGCTGCGGTCGGTGAGTTTTGTCATCGTCCGCTGCTCGCATTGCTCAATGACTTTGCGTCAATTGCGTATGTGATGCTGCGGGCGTTAACTCACTTTCTGGCTTCGCCGATTGGAATAGGACGTTTATTAACGTTGCTGAAGTCTTTCATTTTTATTTTATTTATTGACCTGTTTCTGGAATACGCCTCACATGACAAAAAATATCCATAAGCATCGCATCCTTATTCTCGATTTCGGTTCGCAATACACTCAGCTAGTGGCGCGTCGCGTTCGTGAGATTGGCGTTTACTGTGAACTATGGGCGTGGGACGTAACTGAAGCCCAGATTCGTGAGTTTAATCCGAGTGGCATCATCCTGTCCGGCGGCCCGGAAAGCACCACTGAAAACGGCAGTCCGCGTGCTCCAGACTTCGTGTTCAACGCAGGCGTACCGGTATTGGGCGTGTGCTACGGTATGCAAACCATGGCGATGCAACTGGGGGGCCACGTTGAAGGTTCTACCGAGCGCGAGTTCGGCTATGCGCAGGTAGAGATCAAAACTGATTCTGCGCTGGTTCGTGATATTAAAGATGCTCTGAACGCGGCCGGTGAGCCAATTCTGGATGTGTGGATGAGCCACGGCGATAAAGTGACGGCAATTCCGTCTGACTTTGTCACCGTTGCTAGCACCGATACCTGCCCGTTTGCCATTATGGCCAACGAAGAAAAACGCTTCTATGGCGTACAGTTCCACCCGGAAGTCACCCACACCAAACAAGGCCAACGCCTGTTAGAGCGCTTCGTATTGGATATTTGCCAGTGTGAAGCGCTGTGGACGCCTGCGACCATCATCGAAGATGCAGTAGCACGTCTGCGCGAACAAATTGGCGAAGATCACGTGATTCTGGGCCTCTCTGGCGGTGTAGATTCTTCCGTTACCGCTATGTTGCTGCACCGTGCCATCGGTAAGCGTCTGACCTGTGTATTCGTGGATAACGGCTTATTGCGTTTGAACGAAGCCGATCAGGTGCTGGAAATGTTCGGTGATAAATTCGGTCTGAATATTGTCCACGTTGCGGCGGAAGATCGTTTCCTGAGCGCACTGGCCGGTATTGATGAGCCTGAAGCCAAACGTAAAACCATTGGCCGCGTATTTGTGGAAGTCTTCGATGAAGAAGCTTGTAAGCAAGAGCAGGTCAAATGGTTGGCACAAGGCACCATTTATCCGGATGTGATTGAGTCTGCGGCCTCTGCCACCGGTAAAGCGCACGTTATCAAGTCACACCATAACGTGGGCGGTTTGCCGAAAGAAATGAAGCTGGGTCTGGTTGAGCCGCTGAAAGAACTGTTCAAAGATGAAGTGCGTAAAATTGGTCTGGAATTGGGTCTGCCGTATGACATGCTGTATCGTCATCCGTTCCCTGGTCCAGGTTTAGGCGTGCGCGTACTGGGCGAAGTGAAGAAAGAGTATTGTGACCTGCTGCGTCGCGCTGATGCGATCTTTATTGAAGAGCTGCATAAAGCCGATCTTTACAATAAAGTCAGCCAGGCGTTCACCGTATTCCTGCCGGTTCGTTCCGTAGGTGTCATGGGCGATGGTCGTAAATATGATTGGGTGGTTTCTCTGCGTGCAGTCGAAACTATCGATTTCATGACCGCGCATTGGGCACATCTGCCCTATGATTTCCTTGGCCGTGTATCTAACCGCATTATCAATGAAGTCAACGGTATTTCTCGCGTGGTGTATGACATCAGCGGCAAACCACCGGCAACCATTGAGTGGGAATAACAGCCCGAAATAAATAATTTTCGATAAAAATCCAACCCCCGTATATTTCGGGGGTTTTTCATTTATTTCATTTAATTAATTTTGTTAAATGAAATAAGATGTTTATTGTTATTTTGTTTTTATATTCTACTTCTCATAATTAATATTTGCTCGTGATACGGACTTAATATATTGAATCTGTTTATTGAATTGATATAGGTCTGGCTATATACTCTGAGCGGTTAGCTACGCTTGGATGCTATTTTGTATTTCTTGTATTTCTTGTATTTCTTGTATTTCTTGTATTTCTTGTATTTCTTGTGTCTTTAACCTTGGTTTTTTATATCCCCATATTGTCTAGGCTGTTTTTTTGAATGAGGGTAAGCTATGTTATTATGAGAATAATAACTAAAGCATGTAATAAAAAAGAATGTTTCAGTATTTTTACTTACGTCGAGTTTCCAGTATTTCCTGATGTTGAAATAATTAAATTTATTCGATTCGAGTATCGGTTGTCATCAATACCAATGGGCGCTCTGATATTAACTATGGTGGAAGGTCTATAGTTATTCGTAAGGATATAAATGAGTTAAGCCTGCACGATTTACAGGAGCGTATAAGCGCTAAGAATAGTTGCCTGAACCCACTGATAATACCGATAATACAATCGATTTTAACCATGCTGTTGGAGGGGCTAAACACTATCTTCATTACTATGGTAATAAAGAAAATAAAGATGGAAATGGTTTTATTGCTGAAGGTTTACCTAAAAGAATAAAAAGGATTGGGTTCATATAATATATTGTACCGATGCAGGCAGGTGATGACGGAATGTGTTGATGAATGTAAATGGTGACATATGTAATCTCATATACTCATAATTATCGTCGTTTACCCTCAGCGCCGTGGATGATCGATCCGGCACCTGCACCTGAAATAATGGAAGCTGCTCCCCACATCATTTATTACATGATGGGATTTGCACCACGAGAGATATTCGTAACTTCTTATTAATAAGTATGAGGGATATGCTGGTAGTCAATAAATAATGTCATTGTCTTAAACACACAATATTGTTTTAAAATTAATAATGCTGTCGTTTTACTTTATGTTACCCGTTGGGGTTGAACACTATCGCCTTGACGAATATTTACCTATCAACTAAATGTTTAAGTTATAGAACACCATAATTTACATCGCTAACAGGCGAGATAATTATTTTTTCACAACAGAACTTTTCACCTCAGCGAGCTGAGAAATACGCTGCGGTTTTGCCAAACAGTCACCCGCATCGCTGAATCAAATCGATGATTACTGTAGGGCGTACTTAGTGTTTTGTGGAGAGAAAACATGTCGTTACATCCCCCATCTATACCTCGCGTTAACGGCGTATCCCGTCGGCGTTTATTGGGATATGTCGGCGTTGGGTTAGTCGCCAGCTTGATGAGTCCACTGTCCCTGAATGTTTTTGCTGCTTCAACCTCAACGATGCCGCTCAATCTGGAGCGATTTATGCTGGTTTCGCGTGCTTTGACCGGTAAGCGTCAACTTAATCCCCATATCGGCCAGCGAATCTATCAGGTACTTATTCTGCGCCTGCCGCAGCTCGATCAACAACTGGCTTTACTCCAACCGCTTCCGGCTGGTGAGCCACAAAATTGGTCGCAGGCACAGCAGGGCATTGCCCGGCAGGTCTTGCAGGCGTGGTATGTGGGCGTCATAGGGGAAGGCTCGAATGCGGCGGTGATTAGCTACGAGAATGCGCTGATGTTTGAGGCCGTGTCTGATGTTTTAGTCATTCGCTCCTATTGTCCTAACCAACCCGGTTATTGGGCTGCCAAGCCTGACGTGGCCATATAATTCAGGAGAATACTTTTATGGCTGATACTTTGCAGGCTGACGTGATTGTTATCGGGTCCGGCGTAGCGGGAGGGCTTGTCGCGCATCAGCTGGCGCTAGCGGGGAAATCGGTATTGATACTAGAAGCGGGGCCGCGTTTACCGCGTTGGGAGATAGTGGAGAACTTCCGCAATCAGCCGGATAAATCAGACAACATGGCCGCTTATCCTTCTACTCCTTACGCACCTCATCCCGAATTTAATCCTGATAATCACTACTTGATTCAAAAAGGGGAACACCCTTACGACGTACAATATATCCGTGCTGTTGGCGGGACAACCTGGCACTGGGCCGCTTCGGCCTGGCGTTTTTTACCGAATGATTTCAAATTAAAAACGCTGTATGGCGTGGGATTAGATTGGCCCATCGACTATACCGCGCTGGAAAAATGGTATTTCCGTGCTGAGCAGGAACTGGGCGTTTGGGGGCCGAACAATGAAGATTTGGGATCGCCCCGCGCGCAGCCTTATCCGATGGAACCATTGCCGCTTTCATGGAACGAGCAGCGAATTAAAACCGTATTAAATGCGAATGGATTTTATGTTGTAACCGAGCCGGTGGCGCGAAATAGTCGTCCGTATGATGGCAGGCCGACCTGCTGCGGTAACAATAACTGTATGCCGATTTGCCCCATTGGCGCGATGTATAACGGGATTACTCACGTTGAAAAAGCCGAACGAGCGGGGGCAATTGTTCGTCCGCAGGCGGTTGTTTATAAGCTGGAAGTGAACGATCGGCAGGAAATTGCTGCAGCCTTGTTTAAAGACGCTCAGGGCGGGGAACATCGGGCTGAAGGGAAATTCTTTGTATTGGCTGCGAATGGCATAGAAATTCCGAAAATAATGCTGATGTCCGTCAGTGAAAAAAATCCTCGCGGAGTGGGCAATAGTTCAGACCGTGTGGGACGAAATCTGATGGACCATCCGGGTATTGGCGTGACTTTCCTGGCTAATGAAGCGCTGTGGCCGGGGCGTGGTCCGCAGGAAATGACGTCAATGGTGGGGTTCCGCGATGGCGCTTTCCGTGCTGAGTATGCGGCCAAAAAGATTCATTTATCGAATTTATCTCGTACGGACGAAGTGACAATCAATTTGCTCAAGCAGGGGGATTTACAGCTAGGGCCGCAGTTGGAGGCAAAAATCCGCGACCGGGCGGCTCGCTACGTGCGTTTTGACAGTTTTCACGAAATTTTGCCTCATATGGAAAACCGCATTATTCCCAGCCTAACGGAAAAAGACGCCATCGGCATACCTAAACCCGAGTTTTATTACGCCATGGATGACTATGTGCGCAAAAGTGCATTGCATACCCAGCAGGTCTATGCTGATGCGGCGCGGCTAATGGGCGGAACCGAAGTGGTATTCCATAATGATTTCGCCAACAACAATCACATTACTGGCACCACTATTATGGGGAACGACCCAAAAGACTCGGTGGTGGATAGTGATTGCCGTACTCACGATCATAAAAACCTGTTTATCGCCAGTAGCAGCGTGATGCCTACCGTGGGATCGGTTAACTGTACGCTGACTATCGCTGCGCTCTCTTTACGCATTGCCGAAACGTTAAAGGCCGAGGTGTGATATGAAAAAGCAAACTCTGGTCTGGCTGGCGTTATGCGGTGCCTTTAGCGCGACGGTGCAAGGAGCGGAAGGTACGGATCTGATTAAACGAGGGGAATATCTGACTCAGGCGGCAGACTGCGTAGCCTGCCATACCACCAAAGGGGGAAAGCCTTTTGCCGGAGGATTAGCCTTTAAAACGCCGATGGGAACCTTATATTCACCGAATATTACGCCGGATAAAGCGACGGGTATTGGGGAGTGGAATGACGAAGAGTTTATTCGGGCGCTGCATGAGGGAAAAGGGAAAGATGGTGAGAATCTCTATCCCGCTTTCCCTTACACTTCATACACTTTACTAACGGATGAAGACGTTAGGGCGATAAAAGCCTATCTGTTTAGCCTGCCTGCGGTACATCAGCCAAATCGTGAAAACGATATGCCATTCCCGTTCAATCAGCGTTGGGGACTGTGGTTTTGGAATTGGGTGAATTTTGAAGGGCAGCGTTTCCAGCCTGATAATAATCAAAGCGCCGAGTGGAATCGCGGTGCCTACTTTGTCGAGGCGCTGGGGCACTGCGGGGAATGCCATACGCCGCGCAATTTCACCATGGGAATGAAAGACAGCAAAGCCTACGGTGGCGCTGAAATTAATGGCTGGACGGCATTTAATATTACTTCCGATCCTAATGCGGGGATTGGCAGTTGGAGCCAGGAGCAGTTGGTTCAATACCTGCGCAGCGGCCATGTTGACGGGAAAGCGCAGGCAGCCGGACCAATGGCCGAAGTGATTGAAAACAGTACCCGTCACCTGACAGAGAGCGACCTTAACGCGATGGCGGTTTATTTACGAACTTTGAAACCGCTGAATCTCGATGATGAAACCAAGAGCCGCTCAGACTGGGGGCAACCGGCAACCGGCGTCGATTCGCTACGCGGCAAGGCGTTTAGCGCCGATGATTACACCGATGGCGCGCGGCTGTATTTGGGGAACTGTGCTAGTTGCCACAGTTTTACCGGCGCGGGAGTTAAGGACGGTTATTATCCTTCTCTGATGAGAAACTCAGTGGTTGGAGCCACGACGCCGAATAATATGGTCAAAGTGATTTTGCACGGGGTGACTCGCCAGACTAACGACGGTGAAGTGTTCATGCCGGGTTTTGCCAACACCCTAAGTGATGAACAAGTTGCGACTCTCAGTAACTATTTGCTGCAACAGTTTGGTCAGCCGACGTTGAACATCAAAGCCGACGATGTGAAAGCATTACGCGAAAACTAGCCTGAGCATAGGGTAATCTGACGCGAAAGGAGCGAAGCGTCCGATTACCCATTGCCGAAATGATTTTTAGCTCGGTTTTACCCAATGCATCAAAATATATTCGCCATCTTCTCCTTTGCCGGTGGCGATTTTCTGCCAGCCATTTTGCTGATAAAACGCCAGCGCTCGCTGGTTGCGGACTAGACACTTTAACACCCCGGTAGCGGTCAATTCCCTCTGTACCGCCTGTAGCAGTAATTTTCCCACGCCAAGACCCTGGCTGCTCGGATCGACAAACAGGTTATGCAGAAAGTTTTCCTCCCGAAAAACCGAAGCAAAGCCCAGCCGGTTACCGTCCTCTACCGCCACCAAAATCTTTTCTCCCAATACCGCTTTATCGAAGTCTTCCAGTCGGAAATTTTCCTGATTAATCCAGCTAAAGGCAGCCTGACGGGAAGCCAGATACAGCGTTCGTAAAAAGGGACGATCGGCTTCCTGATATTCACGAATGTTCATTTTATCCCCCTGAGTAGCGACTTATCACCCTTGAGCCAGAGTTGATCTTATCTTATCAACCGCTGATAATGGTCGTTCTGACTCGGGGTGCCGCGCTAACTCACTGTGTGGCTGAGATTTTACCCGTATTACCTGATCTGGATTATGCCAGCGTAGGGAAGTCTCGGCATCCTCTGGGTACCGCCTTCTTGACCGCCGGTTGGGAGGAATATGTACCTTCGACCTACCGTTTTACTCGCTTCTGCTATCACAGCTTATCTGTTGTCTCCATCGATCGTCTTTTCCGTGGAGATATGCCAATGAAACGTCTCAATGCATTAACCATAGCCGGAACTGACCCTAGCGGCGGCGCGGGTATTCAGGCTGATTTAAAAACCTTTTCTGCTTTGGGTGCTTACGGAACCAGCGTGGTAACGGCTTTAGTGGCGCAGAATACGCGAGGCGTGCAGTCGGTTTATGCGATAGACCCCGCATTTGTGGCCGCTCAATTGGATTCAGTCCTGAGCGATGTACGTATTGATAGCGCCAAATTGGGTATGTTGGCCAATGAAAATATCGTTCAGATAGTGGCAGAAAAGTTACGGCAATACCCACTGGATTTCGTGGTATTGGATACCGTGATGCTGGCCAAAAGTGGCGACCCGCTGTTAGAGCCTGCGGCGGTGGCGGCGCTGCGTCAGCAATTGTTGCCGCTGGTTTCCCTGATTACGCCAAACCTGCCGGAAGCGGCGGCGTTGTTGGATTGTCAGCCTGCGACTAATGAATGGGAAATGTGCGCTCAAGGGCGGGAATTACTGGCTATGGGCTGTCAGGGCGTATTGATGAAAGGCGGACATTTGACCGGTGGGGATAGCCCCGATTGGCTGTTTACGGCTAATGGCGAGTTCCGTTTCTGTTTACCCCGCATTGCCACTCGCCACACGCACGGCACTGGCTGCACGCTGTCGGCGGCGTTGGCGGCGCTACGACCAACACAGGAAAACTGGGCGGCAACGGTCTCCGCTGCTAAATCTTATCTGCAAGGCGCGTTGGAGCAGGCGGATACGCTGGAGGTTGGGCAAGGAATCGGGCCGGTTCACCACTTTTATCGTTGGTGGTAGCCCAGCCAGACTAGCGCTCAGTTTATTCGGCGCTCAGGAATGGGCGGGTGAGAGCGAACAGCGCCAGCGCCCGCTGTAAGTGAACGGCGTCAAAAGGATTCAGAATAAAGTGTTCTGCGCCTTTACGTGGGCGAATGCAGGGTAATAGGCTGATATTACCCTGCTGATCTTTTTTCTGATCAAATACATAGCTGCCGATGTCATGTTCGTTTTCTCGCCATGAAATCATCACCGCCGCGTGAGGATGTTTATCACTTTTTGGCCGTATAGCGAAAAAATAATCTCCGGCCCAGAACCCGCCGAACTCGCCGTCAATCTGTCGGTTTTTACTGCGAAACACCGCGGAATCAGCAACCTGGTCGATGGCTTTCGGCGTAATTTCCTGATGAAGCCGCTGCCACAGCGGACGACCATTTTCCAACTGCCAGCAGGCTTCACCGAGATAATCGTTCAGATCGCGCCAGTCTTGCTCTAACTGCTGGATCAAGGCTTTATCCAGAATATTGCGGTATTGCTGCATGCCGTTAAGCTCGCCTTCCAGCGCCTCGTAGGTAATCAATTCCATCGTCCGCGGGCGGCGGCGGAAGGTCATCCAGAGCACCATTTTAGGAATACGGAATTCGATAGACTGCACGCTCAGCCGATGCCTATTGCCTTTATTCAGCACAAAACCGTTCGCGGTGCCGCGTTTATTCTGATAGTTACGTACCACCATCACGCTGTTTAGTCCCATCCAGCCGGTGACGTAGTGTTCGTCCTCTGAGTTGGCGACATCCAGATCGACCACCATTTGTAGAATCTTGTCGGTGGTGACTGTCTTTAGCGCAGGAGCATCCGTCGCAGAATAATACAATTTGGGTATGTTTTGAGAAAATTCGAGGCTAGGCATAGAGGCAGATCTTCTTGGTCAATAATCTGGTTCATAGCTTAACTCAAGTTGTCATACCGATTGTTGAATAACTGAATTTAGCGTGGAAATTCGTGCTGGGGATCAACTTTTTCCTGCGTCGCTGGTCTTATGAACTGAATAACAGGGCGGTGAAACCACTGTTGAATATCAAATGACATAAAAAGGATTGCGATAATGAAAGGACAGAAAACCCTCCATTGTCTTTTACTGGGGACGTTATTGAGCGTGAGTTCATGGAGTTTTGCCCAGCAAACGTTGACCACGGCAGAGTTAGTTCAGCAGCCGCAGTATAAAAGCAGCTGGCAAAAAATGATTAAAGGACAGAAGAATTTGCCTGCCTGGGCGCGTAAAGGTGCCGGAACCTCTGCGCCACCAGAATGGGCCGAGTGGGAAGGTAAAAAATATCAGGTTGGTAATATTTGTAAGCCTCACGATTGCGCCAGCCATTTCTTGCTGGTGGCTTTCAGCGAGGATAAAAAGCGGGCTTGGGGCGTGCGGATTAGCGTAGAAGATAAGCCAGAAGCCCTGGAAACGCCGAGTCAATTTGCCACATACCAATGGTTAGGCCAGCCGGATGAAAGAATGAAAAACTTATTGATGGCGCAGCTCGAGAAAGATCCCAACTGGAAATAAACGCCCTTTCTGACGCGGAAAAATAAAACGGCGCATTTAGCGCCGTTTTGTTTAGCTTCGCTCTATTGAACTGACTATTTCTGCAGTGAATGGATAAATAAGCGATACCATTCGCTATTGACGGTTGGCAGCGTGATTTCAACCCGTTCTAACCGCTTCAGCGTCTGGCTGCTATCGTAATCGATGGTTGTTTCCTGCAAAGATTGATAGAAGTTATCCAATTCCTCATCGCTGGACGTCATCATGTCCTGAATCAGTGGGGTGATAGGTAAAATCTCCCCTTGTTGATAGCGACGATGCGCCTCACGGAGCCACTGACGATGGGAAACCACGGTCATCGGCTGTGGCAAATGAGCATTTAACTGCTCAATAAATTCACGTCGAGACATTCCTTCCATGGCGGAAAGGTGGAAGATATTCTCCGTCGGATAATGGCTAGAACCGAGATGCGCCAAAGCTTTCGCGGTGTAATCCACCGGAGTCAACTGGATATCGCCGTAGACATCATCGAAGGCCATGCCCATCTGAACGCTGCTCTTAAACAGACGGTAAAATGCCTGTAGCTCGTCATAGCGCGCCAGTTCTGAATCGGCGGTAATCAGGCCCAGGCGGAAAATATTACAGGCAATGCCACGGGCGACGGCCAGATTGACGATTTCCTCGCCAACCCACTTACTCGCCACATAGCCTTGATCTGCAATGTGTTGCTCATCTTGAATTGATGACTGCTCATTCACCACGCGATGGCCTTGCTGCCCAATCGGGCTGAATACGTTCAGAGTCGACGCGAAATTCAGAATTTTGCGACTTCCCTGCGTGGTCAGACGCAGCAGTTCAACCAGACTTGCAACGTTGGCTTTATACGCCATTTCAAATGACTCAAGGTGATTCATGCTTACCGCCGAATGGAAAATAACTCCCACGTCCTGCGCTAAGCGTTGATAAAGCAGGTCGTCGATACCCAAACGCGGCGCTTTTATATCTCCTTGAATAGTGATGATGCGTTGCTCGTCGCCTTTGCGCCACAGCGACCATTCGGTAAGAATATTTCTCAACCGTTGCAGGCTATCCTGCTGGTTATGACCTCGTACCAGACAGTAAATTTTGCTGTCGGTACTATCCAGTAATTCTCGCAGCAGGAAACGCCCCACAAAGCCCGTGGCACCGGTGAGGAAAATAGCATTTCCCTGATTGATAGACTGCGACTGTGGCTGAATATCTTCCGGTAACAACGCCTGTTGACGCAGGTTAATCACGTCGCTGACGCGAGCTTGCTGAGTGATTCGGCTCGCCAATTGTTTTACCGTTGGCGCAATAAAGATGTCGCTGACGCTGACCTTATCATCGATAGCGGCATTGATCAGATTCACCGCGCTAACCGCCAGTAAAGAGTGCCCGCCCAGCTCAAAGAAGTGATCGTGGCGACCGACTTTTTCGCTGTCCAGCAGGCTTTGCCAGATTTCGGCAATCGTGGTTTCCAGCCCGGCCAGCGGCGCTTCATAAGGTTGATGCAGGAAGGCATTTTCCTGCGGAGCCGGTAAAGCCTTGCGATCCAGTTTACCGTTTGGCGTGATCGGCATACTATTCAGCAGCACATAGGCGGCGGGAATCATGTAATCCGGCAGACGGCTTTGCAGGTAGTGGCGCAAAGCCATAGGCTCCGGCGCAGGCGAGTTGGCATCAGCCACCAGATAGGCGACCAGCCGCTTGCTGCCTTTGTTGTCATCCAGCGCCAGCACTGCGGCGTCACTGATATTGGGGTGATCGTTAAGCTGAGTTTCGATTTCGCCCAATTCAATGCGGAATCCGCGAATTTTCACCTGATGATCGTTACGGCCGTGGAACTGTAGCCGTCCGTCTGCAAGATAGCTGGCCAGATCGCCGGTGCGATACATGCGAGCGCCTTCAACCGAACGGAAAGGATCGGGCAGGAAGCGCTCGGCGGTCATTTCTGGTAGGTTCAGATAACCGCGAGTGACGCCAGGCCCGCCGATATACACCTCGCCAATAACGCCTCTCGGCACCAGATTGCCGTGGTTATCCAACAGATAAATACGAATATTCGCCGTTGGACGGCCAATGGAATCAATCTGGCTGATACCCAATTTAGGTGAGTGAGTAGTCGCGGTAATGGTGGTTTCCGTTGGCCCATAGCAGTTCACCAGCTCAGGTTTCTCAGGGTAACGTTTGAGCCAGCGCTCCAGCATTTCCGGCGCGGCGGCTTCCCCGCTGATACATATCAGCCGTAGAGCGTTCGGCAACGGCCCGCGGCTTTCTTCGCACAGTTTGCGCCAGAACTGATACGGAATATCCAGATAGCTAATGCCATATTGCTCACACAGCTGCCAGAAATCGCTGCTACCAGCCAGCCATTGATCGTCCCGCAGCACCAAAGTGGCTCCAGAGGTTAACGCGGAGAATATCTCGGACACTGATACGTCAAAGGTGGTGTTGCAGAATTGCAGTACCTTATCCTGTGGGCCCAGATTCCATTGGCGGCACCAGGTCACCATTTGTTGCACCAGATTGCCGTGCTCGACCAATACGCCTTTCGGATTACCGGTTGAGCCAGAGGTATAGATCACGTAGGCCAGATTCTGTGGAGCCAGGCTCGGCTGCGGATTTACCCCTGTCTCCTGTAATGGAGCGCTTACTGCTGGCAGTAATTCGTGAGGAACGCCGCAGTCTTTAAACAGCGGCAGTGTCGCCGGTTCAGCCAGAATAGCTACCGGTTTGGCATCTTCCAGCATGAATTTCAGTCGTTCAGGAGCAATATCATGTGGCAGAGAAAGATAAGCGCCGCCGGCCTTCAGGATCGCCAAAATGCCGACGATCATTTCCGGGCTGCGATCGGCGCAGATCGCTACCCGATCTTCCGCTTTGACGCCTTGTTCGATCAATAGATAAGCCAGGTGATTGGCTCGATTATTTAATTCGCCGTAACTCAATGAATAGGCGTTATTCACTAAAGCTATAGCGTCCGGGCTGCGCTCTGCATGTTGCTCAAATAAATGATGGATACACAGGTCGGCAGGATAGGACTGCGCCGTCTGATTCCACTGTTCCAGCAGTAATTGCTTTTCTCGATCGGCAATCAAATCAATCTGACCGATGACCTGAGCGTCGTTTTTCACCATTGCTTCCAGCACCGCGATTAAATATTGCTGGTGGCGCTGAACAGTGGCTTCATCAAACAGGGCGCTGGCGTAATTCAGCGAGCCGGTGATGATTTTATTGCGTTCCCCTAAACTCAGCTCTAAATCGAATTTTACCCGACTGACCGGTGGTTCCTGCAACTTCACGTCCAATCCCACCATGTTAACCGCGATATCGTCGATATTTTCCAGAGCAAACATCACCTGGAACAGCGGAGTTTTATCCATGCTGCGCGGTGGTTGGAGGATTTCTACCACTTGCTCGAACGGCAGAGCCTGATGTTCCTGCGCGTCGAGAGTGGTTTTCCGCACCTGTGCCAGCAGATCGGCAACGTTTGAGGTCGTGGATAGATTGATACGTAACGCCAGCGTATTGACGAAGAAGCCAATGACGCCCTCGCATTCAGCCTGGTTACGGTTGGCCACTGGTGTCCCTATTACCAAATCATCCTGACCGGACAGACGCGACAGCACGATCGACCAAGCGCTGAGCAGCGTCATAAACAAAGAAGTACCGTGTCGGTTACTCAGGCGGCGTAGCTCATCAGAAAGCTCGCTGCTGAGTACGATAGGCAGACTGGCGCCGATAAAGGATTGCTGAGGCGGCCGCGGCCGGTCGGTTGGCAGCGTCAGACGTTCTGGCGCACCGGTTAGCAGTTGCTGCCAGAATTTCCCCTGTTCATGCCAGACCGGGCTATTGCGCCATTGCTGCTGCCAAACCGCATAATCTGGATATTGAATTGGCAACGGAGGCAGTGGGTTAGCGCGTTGTTGTAACAGCGCCGAGTAAGTCACTCCCAGCTCGCGCACCAGAATTTCCATTGACCAACCATCGGTAATAATATGGTGCAGCGTTAACAGCAGGATGCTCTGGTTGTCTCGCAGGCGCAGCCAACTGGCTTGTACCAGCGAGTCCTTCGCTAAATCGAATATTCTCCGCTCTTCCTGGCTGTATATTTCCTCTACTTTTTCTGCGCTATTTGCCTGTTCGCGCCAATCATATTCAACGAAAGGAATACCTGACTGACTATCCCGAAGTCTCACCACAGGTTCATTCTGTCCGGATGAAGTAAAGTTACTTCGCAATGATTCATGACGTGCATATAAGACATTTAGCGTTTGCTGCAATACCGGGATATTCACATCGCCGCTTAATGCTAACGCCATCAGCACGTTATAGTTGGAATCACTGTCGCTAAGCTGGGACAAGAACCATAGGCGCTGCTGGGAGAAGGACAGTGGCAGCGGTTTATCCCGCGTAGCCGGAACAATAATGGCAGTCAGCGTTGTATCACCTGTTTGGCCTTCACGGTCGATGACTTCTGCCAGTTGGCTTAGCTGCGGGTTATCGAACAGCGCTGCCAGCGGAATGCTGATATTGAGCAATTGCTGTAGCTGGCTAATGACCCGAACGGCCAGTAGCGAATGCCCGCCTAACTCGAAGAAATGGTCGTTTCGTCCTACTTTTTCTACGTCCAGCAACCCTTGCCAAATTTCTGCTAACGTGGTTTCAATGCCAGCCCGTGGTGCTTCAAAATCGCGATGAATAAAAGCGTCTTCCTGCGGAGCAGGCAAGGCTTTGCGATCCAGTTTTCCATTTGGCGTAATCGGCATTTCGTTCAACAGAACGTAAGCCGCAGGAACCATATATTCGGGTAATAGCGCGGCCAAATGATTGCGCAATATTGCAATATCTGGACGAGGCTGTTCGGTATCGGCTACCAGATAGGCCACCAGCCGTTTGCTGCCTTTACCGTCGTCCTGCGCCAGCACTGCGGCTTCTTTCACCTGCGGATGGGAATTGAGCTGGGTTTCAATTTCGCCCAGTTCGATACGGAAACCACGGATTTTCACCTGATGATCATTACGCCCGTGGAATTGTACGCGTCCATCTGGCAGGTAGCTGGCCAGATCGCCGGTACGATACATACGTGCGCCTTTCACCGTACTGAATGGATCGGGTAGGAAACGTTCGGCGGTCATTTCCGGTAGATTCAAATAACCGCGCGTAACGCCCGGCCCACCGATATACAGCTCGCCAATGGCTCCCTGCGGCAGCGGATCACCGTGCGGATCGAGCACATAGAGCCGGTTATTGGCAATAGGGCGACCAATGCTATCCAGCTGCGTCTCCCCTAAAGTCGGTACGTGAGCCGTCGCAACGACCGTAGTTTCGGTCGGGCCGTAGTTGTTAACTAACTGTGGTTTAACCGGATAACGGCTCAGCCAGCGTTGCAGTATTTCCGGCGCGGCGGCCTCACCGCCGAAGAAAAGGGTTCGCAGCGATGGAGGCAACGGATAGTCACTTTCTTCAGATAAACGGCGCAGGAATTGGTAAGGGAGAACCATACGACTAATGTTGTAGTGTTCGCATAGCTGCCAGAAAGTTTTGGTGCCGGACAGCCATTGATCGTCGCGTAAGACCAGATTGGCACCAGAAGTCAGTGCGGAGAAAATCTCGCATACCGAGGCGTCAAAGGTAGGGTTACAGAATTGCAGGACGTTATCACCCAGCCCAATACCCCAACGTTCACACCAAGGGCTAACCAATTGCACCAGATTACCGTGTTCGACCATCACGCCTTTCGGGTTACCGGTGGAGCCGGAGGTGTAGATAACATAGGCCAGATTTTCGGGACTGACGGCTACCGTCGGATTTGGGATTTCACCATGGTTTTGAGTGATATCAGACATCAGGCACAGTGGAATATTGCAGCCGCTGAAACGATGTTGTCCCTCGCTTTGCGCCACAATCGCCGCAGGTTTGGCGTCTTCTAGCATAAAATTCTGACGTTCTGGTGCCGTATCCGGCGGAATGGACAGGTAAGCCGCACCGGCCTTGAGTGTTGCCAGCATAGCGATAATCATTTCTGGGGTACGATGGCTGCAAATTGCGACCTTATCCTCCACTTTAACGCCCTGAGCAAGCAGGTGATTGGCCAAATGGTTAGCCAGATTATTTAGCTCGGCGTAGGTCAGGGACGTTTGTTGATAGGTGAGCGCAATCGCTTCGGGATGGCGCTGTGCCTGTAGTTCAAATAACTGATGGGCGCAAACATCTAGCGGATAAGGTTCCGCTGTCTGATTCCACTGATTGATCAGTAGGTTGTATTCGCGATCGGAAAGTAGCGGAATACGATCGACCTGTAGGTTATCGTCACGAACCATCGCCCGCAGAACGGTGATCAGATAGTGCTGATGGCGTTCAATAGTCGCCTGATCAAATAGCGCGGTAGCGTAGTTCAGGGAACCCACGATCGAACGATTGCGAGTGCCTAAATTCAGTTCGAGATCGAATTTTACGCGTGTAACCTGCGGATCGATCAATTCTACATTCATACCGGTTAGCGCCGGGGCTACGGCGTCGAAGTTTTCCCAAGCAAACATCACCTGGAACAGCGGCGTTTTATCCATGCTGCGCTGCGGTTGAAGTAATTCAACGACCTGATCAAAAGGTAATTCCTGATGTTCCTGCGCGCTGAGGCTGAAGTCGCGTACCTGTGCGAGAAGCTCTGCCACAGTAGGAGCTTCGGCAAGATTAATTCGCATCGCCAATGTATTTACGAAGAAACCGACCAGCGCTTCGCATTCTGCCGCCTGACGGTTTGCCACTGGCGTTCCGATCACCAAATCTTGCTGCCCGGAAAGGCGTGATAGTACGACAGACCATGCACTCATTAATGTCATGAATAGCGTAGTGTGATGTTTTTGGCTCAGACGACGTAAATCGTCCGACAGCTGTTGATCCAAAACGATGGGAACCGCCGCACCGAGGAAAGACTGCTGAGCCGGTCGCTCGCGATCGGACGGTAAAGTCATGCGTTCTGGTATGCCCTGCAATTTTTGCAGCCAAAATTGGCCGTGGGCATGCCACTCCGGGCTATCCAGCCACTGTTGTTGCCACTGCGCATAATCAGGATATTGCAGTGGTAATGCCGGTAATGGGTTGGTTTCGCCTTGAGACCAGGCTGAGTAAAGCACCCCCAGTTCGCGTGCCAAAATCTCCATTGACCAGCCATCGGTGACGATATGGTGGATAATCAACAGCAAATAATGCTCACTGGCGGCGGTATGAGCCAGACTGGCGCGGATCAACGGGCCGTGGGCGATATCAAATTTATGGGCGATTTCATGCTGATACAGTTGCCAGAAATCCTCATCGGCATGAGATGACGCAGCGAAATCATACTCTTGCAGTGGCGCTTGTGTGCCAACCGGCAGCAGTTGAACGTAGCCGACCCCGTTTTCCGCGTGGAAAACCGACCGCAATGCATCATGACGATCCAGCAAGTGGTTAAGGCAACGCTGTAGAAGTTGGGCGTTAAGTTTACCATTCATTTTCAACAATAACGGAACGTTATAGTTCTCATCGTTGTTCCCTAGTTGCTCAATAAACCACAGTCGGTTTTGCGGGAATGACAGTGGAATCCGCGCATTAGCATCAATTCGTGCAATTTGTGTGGCCGTTTGTTGCTTGGCCTGAGCAACTAATAACGCCAATTGAGCAAGCGTTGGCTGGGCAAAAAACGCCCCCATGGTGATTTTGCTCTGCCAGCGGGATTGCATCTTACTTAAGAGCTTCATTGCCAGCAGCGAATCCCCGCCAATAGCAAAGAAACTGTCATTGCGCCCAATTCTCTCCTGACAGAGCACTTCTCCCCATATTTCATGTAATTCCTGCTCGGTGTCTCCTTGAGGAGCCTCATAGGATTCGTGCACATAGGCATTAAAATCGGGGGCAGGCAGCTGCTTGCGATCGATTTTTCCGTTAGGCGTCAACGGTAAATGATCAACGGAAACATAGGCGATAGGCAGCATGAATTCCGGCAATAACGGGCTCAGGAAATCCCGCAGATGGCGTGGCAGCTCTTCCGTTTCAGTATTTTCCGCCAGTACCAGATAGCTAACGAGTTGCTTTTCCCCTGATGCATTTTTATAGGCAATAACCACGGCTTCATTAACCTGGGGGTGGCTCAATAATTTCTCTTCGATCTCGCCAGGCTCAATACGATAGCCGTTGATTTTCACCTGCTGATCGTCACGACCTAAATATTCCAGAGTGCCGTCGGCAAAATAACGCGCCAAATCGCCGGTACGATACATACGCTGATTTTTCGCACTGAAAGGATCGGCGCTATAGCGTTCTTCGGTTAGCGCAGGTTGATTTAGATAGCCACGGGTCACGCCATCGCCGCTGATATACATTTGTCCCACGGCACCGAAAGGCACGGGTTTTAACTGATTATTCAGCAAATAAATGGCTGAATTGGCAATAGGTCGGCCAATGGTTGGCAGTGAATGGGAAGCGTCAATCAGTGCCACGGTAGCGTCAACCGTGCATTCGGTTGGGCCGTACACATTGAACGCGGTAAAGTGATTTAACGCTGACAGACGCCTCCAGGTCTGAGGAGACAAGGCTTCCCCGCCGATTAACAGAATCAGTTTTTCCACCTGATTAGGCAAATCGGAGAGTAATAACATTTCCAATTGGGTTGGCGTGCAGTCGAACACGTCAATGGCATTGTCTTTAAGAAATTGCACTAACCGGGCTCCATCAACGCGAACATCTTGCGGAACGATATGGAGCTGGTGGCCACTCAGCAGGCTGAGCAGGCTTTGTAATGAAGCATCAAAGGAGATGCTGGAGTTGAGGCAAACCCTTGATTGTTTAGGGTAATAGTGGAAAATTTCCTCGTTTAACGCGTAATACAGGTTCATAACCTGCGCGTGTTCGACCATCACGCCCTTTGGTCGGCCGGTGGAACCAGAGGTAAATATCACATAGGCCAGTTGATTAACCGAAAGCTGAGGTAACTGCAGTGGCGTATCCGGTGTATCTATGGCAAGTAAGGCATCCACGTCATAGGTACGGACATCACTGCTACCGGCTAATATTTCCTGACCCAATGAGTCAACCAACAGCACTGCGGGTTCGGCGTCATGAAGCACATCTTTTAAACGTTCGCTAGGGTAGGCGGGGTCGAGAGGAACGTAACAGCCGCCTGATTTCAGAATCCCGAATAGCGCCGCTATTTGTAAGCAACTACGCTCCATGCACAGGGCAACACGCATATCTGCCTGAATGCCTAAACCAATTAAATGGTGGGCAATGCGGTTAGCCAGCCTATCAAACTCCAGATAAGTTAACTGCCGTTCGCCGTGACAAATTGCGATGGCATCGGGCGTTTTTTGCACCTGTTGTTCAAATACCTGGTGAATACAGCTGTGGTTGTTAAAGTCGCATTCCCTGTGATTCAGTGTCTCCAGTAGCAGTAATTCTTCGGCTTTAGGAATAAAATTAATATTGCCAATAGAGCAGGGAAGGTTCCCAATTTCGACGCTATTTTTTAATCCTTGTAATAGATGACTATTAATTTGAGTGATTCGGTTTTCAGCTAAATAGGCGGCATTATAAATCCAGCGGAATTGACCGTTTAAGGCATTGATTTGTAATGTTAGTAGCGGGAAACTGTCGGGATTTATCCTAGAGTGAATAAGAATGTCGCCATCGGTAATGGCCACTGCTAATGCATATAAAGGTTTGTTCTGTAATAGTTTGGTATTTCTCTTCAAGGTTTCATGGCGCAGTACGATATCTGTCGCATAGCTTTGAGCCTGATTGACTCGCTTTATTTCTTTATTAAGATTTTCTGTAAAATCAACCAAGGATAATTGATCACAGATATCAGCTACATCCATCGGAACCCAAGGTGAAGAGAGTTGAGAACAGATATCTTCGCCCTGACGGAAGGCGTGATAGCCAAGCTGGAAACTATGTTCGCCAGAAAGGCTATGCAGGTAAGCGGCAAACAGACCGATAATTTTCAACCAGGAGTTATCGCCGGAGTTTGGTAACTCGGAATATTGCCATTCCCCAACGGCTAATCTGCTGCCTCCTTCGGTCTTATCAAGAGAATAAGGGAAATCTACCGGGTTGAATCTTTGAAGTTTTTCCAGCCAGAAAGGCTCATGCGTAGCCAAAGTGGCCAGTTCGGTAGATAGCGCTTCGGATTGCTGTTGGCTCAGAATCGGTAGCCGATCGCCAGCGGTCAGATGACCTTGTTCGGCTAAGGCCGTAGCGGGAACCGGGGTGCCGTCCAGCTTGCTGAAAGCGCTAATTCTGATATCCGTAGTGGTGGTCGTTACCTGCCAGCCATCATTTATGCTATCCAGACGCACCAGCGTGCCTGGGGCGAATAATGTTTTTTCTGGTAAGGTTTCAACCTGATTAACGATGAGTAATTCATTGTTAATTAATATTTTTAACTTAGTTATCGCGGGCGGTACACCTGCCTTTTCTGATAACGCCAGTGCCAGATTGGCGATTTGCTGTGCATCCTGTACCTGCCAGTTAATAACGGCGGCGGACAGTGGGTTTCGCATGTTTTCAAACAGCGTTCTGCGAGGGGAATTGGCCCGCGCTTCCATGATTTGACGATCGACTTGCCCAATGGAATTTTGTGGATTGGCCGCCAGCTGCTCGAGGATAACGCTGAATCGACGGTGGTGGTCGAATATATCTTCCAGGCTGTGCAGCCTGTCACTTCCGTAAAAGCTGATGGATAGCCCTTTACCGTAACCTTTATCGTCGAATACGACAGAAAAGCCGTGGGTTTGGGAGCCTTTTGCTTTTATCCATTTGGTCTCGCAGTGTTGGAAGGGCGTACCGCGATCAAATAGCATCAGATTAATCGCTGGGCCGAAACTGAATTCCTGCTTGTTTTTTCGTAATATATTTTCTCCACGATAGCGCTGATGTTTTAATATCTTTGTTAGCTGCTTATTCATGTTTCTGGCAATATCCAGAATATTATCTGTGGGAGTTACTGTAACTTCCAGCGGTAAAGTATTCGATGTCATTCCTATCAGGTTTTTGGATTCTTTACCAATGCCTGTTACCGGGAAACTGAAACTGAGTTCTTTAACTCCGGTCAAGGTATAGAAGTGAGCAGCGACGGCCGCAATATAAATATGCGTTGGCCTTAGATTATTTTTCTCTGCAATGATCTCTATCGATTTATTAACAGACTCGTCGATATATTGTTCTTCTTTTAATATACTCCGATCGTTAGGACTGTGACTAAGGAATGAAAGACGGTTAGCATTGCTAGCCTTCTGCAAGAAAGTATCCCAATAGGCTTTATCCAGAGTGAAGCGTTTTGACTGTAGATATTCAATATCTTTTCTAGCCAGCAAGTCTGGTTCGTCAGGAATAATAGTCTCCGGTTCTTTTCCAGAGATTAATTCATCATATCGGTCGCTAATGCGTTTTGAGATGAGACCCAGACTCCGACCATCCATAAGGATATGGTGGCAGCGCTGATAGTAAATAAATTTATTTTGCGGTAAACAAATCAATGAAAAGTTGAGTAGGTTTTCATCTTCTGGCGAAATCAAAGTAGTGATATCAGCCTGTATCCAGGCGTCCAAATCGAAGCTTTCATCCAAATTATCAGTTTTATCAATTATATGTAAATTTGTGTCAAGAGTGTTATCTACATATTGATATAACTCGCCGTCGATGGCCTTGAAGCGGCTTTTCATCGCAGGGGTTTCTGCAACAATGCCACGGAGTGCTGTTTCGAAAACAGAGATGTTTAAATTTCCAGTAATTTCCGCATATTCGGAAATATTAAAGGGTAGGTCTGGCGATAATTGCTGTATCAGCCAAACTTCTTTTTGTCCTAATGTTGCTGGGGAGTAAACACAGTTTCCGTTATTCTGCTTAATGCTGTCCATCTTACTTTTCCCTACTGGATAAATGCCAATTTGTCATATTCATCTGAAAATGAATGCGGAAAATAAATAGCACAAATTTATTTTATTGTCACAGTGAGATAATCAAACTCTAATTATTATGTCTTAAGAAACTAACCTTATGTTTTAAATGATTTTATTTTCAGAATAGGCGTGGTGGACACCCATTATTTGATTTAAGTCGAGTTCATCATTTAAGTAAATGGGCGGAAGTCTGTTGATGCTAATGAATCGCTATTCTTATGACTTGAGACAATCTTTAACTTGTTAGATATCACGTATTAATCTTTATCTTATTTACGCTTAATTAGTATCCTGATAAATTAGTAAATGAATAATATATGGTTAATATACTAGGTAAAAATATCTACGGTGATAAATTAATTATTTAACGTGTAATTTAACTTAAAGAGGACCAATCCATGTTGGTTGGATATGCCCGTGTCTCTGCGGATGATGAAAAATTGAATTTACAACGCGATTTTTTAAATCAGGTAGGGTGCGAAAGGTTATTTGAAGACCATTTCAACGGAGCAAAAGTGGAACGGCCCGGTTTACAACAAGCACTAAACTTTGTTCGTGCTGGCGATACACTCGTAGTGTGGCGATTAGATCGTCTGAGTCGTTCACTTAAAGATCTGATTGGAATGATGGCATTATTGGAAACAAAAGGCATCGCGCTAAAAAGTATTGAAGATGGTATTGATACCTCGACCAGCTCGGGGGAGCTTATTTTTCGACTTTTTGGCGCTCTGGCTAAATTTGAACGTAATGTGATCAAGGAAAGGAATCAGGCAGGATTAAGGGCTGCGCGCGCCCGGGGCCGTAATGGCGGCAGACCAAAAGCGCTGAGTCAGGATAAACAGGATTTGGCGGTAAAACTTTATGATGAGAAAAATTATACCGTGGCGCAAATTTGCCAGATGATGGGGATCTCTAAGCCTACGCTGTATAAATATCTTGGTGCCGCCAGAGGTGGCCGCACGGAATAGGATCCATGTCTCTTGGTCGATCCTTGCAGCGTTCAGCGGATTGTATGTTAGGAATTGATTAATTTTAATCACGCCTTGATCACCGTAGAAACCAAGCGTCAGATCTGGATACAGGGAGGGAAGTCTTGGGGCGCAGATGTTCGCCCCAATCCAATAAGGAAAGAATCAGCCTAATAATGCGCAGTTTGGCGGTAGACGACATAAGAGTGCCGCAGGCATCACTTCAATTCGGAACTGGCTACCAGACAGGGGTTCGCCATCCAGATTGAATCTGATGTCATGGGGTGCGCTGATTTCCAGCCAGGGTAGCGTGGCGTCGATGACATTTTTGTTTTCTTCGCCGCTGAACAGGCTGGTCAGCAGTGCGGGCAGAAGTTCGGTAGCCGTAAGCAGTCGCAGCTGTAGTAAGCCGTCATTAATCAATGCGTTCGGACAAAGTTCTTGCCCGCCTCCGGCCTGCTTACCGTTCCCAATTCCGATCACCAGCGCTTCACCAGACCAATGAAAATCCGGGCCGCGGATCTCGCATTGATCGGCTTTTAATGTGTCCATACGCATTAAACCGTGGACAAAGTATGAGGCACCGCCCAACGCCGATTTCAGCATCGCAGGCGTTTCGGTAGTAATGCGTGCGCCAAATCCCCCGGTTGCCATATTGATAAAATAACGGTCGTCATTAACTTTAGCGATATCAATAGGAACGGCGCGGCCTTTTATCGCCAGCTGCAAGGCATTATCGATTTGCAGAGGAATACTACAGGCGGTGGCGAAGTCGTTAGCCGTACCGAGAGGCAAAATGCCCAGGCTGGGAAGCGTATGGCCAGGTGGTAAAGCCGCTAACGCTGCCGCGACTTCATTGATGGTGCCATCTCCACCGCCGGCAATCACGGTATCGACCCCCAGTGCGATAGCCTCGTTAACATAACGGGCGGCATCTCCCTGTTCCCAGGTGGTACGCACATGTAGGGTTAATCCCTCATCTCGCACGTTTTTTACTGCATTACGCACTTCTGGATTTCCGCCTTCTTTACCGTTGAGAATAAGAAGGCTGGGTGGCGTTTGAGTCATAACATGCTCCGGAGGTGGTAGGTTATATCACTAACAGTAAACCATAACGCTTTGCTCTGACTATCAGAATATTTGAGTAAAATCGCAGAAAATAAAAAGTAAGATCGGGTCGGTTGATTCCTATAAATAGGGGATAGCGTAGAGTTATTCTGGATTAGAATTAAACTGGATTCGGAGTATTATTACGTTAATTCGGGTTAATAAATTAAGTGAAATTGATTGGGTTATTAGCGATTATTTTAACGCGTTAGGTTAATTATTTAGTGGTGAAAAATAACTTAAAATTCAATTGGTTAAGAAATTAAAAAGAAAAGGCCGGCCCAAGGGAGATTGGGCCAGCCAAGGAGGTGGTTCCTAGTCTTGCTGTCTAACTATTTTAGTTCTTTATTGTACTCGAGCTATAGTACCTTGCAGACATTATAATAGATGTGATCTATTTCTAATATTTGTCAAAAATGCCACTCATTGAGTGGCATTAGATATTAAGTCTAAATACTACTGTTTTTCATGCGGATTACGCGTATTAGTTCCATCCAGATTACGGATTAGCAATGCATATTCCACATCGATTTCTTCGGGAATGGGCAAATACATGATATGTCCATTTCCCGGAGCAACCTCAGCAGCCTGGCCTTTTTTATCCAGCATGCTTTCCAGCGTAAACTGAATATTGCCGGTTGGGGTCATTAATTCGACGCTATCTCCGACGGAGAATTTATTTTTAACCACCACTTCCGCCAGCCCATCCCGCCGGTCGCCGGTAAATTCTCCAACAAACTGCTGCCGCTCGGAAACTGAGTAGCCGTAGTCATAGGTTTGTTGGTCTTCATGGACGTGGCGACGCAGGAATCCTTCGGTATAACCGCGGTGTGCCAAGCCTTCTAGCGTGGTGAGCAGCGAAGGATCGAAAGGTTTTCCGGCAACTGCATCATCGATAGCGCGGCGGTAAACCTGAGCGGTGCGAGCGCAATAGTAGAAGGACTTGGTACGGCCTTCAATTTTCAACGAGTGAACGCCAAGCTGAGTCAAACGCTCTACGTGCTGGATTGCCCGTAAGTCTTTGGAATTCATGATATAGGTGCCGTGCTCATCTTCTGAGGCGGTCATGTATTCCCCCGGACGCATGGCTTCCTCAATCATAAAGACTTTATCGGTCGGTGCGCCGATACCCAGCGTTGGTTCGACATTTTTCACCGGAATTGGCTGGTGAATATGCACGATATTGCCGATATCGTCCTGTTTGCCTTCTTCAACTTTATATTCCCAGCGACACGCATTGGTACAGGTGCCCTGATTCGGATCACGCTTATTGATATAGCCGGAGAGCAGGCAACGGCCGGAATAGGCCATGCACAGTGCGCCATGGACGAAGACTTCCAGCTCCATTTCTGGCACTTGTTCGCGGATTTCAGCAATTTCTTCCAGAGATAGCTCGCGGGATAAAATCACCCGAGTCAGCCCCATTTGCTGCCAGAATTTCACCGTCGCCCAGTTAACTGCGTTGGCCTGCACCGACAGATGAATATCCATCTGTGGGAAAGCTTCGCGCACCATCATGATCAGGCCGGGATCGGACATAATCAGCGCGTCCGGCCCCATATCGATCACTGGTTTCAGGTCGCGTAGGAAGGTTTTTAGCTTTGAGTTATGTGGGGCGATATTCACCACAACGTAGAAGCGCTTGCCTAAAGCATGGGCTTCCTGAATCCCTAAAGCCAGATTTTCATGATTAAATTCATTATTGCGAACGCGCAGGCTGTAGCGAGGTTGACCGGCATACACGGCATCGGCACCGTAAGCGAAAGCGTAGCGCATATTCTTCAGCGTACCGGCTGGAGACAGTAATTCAGGTATAAACATGGGAGATTCTCAGTCTGAGTTCAAGTCAGAACCACGCCCTGGGGAGTGGCAAAAGCCGATGATTGTAGCGCCAGAAAAGCGGAAAATCAGCCCTTGCACAATTTTTGTAGGGTTTAAATGATCTGGATCAAAATAGCCAAGAAGAGCGCGGCCTGTTACTGCCGCGCAGTCGTTAGTAGGGTACAAATTAATCTACAGCGTCAGGTCTTTAATGGTGGTGGTGGGGCCGTTTTTCGTTACAGAGGCAATGCCATTTTTAGCTGCGGCTTCAGAACTATAAGATTCGCTGACGCCGATAACTTGATGATTCTTGGCTTTCAGCACAAAGTAAGGTTCATTTTTAACGTTGTGCTTTAATTCGTATTGAGCTTCCAGGGGAGAATTGCTTTGGACTGATGCGATACCATTTTCAGCGGATGCTTTACTGGCGTACATCTCGCTGGAGAGAATAACTTCATTATTGCCGGCTTTCAGATTGAAATAATATTGACCGTTCTTCGCTTTTTTAAGCTCATAGTAGCCGATGGCCATAGTGTTTCTCCTGTTGGTTGAGTAGTCTCCTAATCAGTGTAGTCAACGCTATCCATAATGGAGATTCGCGTACCTGACTCAGCCAACATAACGCACCTTTGGCATAAAATACATTAGAGCAAACGACCCATTTCAGCCTCCCAGCGGTAGCCCATTCCATATACTGCGCGGATAAAGGGCTTTTCTTCATCGAAGGACTCCAGTTTTCGTCGCAGATTTTTAATATGACTGTCGATGGTACGATCGGTCACGACCCGGTAGTCGTCATACAGATTATTCAGCAGTTGTTCACGGGAAAATACGTGCCCCGGCTGCATTGCCAGAATCTTGAGTAAACGAAACTCTGCTGGAGTGAGATCCAGGGTGTGACCCTGATAGCTGGCGTGGAAGCGTGACTCATCAATTTGTAGCGGTGCCATGTCACTGGGCATTTCTCGCGGGCTATAGCAGCGGCGCAAAATAGTTTTCACCCGAGCCACCACTTCACGCGGGCTATACGGCTTGCAGATATAATCGTCAGCGCCGATTTCCAGCCCGAGTAAACGATCGATTTCCTCAGTTTTCGCTGTGACCATCACGATAGGTACATCGGAAAAACGACGTATTTCGCGACAGATACTGATACCGTCGCTGCCGGGCAGCATCAAATCCAACAGGATAATCGCTGGCGGAGCTTGCCGTACCGAGGCGACGACTTCAGCACCATTGGTCACCCATCGGGTCTGGTAACCCGCGGCCTGTAGATAATCCACCAACAGTTGCCCAAGCTTAGGCTCGTCTTCAACGATCAGTACCGGGCCATGTTGGCCTGGGGCGAAAATAGCTTCATTCATGGATATTTATTTTCCTGGTGAATGTGACAACGGAAAGTCTACCTTAATCAATACGCCGCCCAAAAGTGAATGTTCGGCGGCGATTTTTCCGCCGTGGGCTTCGACGATATTATGACAAATGGCCAGACCCAGCCCCGATCCGCCACTCGCTCGGTTACGTGAGGTTTCCGCGCGATAAAAGCGTTCAAAGATCCGCTGTAGCTGTTCGTCGCTGATACCGGGTTTGCTGTCTTGCCAGCACAGCGTGAGGGCATTGTCATCGAGACTCATGCTGATATTCAGTTGCCCACCGTTGTTGGTATAGAGCAGGCTGTTTTCCATCAGATTATGGAATAGCTGGGTGAGGCGATCCGGGTCGCCGAATATCATGGCCTGTCCGGGTAAGTGAGTTGTTACCGTCAGCCGTTTTTCCTCGATGCGACTTCGGAAACTGGCGAGCGCTACCTGCAATAAATGCACCAAATCCAGCTGAGTTTTACGGTAAGCCAGTGCCCCGCGATCGGACATGGAAAGCTGATGCAAATCGTTGACTAGTTTGGTTAACATCGCCACTTCGGCTTGCAAGGAACTGAGTGATTCCGGCGTAGGTTGGCGAACGCCGTCCTGTAAGGCTTCCAGCTCGCCGCGTAGCACGGCCAACGGCGTCCGTAATTCGTGAGAGACGTCGGCCATAAAGTCGCGGCGCATTTGCTCATTTTTTTCCAGCGAGCTGGCTAACTGATTGAAATCTTGTGCCAGTCTTCCCAGTTCATCGCGGCTACTGACGGCTACTCTGGTGCTGAAATCCCCGGCAGCCAGTCGATGGGTGCCTTCCACCAAACGTTTTACCGGAGCCAGCATCCCTCGCGATAGTAGCCAGGTTACGGCGGCGGCTAGCAAAGTGGAGAGGGCGACAATCATCCAACTGGTACGGCGTTGTTGCAGGTCAAAATTGATATCGGCATCGCGAGTGAGTTTTTCCGAGGGGGTGGCGATCACCCAGCCGACGATCTGATCGTCATATTTTATGGGGAGGCGTGAACCCTCTTTAGGCACTGCTCCGGTGTGGCCAACCAACAGCTTAAAGTGACTGTCTACTACCCAAAACTGGGTGCGCCAGCCGCGTGGCGGAAGATTATGGCTATTATCGCTGTTTTGCTCGAAGGATCGCATGATTTGATACACCACACGATCGTTATTACGCAGGAAATTCCAATTGCCGTAGTGCTTGTATTGTTCTTCCAATGCGTCACCCAGCATGGCGATACGTTGCTCATTGCTGTGTTTGATATAATCGATAAAACCGCGCTCAAAGCTAGCACGCATTCCCCAATGCATGGTGATTAACACCAACATACAGGTGGCGAAAATCGCCATAAATAACTTACTGGTAATGCCAATTCTCATGCTGTCCTCATTTCTGGCCTGTTGTATCCAGAGTGCGGTTTTTACGAATATCCTGCGGTACTTTGGCAAAGATTAACGCCGGTAAGGCAATGACAATCGCCATGCAGAGATAGCTGTAAAGGAAGGCGCTGTGGGTCGCCGGTGAGTTAGTGACGACCTGATTGTGGGCAAACATACCGAGAACGATCCCGGCGATGCTAACGCCCATACTCATAGCCAACTGCATGACCATGGATAACAGACTGTTTCCACTGCTTGCCAGCCTGTCGGGCAAGTCTTTCAGGGTTAGCGTATTCATAGTAGAAAACCGCAAAGCGTTGAGCATTCCCTGAAAGAATAAAACCACTGGCAGCAGCCATAGCCAGCCCATCAGAGCGACTAACGGGAAGCTCAGGCTAACCACCGCCAGTAGCAGAGTGGCGCTGACCAATACCTGACGATAGCCGAAGCGGTTAACCACTTGCACGATAATTCGTTTAATTCCCATGCTACCAATAATCATGGGAATCATCATCAGACCAGCGTGGAACGGAGTAAAACCCAGACCAATCTGTAGGAAAATCGGCGTCATAAAAGGCAGCATTCCACTGCCGATACGCCCCGTCATACTGCCAATTAGCCCTAAAGTGTAAACTTTATTCTTGAACAATCGCAGCGAGAATAGGGCTGAAGGATTACCTTTGGCGTGCCACCCATAGCCCAGCAGCGCCAGCAGCCCGCAAATAATTAATCCAACAATGGCGGCGGGGTGCAGGCCAAGTCCTTTATGGCCGTCGAGCGCCAGTGTCAACGTAGCCATACCGACTGCCAACATCAAAAAACCGCTGATATCAAACCGGCGAGTTTGCATGGTGTAATTAGGCATTAACATCAGAGTGGCAATGGCGCCTATCAATCCAACCGGCAAATTAATCAGGAAAATCCAATGCCAACTGGCGTACTCCACCAGAAAACCGCCGAGCGCTGGCCCCATCAGCGGGCCAACCTGTCCAGGCAGAGTCACAAAGGCCATCGCCGCCATATATTGTTCGCGTGGAACGATTTTCATCACGGTTAAACGACCAACTGGCACCATCATCGCGCCGCCGATACCTTGAATGACGCGGGAGAAAACTAGCTCATTCAGGGACGCGGATCGAGCGCACATCAGTGAGCCAATGGTGAACAGGATAATCGCGGAGAAAAACACCCACTTCACGCCAACTCGATCCGCCAGCCAGCCGCTGGCAGGGAGCATAACTGCCACGGTCAGCACATAAGAAACAATCACCGACTGCATACGCAGCGGGTTTTCCCCCAGACTGGCGGCCATTGACGGCAACGCAGTGTTGACGATAGTGGTATCCAGCGCCTGCATGAAAAAGCCAAAGGCGACGATCCACAACTGCCAGCGAACCGACGTGGACCGAAGCGGCGTTAGCGTTTCTGGGGACATATTACTCAATCCTCTGTAGGGGCTGACGGCTAAAACGGCTGCACAGGCGATCGAAACACAGGTAAACCGCCGGTGTAGTATAAAGCGTCAAAAGTTGGCGCATAATCAGGCCGCTAACGATGCTCATCCCCAAGGAGGGGCGCAGTTTCGCGTCGTCGCCGCAGCCTAGAACCAAGGGCAAGACGCCAAATAGCGCCATCAGCACGGTCATCATAATCGGGCGGAAACGTAGCAAACTGGCCTGAAAGATAGCCTCTCTGGCATTGAGATTGCCGTTTCGCTGCGCTGCCAAAGCCAACTCCACCATCATGATGGCGTTATTTTTCACTATGCCAATCAGCAACATAATACCGATCAGGGCTTTCATACTGAAAGGCGCGTCAAGCACCGCCAAAGCCAACAACGCGCCGACGCCAGCGGAAGGTAACGTGGACAGAATTGTCAGTGGATGGACGTAACTTTCATTTTATCCAGCGAACTGACGTCCTGCGTATATTGCCGGGCGACTTCCATCACGACTTTGTATTGATTTAACGGCTGATAATGATAAATAGTGGAGATCTGTCGTTGCCCAAAAGCGTTATTTAGCAATGTATTGGCATCGGAAACGCGGGTGCCCAAGCGCGCCAGCCTTTCACGATCGACAGTCAGCCCCAGCTTGGCACCTTTGTGTTGTTGAGCGGCGTTAACGTCCGCCAGCTCTGGCGGTTTGGCAAATGCGGCGCGAATTTTGGCTCCCCAGATGCGCCAAGCGCTCAGATCGCCCACCTGTAAAGTGTCGTGGTTACTGGCGTTAGATTGCCTGCCGCCAATGCGGATATCCTGTGCTGCGGCTAAAAACAGGCTGGCTCCCGGCTCTTTGGTACCGCTTGCTTGGCCGCCGGTGTGAAGTGGCGCCAGACGGTAATGGCGATAATCACGACGGCCACCAGATCTGCCAGAATTACCGAGCGGGAAGTGCGTATAGGTTTGGCATTCATAGTGGCGAAGGATTCTCTTTTATGCTTGTGATTTTACGTGGAGACGATCCGTAATAGGCGTTAGCCAGATAACTTATATTTTATTAGTTTAGCTGTCTTTTCACGGAGAATAATGAAGGAAATATGGAATAGAAAGCTGATTCTTTTCAGTTTTGTCTGGGTAACGTTCTGTTTTGTAAAAAATACGGCATTTTAAAGGATGGCGGCGCGGAAAAAAGCCATTGTGTCAATGAGTCACGGAAAGGAAGAAGGCTGCGGATAGGTGTCAATGAGGCAGGAAATAACCGTTAGTTAACCGGTGCATCCTGCCTCAACACATTCACTATTTTTAACGATACAGCGTTTGCGCCCAGCGTGCCAGACCAGCGGTAACGGAGCCAAAATCATTGCCCCCAACCAGCGGAATGCCCGGTAACTGTTGCTGTAGTGCGCTGCGTAACAGTGGTGAACGGGCGCTGCCGCCGGTCAGGTAGATCACGTCTGGCTTGACGTTGCTGGTGGACAGCGCCAGGTTGACTTGTTCCTGAATGCGTTGCAACGGCTGAGTGATGGCATCGGCCAATTGCTGCTGACTGATCATTTGCCCCAACTCAGGTTTGACGAAGTCCAGCGCCGTGGCGATCTGCTCGTGCTGAGACAGCGCAATTTTGCTCTCTTCTGCCGCTCTTACCAAACGGTAACTCAAACGCTGTTGGTAGACTTTCAACAGCATTTCTACCTGTTGCGGGTTAGCCGCATCGCGAATCAAATCACGCAGGAAACGGCCGTTGGCCGTGCTGTAGAAATCGCTCTGCGCCGGAACATCGTTGGTGGCTACCGCATTCCAGTAAGGCAATGAAGGCATTGCGATGCCTTTTTCGGTTTCGCTACCCATACCAAACAGCGGCATTAACTGTTTAAACGCCAGCATGATGTCCAGATCGTTACCACCAACTCGACAGCCGCTGTGACCCAGCAGGCTTTGCTGACGATCCGCCATGCCCTGCCAGTTTGGTCCCATCAGTAACACCGAACAGTCGGTGGTTCCGCCGCCGATATCGACGACCAGCACGGTTTTTTCTTCGGTCAGCGTCGCCTCAAAGTCCAGACCGGCGGCCACCGGTTCAAATTGGAAAGCGATATCGCGGAAACCGGCACGCTGTGCGGCGCGCAGTAAAATGCCTTCGGCCTGACGGTTAGCGTCTTCGCCGCCAGAGCCCTGGAAGTTAACTGGACGGCCAATGACGGTCTGGCTGATTTCGGTTTGTACGGCAGATTCCGCCTGACGTTTGATGTGGAACATCATGGCGCAGACCAGATCTTCAAACAGGGCGATTTGCTGAGGTTTTAAACCGGTCGCCCCGAGGAAGGATTTGGGGGATTTAACGAAGTAAACTTCTTCCGGATCTTCGATGTATTGAGCCAGCGCCGACAGGCCAAAATGCAGGCTGTCCGCATTGACTGGAATATCTTCTTCACGGTTAAAAGCGATGGCCCGCCGTAACAACTGTTGGTTTTCATCGCTGCCGGTGGGCACCTGCCAGTGACGATGCAGGCATTCACTTACCGCCTCTCGCGTGGGCGCGCATAACATGGAAGGCAAATAAACGTCGTTATTTTCCAATACCAGCAGTTCGGGAGCATCGTCCCGCATTATGGCCACAGAACAGTTCGCCGTGCCGTAGTCAAAACCAATGAACATAATTGCTCCCAGGCCAAATAAAGGGGGGCGACTTTACCTTAGAGTGCGCAGAGGAGCAATCGACAAATCAGAGTCATTGGCGGGAATAATTCGGGTATCGGTTCAGGTTTTCTCTAAATGACATTTTTGAATCTGCCGTAGGCTATTTATTGCTTAAATAACCGCAGCCTAAAATATCGGTCAGACGTGCGGTGCGGGCAATACTGTCACCGTCGACCAAATCGACGCCAATATGACTAAGTTTATCCAGGATCGCCAACTGATCGGCAGGCCCCGCGAGGGTTTTGACCCCGGCTTGGTGAGCGGCGCCGTTGATAATCGAGACCATCACTTCGTCCATTTGATTGGTATGAATATTGGCGATCAGACCGACGTCGAGTTTTAAATAATCCATCTTGAGGTGATTTAACCTACTGAAACCATTCATGTTGGCTGAAAAATCCGTCAGGATAAGTTTGCCGCCCAGCCTCTGCAGGCGAGTGATAAAATTATCGATAGTGGACGAATGGCGCAGCAGCGTAGATTCCTGTATCAACCAATGCAGATCGGAGGCTGGAATGACGGATTGTTGCAGGCTATCCAGCAAAAAGTGGCGAAAGCTTTCTTCCTGTAGCGATTCTTCGGATAAAGCCACGGCGACCTTGAGCGCCTTACTTTGAATATTTTCGCCCTGTATACATAACAATTGGTGGCAGATCCATTTATCTACCTCCGGGCGCAGGCCATAAAGCAAGGAGGCCGAGAGAAAATCGTCCTGGCTCACGGCCTGTTTGTCATTCGGGATAACCGACGGGACCAGTTGGTAGAAAGCCACGTTATTCGGTATGAGCGGCGGAGCGGCGGCGGTAGCCAAAAGCTCTAGCTGATTCTCTTCCAGAATATGCAGAATTTCATCTTTGCTCAGTAGCTCATGCTGGCGTGCCAACAGCTGTTTTTGCCGTGGCTGGTAGAGATACACCTGCCCACGACCACTGTGTTTGGCGGTATAGCAGGCAATGTCCGCCTGCTCCATCAGTTCACTACGCTTGCTGTTTTGACTATTGATTTGGGTTATACCGGCGCTGGCGCCGATACGGTATTGCTTACCTTCCCAGTAGAACGGGTAGTCATTAATCAGCGAAACCATTCCCTGCACCACGGTTTTAGCTCTGGTGACGCTGCAGTTTTGCAGTAACAGGCCAAATTCATCGCCGCCAAGACGGGCAACGCAATCGCTAGTACGTAAATACTTACGCATCAACGCGCTCAATTCTGTTAACAACGCGTCTCCGGCGGCATGTCCGGCTGTATCGTTAACCGCTTTAAAGCGATCCAGATCGAGGAAGCCTAATGCGTGCTGTTGATTATGTTCGATGCTTTTTTGAATCGCATTTTTCAGCTGATACTCAAAATTCGCGCGGTTAGGCAAGCTGGTCAAATTATCGTGCGAGGCGCTGTAGCTGAGTTTACGCATCATTTCGCGCGATTCGCTGACGTCCTGGAAGACCATAACGGCACCGACGGTTTCCCCTTCCAAGGTTTTCAGCGGCGCGACGGAATCCTTAATGTCATAACGTTCGCCGTCCCGATTGTGCAAAATCAGCGAAAGGTTATTTTGCGGCGGTGAAACCCCGTTAAGACAGTACCAGACCGGATTTTCCACGTTTAAACCGGTGCTGCTATCGGTTAAGTGAATGATTTGATCGATAGGTTGGCCAAGGGCGATGGTATTGGCCCAGCCGGTCATTTTTTCTGCCACCGGGTTCATAAAGGTAATATGCATTTCCCGATCGGTACTGATTACCGCTTCACCGATGGCGTCCAGCGTGATATGCAGGCGTTCCTTCTCTTCGTGCAGGGCTTCTGTCAGGCTTTTCACTTCGGTTAAGTCCAGCGCAGTGCCGATTAAACGCAAAATATCGCCTCGACTATCGCAAATCATATTGGCCTGATTACGAATATGGCTGATTTGGCCGCTGCGAGACACAATGCGATATTCCAATCGATAGGGCTGACAGTGAGTCAGCGCCGCGGCAAATTCGCGGTCAATGCGCGCACGGTCGTCGGGATGGATGCGATCTCGCCATGCCTCTATGCTAGGAATCGTATTCGGCGGCAGATCATACAGTTCGAACATTCGTTTATCCCAACTGATGGTGTTCTCTTTCAGGTTCCATTCCCAAATTCCCACTCCACCGGCTTCATTCGCCAGGGTAATGCGTTCCATCAGCCGACGATTGACCATTTCGGTTTTTTTCAGGTCATTAATATCTTCAACCTGAGAAATAAAATAGAGCGGACGCTGCTCGTGATCTCGAACCACGCTGACGACCAATAGCGCCCAAACCACCTCGCCGTCGCTGCGAATATAGCGTTTCTCCATGGTGTAGCTGGGGATCACGCCGTCAAACAGGTCTTCCAATAGCTTGAGATCGGCGGTGAGATCTTCCGGGTAGGTGATTTCCTGAAAGGTTAAATTGAGCAGTTCTCCTTGGCTGTAGCCGAGTAAATTGCACAAGGCTTTGTTGACCTGTATCCATTTACCTTCCGGCGACACCAGTGCCATACCGATGGCCGAATATTCCATCGCGTTCCGAAAACGGTTTTCGCTCTCGATAATATGATCTTTTTCAGTGCGAAACGCGTGCATCACCATCGACATCGCGTGTGGCGGCACTAACACCAGTAATAGCGGAATAAACGTAAAAGCCTGAATAAATAGCTGACCGCTCACCTGATTGGTGAACAGATTGAAATTAATCATCAGCGCAATCAATACCGCGGTGAGACAGAAGATGATAAATGCTTCCAATCGGGGCAGCCGAATAGCGACCCAAATCAGCGCCATCACGATGAAAGTAAAGGGGAAGGGTAGGTAAGTCAGCGCCAGATAACAGCAAGTTAAAGATAAAATTAGCATCCAGATCATTTCAAACAGAGTTTGCGATCGCAGGGATGATCTGAAATAGCCTTGCTGATAAAGCAACCCAACGGGTGCCAACGCCAATATGCCAATGGATTCAGACATAAACCAAAGGGTGAATAGCTGGCCGAAATCGCGGTGGTCCGGAGCCAGATAAAATGCTGCCGCGAAGCCGCTGAGTATGGGGATCAGCAGAACTGCCGTCAAAACAAATTTAAGCCAGCTAAACAGGCTGTGTAGCGGATCTTTCGGCATTAACAGGCGGCGTAGCAGCCAGGCACCGGCGATAGACTCCACCAGATTGATTAGTGTCAAAGGGACAGAAAACCAGCTAGGGCCGTAGAGCGTGATATTCGCCAGAATAATAGCCACGCCAGCGACAAGCAGTTGCAGCGGCCAATAACGTAACCGCAGATGAAATAAAGCCACCATCAAAATAGCGGTAGGGAACCACAGCGGCGCGAGGTTACGTGAAGTTTCCGACAGTTGGATGCAAAAAAGCGCGAGCAGGTAAATCAGGCCGCTGATAAGCGCGATGTTCAGAAGAACATGATATGAATGATTTCGTGCTATCGCTCTGATTCTCATGGCGAACCTTATGTGTAACCTGCGAATTGCCAGCGGCATAGGAAAAATGCCGCTGGTTTTTGAATCCTAGTACAGAAGGGCGATACTGACCATTGTTCCGCGCGTTATCATGGTTGATATCGCCGCGAGAATAAGCCCTCGTTTCACATGGGTTCCTAAAAATGATAGTGAGATCAGACCAAAAATAACGTTGCCAGACCGAGGAAAATAAAGAAACCCCCAGTATCGGTAATCGCGGTGATCATCACACTTGAGCCAATCGCCGGATCTCGCCCCAGCCGCGCCATGGTCATTGGAATCACGACGCCCATCAGTGCCGCAACCAACAGATTAAGCATCATTGCCAGCGTCATGACGCCGCCCATGGCTAAATCGCCGTACAGGATATAGGTCACAATGCCCATAATACCGCCCCATACTATGCCGTTGATCAGCGCGACACCCAGTTCTCTCATCATCAGGAATGAAATGTTGCTGTTGCCTAATTGGATATGGTGCAACGCCAGCGCACGGACAATCATAGTAATGGTCTGATTGCCGGTATTGCCGCCAATGCCGGCCACAATGGGCATCAATGCTGCCAGTGCAACCAATTGAGAAATGGTATGTTCGAATAAACCTATTACTCGTGAAGCGATAAAAGCGGTGCACAGGTTAATGGCCAGCCAGGACCAACGGGTGCGAACCGCGCGTCCTACCGGAGAGAACACGTCTTCTTCCGGGCTTAACCCCCCCATACGACGTAAATTGGTGTCGCTTTCTTCATTCACCACGTCAACGATTTCTTCGATGGTCAGTCGTCCCATCAGCTTGCCTTTGGCGTCCACAACGGCGGCGCTGATCAAGTCATAACGTTCGAACGCCCCGGCGGCGTCTTCTGCCTTTTGTTCCGGCTGGAAAGTGGTCGGCTCACTGTTCATCACTTTGAACACCTGAGTATCCGGTGAGTGCAGCAGAATGGTGGTGAGGGGCAATTCGCCCAGCAGCGTATTCTTCCGATCGATCACGAAAATTTTATCGGTGGCATCGGGAATGCTCTTACGATAGCGCAGATAGCGCTGAACGGTTCCTAGCGTGATGTCGGCACGGACCGTGACCAGCTCGAAGTCCATCATCTGGCCGACGGTATCTCGGCCATATTGAATCACTTCTCGCACTCGCGCTCGTTGAGCCGGATCGAGTGACGTCAGCAAGCGCCCCATCAGGTTGCGCGGCAGGTATTCGGCCAAATAAGCCTGCTCGTCCACGTGCAGATTGCGCATGGCTTTCAGCAGGTCTTTATCGCTCATTTCTTCGATCAGGCTGTCCCACACCGTTTCGGAGGCTTCAACCAGCGTATGGCCGCGAGAGTTGTTATCCACCAGACGCCACAGCGCCAGACGTTCATCTTGCGGCAAAGCTTCCAGTAAATCGGCGAGATCCGCGGCGTGTAAGTCGGCCAGCAAATGCTTAATCTCGGCGGTTTGATCCAGCAATTGTTCATCGCTGAGTTTTTCCCGATCGTCCAGGCGACCGAGAATACCGTCAACCAGCGCTTTATTATTCAGTAATAGCGAAAGAATACGGTGACGAATAGCGGCCAGTTTTTTAGCGTCAAATTTGGCGGACGTTGGGTGCTGATGTACGTCGGAAACGGTAGGGGCTGACATAGTGGTCCTTAACTCAATGCATTATGGGGGGATAACCCCGCTTTTTATTTGTTCGCGTCATGTCAGGGTGACAGAGGTGTTCGGCAAACGGTGGCCGCTATGCAGCCAAAATTTTTGTCACGGTTATTTATGATTATGGGTTTTATCCGCGTAGCGCGATTCGCCACGCTCAAGACTGTGGGATAGGTAAGAGGTCTGCGGCAGACATCTTACCTATCTTAAGAGGCAAATCAGCTATTAAGGCGTTAAATCAGGCTGAGGCGGCGTGTATTCCCGATCCACCGGTTGCTCAATCTGTTCTGATTGATTACGTTCCTGATGATGAGGAATCGCCGCGATTGCCGCGTAAAGTAAACGGCCAAACAGAATGATAAAACTGACCAGTAATATGATTTTGGTTAACTGCGTCGATTTTTTGTTTCTCATACTCGTTTTTGCACTGTGTTGTCCGTTAGAGATAAGCATCAGGGGCCAGCTGCGACCCCTGAATTCGGAGAGCATCGGCGTTAATCCGTCTCGTTTTCTGCTTCTGGCGCGTCTTCTTCCTCGATAATCAGCTTCCAGCCGATTACGTCATTCCAATAAGCCTGTTCCCGTTCAACATCGAGCTGCACCAGACTGTTTTGTGAAAAGTAGCCGTAAGGGAAGCGCAGAGTCCAATGATTATCATCGGTGATCAGCCGTAAGCTTTCTGGCTTAGTGGTGGACTGGCGTTGGTTGTTCAGTAAGGCACCCAAGCGTAGCAACTGGATCAGCGGCAGGTAGTATTTCTTTTTAAACAGGTTAAGACGCGGTAATTCATCCAGTTTCATGGCTTTACGATGGAATCGCACCAGTGACGCCAGTAATAATTGCTGTTCCTGATTAAAGCCCGGTAAATTGGTGTTTTGCAGAATATAGGCTGAGTGGCGATGCATTCCGCTGTGATTGATACTCAGCCCGACCTCATGCAGCATGGCGGCCCATTTCAACAGCGCTTCGAGCTGCGGCTGCACCAATTTCGGGTTTTGCTCCATCCACTGGGTATAGAGTAGCTCGGTGGTTTCCAGCACCCGGCGCGCCTGTTCGCGATCGATATTGTAGTGATCGGCCAGACTTTTTGCCGTCCGCTGACGAATATCCTGATGGCGGAAACGGCCTTCCATTTCGTACAGCACGCCTTCACGCAGCGCACCGTCGGAAAGACGCAGATCTTTGATCGCTAACGCATCGAATACGCCGCACATAATCGCTAAACCTGGCACAAATACTGATTGGCGATCTTCAGATAAACCCGGCAGGCTCAGCGCGCTAAACTGCTTGAATTGCAACACCTGCTCAACCAGCATTTCCAAACGTTCTGGCGTAATCAAACCGTCTTTTTCACCCATTTCGACCAGCACTTCATGGGCGGCTTTAATCGTACCCGAAGCCCCAAGAGCGTACTGCCAACCTTGAATGCGATATTGCCATGCCAGCGTTTCCAACTTTTGCGCCGCTGCCAGACGAGCGCGCTTAAAGTTAGCCTTACTGATTTCACCATTCGGGAAAAATTGCTGAGCGAAGCTGACGCAGCCCATGCGACGGCTTTCTGCCAATAGTGGTTCAAAATCTTCGCCGATAACCAGTTCGGTCGAGCCACCGCCGATATCGATCACCAGTTTGCGACCTTTCTCCGGCTGAGTGTGTTCCACGCCCATAAAAATCAGACGAGCCTCTTCCTGACCGGAAATGATCTCGATCGGGTAGGGAATCACTTCGGCGGCGCGTTTCAGAAACACTTCGGCGTTGGCGGCCTGTCGCAGGGAGTGCGTCCCCACGATACAGACGTTATCCGGCGAGAAACCTTGTAGCCGTTCGGCAAATAGAGCCAGACAGGCCAGACCGCGTTCCATCGCTTCTTCGCTAAGAATATTGTTACTGTCTAATCCATCAGCCAAATGTACGCGCTGTTTTAAGCGACCTAAAACCTGAAGTGCGCCGTTAACGACGCGGGCAATCACCATATGGAAACTATTGGAGCCAAGGTCAATGGCGGCAATTTCCTGCGGTTTAGTGGTGGAGTTACTGGTTAGCGGCATAGTTTTAGGCCTATTGCTCTGGTTGTTCCAGCGCTTTTAAATAATCATAAATGGCAATCTGTGCACGTACTTTGCGCCGATTTCCGCGCGGTACATAACGATTACTCAGTTCTTTATCAATATAACGGGCTTTTACCGTGTCGTTGAACAGTAGCTCTAAGATATCCAACACTCGCTGTTTCAGTTTCGAATCCAGCAGGGAAACGGCCACTTCGATACGATAATCAATATTTCGGGTCATCCAGTCCGCTGATGAGAGATAAACCAGCTTGTCGCCTTTATTCTCAAATACGTAAACGCGGTCATGTTCCAGAAAGCGGTCAACGATGCTGGTGACCTGGATATTTTCACTGATGCCCGGCATATTGGGGATCAAAGAACACATTCCGCGTACCAATAAACGAATCTTCACGCCAGCACTGGAGGCGCTATATAACCGATCAACCAGTCCTTTATCTACTAAATTATTAATTTTCAGCGTGATCCCGGCGCTTTCTCCCGCCTGTGCATGGATGATTTCCTGATCAATCAATTGATACAACATCAGGCGCGAGTTTTGCGGTGATACCATCAAATTGTCGAATTTAACTGGCCTATAAGGGTTCTCAATAAAGTTAAATACCCGGCGAACCTCATTGGTAATGCGTGCATCGGCAGTTAACAGCGAGTAATCGCTATAAATACGCGCGGTTTTCTCGTTAAAGTTACCCGTCCCTATATGAGCATAACGGACGATTTGGTCGCCTTCCAGGCGGGAAATCAGGAATAATTTGGCGTGAATCTTCAGCCCTGGCGCAGAGAAAATAACGTGTACGCCCGCGGCGGTGAGGCTTTTGGCCCAGTGAATGTTGGCTTCTTCATCGAAACGCGCCTGTAGCTCCACCACCACCGTGACTTTTTTACCGTTATGGGCGGCGTGAATCATAGATTCAATAATGCGTGAGTCTTTGGCGACGCGATAAATATTGATTTTGATTGCCAGCACGCTGGGGTCGAAAGACGCCTGACGCAGTAATTCCAGCACGTGTTCAAAGGTGTGATAAGGATAATACAGCAGCACATCCTGCTCGCGGATCGCGTCAAAACCGTTGCGGAATTTATCAAACCAAATATGGCGTAGGCGCGGCATCGGGCGATTCACCAGATTGCTTTTCCCTACGTTAGGGAAGCCGATGAAGTCTTTGAAATTGTGATAACGGCCACCGGCAATGACGGAGTCATCATTGGAAATACCGAGTTTATTTCGAAGTAATTCCACCATTTCATCGGGCATATCTCGCTGATAAACAAAACGCACCGGCTCGGCGGTTAAACGCTGCTTCAGACTGGATGACATCAACTCCAGCAGGCTGGACTCCATTTCCGTAACCAGATCGTATTCCGCATCGCGGGTCATTTTCATCGAATAAGCGTTGAGCGCATCGTAATCGAAGAAGCCTTTAAAGATTTCATCGAGACAATAACGCAGAATGTTATCCAATAAGATCATTGGCTTGCGACGGCGCGGAGCTTCTGGTGGCAAATTAACGAAGCGCGGCACTTTATCGGAAGGAATTTCCAACAGCGCATAGGCGATTTCCTGCCCGCGGATAATCTCAACCGCCAGATAGGTGTAATCGTCTTTGAGAAATTGCACCAGATTGGTGTCGTGATTGATCAGTATCGGCGTAATGTGCTGACGCAAATGCTGTTTGAAATATTGTTTGAGCCAAATCTGCTGGTTCTCAGAAATCTGGCGTTCATTGATCAGGAAAATCTGATTCCGCGCCATTTCCAACAGAAGTTCGTTATACAGGCTGTCGAATTCCTGATCGGCTTTGACCACTTTGGCCTGAATTTTCTTTAGCAAATGGCGAGAGGACACGCCAGAGCCTTGCTCTTCGCTAATAAGAATTCGCCGCTTTAAGTCGGCAAAACGAACTTTATAAAATTCATCCAGATTATTGGAGTAAATGCCAAGAAAGCGCATCCGCTCTATTAGCGGGTTGCTCTTATCCGCAGCTTCCTGCAATACCCGTTCGTTAAAGGATAACCAGCTGAGTTCTTTCTCGGTGTAGAGCTTTTCCTGACCCATTGCAACTCCATTCAGATTTTTGTGGGAGTATTTAGTGTCCGTAGACATTATTGCGAGAGATTGACAGGAAAGTCCAACAGATATCATTAGTTAACATTGTCATGCAAACGCCATAAAACTGACATAAGATGCTCGGTCATCTCAGCGCGCAAGGGCGAATGAGTTATATAAATCATCTATAGGATCTAGTGTAGGGCATGGGGCAAAGCAGAGTAGTACCACTTTCAGGCAGAGATCGCCGCCGGGCTATGATTGACCGCGTGGTAGGCAGGATGGTGAGCGGTAGCGGCCTGCTGGTGCTACTGACCCTGATGCTAATTTTTGTCTACCTGCTGTATGCGGTGCTGCCGTTATTTAAACCGGCGGCGATTAGCCTGCACGCTCAATTTCCCGTGACCCCCAGCGCCTCCACCTTAAGTATGGGAATGGATTCCCGAGGGGAAAAGCTGTGGCGCATCGATGCTCAGGGCAACGGCGCTTTTATTCGCCTCCAGCCGGAAGGTGAGCAGGCTGAAGGGACGTTACTGGCAACTCAGGTACTTTCCGCTCCTCCTACTTCATTGGGACAGGCTTCGGGATTGCAGGCGTTGGGATTGAGTAACGGTAGCCTGATATTGGTTCGGCCGGATTTTAGCGGCGGCGCTCACTGGCATTTCCCTTTGGGCGATCAGCCGCAGCCGCTGGATGAAAAAGGACGTCCGTTGCGACATATCGCCGTAGCGGAGCCACAATCACAGCAATTCACGCTGGCAGCCAGCACTGATGACGGGCGGGTTTTGCTCGGGAATTTCACTGAAACCGAACGAAAAATCACGCCGCTGCCGGAATCCCCGACGCGGATAGATCAACTGTTGTTAAGTCCCGATGGCCACTGGCTGTACTTACTGTCAGCGACGCAGGTTTATCTTTACCAGTTGGATAATCGCCCCAAACTGCGGGAAATAGTCGCGCTGGATCAGCAGGAGCCGCTGCACTTAGCGCTGTTAGCTGGCGGGAAATCGCTATTGGTACAATCGCCGCAGGGGCGTTTGTCTCAGTGGTTTGACGTGCCACATACCCGGGAGCCTCAGGATAAACCGCCACATCTTACTCGTATTCGCGAGTTCTCTTCGGCAATGGGGCTGCTGAGCGTGGAAGATCACCGCCGGGTTTTTGCCACAGTGACTCCAGCGGGAGAGTTAACGCTATTTTCCAGCATTCAAACCTCTCCTTTATTGCAGGAAAAAGTGGCTAAAGGCATCAGTCATGCCGCATTTTCCCCGTGGGGTAACGCACTATTGCTGGAAAACGGCGCTAACTGGTCTTATTACCGCGTTGATAATGCCTATCCGGATATCACCTGGCGTAGCCTGTGGCAGAAAGTATGGTACGAAAACTACCCGGAACCTGCCTATGTTTGGCAATCTACGTCGGCGAATGATAATTACCAGCCTAAATTCAGCCTGATCCCGATTATCTTTGGCACGCTAAAAGCTGCGGGTTACGCCATGTTATTCGCCGTGCCTTTGGCATTGGCCGGTGCGATTTATACTGCGTATTTTATGCAGTCTGGACTGCGGCGAGTGATTAAACCGGCGATTGAAGTTATGGGAGCATTGCCTACGGTAGTGATTGGTTTGATTGCCGGTATCTGGCTAGCGCCGGTGATTGAGCAATATCTAGCGGGCATTCTCCTATTACCGTTCTTACTGGCGCTGGCTATTCTGCTGTGCGGTTGGAGCAGCGCAAAACTATCTGAGCGAATTAAATGGCGCCTAGCTGCCGGTTGGGATGTTGTGGTGTTGCTGCCGGTTATTTTAGTCACTGGCTGGCTGACTTTGATGCTGGGGCCGCATTTGGCACAGTGGACGCTCGGCTTACCGCTCAATGAATGGCTGGGAGATAATTACGATCAGCGTAATGCGCTGGTGGTCGGCATAGCGATGGGCTTTGCCTTAATTCCCATTATTTTTTCTCTGGCAGAAGACGCGCTGTTTAGCGTGCCGCCGTCCCTGACTCAGGGGTCACTGGCCTTGGGTGCGACGCCGTGGCAAACCGTGGTGAGAGTGGTTCTGCCTTCGGCCTTTGCCGGTATTTTTTCGGCGTTAATGATTGGTTTTGGCCGGGCGGTGGGGGAAACCATGATCGTGTTAATGGCTACCGGTAATACGCCAATTATTGACGGCAGCGTTTTCCAAGGGCTGCGCGCGCTGGCGGCGAATATCGCCATAGAAATGCCGGAGGCGGTAGTGGGCAGCGGCCATTATCGGGTGCTATTCCTTACCGCTCTGGTGCTGTTTATGTTCACTTTTGTGGTTAATACCCTGGCCGAAGCGATACGGCTTCGGCTGCGGGAACGCTATCAAACGGAGCGGGATGCGTGATGAAAAGCTGGTTTAAATCAGGCTCGCCCTGGATCTGGCTGACGGCCGGTTCGGTCAGCATCAGCCTGTTGGCCTTGCTGGGTATCATATTGTTGCTGGCAGGGCAGGGAATGCGTTATTTCTGGCCTGCGCCGGTTTATCAGTTCGAGCTGAAACAAAGCGGTGCCGGGCTGGTCAGCTTGATCGGAGAAATCTATCAGCAGCAGCAGATCACACGGGAACAGCTGGCAACGGCGGGGATTCCTCTAGCGGACGGACGTGACTCTGTGACGCGTTATCTGATTAAAACCGGTAATCGGGAGTTTCAGGGGCACGATTTTCAGACCTTGCTTGACAGCGATATTGTACAGCGGCGCCAGCCGAAAGATTTGCTGGTGCTTAGCCGTTTGAATCACGGTACAGCCTACGGTTTTATGGCCGGGATGCTGGATAACGGGCAGCCGCTGGTGGGGGATAATATTCCGCTGGAGCTGCAAAAACGGATCCCGCAGGTGCAGGCGTTGGTCAGGCAAGGGGATGATATTCAGTTCCGCCAGATGAACATACTTAACCAACAGGTTGAGAATTTGCGTTTGCAGGAGAAACATCTGCAAACCGCCGGTAAGCTGGACGGACGAGCGCAAGATCGCCTACGCGCTGAACGCGGAGAGGTACAGCGTCATTACGATGGATTGGCGACAACTTTGCAGGGCCTGCGCGCGGAACAAAACCGCTATACGCTGTTGCTCAAAGATATGCAGGGTCAGATACACCCGATTTCCCTCAGCCAAATCAGTAAAGCTTGGTATCCCAACAATATGACTTTCTGGCAAAAAGTCAGGCATATGGCGGGGCAGGGACATAAATTTCTGACCGACAGTCCGCGCAATGCCAATAGCGAAGGCGGCGTATTCCCAGCGATTTTTGGCACGGTGCTGATGGTTATATTGATGTCAATTATGGTGATGCCGTTTGGGGTTATCGCCGCGGTTTATCTCCATGAATATGCCAAACGCAATTGGTTAACGCGTACAATCCGCATTGCGGTTGTGAATCTGGCGGGCGTGCCCTCTATTGTTTACGGTGTCTTTGGGCTGGGCTTCTTCGTCTATTTTATCGGCGGTTCGCTGGATAAGTTATTTTATCCGGAGGCATTGCCTAATCCGACCTTTGGCACGCCTGGCGTACTGTGGGCGGCATTAACCTTGGCGTTACTGACACTGCCGGTAGTGATTGTTTCTACCGAAGAAGGGTTATCGCGCATACCTGCCAGCCTGCGTCAGGGGTCACTGGCGCTAGGAGCCAGCAAAGCCGAAACGCTGTGGCATATTGTGTTGCCGATGGCGGCTCCGGCGATGATCACCGGCCTGATTTTGGCCGTGGCTCGTGCGGCGGGGGAAACCGCGCCGCTAATGCTGGTTGGCGTGGTGAAATCCGTACCGGTATTGCCGGTAGACGGTGTATTCCCTTTTCTGCATCTGGAACGAAAATTCATGCATTTGAGTTTCCAGATATACGATATGGCATTCCAAAGTCCGAACGTTGAAGCCGCGCGTCCGCTGGTATTTGCAACGGCGTTACTGCTGGTTGTTATTGTGGTTGGGCTGAATTTAGCCGCGATGGGAATACGCCATCATTTACGTGAAAAATACCGTGGCCTGATGCTGTAATGACATTATTTAACTCGCAGGAAACCTTATGGGACTGATGATACCGGACGCCTTGCCCGTACTGGATGTACGGCACCTGAGCGATGAAAATACCGCGCTGGCGGTAGAGCATCTCAATCTGTTTTATGGTGAAAAACAGGTTTTGCACGATGTTTCTCTGCGTATCCCTAAAAATCGGGTCACTGCGCTTATTGGGCCTTCCGGTTGCGGTAAATCGACGTTATTGCGTTGTTTTAACCGAATGAATGACCTGTTGGAACATTGTCGAATGGACGGCGAAATCAGAATTGGTGCTGAAAATATCATCGGAAAAAAGGTCGATGTTGCGGCGCTGCGCCGTCGTGTGGGTATGGTGTTCCAACGGCCAAATCCTTTCCCTAAATCCATTTATGAGAACGTGGTTTACGGCCTGCGTTTGCAAGGGATTCGCGACAGACGGGTTTTGGATGAAGCTCTGGAGCGTGCTTTACGCGCCGCGGCGTTATGGCACGAGGTGAAAGATCGATTGCGGGAGAATGCTTTCCGTCTTTCCAGCGGCCAGCAACAGCGTTTGGTCATTGCTCGAGCGATTGCCATCGAACCGGAAATTTTACTGTTGGACGAGCCTACTTCGGCGTTGGATCCTATTTCGACCTTGACCATAGAAGAGTTGATTACTTCGTTAAAACAGCACTATACCGTGGTTTTGGTCACTCATAACATGCAGCAGGCGGCGCGGGTTTCGGATTACACTGCGTTTATCCATCAAGGTTGCCTAGTGGAATACAACGATACCGATGGATTATTTACCTCACCGGCCATGCGGCGGACGGAAGATTATATTACCGGACGTTATGGCTAAGATTCGATTGGTTAGGATTATCTGCGCAAAATAACACCGGAGCCCATGGCTCCGGTATAGCGGTTAAGGCGTTTTGATCGCCGGAGTTTTATATTTTGTCAAATATTGGGGTTGGAAAATACACATACGGATAACCGTGCGGTATTCGCCGTTGATAAAGAACTCGTCGATTAACTCGCCTTCGCTTTTAAAGCCCAGCTTGCTGTAAATGTGAATGGCTTTTTCATTTTCTTTATCAACAATCAAATACAGTTTATACAGGTTCAATACGGAGAAACCGTACTCCATTGCCAGTTTGGCTGCGGTGCCTGCATAACCTTGGCCCTGATGGGCGGGATCAATGATGATCTGAAATTCTGCCCGACGGTGAATATGGTTGATTTCCACCAATTCCACCAGCCCGACTTTTGTCCCCTGACTTTCGATAATAAACCGGCGTTCGCTCTGGTCATGGATATGTTTATCGTACAGGTCAGACAGTTCAACAAAAGCCTCGTAAGGCTCCTCAAACCAATAGCGCATAACGCTGGCATTATTATCTAACTGATGAACAAACGGCAGGTCATCCCTTTCCATCGGACGTAGCCTGACGCTGGTAGTGCTAGACATGCGGATTCCTCGAAATAATAAATAAAACAGCGGACGCTGCGAGGGAATTATAACCACATAGGGCGTGGGAGAGGAGATATTCCTTTAGATGTTGGGGTAAGGTTTATCATCAATAATGATTTGAGTCTCTACTGACGGCGTACCGCGATTCGTTCCCGCTCAAACGCGGCTCGCTTGACGAGGAGTGTACGAGAGGCGTTTTCAGACCCCCATTTGCGCGTCAACCTTGCTCGGGAACCGTTATGGCGAGTGAGAATAAACCGAAAGATTTAGCTTTCGCAACCCACACCAATCTTGTCGTGGAAAAGCTCAAATACGTTCTTTAAAGTCAAAATCAGTTCACAGCTGTAATCGGAGCAAGTTCCGGTTGATATTCGATAAGTGAATACCTCGTTCTATGGTTTAAACTGACTCATTGCCTTGAATCAAGCAATAAACCGCTTTCCTGCCATCAGCCATTGATCCTGCTAAGCTTTCAATGATGCTCATCCATTTTTAACTGAAAATGATTGGATAAATACAGCCAGTATTAGCTGATAAATCTTTAAGGGGACAGAGGTGATTAAAGCTTTTTCTCAAGAAATAACCAAGGCGGTAGTTGATCCAGTGGTTGGTATTGGTATTGCGGAGTTGGCGAAAGGGAAGGCGCTGAATAGTTTCGGTACGCGTATCGCAGCGGGTAAAAAGGTGGGATGCCATGCCCATTTTCACGGCGAGGAGTGGTATATCATTCTGGCTGGGGAGGGGCGAATGTACCTGGGGGATGTGGAAAACCAGAAGCTGGTTAACTTAAGAAATCATGATGTTAAGCAAGGGGATATCTTTTGTATACCGCTGGGAACAGCCCATCAGTTACAGGCTGAATCGCAACTGGATTTAATCTTTTTGTGCCCAAATAGCCATCTGGTGACGGATAGAATACTGTTCCCCGATATGTGCTAACCCTTGATTACCGGCGGCCAGAAAACAACACTGGAACGTTGGGATCAAAAAAGGGCCATATCACATGGCCCTTTTAGCATAAAACCGGCGGTAGCTTTTATTCGTCGGCTGCGTAACCCTGTAAGGGCAGCTTTTTACCATCCAACCAGGCGGCGTTCTCACGCATTTCCAATCGTCCTTCGGTAAACCAACTGACCACCAACGGATAGATATTGTGCTCCTGCGCCTGCACTCGCTCAATCACATCATCTTCGCTATCTTCAGAAAAAATGGGCACTTTTGCCTGTAAGATAACCGGCCCGCCGTCCAGTTCCTCGGTCACGAAATGCACCGAAGTGCCGTGTTCCGTATCCCCGTTTTCGATAGCCTGACGGTGAGTGTGCAAACCCGGATACTTAGGCAGCAGCGATGGATGGATATTCAGCATTCGACCAGCGTAATGCTGTACGAATTCCGGGCTAAGGATGCGCATATAGCCAGCTAGCACCAGCAAATCCGGCTGATAGGCATCAATAGCCTGAGCCAGCGCTAAATCAAAGCTGACACGGTCAGGGAAAGTTTTGGCATCTAGCGCATGAGCAGGAATCGCGGCCTGCGTCGCGCGCTCCAGACCGTAAGCCTGCGGATTATTACTGAAAACCGCACAAATCGTACCCGCCAGTCGCCCTTGTTGCTGTGCGTCCATCAGAGCTTGCAGATTGCTGCCTTGACCAGAAACCAAAACCACGATTTTTTTCATAGAAGCTACCGCTATCCGTCTTTTTGTTGATCCGTTACGGATTGATGACAACCTGCTCTGCTGCTTCTGGCAATGCAGCAATCGTACCGATTTTCCATGCTTTTTCGCCGGAAGCGGTCAGCAGTTCAACCGCCTTATCTGCCAGTTCGGCAGGTAAGGCGACAACCATACCCACGCCACAGTTAAAGGTGCGGTACATTTCGTGGCGGCTCACGTTGCCGGCCTGCTGCAACCAGCTGAATACTGCTGGCCATTCCCAACTGGATTCATCGATTACCGCCTGCGTGCCTTCTGGCAGAACCCGTGGGATGTTTTCCCAGAAGCCGCCGCCGGTCAGGTGGGCAATGGCGTGAATCTCCAGTTGCTCGATCAGACTAAGGATAGATTTTACATAGATTTTTGTTGGTTCCAGCAAATGGTCCGCCAGAGATTTGCCTGCCAAGTGCGTTTGCTCAGGATCGGTTTTGCTGACTTCCAGAATTTTACGTACCAGAGAGTAGCCGTTGGAATGCGGGCCGCTGGCGCCTAACGCAACCAGTGCGTCGCCGGGAGCCACTTTGCTGCCGTCGATAATTTCGGATTTTTCGACAACGCCAACGCAGAAACCGGCAACGTCGTAATCTTCGCCGTGGTACATGCCCGGCATTTCAGCGGTTTCGCCGCCTACCAGCGCGCAGCCAGACTGTTTACAGCCTTCGGCAATACCGGTAATCACGCTGGCTGCGGTATCCACATCCAGTTTTCCGGTAGCGAAATAATCGAGGAAGAACAGCGGCTCTGCGCCCTGAACGACCAAATCGTTAACGCACATCGCGACTAAATCTATACCAATGGTATCGTGACGTTTCAGGTCCATCGCCAGACGCAGCTTGGTGCCAACGCCGTCGGTGCCTGAAACAAGAATAGGTTCACGGTATTTTTGCGGTAATGCACACAGGGCACCAAATCCACCCAATCCACCCATAACTTCCGGACGACGAGTCTGTTTTACTACGCCTTTAATGCGATCAACAAGGTCGTTGCCGGCATCGATATCTACACCTGCGTCTTTATAGCTGAGAGAGGTTTTGTCGGTCACTGCGAGGTCCCCACGGAGGTTGGCTGTTTGAGCTTTGGAAGAAAACGCGGCAATTCTAACAGTCTAGGCAAACGTTTGCGAGTGGCTTGTGATGGAGTCGTTGTTTTCCATGTTCTAGAATTAAGATCCAGTTTCTATTGATCTGAATCAGGCTATTGGTTGTGGCGTTCAAAAAAAAAGGCGGTATAATCTCGCGATTTTTTTGGCCGTCAACCGCCTTAATAGGAGAAAAATAATGAAGATCGTTGAGGTGAAACACCCGCTGGTAAAACATAAGCTTGGCCTGATGCGTGAAAATGACATCAGCACCAAACGCTTCCGTGAGCTGGCTTCTGAAGTGGGTAGTTTGCTGACCTATGTGGCGACCGCCGATCTGGAAACCGAAAAGGTCACTATTGATGGTTGGAATGGCCCGGTTGAAATTGAACAGATTAAAGGGAAAAAAATTACCGTTGTGCCTATTCTGCGTGCCGGTCTGGGCATGATGGAAGGCGTGCTGGAAAATGTTCCTAGCGCGCGTATCAGCGTTGTCGGCGTGTACCGCGATGAAGAAACCCTGAAGCCGGTTCCTTATTTCCAAAAATTGGTTTCGAACATTGACGAGCGCATGGCGCTGGTGGTTGATCCAATGCTGGCGACCGGTGGTTCTATGATTGCAACCATCGATCTGCTGAAAAAAGCGGGCTGCCAGAGTATTAAAGTATTGGTTCTGGTTGCTGCACCTGAAGGTATTGCTGCACTGGAAGCCGCTCATCCGGACGTTGAGCTATACACCGCTTCCATCGATCAGGGATTGAATGAACAGGGTTATATCATCCCAGGTTTGGGTGATGCCGGTGATAAGATTTTTGGTACTAAATAGTTTTACCAGCCGACTGAGAAGTCGGCTTTTTTTTGCTCCGCAGCCTAAGAATATCAATCACCTAGTCAGAGGATAGAGAAGATGAGCCGTCGCACTATAGGGGTCAGCGAACGTCCGCCGTTATTGCAAACGATTCCCTTGAGTTTTCAACACCTGTTCGCCATGTTTGGTGCCACCGTTTTAGTTCCTATTCTGTTTAAAATTAACCCGGCTACGGTATTGCTGTTTAACGGCGTCGGTACGCTGCTGTATTTATTTATCTGTAAAGGTAAAATTCCGGCCTATCTCGGTTCTAGCTTTGCGTTTATTTCACCGGTATTACTGTTATTGCCATTGGGCTACGAAGTGGCGCTGGGCGGATTTATTATGTGCGGCGTTTTATTTTGCTTGGTTGCAATGATTGTGAAAAAAGCGGGGACTGGCTGGCTGAACGTCTTATTCCCACCGGCGGCGATGGGAGCCATTGTGGCGGTTATCGGGCTTGAACTGGCAGGGGTTGCGGCCGGTATGGCTGGATTGCTGCCAGCGGCAGGCGCGACGGCGGATTCTACGACCATCATTATTTCGATGGTAACCCTGGGTGTGACTATTCTCGGTTCAGTATTGTTCCGCGGCTTTTTTGCCATTATCCCGATTCTGATTGGCGTGCTGGTAGGATACGCGCTGTCGTTCGGCATGGGTGTGGTGGATTTAACGCCCATTCGGGAAGCCCACTGGTTTGCCTTACCGACTTTCTATACTCCGCGTTTTGAGTGGTTTGCCATTTTAACGATCCTACCGGCGGCATTGGTCGTGATCGCCGAGCATATCGGCCATTTGGTCGTGACGGCGAATATTGTTAAAAAAGATTTGATCCGCGATCCTGGTCTGCATCGTTCGATGTTTGCCAACGGTATTTCCACGGTGATCTCCGGTTTCTTCGGCTCTACGCCAAACACCACATACGGTGAGAATATCGGCGTGATGGCCATTACCAAGGTTTACAGCACCTGGGTGATCGGCGGCGCGGCAATTCTGGCAATTATGCTTTCTTGCGTGGGCAAGCTGGCTGCGGCAATTCAGGCGGTGCCTGTTCCAGTGATGGGCGGCGTTTCCCTGCTGCTGTACGGCGTGATTGCCGCATCCGGTATTCGTGTACTGATTGAATCTAAAGTTGACTACAACAAAGCGCAAAACCTGATCCTGACCTCGGTGATCCTGATCATTGGCGTTAGCGGCGCGAAGATAAACATCGGCGCGACCGAGCTAAAAGGTATGGCGTTAGCAACGGTGGTGGGGATTGGCCTGAGTCTGCTGTTTAAAGTCTTTAGCCTGATCCAGAAAGATGAAGAAGTGATTGAATCTGCCGAAGACCAAGCGGCGAAATAGTAGCTAAGTGCCGGTGCCACTGAGGGATTATTCGGCGGTACCGGCCAGTGATATCAGGGAAAGGCGAGATTGATCCCTTTGGCGCTTTTTTCAGGATCTAAATGGTTTTTATGAAGCTTTTGATTTTTGTGGTAAGCTCTCTCGGTTTTCTTGCCCGTTTTGGTTGAGGTGCTTCTGAATACGCCGGCACAGCTTTCACTGCCACTTTATCTTCCCGATGATGAAACTTTTGCGAGTTTTTATCCGGGGGAGAACCCATCCCTATTAGCTGCGATTCAGGCTGCTGTTCATCAGTCTCACGGTAGTTATATCTACTTTTGGTCGCGAGAAGGCGGCGGACGTAGTCATTTACTCCATGCAGCCTGCGCCGAACTATCGCAGCAAGGGGAAGCCGTCGGCTACGTGCCGCTGGATAAGCGCGCCTATTTTGTCCCTGAAGTGCTGGATGGCATGGAACAGTTGGCGCTGGTTTGCATCGATAATATCGAATGTATTGCTGGTGACGATGAGTGGGAAATGGCGATGTTTAATCTGTATAACCGCATTGTTGAAACCGGACGCACTCGTTTGTTGATCACTGGCGATCGGCCACCGCGTCAGCTTAATTTGCGTTTGCCGGATCTGGCTTCTCGCCTGGATTGGGGGCAAATCTATAAGCTTCAGCCGCTCTCTGACGATGAAAAACTCCAGGCGTTGCAACTGCGAGCAAAACTACGTGGATTTGAACTACCGGAAGACGTGGGCCGTTTTCTGTTGAAACGACTGGATAGGGAAATGCGCACTTTGTTTATGACGCTGGATCAGTTGGATCGTGCCTCTATCACTGCTCAGCGTAAGCTGACGATTCCTTTCGTAAAAGATATTCTCGGGCTGTAGCGACTGAACGAGAATGGACCCGAAAGGTGCCCATTCTTGTACTGAATATCGTTACCTATCTCAATGGATTATAAAATCTCAAGCACCTGCTCCGGCGGGCGACCCAGTCGCGCCTTACCCTGATGAATAACGATCGGGCGTTCAATCAGTTTTGGGTTATTCGCCAAGGCTTGCAACAGTTGCGTTTGAGACAGGCTGCTATCGGCCAGATTTAACGTTTTATATAACTCATCTTTGGTACGCATTAGCAGTCGGGCATCGCTGAAACCCAGCTGTTGCAGCAGTTCTGACAACGTTGCAGCGCTTGGCGGCGTATCCAGATACAGCACCACCTGTGGCGTAATGCCTCGTTGTTCCAGCAAAGTCAGAGTCTCACGGCTCTTGGAGCAGCGCGGGTTATGGTAAATCGTGACGTTGTTCATTATTACATTCCTTGAAAAAATCATCCTAAACGCATCAGGATTTCTGGTATTTACGAAAACGTTCGTTCAATTGGCGCAATTGGTCGATGCGAGCATCGTAACGCGCCTGCTTCAGACTGCCCAATTTTACCCGTGCGCTGGCATCGCCAAGTAAGCCAATCGCCTGTGGTAGTTTGCCACTCAGCGCCAGACTTTCTGCCCGCGCAGAGAGTTCTTCATCTCGCAAACCTTGTGCTGCAGAGGCTTGAGCCAGCAAATCCCAGCCGTTGGGATCGTTCGGATGGGCGAAAGTGTAGCGATACAGAATTCGGCTAGCCGCCGCTGGCTGCTCGCCCTGTACGTAAGCATTGGCGAGGTTAAGCTGTAAGACTGGCTCGTTATTTTGGCTGGCAATGGCTTTCTCTAACCGGGCAATCGCCTGCGCGTTTTTATTCTGCCCCAAATCAATGTCGGTCATTAAATCGATAAACCAGATATTGTTTGGCTGTTGGGTCAGCAATGGCTGCAGCATATTACGGGCGCTATCATATTTCTTAGCCTGATAGAACAAGATTGCCTGACCGTATTTGGCCGCGAGCTGTTCCCGCGTGGTGCCTTTGCTTAGCGTGTCCAGCAAATCCGAGCTAAGGCTGTACTCGGTGGAACCATACATCCCCAGAATACGGACTTTGGCAAACAGATAATCCTGTGATGAGGCCACTGGGTGCGGCTTCATTTGGCTGGCGCGGTTACGTGCGTCGGAGAGACGGCTATCCGGCAAGGGGTGAGTCAGCAGCATTTCCGGCGGTTTGGAGGCATAGCGTGATTGATCCGCCAGTTTCTGCATAAAGTTCGGCATGGCCTGCGGATCGAAGCCGGCGCGCTGTAACACCACGATACCGATGCGGTCAGCTTCCTGTTCGTTACCCTGAGTAAAGCTGATGATACCCTGCTGGGTACCCGCCAGCGTGCCGCTCAGCCCTGCCATACCGGCCTGCGGGCTGGCCATGGTCAAAAGTATCGAACCCAGTACGCCCACCCAGGTCAGCGGAGCCATTCGCTGCTGTTCTTCCATCGCACGCGCCAAATGGCGTTGAGTTACATGGGAAATCTCATGGGCCAACACCGATGCGAGTTCGCTTTCGTTATCCGTATAGCGAAACAGCGCCGAGTGGAGCACCACGTTGCCGCCAAAGAAGGCAAAGGCGTTCAGTTGATCATTATTGACGATAAAGAAGTGAAAAGGGGTGCGCACCGAGTTGGCGTTGGCCACCAGTCGGTTTCCCAACTGATTGATATATTGAGTCAGTAGTGGATCGGCGATCAGCGGCGTGCTGGCACGCATCTGGCGGACGTAAAAATCGCCCATCGCCAACTCCTGATTAATACTGAGAGTGCCGCCGGCGGTGGTGCCGATATCCGGTAACAGATCCTGCGGCGTTTCGGCAGAAACGGGCGCGATCCCAGAATAGAGCAGGGTAGTGAGCAATGTGGCGATCACTGTTTTACTTAACAGACGTGTCATAAACGAGACTGCCCCTACTGAGGTAATGACGATTTTGACGCCTGTGATGCGTAAGAGTTCTTCTTCCCTGCTCTGCTCTCCAGTACAATCATCACGAACGCGTGTTGGATCACAAATAAGCGATCAGAAATCTCAAAAGCTCTGTCCTTGGCTTTGTGTCGAGATTGTCTGTTATCTTAGCTAGCCCGCCAGCACAATGGAACTTTTGCCTAGCAATATTCTTAGTTTTACTCATTAATGCTCTCCCCTGTGCTTAAAGGGCCGCAAAAGAAACCTGTATTTCGCAGGTTCGTCATGGTTTTCAAGGAGCAATCTCTGATGTTAGAGATGTTATTACAGTGGTATCGCCGACGTTTTACTGACCCACAAGTCATTGCATTGCTGGTTATTTTACTGGCCGGATTCTGCATTCTTTATTTTTTCAGCGGCATTTTAGCTCCGCTGCTGGTGGCTATTGTGTTGGCGTATTTGCTGGAGTGGCCAACGGCTCGTTTGCAACGCATCGGCTGTTCGCGACTGTGGGCGGCCAGTATAGTGCTGATTTTGTTTGGCGGTATCGCCATGCTGTTGGTGTTGGTGGTTGCGCCGACCGCGTGGCAGCAAGGGATTAATCTGATTTCGGATATGCCGAAAATGTTGAATCAATTCAATGCGTACGCTCAGACCCTACCGTCACGCTACCCGGCACTGGTGGATGCTGGCATCGTGGATATGATGGCGGAAAATATGCGCGGTAAGCTTTCCGGCATGGGAGACTCGGTCGTTAAATTCTCGCTGGCTTCGATAGTTGGCCTGCTGACATTGGCTATCTATCTGATTTTAGTGCCGCTGATGCTGTTTTTCCTGCTTAAAGATAAAGAACAGATGCTGAATGCGGTGCGCCGGGTATTGCCACGTAACCGTGGCCTGGCGGGGCAGGTATGGAAAGAGATGAACCAACAGATTACCAATTATATTCGCGGCAAAGTGATGGAAATGGTGATTGTGGGTATTGCTACCTATCTGGTGTTCTTTATCCTGGATATGCGCTACGCGCTGCTGTTATCGGTTTTGGTGGGTTTCTCGGTGCTGATTCCCTATATTGGCGCGGTGATTGTCACTATTCCTGTGGTGCTGGTGGCGCTGTTCCAATGGGGTATCGGTGCCGATTTCTGGACGCTCATCGTGGCCTATCTGGTGGTTCAGGGGCTGGATGGCAACCTGCTGGTGCCAATTTTGTTCTCGGAAGCGGTGAATCTGCATCCGTTGGTCATTATTCTGTCCGTGATTATTTTCGGCGGAATGTGGGGGTTTTGGGGCGTATTCTTCGCGATTCCTTTAGCGACGCTGGTGAAAGCGGTGATTCATGCCTGGCCAGAAGAGTTTATTCCTGACGCTGATTAATGTCGGCGAATACCCAATATTACCCATAAAAAAGAGCGCCTGGGCGCTCTTTTACTTTATCTGAATCCTATTTGTTGGCAGACAAATCAGGCATTTTGCTGTAGGTAAGCCATCACGATATCGTGGTGATTGGTGGTTTTGAAGTTATCGAACACGTGTTCGACCTTACCTTCGCTGTCAATCAGGAAACTGATGCGATGGATGCCGTCATAGGTTTTCCCCATGAAGCTCTTTTCGCCCCACACGCCAAACTGTTCAGCAACCTGATGATCTTCATCAGAAAGCAAAGTGAAGTTCAGCAACTCTTTTTCTGCAAAGCGAGAAAGTTTCTCGGGTTTATCGGTACTGATACCTAGCACTTCTACACCGGCGTTTTTCAATGTATCCATGTTGTCACGCAGGCCACAGGCCTGGACGGTGCAACCCGGCGTCATCGCTTTCGGGTAGAAATAAACCAATACGCGTTGTCCAAGGAAGTCGGCCAAACTAATTTGCTCACCGTCTTGATCGGGCAAACTGAATTTTGGCGCAATATCACCGGCTTTCAATGGGCTCATTACTAACTCTCCATTCGGTCGTCATGCTGTGGGTAGTTCACAACGCTAATACTGCCCTGCGCATTGAGTTCTGTACATAGCTGATGAAAAGCTTGTTCAATAATAGAACTGTTTTGGCTGGCAGGGCTGTGGGCGCTGATCTGAATATGTAGCAAAGGCGAATTATTGCCCTCTGCCGGCTGGGTTTTTGAGACCAGTTCCGCAATGTTCATATTGTGACAATGGAACAGGTTAGTGAATCGCTCAATAATATGTGGGGAATCTTTAACTTCAACCTTTACCCAGACGGTAGCAGGCATGGCTTGCTGATCCTGCGCGTTAGTGCGTTTCATCACAATCAGTAAATCCAGCTCGGCCCCTTTCTGCGGCAAAGTGGACTCAATCAGAGTGATGGCGTTCCAACTACCGGAGAGCAACATGATGAATGTGAACTCTTCACCGAACATCGCCAAGCGGCTATCTTCAATATTACAACCGCAACTGCTCACATGGCGGGTGATAGTGTTTACGATACCTGGGCGGTCTGCACCCAGTGCGGTTATGACCAGATAATGTTCATCAAGCTGCGGCAAAGTCGCTCTTCCTGTGTCGCTCTATGGGGTTACCATGGTAAACATAAAAAAAACCTGCTGCCAAGCGCTTACAACACAGTTGTTTACTTGCTTTTGGATAGAGGTCAAAAGTACCATGAGGAACTTGTTTGTGGAGGAGATGGCCGATGTTTACGGGAAGTATAGTTGCGCTGGTAACGCCGATGGACGACAAAGGTGCTGTCGATCGTGCGAGCCTTAAAAAACTGATTGATTATCATGTGGCCAGTGGAACTGCCGCTATTGTCTCCGTCGGCACGACGGGTGAGTCTGCAACGTTGAATCACGACGAGCATGCGGATGTGGTGATGATGACTTTGGATCTGGCCGATGGCCGTATTCCGGTCATTGCAGGAACCGGCGCAAATGCTACCTCGGAAGCCATTTCTCTTACTAAACGTTTTAACAATACGGGCGTCGTTGGCTGTTTGACCGTTACGCCGTATTATAATCGTCCGATGCAGGAAGGTTTGTTCCAGCATTTTAAAGCTATTGCTGAAAGTACCGATTTGCCGCAGATTCTCTATAATGTGCCTTCGCGTACCGGTTGCGATATGTTACCGGAAACGGTTGCACGTTTAGCTAAAATTAAGAATATTGTTGCGATAAAAGAAGCCACGGGGAACTTATCGCGGGTAAGTCAGATCCAAGTGCTGGTTGATGATGAAGATTTCATCCTGCTAGGCGGCGACGATGCCAGCGGGTTGGACTTTATGCAACTGGGTGGTAAAGGCGTTATCTCGGTGACTGCGAACGTAGCAGCCCGTGAAATGGCACAGCTTTGTGCCTTGGCGGCCGCAGGCGATTTCGCTGAAGCACGCCGTTTAAATCAACGCTTGATGCCGTTGCATCAGCATTTATTTGTAGAAGCAAATCCAATTCCGGTGAAATGGGCCTGTAAGGCGCTGGGGTTGATGGCAAATGACACTCTGCGTCTGCCGATGACGCCGCTGACTGACCCTGCCAAGCTGGTAGTGGAAAAAGCGTTGAAAAGCGCCGGTTTGCTGTAACTCTTAGGGAAATTTGATGGCAATATCATTGCAAAAGTCGATGGTGGCAAAGGTTGTGGGTGTTTCGTTGGTCATGCTGCTGGCAGCTTGTACAACGGATCAACGCTATAAACGTCAGGTTAGCGGAGATGAAGCCTATCTCGATGCGCCGGCGCTCAAGCCGCTTAACGCACCTGCTGGTATGATTCTGCCGTTGCAAAACGGTGATTTTGATATTCGTGAAGTTCGTTCTACTGGCAACGTCGGCAAGGCTCTGGACATTCGTCCTCCGGTGCAGCCGTTGGCGCTGTTGAGCGGTTCGCGCACGGAATATACTAGCGATACCAGCAAGCTGTTGTTAGAAAGTAGCCCGCAGAATCGTAACCTTTGGAGCCAGGTCACCCGCGTGATTCAGGATAAGAATCTGCCGGTTGCCAGCCGTCAGGATGCGAATCAAACGCTGACTACCGACTGGATCAAGTGGAGCCGCGGCGATGAAGACGTGCAGTTCGAAGGCCGCTATCAGGTGAGCGTCGTAGAGCAGGGTTATCAGTTGTCGCTGGTGGTGAAATCACTGGAACTGCAGCAGGGGGGGAAACCCGTCACCGAATATAGCGCTATTCAGCGTTATAACGGCGCAATGCTGAACACCATTATTGAAGGTCTGGATAAAGTCCGTACCGACGCTGAAAACAATCAGGCCGCTCGCAAAGTGGGTTCTCTGGATGTTCAAAGCGGCAGTGACGATACCGGCTTGCCGAACCTGATCGTTCGTGTACCTTACGCCACGCTGTGGGAACGTCTACCAGCTGCGCTGGAGAAAATGGGCATGAAAGTGAGCGACCGCAGCCGTCCACAGGGTACCGTGGCCGTGACCTACAAATCTATGAGCAGCAGTAGCTGGGATGCGTTGGGTGCGAAAGATCCGGAGCTGAAAGAAGGCGATTACAAACTTCAGGTCGGCGATCTTGATAACCGCAGCAGCTTGCAGTTTATTGATCCTAAGGGCCATACCTTAAGCCAATCGCAGAACGATGCGTTGGTGGCGGTGTTGCAGGCCGCGTTCAGCCAGACGAGCGCAAACTAAACAAAGGGGCTTCGGCCCCTTTTGTCTTTGTGTTTATTAGCTATATCGGGCGGTGCTGGAACGATGCGGCGCGGCTCTGTAGGTAAAGTTAATTTTGTTAACATTCGTTTTGTTAATGCCAGTTTTGTCAACATAGTCATTCTTTATCAAAGATTGTCACACTATTGGAGTAATAAGATGCAAAAGCTAGCTGAGTTGTATCGTGGGAAGGCGAAGACCGTCTATACCACCGAAAATCCTGACCTGTTGGTACTGGAGTTCCGTAACGATACGTCAGCACTGGATGGTCAGCGCATTGAGCAGTTCGATCGTAAAGGCATGGTCAACAACAAGTTTAACCATTTCATTATGACCAAACTGCAAGAAGCCGGTATCCCGACCCAAATGGAGCGCCTGCTTTCTGATACCGAAGTGTTGGTGAAAAAGTTGGATATGATTCCCGTAGAATGCGTGATTCGTAACCGTGCCGCCGGTTCTTTGGTTAAGCGTCTGGGCATTGAAGAAGGTCTGGAACTGAACCCGCCGCTGTATGATTTGTTTCTGAAAAACGATGCCATGCATGACCCAATGGTCAATGAATCTTACTGTGCAACCTTTGGCTGGGCTAGCGAAGCGCATTTGGCTCGTATGAAAGAATTGAGCTACAAAGCGAACGACGTACTGAGCAAAATCTTTGACGACGCCGGTCTGATTTTGGTGGACTTCAAACTTGAGTTCGGTTTGTTCAACGGCGAAGTGGTGTTGGGCGACGAGTTCTCTCCGGATGGCAGCCGCCTGTGGGACAAGAAAACCCTGAATAAGATGGACAAAGACCGTTACCGTCAAAGTCTGGGTGGTTTGATTGAAGCCTACGAGGAAGTTGCGCACCGTATCGGCGTTAAATTAGACTAACCGCGCAATCGATTACGTTGTTTTTCCAATCTCGTTAATCAGGGGAGAGCGTTCGTTTCTCCCCTCTATTTCTGTGTTTTTGATTAAAATCCTGCCATTTCTTTCTTACGACACTATTTTTAATGGTATTCATCCATATGATTTTCTACGATGAGTGGAAAGTCTGTTCTGGAGTAAAGCTATGCGTTGGCAAGGTCGTCGTGAAAGTGACAATGTGGAAGATCGTCGGGGAGCTTCATCTGGCGGCGGCGGTGGTTTTCGCCCACCGATTGGAGGCAAGGGCGGGCTGGTAATCCTGATTGTGGTGCTGGTAGCCGGTTATTACGGTGTGGATCTCACGCCGTTGCTCAACGGCAGCGATCCGACGCAGCAAACCACCCAGCAATCCAGTGCGCCAATTAGCCCGAAAGATGAGCAAATGGCCAAGTTTACCAAGGTTGTGCTGGCCGATACCGAAGATACCTGGAAACCTATTTTCCAGAAGATGGGCAAAACCTATCAGGATCCGAAACTGGTGATGTATCGCGGCGCAACGCGTACCGGTTGCGGTACTGGGCAATCGGTTATGGGGCCATTCTATTGCCCGGCGGACAGCACCGTATATATCGACTTATCGTTCTACGAAGAGATGAAAAATAAGCTGGGTGCTGGCGGTGATTTTGCTCAGGCTTATGTTATTGCTCATGAAGTAGGGCATCACGTTCAACATTTGTTAGGGATTGATGCCAAAGTACGCCAGCAACAGCAGGGAGCCTCTCAGGTTGAAGCTAACCGCCTTTCCGTGAAGATGGAACTCCAGGCCGATTGTTTTGCCGGCGTGTGGGGCAAAGCGATGGATGAGCAACAGGTACTGGAAGAGGGTGATTTACAGGAAGCTCTCAATGCTGCGCAGGCCATCGGCGACGATCGTCTTCAGCAAAAGAGTCAGGGGCGAGTGGTGCCGGATAGCTTTACCCACGGCACATCCCAGCAACGTTACACTTGGTTCAAGCGCGGTTTTGACAGCGGTGACCCAAACAGTTGTAACACTTTCGCCAGCCGCTAAAATACTTCATCGCTGCGTGACAGCATGATTCTCCGATCCTTGCCGGCGCATTAGCGACCGGCATTTGTTTTTTGAATATTTTACTTTTTGACTACATTGCACTTTGACTAAAAGGTAGGGATGACCATGGCTACACTCGATCCTACATTGCTAATCCTGCTGGGATTGGCTGCGTTGGGTATTATCAGTCACAACATGACGGTAACGCTGGCGATTTTAACCTTGCTGGCCATCCGTATTACGCCGTTGAACCAGTATTTTCCGCTAGTGGAAAAATACGGTTTAACCATAGGGATACTGATTCTGACTATTGGTGTGATGACGCCTATCGCCAGCGGACGAATTAGCGCCAGCGAGGTACTTAACTCCTTTGTTCACTGGAAATCGATTCTGGCGATAGCTGTCGGTATCGGAGTGTCCTGGCTGGGTGGGCGCGGGGTGTCTTTGATGACGCATCAGCCTTCGGTAGTTGCCGGACTATTAGTCGGCACAGTATTGGGCGTAGCGCTGTTTAAAGGTGTGCCGGTTGGCCCGTTAATCGCCGCTGGCTTGCTGTCACTGGTTATCGGTAAACAATAACGTGATTGACACTCTGGTTGCCTTACAGCCGCAGATGGTGCAGCAGGGCATACGCCGTTTGGTGGTATTGAGCGGTTGCGCTGACTGGAGCCGCCAACAGGCGAAAGCGCTGTATCAGCGATTAGGCAGTGGCGTTTGGCTGGCTGAACAGGGGCCGGATTCCGCTGAAATGATTGCTCCATTATCGGCAAAAACCTTATTGGGACAGGAACGCCTGCACGGCTTTTTCGATGCTACCCAAGGGTTGAATATCGATGCGTTGGCGATTTTGGCTGGAACGTTGCAGGCGGGAAGCTGGTTGGTTTTGCTGGTGCCAGAGTGGGAAAACTGGCCAATGCAGCCGGATGAAGACAGCCTGCGCTGGAGCGAGCTTACGCAGCCGATTGCCACGCCGAATTTCATTCGTCATTTGCAACGGCATATGTTGGCTGATGCGGAAACCATAGTGTGGCGGCAACATCAGGTGGCTCAACCGCCGCAGTTTGCCAAGCGTGCAACCTGGCAACCGGCAACGGGCGCGCCTACTCAAGAGCAGCGGGCGATTTTGTATGCGCTGTTGCGTTCTGAGGCTGATATTTGGGTTGTGACCGCGCCTCGTGGCCGTGGCAAATCGACGCTGGCTGGAATGCTGGTAAACCAGTGGCCAGGTGCCTGTTGGGTTACGGGGCCGACTCGGTCAGCCACTGAAATACTCAATCACTGCGGCGATAGAAAAGCACAATTCTGGGCTCCGGATGCATTATTGCAACACCTTGAAACTGAAGCCAATCATGACGCAGACTGGCTGATTGTCGATGAGGCCGCTGCGATCCCGACGCCGCAGCTATCCGCCATGTTAGTTCATTTCCCACGTGTATTATTGATCAGTACCGTACAGGGTTATGAAGGTACTGGACGTGGATTTTTGCTGAAGTTCTGCGCGTCGTTACCTCACTGGCAAGGTTTCACTTTAAAAGATCCTATTCGTTGGGCAAATAACGATCCGTTAGAAAATTGTTTGGACCGCGCGTTGCTGTTTACCGATCCGATCGCCACTGACTCAGCCGGTTTGGTAACGATCCGTCGTTGCCAGCAGCAGGATTGGCTCAACGATCCCGATCTTTTAGCCGAGTTTTATGGTTTGTTATGTAGCGCTCATTACCGAACTTCTCCGCTGGATTTACGACGTTTGATGGACGCGCCGGGAATGCATTTTTCCGCTGCGGTGAGTGCTGGGCAGGTGATTGGCGCGTTATGGTTGGTGGATGAAGGTGGATTAACGGCGGAATTAGCTTGGGAAGTTTGGGCGGGACGGCGTAGGCCGCGAGGCAGCTTGGTAGCGCAGTCTCTGGCGGCTCACGGAGGACTGTGGTGGGCGCCGACGCTGCGTTCTCGTCGGGTGAGTCGGGTGGCAGTGCTGGCGCAACGGCGGCGTGAGGGCATTGCGCGACAAATTATCGCTGAAGAAACTCGGCGGGCAAAAGATCAAGGTGTGGATTTTCTCTCCGTCAGTTTTGGTTTTACCGAGGATTTATGGCAATTCTGGCAGTCCTGCGGTTTTGAACTGGTGAGAATCGGTAGCCATAAAGAGGCAAGCAGCGGTTGCTACGCAGCAATGGGAATTTTACCGTTAACATCTGACGCGGTAGCACTATGTTTGGCGGCAAAGGAGCAACTGGCTCGCGACTGGCGCTGGTTGCGTCGTTGGATAGATTTGACGTTGCCTTTCCCCGATTGCGCAGATACGGCTCTCGATGAAAATGACTGGCAGGAACTGGCTGGATTTGCCTTTGGTTTCCGCCCGATAGAAGCCAGTCTGGCGGCGTTGAACCGATTGTTACTGCACAGTATTTTGCCGCTACCGGCATTGCGACAATATTTACAGGAAGGGGTGTCTACTGCGGAGATTAGCCAAAACCTGAAACTTAGCGGACGAAAAGCGCTGGTTGCCCGTTGGCGGGAAGAAACTGCGCTTGGATTGAGTGAATGGGATGTGGCGTTGACGGGCCGGTGGCAGGAAAGGGTAAAGGGGGAGTAGGTTTTGATCTTAGTCCGGCGAGCCAGAGCTAGATTCACCTGCGGGCGTTATCAGAGCGCCATGCCATTCCCATCATTGCAATAAATGGAATAACTCATTCAAGAAAACCCGATATTCATCTCGTCGCAGCGGCGTATAGTATTTCTATCGCTACCTGAATACAGGGGCGTAGAGCCAGTATTTATTGAATTAAGGAGTATCCTATGAACCACGAGCATTTCGTTGTACAAAGCCCCGCGACACCGGCTGAGCAGCTGATTTTGCTCTTTCACGGTGTAGGAGATAATCCAGTCAATATGGGGCAGATCGGCAGCTATTTTGCTAAAGAATTCCCGCAGGCGCTGGTGGTCAGTATCGGCGGACCTTTCGCCAGCGGCCTGGTTAATGGACGCCAATGGTTTTCCGTGCAGGGTATAACGGAAGATAACCGGCAGGCACGTATTGATGAAGTTTTACCGCAGTTTGTCGCGGTGGTACGCCACTGGCAGCAACAAAGCGGACTGGGCGCGCAGGCCACGGCGCTGGTCGGTTTTTCTCAAGGGTCAATTATGTCCCTCGAAGCGGTTAAAGCGGAACCTCAACTGGCTGGGAGAGTAGTGGCATTTAGTGGACGTTTTGCTACCTTGCCGGAGCAGGCGCCAAAAGATACGGTTATCCATCTGATTCACGGCGAAGATGACAATGTTATCAACGTTGAACAAAGTAAAGCGGCGGCGACTCGTTTAGCCACTTTAGGCGCAGATGTCACGCTAGATTTGGAGGAAGATAATGGCCATGCGATTAATCAGGGCATGATGGATTCCGCACTGGAACGCCTGCGTTACTATGTGCCCCAGCATTATTGGGATGAGGCTTTGTCCGGTAAACGCGGTGAACTCATCGCTTTCCGATAAGCTGCCAAAAAAATAGGGCAAGCGTCTGAGAATATCGCGCTTGCCCTTTTTTATGCTTAATAATCAGAACGCTAGCTGTTTTATCCTATATAAAGAATGATCGCAGGCTACTTTTTGTTCTTATTATCCGGCCAGTCATCGTCGTCGTCCCATTGAGCATTATTATCTCGGTGTGGCGGTAACTCCGGCTTATTGCTCAAAAACTTCTTATGGTCGAGCCGACGCAGCTCTTTGATCCCATTCAAAATAATCCCTACCAGCAGGATCAGTACAATCCACCAGTAATCTGCTAACCATTGCATGGGCGCACTCCTTTGGTTGTGGATATGAAACGCGAGAATACCAGTGGTAAATGGCTGGCAAGCCACTCAATACCGGCAACGTCCTGTTGTTGCCAGGCTTCAAGCAGCAGTTCTGGCGTGAGTAAATGCTCAGCCTGGTCCGCCAATGGTCGGTAGCTTAAATGCCATGGCTCTACCGCTACGCCGCCGCTGTCTTCAACGAAGGGGCGATAGAAGCCAAAATTGGCCATATTGGCGCTAAGCCATTGGGTTAAAGAATAAAAATATCCGCCAGCTTCATATTCCCAAGGCTCTAACTGTAGTTTTTCCCCTTCGGGCAGCAGGGTCGGATCGTAAATATCCAAATCGCTGCCCCAGTGATGACGACTGGCACCCGGTAATGCTGACCAGCGCAGAATGGCCTCACAGCGTTCGCCCGCACTCATTCCTGAAATATCCAGCGGCTGGCTGTTGTGATCTAATACTGGCCGCTCACCGCGGAATTTACCATTCCAGATTGCTAATTGTCGTTCAAAATCCCGAAAGGTACTAGCGGGTTGCAGATTCAGACCAGCGTCTTTAGCCGCCTGCTGCATAGCGAGAAACGCTTTTACGGCCTGAGGTTGCAGACGGTGATTCCCACTGAGCGGAACCAGATGCTCACAGGTTTTGCCGGTCAGCATTTCCGGGGTCATCATGCGATCAATTGCTCCATAATGCGTTGATACATGCGGCTAAGTAACTGCAAATCAGCCGCGTTAACGCATTCATTTACTTTGTGAATAGTGGCGTTAACCGGGCCTAGTTCAACCACCTGTGCGCCCATCAGTGCGATAAAACGCCCATCGGAGGTGCCGCCGGTGGTCAATAGTTGAGGCGTCACCTCATTATACAACTCTACCGCGTTCACCACCGCATCCACTAAAGCTCCGCGTGCGGTCAGGAACGGCTGACCGGAAAGCACCCAATCGATGCTGTAATTGAGTTGATGGCGCTCCAGCAAAGCTTCGACACGCTGCCGGATGAGCGCATCGGTCAATTCGGTGCTGAAACGGAAGTTAAACTGAACGTAAAGTTCGCCTGGGATAACGTTGTTGCTGCCGGTTCCCGCTTGCACGTTGGCAATTTGCATACTGGTCGCCGGGAAGAATTCGTTGCCTTCATCCCATTGAGTGGTAACCAGTTCCTGCAATGCAGGCATCGCGCGATGCACCGGATTATCCGCCAGATGAGGATAAGCGACGTGACCTTGAACGCCATGAATACGCAGATTGGCGGTGATTGACCCGCGGCGGCCATTTTTCACCACGTCACCGACGCGTTCAGTGCTGGATGGTTCACCAACCAGACAATAGTCCAGCCGCTCGTTACGTGCCATCAGCGTGTTGACCACTTTCACCGTGCCGTTAATCGCCTTCGCTTCTTCATCGGAGGTGATCATAAAGGCCAGACGCCCTTTATGATTCGGATTAGCGGCGACGAAACGCTCAGCGGCCACTACCATTGCGGCGAGTGAACCTTTCATGTCGGCAGCACCACGGCCATAAAGCATACCGTCCCGAATGACCGGATCGAACGGCGGATTAGTCCAATGGCTTTCATCGCCGGTGGGCACCACATCGGTATGGCCGGCAAAAGCCAGGGTTTCGCCTTCACCGCGCCACGCCCAGAAATTTAGCGTATCGCCAAAATTCATCGGTTCGACGGTAAAACCAATCGCCTGTAGGCGCTGGATCATCATCTCCTGACAACCGGCATCTTCTGGGCTGAGAGAGGGGCGACGGATTAACTGTTGGGCAAGTTCAATAACGGGGCAGCTCATCTTAACGCACCTCTGCAAAAAACTGTTGATAGCTCTCAGGTTTGAAACCGAGCAAAATGCCGCCGTTTGCCGCTTCCAGCACCGGGCGTTTAATGATTGCCGGTTGTTCCAGCATTAGAGCCTTGGCGGTATGCGCATCGACCACGGCGGCGCGCTGCGCTTCATCCAGTTTACGCCAGGTGGTGCCGCGAGTATTCAGCAGGGATTCCCAGCCTAAATGTTCGATAAAACCTTGCAAAAGCGTATCGGTTAATCCGTCAACGCGGTAATCGTGAAACCTATAGGGAATCGCGTTGTCTTCCAGCCAGCGGCGGGCCTTTTTAATCGTGTCGCAATTTTTAATGCCATAGAGGCTAATTGGGGGATTTTCCGGGCTATCTGACATAAATAACAATGGCCTCTACAAAATTATGGGCAAATGAGTGCGGGTAAACCCAAAAGTTGTATGGAACCTCGGATTTAGGCTACATCACATAATGCGGCAAAATGCCCTGTGAATCCAGACGGCTATTGTCGTATTCCCTCAATGGGGTATTTCGCGCAGGTTGAGCCGGAGAGGGTTGCCATTTCAGTTTATGTCCTGATAACGTAGATCCTTATTTCGGTGCTTGTTTAGATAGGGATATTAATATGCAGGGAATATTACGCTTTTGTGTTTTTTTCGGATGTTGTATGACGATGTTTACAGCCAGTGCTGCCGGGCCAGATGGCGTATTTTCGCTGATTGATCAGCGTTTATCTTATATGAAAGATGTCGCGGGCTATAAGGCCGCCCATCATCTGCCCATTGAAGATTTAGCGCAGGAAAAACGGGTATTGCAGCAGGTGATGGATGAGGCTGAAAGAAAGGGGATTGATCCTGAATCGATTAAACCCTTCTTTATCGCTTCGATGGATGCGGCTAAGGCGATTCAATATCGTTATCGGGCCGAGTGGTTATCTAAACCGGCAAAGGGATGGGAACTACGCAGCCTAGATAAAATCCGGCCTGAAATCGCCAATTTAAGTAAGCAATTGATCGCAGAAATTTATTCGCTACTGGCTTCCGGTCAAACCATTGAACAGAGCGAACGGCCACGTTTTATGGATATCGTGCATCAGATGAATTTGAATGATAATGATAAAATGCGTTTATTCTCAACTCTACGGTTAATTAAACTGAGTCAGAAATAATGCAATTGCCACCCCGTTGCGGGTGGCGTTTCTTAGATTAGCCATTTATTCTCTGCATCAGCCAATCCGATCCAAGTCTGCTGCGTACTGTCGAATTGCCCGTTGATATAGGCTGATTTCTTTATGGTTAGAGGTTTCTGCCAGAAGCAATAGCAATGAGGCGACAGCGTCTTTGGTTTCGCCCAGATTATATAACGTCATGGCGCGAAATAGCGTTATCTCTTTGGCATCAGGGAATTGCGTTAATGCCTTTTCGAATACATCCAGCGATTCTTTATATAGACCCAGAGTACGGTAGGTACTGCCTAATCCCAGATAAACTGCCTGTAATTCTTCTGCGGCCAGATGGTTGTCAATGGCGGTCAGATAAAATGGAATCGCCTGCATTTCTAAACCCTGAACGTCGTACAACGAGGCAATTTTATGCAGCAGGCTACCGTTATGGGGATCTTCAACCAGTAATTTGAATGCCAAAGCCATGGCATCGTCATAACGGCCCAGTTTTTCCAGAGAATCTATGGTGTGTTTCATGGCATATGGCGCGTTAATGTGAGAATAACCCGCACGCTACTCTGTCGGGCTGAAACAGGCAAGCCTGCATGTGTAATAACCTGAGTTATTTCAATATCTCCGCCAACGAAATTATATCCTAAAGGATCAGTCTATTATTTCGCCTTTATTTGTTCGAAAACTAATCGTATAATCACGGCGGTTATTAGAGAGGACATTATGGTTGATGTAGAGTTAAACACATGGAAAGAGTTTATCGAGTCAATGCTGCGTAAGGCATAATTCGATAAATGAGTAATAGCGGTTGATGCTATTTTGTATGACTTAGATTTATCCAGGGAGCGAGTGACTCGCTCGCAAAAAGGCAGGTTCTCAAAGAATCTGCCTTTTTTATTTGGGTCACGGCACGTTTGATATGAAAGCTATTTTAGATGTCGTCAATATTATTCACGTTATCCGATGAATAACTTATCAAATAACAATAACTTTTTAGTCGACATTAATAATGTGGTTTTCTCCGCTGAATGTATTACTTCCTCTATTTATTAGGAAATAATTTAGCAGGGGATTGTTAAGAAAAATTTAATATTGATTAATCATTCACTCATACAATATCGTTATTTTTTTCTGAAGATGTGGCGCCAATCAATTCACTGAAATAGTGAACGATTGGCGCAATCATTGTGAATGAATAAAGGATTAGTGCTCATCAGCCTGATTAGGCTGGCTCCCACGAATCGGCCTTCCCGGGAAACGACGGCGAACCAAAACAAAGAATAATGGCACGAAGAAGATGGCTAGAACCGTCGCTGAAATCATGCCGCCCATGACGCCGGTACCCACAGCGTGCTGGCTGCCAGAGCCTGCGCCCTGACTGATAGCCATAGGCAATACGCCGAAGATAAAGGCCAATGAAGTCATCAAAATAGGTCTGAGGCGTTGACGCGAGGCCTCCAGCGTGGCTTGAACCAGATCTTTGCCTTTGTTATTCAATTCATTGGCAAACTCGACTATTAAAATGGCGTTTTTGGCCGATAGTCCGATGATAGTCAACAATCCGACCTGGAAATATACATCGTTTTCCAGCCCGCGCATCCAGGTCGCCGCGACGGCACCAATCACCCCCAAAGGCACTACCAGCATAACGGAGAACGGAATAGACCAGCTCTCATACAGCGCTGCCAGACACAGGAACACCACTAATAGCGAGATAGCGTAAAGCGCTGGAGCCTGTGAACCGGACAGGCGTTCCTGATAGGACATGCCTGTCCATTCCAGCCCGAAACCATTCGGCAACTGGCTCACCAGCTTTTCCATGATGTCCATTGCAGCGCCGGTACTGACGCCTTGGGCGGCTTCCCCGACAATTTCCAGTGCGGAATAACCGTTGTAACGCTCGAGACGCGGCGAGCCAAATTCCCAGCGGGTAGTGGCAAAGGCAGAGAATGGCACCATGCCGCCGCTATTATTCCGGACATACCACTTATTGATGTCTTCCGGCAGCATTCGAGCGGTAGCTTCAGCCTGAACGTAAACTTTCTTCACCCGTCCGCGGTCGACAAAGTCATTCACATAAGTTGAGCCCCAGGCGGTTTTCAGCGTGTTATTAATATCATCCAGCGATACGCCCAGTGCCTGAGCCTTGCGTTGATCGATATCGATTTGCAGCTGCGGGCTGTCGTCCAGACCGTTATGACGAACTCGCGTCAGCTCTGGCTGTTTGGCCGCTAGCTGTAACAGTTCATCCCGCGCGGCCATTAATTTATCGTGCCCTTGACCGCCGTGGTCCTGCAATTCCAGATCAAAGCCAGAGGAGTTGCCCAGACCTGAAATTGCTGAGGGACTACTGGCTGAAACCTTGGCTTCAGTAATTTTGTTAAAAGCCTGGGTTGCCCGCTCAATAATGGCAAAAGAAGAATCCTGACTGTTGGATCGCTGATCCCAGCTTTTCAAACGGACAAACAGGCGAGCAACGTTTTGCCCGTTACCGCCGGGGCCTGAACCCACGGTAGAAAACACCGATAGCACGTTATTTTTTTCTTCCGTCAGGAGGTAATTCTCCACTTTTTCCACTACTTTCAGCGTTTGTTGCTGAGTGGAACCGACGGGCAACTGAACCTGAGCCATAAATACGCCGCGGTCTTCCTGCGGTAAAAACGAAGTCGGTAACTTGAGGAATAAAAACGCCAGGCCGCCGAGTAAGAGTAAATAAACCAGGATATAGCGCAGGCTATGATGTAAAACCCGAGCGACGCCGTTTTCATAGCGTTTCGCATTGCGGTCAAACATACGGTTAAACCAGCCAAAGAATCCACGTTTACCGTGATGATGCCCGGCTACGACCGGTTTGAGTAAGGTGGCGCACAGCGCTGGCGTCAGGATGAGAGCGACTAAAACCGACAGAACCATGGCAGAAACGATAGTAATAGAGAACTGACGGTAAATCGCGCCGGTCGTGCCGCCAAAGAAGGCCATAGGGATAAATACCGCTGAAAGCACCAGTGCGATACCGACTAACGCCCCTTGTATCTGCCCCATAGATTTCCGTGTGGCTTCTCTTGGTGGCAGTCCTTCTTCGCTCATGACGCGTTCGACGTTTTCCACCACCACGATGGCGTCATCTACCAACAGCCCAATGGCTAATACCACGGCAAAAAGGGTGAGGGTGTTAATGCTAAACCCGAAAGCCGACAAAATGGCGAACGTCCCCAATAACACTACCGGAACGGCGATGGTCGGAATTAAAGTAGCACGGAAATTTTGTAAAAACAGATACATAACCAGAAACACCAATAGCACCGCTTCAACCAGGGTTTTGACTACGTCTTTGATTGAGGCTTGTACGAAAGGGGTAGTTTCGTAAGCGATTTTGGCTTCCAGCCCGTGGGGGAAGAACGGAGCCAGTTCGGCAATACGCGCTTTCACGAGCTTATCGGTTTGTAATTCATTGGCACCAGAGGCCAGTTTGATACCCATTCCTGACGCGGGCTGCCCGTTAAACCGGCTGAGATAATCATATTTCTCTGCACCCAGCTCAACTTTTGCGACATCGCCTAAGGTCACCAATGAGCCGTCTTGATTCACCCGTAGGGTAATTTCACGGAACTGTTCTGGGGTTTGCAATTGGGATTGAGCGTTCATGGTGGCATTCAGTGCTTGATTATCCACCGAAGGCGTACCGCCAAGCTGCCCGACGGCAATCTGACTGTTCTGGGATTTGATGGCATCCACGACATCCTGAGTGGTTAATCGGTAGTTAGTCAGCTTGGAAGGATCGAGCCAAATGCGCATAGCATATTGGGAACCAAAGGCATCCACGCTGCCGACGCCTTCAATACGGCTGATTGGATCTTGCAGGTTACTGGCCACATAATCGGCAATATCCTGTTTATCCATGCTGCCGTCGGTAGAGACAAACGCGAGCATCATCAGGGTATTATCACCAGATTTAGAGACGTTAACCCCTTGTTGCTGGACATCCTGCGGTAACTTTTTAACCGCAGACTGTAACTGGTTCTGCACCTGCTGCATGGCTTCATTTGGATCGGTGCCGGCCTGGAAAGTCAGCGTGACGCTGGCACTCCCGGCATTACTGCTCTGGGAGGACATATACAGCAGGTTGTCCAGGCCTGTCATGCTCTGTTCGATTACCTGAGTGACGGTGTTTTCGAGCGTTTGAGCCGACGCACCCGGATAACTGGCAGAAATCCGCACATTTGGCGGAGCCAGATTAGGATACTGTTCGACGGGTAAAGAGAAAATGGCCAACATCCCGGTCAGGCAGAGAATTATCGCTAACACCCATGCAAAAATGGGGCGATCGATGAAGAAATTTGCCATGTAGCGGGAACCTCGTTAAGCGTGACCTTATCACTGGAATAGGAAAAATATTACTTTTGTGAATCTGTCGCTACTTTACGTGTGAATCAGTGATGAAACGTGGAGAAAAAAAGGAGATAGTGTAAAAAAACACAAGGTCGCTTTTTTTTGCTGCCTTATTGCTCATAACTCGCGATATCCAGAGGTTATTTCTCATCGCGCAGATTGATGTCCGGCGGTTTGGCGTCGAACAGCAATGTCGCCTGAGAACGTCCTTGAACCAAAATAGTATCTTTAAACAGGATATAACTATGGAACTCAATCCGGTATTCGCCCGGCGACTTTATCTGTGCTGGTTACTTAGTGTAAGTGATAAGCCCAATGTGCCGCGATTAATGGCGTTAACCGGCTGGCCGCGGCGCACCTTGCAGGACGTGTTGAAAGCCTTGCCGGGGCTGGGCGTCACTTTAACCTTTGTTCAGGACGGGATAAGAAATAATGACGGTTTTTACTGCCTGGAAAGCTGGGGGCCGCTGAATAAAAAGTGGGTGCTGGAGCACCATAAAGTCATTTTAGCGGCCATAGAGTAGCCCCGGTTGACCGGGGTTAGTCTCAGTGGCGCTTGTTTTCCAGATACAAAATGGTGGCGGCGACCCGTGAACGCACATTCAGTTTACGTAACAGGTTACGAATATGAACTTTCACCGTTTCTTCGGAAATATGTAGCTCGAAAGCTACCTGTTTATTGGACATGCCGCGCGCAACTTCCTGAAGAACATCCAATTCACGCTCGGTTAGTTCTGCAAAGGGATTAATCTGTTCGTGGCGAGAGGAGAGATACTCTTGCACTTCTTCGCTGAACACGCTTTCTCCCTGAGCGGCCTGCCGCAAATGCTCCAGCAGAATTTCTGGCTCGCTGTCTTTTAACAGGTATCCGTCGGCGCCGGCGTCAATCATGGCGTACACGTCGCTGCGGGCGTCCGAAACGGTTAATACGATAATTCTGGCGCCAATGCCGTCGTTACGTAACGCTTTCAGCGTGTCTAAGCCGTTCATTCCCTTCATATTCAAATCGAGCAAAATAACGTCGGGTAGAGTTTGACTGGCCAATTCCAATGCTTCTTCGCCGTTATTGGCTTCGGCGACTACGGTAAATGCCGTTTCCAGTTCTAACAGCTGCCTGATGCCGCGACGCATTAACGGATGGTCGTCAACAATCATAATGGTGTGATTTGTCGTCATGATAGGTAATGCTCCCTGTAGCCAGTAAAACGTACCGCAACAGGCAAGGTTATGCCGATTCCGGTAGCAAGATTATGGTGGAATTACGTGGTGATAGCCGAAAAACCTTTAGCCAACCTAAAGTGGATTCTTTTTATTGCGTAACCTGGAACCCATTACGCTCCGTTAAAACGGTACGATCCGCTATTTATTGTACCGCAACCGCCCTGAATATTATAAACCTGTTCTGCTTTAATTCATGATTTCTGTCTATATAACACGGTAAAACGGTTATTAGGTGATTAATTTTATATGCATACAGTTATGCGAATTATTTAATAAATAAGATCACCTTGATTATTCTATTTGATAAATAAAATAATCATGAAAATACTGATCGTGCTCATCTTGGCTTAATCTTGATTCAGCCGTTAGTTAAATCGTTATGTAAAAATATAAATAACGCAAATCGGTTAAAGCAGGAGGGAAAGGACAAATAACGCTGGAAATAATTGATCTGGCGCAATCTTTCCCTCTGATTAACTCTAAAGGGTAATTATGTTTTTACCAATAATTGGGTATCTACTGTTACCAAACTAGGGAAACCATTTAGTGGTAATACGAATAATAATAATTATCACCATTTTGATTTTCCGGCCAGAGCAGCCGGGTCCTATTTGCTAAACCACATAATAATCTGGAAGCAATTAGGTATTTAAATAAATGGCAAGCAGTGTTGCCAGCAATGTCAAGGGTATCAGTATGGCCGATTTGTCCCGACGCCGATTGCTTTCAGGGCATTGGCGGCGCAATGCTGACCATTCGTCTTCCGTTATCCGGCCGCCCTGGTCGGTTGCCGAAGCTGAGTTCACGGCTGGCTGCACGCGCTGCCACGCTTGTATCCACGCCTGCGAAACCGGAGTGCTTATTGCCGGCCGCGGGGGGTTCCCCGAGATAGATTTCCAACGTGCCGAATGTACTTTTTGTACTCATTGCGTAACCGCCTGCGAGGCACCGGTTTTTACCTCGCCGGATCGCGAACCGTGGCAGTTGAAAGCCACATTCTCGGCAAGTTGTCTGCCTTTTAAAGGCATCGAATGCCGTAGCTGTCAGGATAGCTGCGAAAGCCGGGCGATCGGATTCCGCCCGCGTTTAAACGGCATTGCCCAACCAGAATTAGAGATCGACGCCTGCAACGGATGCGGAGCCTGTGTGCCCGGATGTCCGGTACAGGCCGTGACTCTTACCCGGAGCGAAGATGGAAGATAAAGAATGGCATGTTTGCGGTCTGGTGGTGCAAGCCAAACCGGAACGCATTCCCCGGTTAATCGACGAGTTACTCGCGATTCCGGGAACAGAAATACCCACCAGTGACGCCCAACAGGGAAAACTGGTGGTGGTTATGCAGGCAGCGCGCTCAGACGTGCTCCTGAGACAAATTGAGTCAGCGCGTAATTTGACCGGCGTGCTGGTTGTGTCGCTGGTATATCACCAGCAGGATGAGCAAGGTGAGGAACAACCATGAAACTCAGTCGTCGGGACTTCATGAAAGCCAATGCCGCAGTGGCCGCCGCCGCCGCTGCGGGGATGACCATACCCACCGTGGCCAAAGCCGTGGTGGGTGGTGCAGATACGATTAAATGGGACAAAGCACCTTGCCGATTCTGTGGTACCGGCTGCGGTGTACTGGTGGGGACGCAAAATGGCCGTATCGTGGCGTCGCAGGGCGATCCGGATTCACCCGTCAACCGTGGGCTGAACTGTATTAAAGGGTATTTCCTGCCGAAAATCATGTACGGCAAAGACCGTTTGACCCAGCCGCTGCTGCGTATGAAAGATGGCCAGTACGATAAAGAAGGCGAGTTTACTCCGGTAAGCTGGGAAAAAGCCTTCGATATCATGGAGCTAAAATTTAAAAATGCGCTGAAAGAAAAAGGCCCTACCGCCGTGGGAATGTTCGGCTCCGGCCAGTGGACAATCTGGGAAGGCTACGCCGCGTCTAAGTTAATGAAAGCCGGTTTCCGCTCGAATAACCTCGATCCTAACGCTCGTCACTGCATGGCATCGTCCGTAGTGGGTTTTATGCGTACTTTTGGTATGGATGAGCCAATGGGGTGCTATGACGACATTGAGCAGGCCGATGCATTCGTGCTGTGGGGCTCGAATATGGCGGAAATGCACCCCATTCTGTGGTCGCGGATGACTAGCCGTCGTTTAACCGATCCAAATGTTAAAATTGCCGTCCTTTCGACCTTCGAACATCGTAGCTTTGAGCTGGCTGACAATCCGATTGTCTTCACGCCTCAAACCGATCTGGTGATGATGAATTACATTGCCAATTATATTATTCAAAATAACGCGGTAGATCAGGATTTCCTCGATCGTCACGTTAATTTCCGTCGCGGTGCCACCGATATCGGCTACGGTTTACGTCCGACTCATCCACTGGAAAAAGCGGCGAAAAATCCAGGCAGCGACGCGTCGGAGCCGATGAGTTTTGAAGACTTCAAAGCCTTCGTGGCGGAATATACGCTGGAAAAAACCTCTAAAATGAGCGGCGTGCCGGAAGATCAACTGGAAGCGCTGGCGCAGCTGTATGCCAGTCCAAAAGTGAAAGTGGTTTCCTACTGGACCATGGGCTTTAACCAGCATACCCGTGGCGTGTGGGCGAATAACATGTGCTACAACCTGCACCTGTTAACCGGGAAAATCTCCAAGCCGGGCTGCGGGCCGTTCTCTCTCACCGGCCAGCCTTCCGCCTGCGGCACTGCTCGTGAAGTGGGCACTTTCTCTCACCGTTTACCGGCCGACATGGTGGTGACCAACGAGAAACATCGCCAAATTGCTGAAACCAAGTGGCAACTGCCAGCCGGTACGATCCCAGAGAAAGTCGGTTTGCACGCCGTGGCTCAGGATCGCGCGCTGAAAGACGGCACTCTTAATGCGTATTGGGTGATGTGTAATAACAATATGCAGGCCGGGCCGAATATCAACGAAGAACGTATGCCGGGCTGGCGTGATCCACGTAACTTTATCGTGGTTTCCGATCCTTATCCGACCATCAGCGCGCTGGCCGCAGACCTGATTTTGCCGACGTCAATGTGGGTAGAAAAAGAGGGCGCATACGGTAACGCTGAGCGTCGTACCCAGTTCTGGCGTCAGCAGGTACCATCACCGGGTGAGGCCAAATCCGACCTGTGGCAAATGGTTGAGTTTTCCAAACGTTTCAAAGTGGAAGAAGTATGGCCTGCTCAATTGTTGGATCAGAAACCGGAGTATCGCGGTAAAACGCTGTTTGACGTGCTGTACGCCAACAACGTGGTGAATAAATTCCCATTAAGCGAAATTCCGGCTGATCAGTTGAACGATGAAGCGCGTGATTTTGGTTTCTATATCCAGAAAGGGCTGTTCGAAGAGTATGCCGATTTTGGTCGCGGCCACGGTCACGATTTGGCACCTTTCGATCGCTATCATCAGGAGCGAGGTCTGCGCTGGCCGGTGGTGGACGGCAAGGAAACCCTGTGGCGCTACCGGGAAGGTTTCGATCCTTTCGTAAAAGCCGGAGAAAGCGTGCGCTTCTACGGTAAACCTGATGGCAAAGCGGTGATTTTTGCGCTGCCTTATGAGCCAGCGGCAGAAAGTCCTGATGAAGAATATAACCTGTGGCTGTCAACGGGTCGCGTGCTGGAGCACTGGCACACCGGTTCTATGACGCGTCGGGTTCCGGAGCTGCATCGTGCTTTCCCTGAAGCGGTGCTGTTTATTCACCCGCTGGATGCGCGAGCGCGGGATCTACGCCGAGGGGACAAAGTGAAAGTCATTTCCCGACGTGGTGAAGTGATTTCTCTGGTGGAAACCCGTGGCCGTAACCGTCCGCCGCAAGGATTGGTGTTTATGCCGTTCTTCGATGCGGCGCAGTTGGTCAATAACCTGACCTTGGATGCCACCGATCCGTTATCCAAAGAAACCGACTTTAAAAAATGCGCGGTGAAATTGGAAAAGGTTTAACCCTGATACCCAGCCTGCTGTCGGAGCCGTTTTAAGGCACGCAGGCCGATTTAGGGAAAGATGAAGTGTCTTTCGGGAGCCAAATAATGAACAACAAAATGTTTAAGTCGTTTAGCCGCTGGTTGGTGCTAGTGGCACTGATTTTGGGCGGAGCGGCTTATGCCGCCAGCAATGTCGAAATGGATTTGAGCCAATCGCCGGAGGTGTCCGGAACTCAGGAAGGCAAGGTAAAAATGCCTAAACAACAACAGCGTATGGCGCTGAACTATGTTAACCAACCACCGATGATTCCTCACAGCGTGGAGGGTTATCAGGTCAGCAAAAACACCAATCGCTGCTTACAATGTCACGGCGTGGAACATTATCGCACCACCGGTGCACCGCGCGTCAGTCCGACCCACTTTATCGATCGTGATGGAAAAGTATCGAGCGAAGTTTCGCCGCGTCGATATTTCTGCCTGCAATGCCATGTGCCGCAAACGGACGCGGCGCCCATTGTAGAAAACACCTTCCAGCCTGCACCGGGCTTTGGTAAATAACCGAGGTAGTTATGACAGAGGAAAAAAAACCGGGTGTGATCCGGCGGTTATGGCAGTGGTGGCGCAGGCCGAGCCGATTGGCGCTAGGGACGTTACTGCTGATCGGTTTTGTTGCTGGGATTATTTTCTGGGGTGGTTTCAACACCGGAATGGAAATGGCTAACACCGAAAAGTTCTGTATCAGTTGTCATGAAATGAAAGACAACGTGTACCAGGAATATTTGGGCACTATTCACTACAGTAACCGCAGCGGCGTCAGAGCCACTTGTCCGGATTGCCACGTTCCGCACGAATGGGGCCCGAAAATGTTGCGTAAAATCAAAGCCAGTAAAGAACTGTACGCGAAAACCTTTGGTTTGATTGATACGCCGCAGAAATTTGAGGCGCACCGGCTGACGATGGCGCAGAGTGAATGGGCGCGTATGAAAGCCAATAATTCGCAAGAATGTCGAAACTGTCATAACTTCGACAATATGGATTTCACCGCGCAGAAAACCGTGGCGGCCAAAATGCATAATAGCGCGATTACCGAAGGCAAAACCTGCGTAGATTGCCATAAAGGTATTGCCCATAAACTACCGGATATGCGGGAAATTCCTAACGGCTTTTAATTCCCTCCTCGTATCTGAGTGCTGTATTTTTCAACACCTCGCTGGCTTTTGCTGACGAGGTGTTTTTTTATTGCAAAGTTATCTCCACTAGCGTTAGCTAGCGCCAGGAAAAAAAACTTCAATTACATGATACGGACTGAATATATGTCAGCAAAAATCGAGAATATCCAACGCACGTTATTATCTGATAATTGGTATGTGCTGAATAAATATTCTTACGACTTAAAAAGAAAAAACGGTGAGTTAGTCCATCAGGAGCGTGAAGTCTACGACCGAGGCAACGGTGCCACTATCTTGTTATATAACCGCGCCAAAGGAACCGTAATATTAATCAACCAATTTCGTATGCCTACATATGTTAACGGCAATGAAAGCGGCATGTTATTAGAAGCCTGCGCTGGTCTGTTGGATGCGGATACTCCGGAAGACTGTATTCGCAGGGAAGCGATAGAAGAAACCGGTTTTGAAATTGGCGAAGTGGAAAAACTATTTGCTGCGTATATGTCACCCGGCGGCGTCACCGAACTGGTGCATTTCTTTGCTGCGGAATATCTGCCGGAACAGCGTATTTATGCCGGTGGCGGTATTGATGACGAAGATATAGAGGTTCTGGAAATTCCCTTCAAAGAAGCGCTGGCGATGATTGCCGATGGTCGCATCAAAGACGGCAAAACCATCATGCTGCTACAGCATGCGCAGATTAAGGGCTGGTTTGAATGACCGAGGCACTTTTCAACAAATTCATCTTATGTAAGTAACTAAAGCGTAAAATGTTGCGAAGAGTTTGGGCTGCTTCATGGTTTAGGCCTATTGACTCACTATACTGGTTCTGTTCCTGATTTTACCTCTCAACATATAAAAGCAAAAGGGATCCTATAATGGACGAACAGTTGAAACAAAGTGCCCTGGATTTTCACCAATATCCCACTCCGGGTAAAATCCAGGTCTCGCCAACCAAGCCGCTGGCCACGCAACGAGATCTGGCGCTGGCGTATTCTCCTGGCGTAGCGGCACCTTGTCTGGAGATTGCGGCCGACCCTTTGGCTGCCTATAAATATACTGCGCGCGGCAATTTGGTTGCGGTGATTTCTAACGGCACTGCGGTGCTGGGGCTAGGTAATATTGGCGCTTTAGCCGGAAAACCGGTTATGGAAGGCAAGGGCGTTCTGTTTAAAAAATTCTCAGGTATTGATGTTTTTGATATTGAAGTTGACGAGCATAATCCCGATAAGTTGATCGACATTATCGCCTCACTGGAACCGACCTTCGGCGGTATTAATCTGGAAGATATTAAAGCGCCAGAGTGCTTCTATATTGAACAAAAACTGCGCGAACGGATGAACATTCCGGTATTCCACGACGATCAGCACGGCACTGCGATTATTTGTACTGCAGCTGTTCTGAACGGTCTGCGCGTAGTTGAGAAAGATATTTCTGATGTTAGGCTGGTGGTTTCCGGGGCAGGGGCTGCATCCATTGCCTGTCTGAATCTGCTGGTTGCACTGGGGCTGAAACGTCACAATATTACGGTTTGCGACTCAAAAGGCGTTATTTATCAAGGTCGCGAACCCAATATGGAGGCGACCAAAGCCGCGTATGCCATTACGGATAACGGCCAGCGTACTTTGGGAGATGCCATTCCAAACGCCGATATTTTCCTTGGCTGCTCCGGCCCCGGCGTATTGACGCAGGACATGGTCAAAACCATGGCCCCTAATCCGTTGATTATGGCGCTCGCGAATCCAGAGCCGGAAATTTTACCGCCGCTGGCGAAAGCCGTGCGTCCTGATGCGATAATCTGTACCGGCCGTTCGGATTATCCGAATCAGGTGAATAACGTTCTGTGTTTCCCGTTCATCTTCCGCGGCGCACTGGATGTGGGTGCCACAGCCATTAACGAAGAGATGAAGCTGGCCTGCGTTCACGCTATTGCCGATCTGGCTCTGGCGGAACAAAACGACATAGTGGCTTCAGCCTACGGCGAACAAGACCTGTCCTTCGGCCCTGAATACATTATTCCTAAGCCCTTTGACCCACGCCTGATCGTCAAAATCGCCCCTGCGGTAGCCAAAGCGGCCATGGACTCTGGCGTAGCCACGCGTCCAATCGAAAATTTCGATGCTTACGTCGAGAAACTTTCAGAATTCGTCTACAAAACCAACCTGTTTATGAAGCCGATCTTCTCTCAGGCTAGAAAAGAGCTGAAACGAGTAGTCCTGACAGAAGGGGAAGAAGAAAGAGTATTGCATGCGACTCAAGAGCTTGTTTCTCAAGGGCTCGCATTCCCTATTCTGATTGGTCGGCCAAGCGTTATTGATATGCGACTGAAGAAACTGGGGCTGCAAATCGTTGCGGGTAAAGACTTTGAAGTGGTGAATAACGAATCCGATCCTCGCTTTAATGAATACTGGCAAGAGTACTACCAGATCATGAAACGCCGGGGTGTTTCTCAGGAGCAGGCGCGTCGTGCCGTGATTAGCAATACGACGGTGATCGGTTCTATTATGCTGCACCGCGGCGAAGCCGATGCCATGATTTGCGGCACCATCGGCAATTATCATGAGCACTATTCGGTGGTGGAGAAAGTCTTCGGTTTCCGTGATGGCGTACACGTGGCTGGCGCGATGAACGCCTTGTTGTTGCCAACCGGTAATACTTTTATCGCTGATACCTATGTTAATGACGATCCAACCCCGGAAGAACTGGCTGAAATTACTTTGATGGCGGCAGAAACCGTGCGTCGTTTCGGTATTGAGCCAAAAGTAGCGCTGGTTTCTCATTCTAGTTTCGGTACTGCGGATTGCCCATCAGCCCGTAAAATGCGTCGTACTCTGGAATTGGTCAACCAAATGGCACCGCAGTTGGAAATTGACGGCGAAATGCACGGCGATGCGGCTTTGGTGGAAAGTATTCGCCATGACCTGATGCCGGACAGTCCGTTGAAAGGTGCGGCTAATGTGTTGATTATGCCGAATATGGAAGCAGCGCGTATCAGCTACAACCTATTGCGCGTGACCTCATCTGAGGGCGTAACCGTTGGTCCGGTATTGATGGGCGTGGCGAAACCGGTGCATATTTTAACGCCGATCGCGTCAGTACGTCGTATTGTGAACATGGTGGCACTGGCGGTCGTCGAGGCACAAACTGAGTTGCTGTAATACTTAATCACGTTGTTGAAAATCAGAGCCTTTGTCTATCGAGACAGAGGCTTTTTTATCGATTTTATTTTTCCACATCAATGAAACATTCTTGTTCTATTATTGGTACGCAACAAATTGTAAATGATTATCATTATCTATATTATGCGGACGATTAAACCGCTAAATGGATAACGCCTGCTAATGAGAATCTTATTATTATTCAGTATGTTTTTAATGATTAGCTGTACTTCTACGCCTCCTAAAAATATTCCGAGCGATAAATCCGATATTACCGCCTTCGGAACCATTACCGATCTTCATACCGGAAAAGTCCTGACGGCCTCCCAGTTAGTGGATGAGCTGGCGGGTGCTCCTCAAGTGATCGTGGGTGAGAAACACGATAATCTTTATCACCATCAAATCGAGCGGTGGTTGATAGAAAATCTGGCACAGAAACGGCCACAGGGCAGTGTATTGCTGGAAATGTTGAATCCGAACCAACAGATCAAGGTGGATAAGGTTAAGTCCTGGCTACAGCAAGAGCCTCGTGTTAGGGAAAGTCGAATTGTGGAGCTGCTGGCTTGGCAGCCGGGCTGGAGTTGGGCGCTGTACGGCGATCTGGCAATGACGGTGATGCGTGCGCCTTATCCCGTGTGGTCGGCGAATTTGGATCGAGATGAAATCATGGCGATCTATAAGGAAAAACCGCCGTTAGAGGGCAAACTTTCTACCACGCCAGAAGTGCGCGCGGCGCTGGAAAAGCTAATTCGTGCGTCTCACGATAATAAAATTGATGCTTCGCAATTAGCTTCAATGGTGGCCATTCAGCAGCAGCGCGACCGCCGTATGGCTGAACGTTTGCTGGCCGCGCCCACTCCAACACTATTAATTGCCGGCGGTTATCATGCGGCGAAAAATATTGGGGTGCCTTTGCATATGCAGGATCTTAAAGCGGCTTCACACCCGTTGGTGCTAATGCTGGCTGAAGAGGGCGCTAACGTAGGGCCAGAAAATGCAGATTATCTGTGGTCTGTACCGGTAAAGACTTTACCGCGCTAAGAATGTCGCCGAGCGAAAAAACATCGCCACGTTAAGAATTTTTCCTTATCCCCGCGCAACAAATGCGACATTTTATGTCGCATTATTCATTTATTTGCACTGAATCTGAAAAGAGACTGTTAATTTCATTTACAAATGATTATCATTGTCAAATATAATTGATAATCATTTGCATTCTAATCATTCCATGCATTCACTGTATTTATACGATCAACCTTTACCAAAGCCGAAAGTTGGCCAAGGTTTTGTTCTGGCTATCGCTGCTCATCTCGCAGTGTCGTGGTTGATCTTTCGCGTTGCTGAAACCTTGCCTCCGTTACCTTTGCCGCCTCCCGCAGTGATGATGCAATGGTCGGCGCACATTGAAGCGCCAGCTACGCCGAAACCTTTGCCAATCGGTGAGCAGCAGACAGTCTCATCGGCGGCTTCTGAACCCCAGAAAAGCGTAGAGAAGCAGCCGGAGTTACCGAAGCTGGCCAGAGTTGAAAAAGCCAAAATTATCGTGGCTGAAAATAAGCCTGAGCCTAGAGTGCGGCAAAAACAGCCCAAGCCGGAGAAACCTCAGGCTATTACCAGCCCAGCTGCGTTGGCGTCTGCTGCCAGCAGTGCTGCCCCAGTGGCACAAAGTCAGCCTTCTGAACGCGTTGCCGCGCCGATAAATAGCGATGCCAACGCAAAAGTGGAAGCCAAAATTTCCTGGGAAAGTTTGGTAAGAGGGCATCTTAATCGTTTTAAACGTTATCCTGCCGAAGCGCAGGTACGTAACCGAACTGGAACCGTCTTGGTTGAATTTACTCTTGATTATCGTGGCAATATTCTTAGCAGCAAAAAAATAAACTCATCTGGTACACAATCCCTCGATCGTGAGGCGATGAGAATGCTGGAAAAAGCGCAGCCACTGCCGATACCGCCAGAATCAATATTGTATCAGGGGAGACTTACCGTCACGCTTCCTATTGATTTTAGTTTAATTAATCAACAGTAATATCACTGATTCTAATTGTTAAATAACCCTAGGTGAGGTCATTTGTCTTTTGATGACCCGGTTAGCTACAGAATTTGTAGTAAATAAAATAGACAGTATTTAATTATATCAGAGGGACTATGAGATATTTTATATCACCTAAGATTAATGCGGGTAATTGCTTAATACCTTCGATTATTTATCTCGGTTTATTCAGTTTCTCCTTATTTGCAGGTGCGGCTGAGATGACTGAGCCAACGCCACCTATTGCGGAAAAACATCCACATCAATTAACTCTACATTCAGAAACTCGCGTCGATAATTACTATTGGCTGCGAGATGACGACCGCAAGAATAAAAAGGTTATTGATTATCTGAAGGCTGAAAATAGCTACGCTGAATCTATACTTAAAACAACCACTACCTTGCAAGATACGCTATATCAAGAAATGCTGAAGCGAGTAAATCAGCAGGATCAATCGGTACCTTATAGTCTTAATGGATATCGTTACCAGGAAATCTATCAACCGGGTAAAGAGTATGCGCAGTACCAACGGCAGAGGGAAGTGCCTGATGCTGAATGGGAAGTGTTGCTAGATGCCAATCAGCGTGCGCAGGGGCATGATTACTATAAGCTGGGTGGGCTGAGCGTCAGCCGTGATAATCAGCGTATGGCTGTGGCGGAAGATACGCTGTCTCGTCGGCAATACAGCATCCATTTAAAACAGATTGCCGACAAACAATGGTCTGATGAAGTGATTCATGACACTTCGGGCAATATGGTGTGGGCAAACGATAATAACACTCTGTTTTACGTACGTAATCATCCGCAAACTTTATTGCCGTATCAGGTTTTTCGCCATCAATACGGTACGCCAGCAGAAAATGATGTCTTGGTTTACCAGGAGAATGACGATAGCTATTACCTCAGTTTATCGCCCAGCACTTCTCGCCAGTATATTTTGATAAATATCAGCAGCACCGCGACTTCGGAAACCCGGTTACTGGATGCCAATCAGCCACAGCAGGCACCAACGGTTTTCTCCGCCCGCCAAACGGGACGTGAATACTACATCGATCATTTTAACGACCAATTTTATATTCGCTCTAATCATCAGCATCCTAATTTTGGCTTGTATCAGACTGTATCCGGGGAAGCCTCTTGGACAACGCTGATTGCACCGGAAGATTCTAAAGACGTAGAGAATTTTGTGTTATTCCGCGATTGGCTGGTGGTCGCTGAACGGGAGCAGGGCTTAACTCATATTCGTAAAATCAATTGGCAGAGTCAGCAACAGCAGCCGTTGACCTTAGAAGACCCGACTTATATGGCGTGGCTGGCCTATAACCCGGAGCCAGATAGCCACGTTCTGCGCTATCGCTATTCCTCAATGACCACGCCGACCTCAACTTATCAATGGGATATGATTAGCGGAGAGAAAACTCTGCTGAAACAACAGGAAGTAAAAAATTTTAATCGCGATGAATACCAAAGCCAGCGTATCTGGGTTACGGCCCGCGATGGGGTGTTGGTTCCGGCGTCGCTGGTTTACCGTAAATCATTATTTAAAAAAGGCCATAATCCACTACTGGCTTACGCCTATGGGGCCTACGGCATGAGTATGGACCCTTCGTTTAGCGCGAACCGGCTGAGTTTATTGGATCGCGGTTTTATCTTTACTTTGATTCATGTGCGCGGCGGCGGGGAGCTGGGGCAGGGGTGGTATAAACAAGGTAAACTGGCGAAAAAAGAAAACAGTTTCAATGACTTCATCGATGTTACTCAAGGTTTGGTACAGCAAGGCTTTGGCCAGCCGGAGCGGTTGTATGCCATGGGCGGTAGCGCCGGGGGGCTGCTGGTTGGGGCGGTCATTAATCAGGAACCCACTTTATTTAACGCAGTAGTGGCGCAGGTGCCTTTTGTTGATGTTGTGACGACTATGTCAGATTCCTCGATACCGTTAACCACCAATGAATACGGGGAATGGGGGAATCCTGAAAAGTTATCTGATTATAAGGTCATGCGAGCCTATAGCCCTTACGACAATATCTCTCCTAAAAATTATCCTAATTTATTAGTCACTAGCGGATTACATGATTCGCAGGTGCAATATTGGGAGCCAGCCAAATGGGTGGCTAAATTACGAGAGTTTAATCGGGGAGATAATATTATTTTATTAACCACGGATATGAGTGCCGGGCACGGTGGTAAATCTGGTCGTCTCAGTAGGTTGAAAAATAGTGCCCAGGAATACGCCTTTATTTTAGCAATGGACGAAAAAGTAAAATAATTCCACATAAAAATGTGGGGTAAACAAGTAAGAAAATAATAAGAATAAAATCCAGAGTATTCATATTGGGTATGAATGCTGCACGGCTATTTGAACGCTATAACACGAGCAAGTTTTTAATACGGAATTTTAAATTAATTTCTTGAGGGATTTATGAGAGTTAATCTAGTGGTAAAAATAATGGGAGCCGGATTGGTTTTTATCGGATTGTCAGCAATAACTCAGGCTGAAACTGAATCGGCCAATACCAAGGAAAGAATGGTATTCAGCCCGTTAACGGTGTCAGGAGCAAAAACATCGCCTGAAAACAGTGCGTTGGAAAAGCCAGGCGCATTCAGTTCTCGCGGAGAAAGCAAAGACCTGCAATCAATAGATTCGGTGATTAGAAGCATGCCGGGCACCTCAACGCAAATGGATCCCGGTCAGGGAACCGTTAGTGTGAATATCCGTGGTATGACCGGCTTTGGTCGGGTGAATACGATGGTGGATGGTGTAACGCAGAGCTTTTATGGCAGTGCGCCTAACCCCTATAACCATGGACAGTCCCCGACCACCCAATTCGGTGCACTTATCGACCCTAACTTTATCGTGGGCGTTGATGTGGTTAGAGGCAATGCCATCGGCGCTGACGGCGTGAATGCGCTAGCTGGTAGCGCCAATTTCCGAACTATCGGCGTGGATGACGTTATTTTCTCTGGTAATCCCTTTGGCATCAGAAGCAAATTCTCGTTGGGTAATAACGGTATTGGTCGCAGCGGAATGATTGCTATTGCGGGTAAAACAGATGCTTTTACCGATACCGGCAGTATTGGCGCGATGTTAGCAGTGAGCGGCAGCAGTATTGACGCCAGTTATAAAAATGGCGATGGGGTGATGAGTCAGGAATTTGGTAGTGACGAAACCTTTAAACAAAATCCGCAGTCTCAGTTAATTAAGCTGAATATCAAACCGAATGAGTTTAATGACATCGAGCTATCTGGCCGAGCTTATAACAATAAAATCAGCCGCCGCCACATTAACAGCGATGACTTTTATATTAAATACAACTATACACCGTTCTCCGAGCTGATTGATTTGAGCGTATTGGCCAGCGTCAGCCGCGGGAATCAAAAATATGACTCCGACGCATTGAACAAATTTACCAACTCAAGTGCTAAAAACAGTTCAGACGCGATTGATATTAATAATGTCAGCAAATTCAGCTACGCTGATACGGATTTTGCCGTCAAAATCGGCGGTAAATTGATGAATACTGAGTATTACAAGCATATTGAAACTACTGAGCCGGATAATAAAACAGCAGGAGAAATACTGGAGAACAACGTGTTCGCACCGGGCGGCAGACAGAATATCTCTAGTCTGTATACCGGACTGCAAATAAATCGCGGTATTTATCAGGCTAATTTTGATCTCAATTACACTGAAGCTAAGCTTAAAGGTTTCAAACCCGCCTGCGACGATCGCATCCGCTGTTTCCCGCAGGGCAGCGCGAACATTAATTTAAGTGAACATGGCTTTAATCCGAGCGTGCTGCTGTCGGCGGATATTGTGAATTGGTTCCAGCCTTTTGTCAGCTATACCCAATCAATGCGTGCGCCAAACGTGCAGGAAGTGTTTTATTCCAATGAGGGAGGGGCTTCGATGAACCCATTCCTGAAAGGTGAAGAGGCAGAAACTTATCAGCTAGGTTTTAACTCCGCCAGCCAGGGGCTGATATTTAAAGATGACTCGCTGCGTTTTAAAGCGGTTTACTATCGCAGCAAGATTAAAAACTATATTTCCAGCCAATCTTATATGCTGTGTGGGACGGGCCGAGTTTGTACGTTGGATCAAATGACTAGCGAGGATTGGAGTACAACCGACGGTAACTTTAATCTTTACATCTACACCAACTCACTCACGCCGGTCAGAACTCACGGTTTTGAGCTGGAAGCTAATTATGACGCCGGATTCTTATTTAGTCGTCTGTCCTTCAGCAAAGAGAATACCGACCAGCCGACGTCTATCGCCAGCGGTGTTTTCGGCGCAGGCGACAACGCTGAAATGCCGGATAAATTCTTGACGCTGGATACCGGACTGCGCTTCTTGAATGAAAAATTAACGGTTGGCACCATTGTTAAATATACCGGCAAGACCCGCAGGATGAGCCCCGCGTTAGATTACGACGAATATGACGGAAGATTGATGAAAGAAGAAATGTCGAATATTCCAACCATTGTGGATATTTACAGCAATTATCAATTAAATAAAAATGTGATGCTGAAAGTTTCGGTGCAGAATTTGATGAACAAAAGCTATTCGGATTCGCTAAATAAACTGAACGCGATGCCGATGCAGCAACGGGAAGAAAACCCAAATAATACTGCCAGAGGAAGAACCTATTTGTTTGGCGGCGAGATACGCTTCTAACATAATTAGCCCTGCGGTTGGCACCGAGCGCAGGGCGATTATTCAAACGCCTAGCCGTTTTTTTTCTTTGCCTGCTGTAGCCACTTATCCAGTTCATTGGCAAACTGCTGGCGATCCCGTTGATTTAAAGTATTAGGCCCGCCGGTTTGAATACCGCTGGCGCGCATGGTATCCATAAAATCGCGCATATTTAGCCGTTCACGAATAGTATCCGGCGTATAACGCTCACCGCGTGGATTTAAGGCTATTCCCCCTTTTTCAATGACCTCTGCGGCTAACGGAATATCGGCGGTAATCACTAAATCACCAATTTCAACTCGTTGTACGATTTCGTTATCAGCTACGTCAAATCCTGATGCAACCTGTAGGGTACGGATAAATTTTGACGGCGGTGTTTTCAACGGCTGATTTGCGACCAAAGTTACCATCATGCCAACGCGATCTGCCGCGCGGAAGAGTACTTCTTTGATAACGTTCGGACAGGCATCTGCATCGACCCAAATTTGCATCAGCAGGTTTCTCCGTTTGTTTCATTTGCCCATTCTCTGACCGGCAGAAAATCGCGGTAAAGCACGGCTTCCGGGCTATCAGGCTCCGGTTGATAATTATATTCCCAACGCACCAAAGGCGGCAGAGACATTAAAATAGATTCGGTCCGTCCGCCGGTTTGCAGCCCAAACAGCGTGCCACGATCCCACACCAGATTGAATTCGACGTAACGACCACGACGATAAAGTTGGAACTGACGCTCACGCTCACCCCAAGGCAGGGTTTTACGACGTTCGACAATCGGCAGGTAAGCATCGGTAAAACCTTTGCCAACGGCCTGAGTAAAGGCAAAACAGGTCGAAAAATCTGGAGTGTTCAAGTCATCAAAGAACAGCCCGCCGATGCCACGAGCTTCGTTCCGATGTTTGATATAGAAATAGTCGTCGCACCATTTTTTATACTTGCCGTACAGATCTTCCCCAAAAGGCTGGCATAACGCTTTAGCCGTTTGATGCCAATGCACCGCGTCTTCTTCAAAGCCGTAGTAGGGGGTTAAATCGAAACCGCCGCCGAACCACCAAACTGGCTGTTCACCGGGTTTTTCGGCAATAAAGAAGCGAACGTTGGCATGACTGGTTGGGATGTAAGGATTGAGGGGATGAATGACCAGCGAAACACCGAGCGCCTGAAAGCTACGGCCCGCCAACTCTGGGCGGTGCGCGGTAGCGGAGGCGGGTAAGGTGGCACCAGACACATGAGAGAAATTCACGCCGGCCTGTTCGAATACTGTGCCATTAACCATTACCCGGCTGCGTCCGCCGCCACCTTCCTCTCGTTCCCACTGTTGTTCGGTAAAACTGGCCTGACCGTCTGCCTGCGCGAGTTTGGCGCAAATGTCATCCTGTAGTGATAAGAGAAAGGTTTTGATAATGTTTATGTCTGGTGTATTCATCAAAGTTATATTCACTGGCTTGGGAGTGTTTTAGGCCGCTAAGTATACCCTGATTCCAGCCTATAGTTGTACCGTCAGTGTGGGTTCGGTTTATGACTGCTAAGGAAACCGAATATCGTTGCCTACTACGAAAATTCTGCCTGAATCCGTTATTATCGTCGGTATCGACCTCGGATAATAGGTGCGTCAGCCTGAGCCAACTCTCTTAATTATGTGTATCCGTATCAATTTATTATTGCGCGTGTAGATAATCCCGCGATAATCAGAACATCAACTTTAATTAACAGCGGCGAACACTGATGGAAATTCGCGTATTTCGACAAGATGATTTTGAAGAGGTAATAACTCTGTGGGAGCGCTGTGATTTATTACGGCCGTGGAACGACCCAGAGATGGATATTGAGCGCAAACTGAACCACGATCCGGATTTATTCCTAGTGGCAGAAGTGAATGGCGCTGTCGTGGGCTCGGTGATGGGGGGTTATGACGGCCATCGAGGTTCCGCATATTACCTTGGCGTTCATCCGGACTTCCGTGGCCGCGGCATTGCCAATGCGCTGATCAGTCGCCTTGAGAAAAAGCTCATTGCCCGCGGCTGCCCAAAAATAAATATCATGGTCCGCGACGATAATGATGCGGTGCTGGGTATGTATGAAAAGTTGGATTATGAGATTCAGGACAGTATTAGCCTTGGCAAACGGCTGATCGTCGATCAAGAGTATTAGCGGTGAGTAAGTCGGAAGCTTAAAAATACCCTATCCCGCTGAATTGATCTGAGGGATAGGGCGTTCAATTATGGCAATTTGGTAATATTTCTCACATCAACTTCTACTGAATTCCAGTCTTTATCCACCTTTCCTTCGATTTGTACTTTATCTTTCGGCGTGATGGTCTGGCCTTTCCAACGTTTGGCGTCAATATCTACGGTGATCGTGCCGGTATTGTCGCGGAAAGTGTAGTTATCGTGGCTCAAACGCTCTTCGATATAACCTTGTAAAGTGACGCGAGTGTCGTCACGCATGGATTTGACTTTATCTACGGTTGTGATTGCCGCGCTTGGGCCTTGGAAACCGCCTTGGGTTGCGGGCTGAGTTTGGGTTGTTGACGGGCCCTCAAAGCCACCGGTAGTTGGAGTAGTGGTGGTTTGTGCTAATGCCGGAGTGCTACATAAAGCCAGAAATGTTGCTGCTGTGATGAACTTCTTCACGTTATCGCTCCTTCAATCAATAAATGATTATGTCCGATAGCCGGGGAAATCTCGTCCTTTGAGTCGCCGATAATAACCAGACCGCAAAAAATGCTTAAATATCGCGACCTGAGCGGTCATTATAGTTTAGGAATATAGGTTGGCAATAATCCGATGGCTGCAAAATGAAGAGCATCTGTGAAGATAAGTGGCCGATTAATATGGCGGGATTACGAAAATATGAGCTTCTTTGGTGCGACTGTCATACCGAGGGGCTGTGACTACGGCACTTTTTTAGCAAACTGAACTCCAACCAGTGAATCATTGAGCGCTGTTCTACTGAAACGGGCTTTGTCTGTGGGCCGAAAGCAAGTGATTATCGGTATCACCGTTTTTGTCAGTTAATTTTAAGGAGCTATACCATGAATTTACGCCCGTTATTGCTTGGGTTGCCAATATTGCTGACGGGGTGTTCTGCGCTCTCAAATTTTTCTTGGTCGAGCCTGTCTCCCACGAATTGGTTTGGTAGTAGCCTGCGGGTGACCGAGGAAGGCGTAGGGAGTATTACTGCCGCCACGGCGATGAATCAGGATGCGATTAACGAAGGTCTGAACGGCGATTACCGCTTACGCAGCGGCATGGCTGGCAATGGCGATAGATTAATTTCTTTTTATCAGGCGATGAAGGACGCTCAGGTTAAACTGATTATTTCAGGCCAGCCTAAAGGCACTGTCGAACGCATTGACGTTATGGACAAAAATATTTCCAGCCAGTGGGGCGTAAAACTGGATACACCATTTAGCGATATCTTTGAGCAGGCTTATGGTGCCTGCCAGAAAGCTACCGGTGATGATGCCGAAAGCGTAGAGTGCGTGGCTCCAGAAAGTAAACATGTTAGTTACCTGTTTACCGGCATTTGGCATGGTCCGGAAGGATTAATGCCATCAAACGACGCACTGAAAAACTGGAAAGTGAGTAAAATAATCTGGCGTGCTCAGGCTCATTAATCTTAGCCGTAATGGGATTATTTTAACGTCGTAAAGGCTCCTCTGTCGGAGCCTTTATTATTTCTGGGGAAAAATCACGGTGGTAGCCGCCTGCTAGCATTGGGGCTATTCCTGTTTTATTTTGCGCTGACGCAATGTAATAATTAAGGCGTCGCGTATGATGTCGAACAGAATATAAAGTTGGGGGAAGAACCCCAACTCCCAGTTTTTATTGAGGAAGAAATCATGTCTCAGGTTCAGAGCGGTATTTTGTTGGAACATTGCCGTTTTGCTATTTTTTTGGAAGCAAAAATTCAGGGTGAACTGGATGACATCCGTAGCGGTTCTAAAATATTCTGCCAATCGTTGGTGGAGTTACAACAACAATACCCTGATGCACATTTAGGCGCGGTTATTGCCTTCGGTTCTGACGTATGGCATGACCTCTCCGGCGGGCAGGGCGCTGCTGAACTGAAGCCTTTTGTGCCGTTGGGACGAGGTTTGGCACCGGCGACCCAGCGTGACATGCTGATCCACATTCAGTCTCTGCGCCATGATGTGAACTTCTCTCTGGCTCAGGCTGCACTGGCCGCATTCGGTAAAACTATTGCTATTGAAGAGGAAACCCATGGTTTCCGTTGGGTGGATGAACGAGACCTTACCGGCTTTATTGACGGTACTGAAAACCCGCAGGGTGATAACCGGCCTGAAGTCGCGGTCATTGCCGAAGGTGAGGAAGACGCTGGCGGTAGCTACGTTTTGGTTCAGCGCTATGAGCACAACCTGAGCACCTGGCAGCGCCAACCGCAGGAAAAACAAGAGCAAATCATTGGCCGCACCAAGTCGGATAGCCAGGAACTGCCACCGGATCAGCGTCCTGATACCTCGCACGTTAGCCGGGTTGATTTAAAAGAAAACGGTAAGGGGCTGAAAATTCTGCGTCAGAGCCTGCCTTATGGTACTGCCAGTGGGAAACACGGTCTGTATTTCATCGCTTATTGCGCACGTTTACACAATATCGAACAGCAATTGCTAAGCATGTTCGGAGATCTGGATGGCAAGCACGACCAGTTGCTGCGTTTTAGTAAGGCCGTTACCGGCAGCTATTATTTCGCGCCGTCGCTGACTAAACTGCTGTCGCTATAGTTATAGTATTTTCTGCAAAAAAACGTATAAAAAAGCCGGATTGCTATTTAGCACCGGCTTTTTTTATAGCTCAATGGCAGTGGTCTACATATTTCTTGGGAAGATTACAGCGCCACTGCGTCACGCATTCTGTTCAGCACAGTTTGTTTTTGTTCTTTAGTTAGAGCACGTAACGGCAACCGCGGATTACCAGCATCAATACCGTGTAATTGCATCGCAGCTTTACCTGCGGCTACGCCACCCAACTCTACTAGTACACGAATTAGCGCAATGACCTGATCCATACTTCTTTGCACCGCAGCATGGTTACCAGCGTTGAAGTCCGCAATGATTTTATGGAACAGTGGAGCCGCGTAATTATAAGTGCTGCCAACGGCACCAATAGCGCCAACAGCCAATCCGCCCGGCAGATGTTCATCCACGCCAAACGGAATATCAAACTTGCCACCGCTAACCCGTAGGCAGCGTTGGAATTCATACAGATCAGCATTATTGAATTTAATGCCGGACAGGTTAGGAATTTTAGACTCGGCTTTAATTAAGAACTGTTCCATATCCAAATTCACGCCAGACATCCCGGAATGATAATAGTAAAAGCCTTTTGACGGAGCCGCCGCTGCAATTGTCTGACAATAGGCAATTAAATCATCCAGATTACCTGGCTTGAAGAAACAGGGGCCAATGGCTGAGGTCGCGAAAATATCCAGTTCTTCCGCATGGCGAGACAAATCCACCGCATCTTTAATACTGAGAGCGCCTGTGTGCAGCGTAATGCTCAATTGTCCCTGTGCGGCAGCAACCCAGCGCTCGGCAATTTTTTTACGTTCTTCAACGGAGCAATGAATACCTTCTCCCGTGGTGCCGCAAACGTAAACACCTTTTACGCCATCATTAATCAGATGCTCTGCAATCTGGTCAATGACCGGGTAATTGACTTCACCGTGCTCATCAAACGGAGTGTGCGGTGCAGCGATAAGGCCGGTTAACTTTTTCATACTTATCCTTAAACTCGAAGAGATAGCAGGGGGGGAGTTTGTTTATGGAGGATAACTCCGCCGTTAAAATTAAGCACGTCAGGAAGACTAACGCTGCTTGATGGCATCGGTGAACCAGCCGCAGATATGTTCAATGCGGGTGATGGCGGAGCCGACGGTAACGGCATAGGCTCCCGCCTTAATCGCGGCGGCGGCGAGCGCCGGTGAATTATAGCGACCTTCGGCTATCACCCGGCAACCGACCTGAGCCAGTTGGTTTACCAGCGCTAAATCCGGCTCAGACGGCGTATTTTTCGAGGTATAGCCGGATAACGTGGTGCCGATAAAATCGACGCCCAAGCGGTGAGCGCTGATACCGTCGGTATAGTCAGAAGCGTCGGCCATGGATAAACGACCAGAAGCTTTAATTCGTTCAAACAGCATTTCCACCGAAACGGGGCGCTCTCGGTGGGTTACATCAAAAGCGATAATGTCGGCTCCGGCGGCAACCAATGCATCCACATCTTCCAGCCATGGGGTTATTCTGACTGCGCAGCCCGGCAGATCTCGCTTAACAATGCCAATAATGGGCGCATCGGTCACTTCACGCACCGCTTTCACGTTGGCGGCACCTTCAATACGCAGGCCTACGGCACCGCCGTCCAGCGCGGCTTGCGCCATGGCGGCAATCATTTCGGGGCGATCCATGGCGCCGTTGGGAACCGGTTGGCATGAAACGATTAATCCGTTCTGGAGCTGATGGCGGAGGTGGATTGGATTGCTCACGGTTTTTAACTCCGGTATTTTATCTTAAATGAAGTTTTACTCCGTCATGTTAGATCTTTTATTCGACGGGCGCAACGACTGAACGAGCAAAATGTGAACCCGTAGGAAAGGGTGCCAGTCCCTTTTCCTTTGGCCGCATTTTCTGTTTGCCTATTAGAGTGAGTTGAGATAGTTTCATTCGAAGTAAAACTCCATTTTACTTTATTTTTCGGAGTGTGATCGGTGGGCGTAGAGGCTGAGGCACAGAGAGGCAGCGGTATGAAGCAGGGCTTGGTACTGGATATTGGTGGCACTAAAATCGCCGCCGCGCGAGTGAATCACAAAGGCGAACTGAGTCAACGGCAGCAAATTGCCACTCCGCGAGGAGACGCAGAACGGTTGCAAAGAACGCTGGAACAATTGATTGAACCCCATCGACAACATGTTGATTTTGTTGGTGTGGCTTCAACGGGGATTGTTAGTAATGGTTATCTCACGGCGCTAAATCCTGCCAACCTCGGTGGCTTAGCTCATTTTCCACTGCAAGCTTGTATTGAAGGCATCGCGAATGTGCCTTGTGTGCTGCTAAACGATGGTCAGGCCGCGGCGTGGGCGGAATATCAGACTTTGTCTATTGCCGTGAATAATATGATGTTCGTGACGGTTTCAACCGGCGTGGGTGGCGGTATTGTCCTGAATAATAAGTTACATACCGGTAATCAAGGATTGGCCGGCCATATTGGTCACACCTTGGCCGATCCTCACGGGCCGATGTGCGGCTGTGGTCGACGCGGCTGCGTAGAAAGCGTTGCGTCCGGTACGGCCATTGGCGCAGCCACTGCTGCCTGGGCTGAGCCGGTCACTGCCGTTGAGGTATTTCGCATGGCAAAAAATGGCCAGCGGCAGGCAGAACAGATTATTGACGATTCAGCGGCAGCCATTGCCCAAATGGTGGCGGATATGACCATGGCTCTGGATCTGGAAATGGTGGTGATCGGCGGTAGCGTGGGGTTAGCCGAAGGCTATCTCGATAGAGTGAGGCTGGCGCAGAAAACGTTACCGGCCATCTATCGTGCGCCTTTGCAGGCGGCTCATTACCGCCAAGATAGCGGTTTATCGGGTGCAGCGCTGTGGGCCACAGCCACGCTGTAATCAATAGTGCAACCTAGTGACGAATAATTAAGATTATCCGTTGGGATATAAGGCATAAAAATGATTCACGGTAACTTAAATCAGCCCGAATTTTTTGGCGGCTATCCGGAAAGTATTCAAATGATACTGGCGTATTTGTCGGAAATACCGGTTAACGAATTGTCCTGCGGTCGTCATGATATTAACGGCGAGGATATTTTTATGAATGTGATGGAATTTGACACTCAGCCAGCGGAAAGTAAAAAAGCAGAAATGCATCTTGTTTACGCCGATGTACAGCTGCTCATTCGCGGTGTGGAAGGGATTGAATATTCAACCCAAACGCCATCAGAACATCTGGAGCCTTATCAGGCTGAGGATGATTATCAGCTTATTGCCGAAATTCCGGATAAAAGCCAATTACGTATGTTCCCCGGTATGTTTGCGGTATTCCTACCGGGTGAGCCTCATAAGCCGGGCTGTCAAATTATCGGTTCTGGTACGATTAAAAAACTGGTGGTGAAGGTGCATCGCCGCCTGCTGGACGACACTCTATTATCCTGATTTCCCTATAATAAGAACCTTAGTTATCTTTGACATTTTCCCCGGCCCCCCGGGGTTTTTTATTGTTTCTACCGCCGCTCTCCGGCCTCATTTGTCTTCACGAAGCCTGCCAACTATGTAATCATGCCCACCAAATTTAAACTCACCCTGAGGTGTTTGTGATGAAAACGGGTACTCCACGTTTCCAGCCTGGAAAAATTCTTGATGCCTTGGGGGCGATGCAAAATAGCCTGACTCGTTCTGCTCAGCGTATTGCGGCCTATATTCTGACGGAGCCGGCTAAAGTGACTCAGGTTTCTATTGCTGAATTATCCTCATTAACTCAAACCGGCGAAGCCACCATTATTCGTTTCTGCCGCACGCTGGGCTATAAGGGATTCCATGATTTCAAAATGGATTTGGCCATCGAAGTTGCAACCAGCAATGCGTCAAATAATGAAAATAGCCTGTTAGACGCGGATGTTCAGGATAGCGATAATACCCTGACTATTGGTAGTAAATTGCAGGTGGCAATTAATAATGTGTTATCAGAAACCCTGAATTTGCTGTCGCTGGAATGTGTTGAAAAAGTGGTTAGCTTGCTGCGTCCGGCAGACAGAATCTGTATTTTTGGCGTAGGGTCTTCCGGTATTACTGCCGAAGACGCCAAGGCAAAATTAATGCGTATCGGCCTGCGAGTCGATGCCGCAACCAATAATCATTTTATGTATATGCAGGCTTCATTAATGAAAGCCGGTGATGTCGCTATTGGTATTAGCCATTCAGGTACTTCTACAGAGACCGTAGAGGCATTGCGGCTGGCAAAACAGGCCGGAGCGACAACCGTTGCCTTAACTCATAATATGGGGTCGCGCATTACCGAACTGGCCGATTATGTATTAATCAATGGCAACCGTCAGGGGCAATTACAAGGTGACTCTATCGGCACCAAAATTGCCCAGTTATTTGTGTTGGATCTGATTTATGCCTTATTGGTGAAAGCTGATCCTGAGCAGGCGGAGAGTACGAAGCGTAAAACCACTCTCGCCGTTAGCCAGAACGGATAAGCTGCAAAAAAATATAATCTCCTTTGCAAAACGCACTTCTCCCGTGAATAAGCCATCTCTACGTTATATCTACGGTGGCTTATTTGGTTCTTCCCGGTAATACAAACATTTCGCCATCTTTGTCACGTTTTCTACACATTGTGATTGAAAAGAGAGAGTGATCTTATACACTCAAGTGGAGTTTTACTCCTTTTTGTGTTTTATTTCGGGGTTTAACTGCGAAAAACATAAGCGTAGCTATCAGCGCAATTAGCTGCTTTAAATATGCGTTAAAACAATGAGATGCTGATTGTTAAACGCGTGGCCGGGATAATAGATTTCCGTCAGAGGCTTATCAATGACGGGGGAGAACGCCTTAATATGAATACTTCAATACAGCAGCGCTGGTATAAACAGCTGACGCCTGCTCAATGGAAGGCATTTATTGCCGCATGGATCGGTTATGCCCTGGATGGCTTTGACTTCGTACTGATCACGCTGGTGCTGACCGATATAAAGCAAGAGTTTGGTTTATCCCTTATTCAGGCCACCAGTTTAATCTCTGCGGCATTTATTTCCCGTTGGTTTGGCGGATTAGTGCTGGGTGCTATGGGCGATCGTTATGGTCGTAAATTAGCCATGATTACCAGCATCGTCCTCTTTTCCTTTGGTACGCTGGCATGTGGTCTGGCTCCGGGTTATACCACCTTATTTATTGCCCGACTGATTATCGGTATTGGTATGGCGGGAGAATATGGCTCCAGCTCGACTTATGTCATGGAAAGCTGGCCGAAACACATGCGGAATAAAGCCAGCGGCTTCCTGATTTCCGGTTTCTCCATTGGCGCCGTATTAGCCGCTCAGGCCTATAGCTATATCGTTCCTGCTTTTGGCTGGCGGATGCTGTTTTATATTGGGTTGTTGCCGATTATTTTCGCTTTGTGGCTACGAAAAAACCTGCCAGAGGCCGAGGATTGGGAAAAGGCGCAGAATCAATCGGCTAAACAGAAACCCGCTAAATCGCTAAATATGGTGGATATCTTGTACCGCAGTAACCTCAGTTACCTGAACATTATTCTGACGGTGTTTGCCGCCGCAGCGCTATATTTCTGCTTCACTGGTATGGTTTCGGCACCCGTTGTGGTGGCTCTGGGAATTTTATGCGCGGCAATATTTATCTACTTTATGGTGCAAACCAGTGGCGATCGCTGGCCGACGGGCGTGATGCTGATGGTGGTGGTGTTCTGCGCCTTCCTCTATTCCTGGCCGATTCAGGCGCTGTTGCCAACTTACCTGAAATTGGAGCTGGGTTATGATCCACATACTGTAGGTAATGTGTTGTTCTTTAGTGGCTTTGGCGCGGCGGTTGGTTGCTGCGTCGGCGGTTTTCTGGGCGATTGGCTGGGGACGCGTAAAGCCTATGTAGCCAGTTTACTCGTTTCCCAATTGCTGATTATCCCGCTGTTTGCCATGGGTGGCGGGAATATTATGCTGCTTGGCGCGGTGCTGTTTTTACAGCAAATGCTGGGGCAGGGCATTGCGGGACTGTTACCGAAATTATTGGGCGGCTATTTCGATACCGAGCAACGCGCAGCCGGTTTAGGCTTTACTTATAACGTGGGGGCGCTCGGCGGTGCACTGGCACCGATTCTGGGCGCGTCTATTGCTCAACACTTGAGTCTGGGAACTGCGCTGGGATCTCTATCCTTCAGCCTGACTTTCGTGGTGATTCTGCTCATTGGTTTTGATATGCCATCGCGCGTTCAGCGCTGGATTCGTCCGAAAGGATTGAGAATGGTCGACGCCATTGATGGTAAAGCTTTCAGCGGAGCCAAGGGCAATGCCACGGCGCAGCCAGTCACGCTGAAATAATCCCTCGCGCGTGAGGTTAACCACGGCGCTTTCACAAAGTCTGGCTGATATCAGCCAGACTTTCTTATTTTTGTCAGTCGCGGGGAAGAGGCGGTTTTGCTGCCTTAGAGCATTTCATACTTGCACATCACTAAACGGTATATAAAAGCGTTACAGCTATATGCCTAGTTATAAATACACTGATCATCATTAAGGCGTTATCAGCCCGGCGAACTCAGTGACTAAGGTGCAGAATGAAACAGAACTTGATGAAAAATGGCAGGCTGGCCGGATGGTCAAAAGCGGCTCTGTTGAGCGCTTTGGTATTGGGCAGCGCCACGGTTTCTGCCACCGAGTTACTGAACAGCTCTTATGATGTTTCCCGCGAATTGTTCTCCGCGCTGAATCCGGGTTTCCAGAAACAGTGGGAAGCTCAGAATCCCGGCGATAAGCTGACCATCAAACAGTCTCATGCCGGCTCATCCAAACAGGCATTGGCTATTTTGCAAGGTCTGAAAGCCGACGTAGTCACCTACAATCAGGTTACAGACGTACAAATCCTGCATGATCGCGGCAATTTGATTCCAGCCGATTGGCAAGCGCGCTTGCCGAATAACAGTTCACCTTTCTATTCCACTATGGCGTTTCTGGTTCGCAAAGATAATCCGAAAGGAATTCACAGCTGGAATGATCTGGTGCGTGAAGACGTCAAGCTGGTGTTTCCAAATCCGAAAACCTCGGGCAATGGCCGTTATACCTATTTGGCCGCTTGGGGCGCAACCAGTCAGGCCGACGGCGGTGACGATGCTAAAACCCGCGACTGGATGAAACGTTTCCTGAAAAACGTGGTGGTATTTGATACCGGTGGCCGCGGCGCAACTACGACTTTTGTGGAGCGCGGGCTGGGCGATGTGCTGATTAGCTTCGAATCAGAAGTGAACAATATTCGGAAAGAATACGGCAGCGACAAATATGAAGTCATCGTCCCGCCGGTGGATATCCTGGCGGAGTTCCCAGTGGCGTGGGTAGATAAAAACGTCGTGAAAAACGGCACGGAAAAAGCCGCGAAAGCTTATCTGACCTACTTGTACAGCCCTGAAGCGCAGCAGGTTATTACCAGCTTTAACTATCGCGTTTATGACAAAACCGCCATGGCTGCGGCGAAATCGCAGTTCCCGGAAACCCAATTATTCCGCGTGGAAGAACAGTTCGGCAGTTGGCCGCAGGTGATGAGCACCCATTTTTCCAGCGGCGGCGTATTGGATAAATTGTTAGCGGAAGGGCACCAGTAATGTTGTCGGCGTCCAGCAAGCGGGTTCTGCCCGGATTCACTCTTAGCCTCGGGAGCAGCCTGCTTTATACCTGCCTTATCCTGCTGTTACCTTTGAGCGCTCTGGTGATGCAACTGGCTCAAATGAGTCTGGCGCAATACTGGGAAGTGATTTCCAATCCGCAGGTGGTCGCGGCTTACAAAGTCACGCTGTTGGCCGCCGGCGTTGCCAGCGTGTTCAACGCCGTTTTCGGTATGCTAATGGCGTGGATTTTGACCCGCTATCAGTTCCCCGGCCGCAGTATTCTTGACGGTCTGATGGATTTGCCTTTTGCCTTGCCGACGGCGGTTGCTGGTTTAACGCTGGCCACGCTGTTCTCCACTACCGGTTGGTACGGTGGTTGGCTGGCACAGTTTGATATCAAAGTTTCCTTTACCTGGCTGGGGATTGCAGTAGCCATGGCTTTTACCAGTTTGCCATTTGTGGTGCGAACCGTGCAGCCGGTGTTGGAAGAGTTAGGGCCGGAATACGAAGAAGCGGCAGAAACCCTGGGTGCCACTCGTTGGCAGAGTTTCCGTCGGGTGGTCATGCCGGAGCTGGCTCCGGCGCTGCTGGCCGGTACTGCGCTATCATTTACCCGCAGTTTGGGGGAGTTTGGCGCCGTGATTTTTATCGCCGGTAATATCGCGTGGAAAACCGAAGTGACCTCGCTGATGATTTTTATCCGCCTGCAAGAGTTTGATTATCCGGCGGCTAGCGCCATTGCCTCGGTGATTCTGGCCGTGTCATTGGTGTTGCTGTTTAGCATCAATACCTTACAGAGCCGCTTTGGTCAGCGGATTGGGGGGCACTGATGGCGGATATTTCAGAATTTAACGGTGGTGCTGTTCGCCCGCCTTTCAACTGGGGAAAATGGACGTTAATCGCCATCGGCGCGGTGTTTTCCATTTTGCTGTTAGTGATTCCAATCGCCTGGATTTTTATCACCGCGTTCTCCAAAGGAATAGAGGTGGTAGGGCAGAATTTAGCCGATCCAGACATGCTGCATGCTATTTGGCTGACGGTGTTAGTCGCGCTGATTACCGTTCCGGTGAATCTGGTGTTTGGCGTCGTGATGGCCTGGCTGGTGACGCGTTTTCAGTTCCCCGGTCGCCAATTATTGATGACGCTGATTGATATTCCCTTTGCTGTCTCGCCAGTGGTAGCGGGTCTGATGTATTTGCTGTTTTACGGTTCCAACGGCGTGGCTGGCGGCTGGCTGGATGCCCATGATATTCAACTGATGTTTTCATGGCCGGGAATGGTGTTGGTGACGGTATTTGTCACCTGCCCATTTGTGGTGCGGGAACTGGTACCGGTGATGATGAGTCAGGGCAGCCAGGAAGATGAGGCTGCAGTATTGCTGGGTGCTTCCGGTTGGCAGATGTTCCGTCGCGTCACCTTGCCGAATATCCGCTGGGCGCTATTGTACGGTGTGGTATTAACCAACGCCCGCGCCATTGGTGAATTTGGCGCAGTCTCCGTGGTATCCGGCTCAATTCGCGGTGAAACCTACACCTTACCGCTGCAAGTTGAATTGCTGCATCAGGATTACAACACCGCCGGTGCTTTCACTGCAGCGGCGTTACTCACCCTGATGGCGATAGTTACCCTATTTCTGAAGAGCGGTCTGCAATGGCGCTTAGCGCGTCAGGTTGTTCGCCTCGAACAGGAGGAAAAGCATGAGCATTGAAATTAACAATATCAGCAAATATTTTGGTCGTACCAAGGTATTGAACGACATCGCGCTGGATATTCCTTCTGGTCAGATGGTGGCACTGCTGGGGCCTTCGGGATCGGGTAAAACGACGTTGCTGCGAATTATTGCCGGTCTGGAAAACCAAAATGCCGGACGGCTGAGTTTCCACGGTACTGACGTTAGCCGGCTACACGCGCGGGAGCGCCGGGTGGGTTTTGTGTTCCAGCATTATGCGCTGTTCCGCCATATGACGGTGTTCGACAATATTGCGTTCGGCCTCACGGTATTACCGCGCCGCGAGCGCCCAAATGCGACGGCCATTAAGCACAAAGTCGAACAGCTACTGGAAATGGTACAGCTTGGTCATTTGGCGAATCGTTTTCCTTCCCAGCTTTCCGGCGGTCAAAAGCAGCGAGTCGCTTTGGCTCGCGCGTTGGCGGTAGAACCGCAGATTCTGTTGCTGGATGAACCTTTTGGCGCGCTGGACGCGCAGGTACGTAAAGAATTACGCCGCTGGCTGCGTCAGCTGCATGAAGAGCTGAAATTCACCAGCGTTTTCGTGACCCACGATCAGGAAGAAGCGATGGAAGTGGCGGATCGGATTGTGGTGATGAGTCAGGGCAATATTGAGCAGGTGGGCACGCCGGATGAGGTATGGCGCGATCCGGCCACGCGTTTTGTGTTGGAATTCCTCGGTGAGGTTAACCGATTAAGCGGTGAGATCCGCGGTTCGCAGCTTTACGTTGGCGCTCACCACTGGCCGCTGGATCTGGCTCCTATGCATCAGGGGCGCGTCGATTTGTTCCTGCGCCCGTGGGAAATGGAAATCAGTACTCAGGCCGGCGCTCGCTGTCCGCTGCCGGTTCAGGTACTGGAGGTCAGCCCGCGCGGCCACTTCTGGCAGTTAACCGTGCAACCGATAGGCTGGCATCAGGAACCTATCAGCGTGGTATTACCGGAAGGTGGCGTAGCTGCGCCAGTGCGAGGCAATCGCTACTACGTTGGCGGATTGAACGCGCGACTTTATTCTGGCGATCAATTACTGCAACCCATTGCTATGGCGCAAAGCGCCTGATAGTTTTTGCTCACCGCATATAATCAGGTGGCCTATTGGCCGCCTTTTTGCTTTGTCCGAACGTGGCGTAAAACTCATGCCATCGGGCACTTTTATTCGCTTAATAGGTTAATAATGTGACAACCCTGGAACAGTGTATCGGTAATACCCCGTTGGTGAAATTGCAGCGTCTGACACAAGGGCTGAACGCCGATGTGTGGGTCAAACTGGAAGGGAATAATCCTGCCGGGTCGGTAAAAGATCGGGCAGCGCTGTCCATGATTCAGCAAGCGGAATTACGGGGTGATATTCATGATGGTGATGTATTAATTGAGGCGACCAGTGGTAACACCGGCATTGCTCTGGCTATGATTGCGGCGATGAAAGGCTACCGAATGAAGTTACTCATGCCGGAAAATATGAGCCAGGAGCGTCAGGCGGCGATGCGAGCCTACGGCGCTGAATTGATTCTGGTCAGCCGTGAGCAGGGAATGGAAGGCGCGAGAGATCTGGCGCTGGAGATGGAGCGGCAAGGGCAGGGCAAGGTATTGGATCAATTCAATAATCAGGATAATCCTCTGGCTCATTTTACTGGCACTGGGCCAGAAATCTGGCAGCAAACGGCAGGAAAAATAACCCATTTCGTTTCCAGCATGGGTACCACCGGCACCATCACCGGTGTAAGTCGCTATTTGAAAAGCCAGAATCCGCAGGTGGAAATTATCGGTCTGCAGCCGGCGGAAGGCAGCAGTATTCCCGGTATTCGTCGCTGGTCTCCGGCTTATTTACCGGGGATTTTTCGTCCAGAACTGGTCGATCAGGTTTTGGATATTGGGCAGACTGACGCGGAGAAAACCATGCGTCTTCTGGCGGAGCAGGAAGGGATTTTCTGCGGTGTCAGTTCCGGCGGTGCGGTGGCTGGCGCTTTGCGCGTTGCGGCAGAACGTCCGGGCGCGGTGATCGTGGCGATTATTTGCGATCGTGGCGATCGCTATCTTTCTACCGGCGTTTTTGATTAGTGACACCGTTAAATATGGCATCCGAAGTTAGCGCTACACTTCGGATGCGTTTCAGCTACTGCTGGCGTAACCGGTTGCCATCCCAAGATAATTGTCTAATGGACGCCACTGCCGCGCCGTTATCGGTTTCCCCGCCAATCAGCCAGATATTATCTCCATCCTGAATAGAAACGCCGTAACCCAAAGGTTGAGGTAATTTCCCGACGATTTTCCATTCCCCGTTCACCAATCCATAGACTTCGTCACGCCAGTTTTTTTTCAGTCCTTGATGAGCATAAAGCTGACCGGCGTTAAATTGTGCTCTGGCACCGGGGAAGTTGGCTCCGCCCGCTACCAATATGGCCTGATGGCTAATACCAGCAAAAGCTCCGGCCAACCCTTCCTGTTGCATTTTATCGCTGGCTGGAATCAGATCGGGCAACCGCTTCCAGTGCATCTGATCTTGTTGCCATGTCCCTTCTAGCGCTTCGGCGGTTCGTAATCCTGGTTTGACTTCTCCGTTAATCAAAATGACTCGGTTTTGCCGAGTCGCGATAGCAGAGCCTGCGCGGCCAAATTGAGGCAACTGGCCGCCGGATCGCCATTGATTATTCGTCGGGTTATAAATCATGATTTCCCGATTGAAGAAATAGCTCTCCGGTGCCTGATTGAAATAAGTCTGAGCCACGGCATCTTTTTGTTGCGCCGTTTGAGCTGCGCTTAAATCCTGAAAATAGCCGTCAAATACCTGCTTATTCACCCCACCTATAACCCATGCCCGCTGACCATCAAGGGAAGCAATAGCGGTGCCAACCAATCCCTGAGGTGCGCGGGTTGGCACTTTTTCCCAACGATTGTCCGATGGATCGTAGCGATAAACTTCGGTTAAAGCTTGTGGATTGGCCTCGTTTTCCGTGGCTTTACCGACGCCACCGAAAACATAAAGCTTGCCATCAAGCATAACGGAAACCGCCTGTTCTCGCGGCTGAGCGGGGAATTCAGCTATTTTTTCCCAGATTGGTGATGTATGAGCAATATCTATCCGAAACCAGTTCTTACCTGCGCTACCTAAACCCACGTAAATGACCGAACCATTTATGGCGCCAGTACCGTTCTTGAATGACAAAGGAACATCAGGTAAAGCCGCTGCCTGACTAAGGGAAACAGAGCCTATTGCCAGCAAAGCGTAAAGAAAACCTCGAGTTGCCTTGAACATGATGCCATTCCCTTATCTAGAGTTTGAGTATTATTAGAATGTCTAACTCCATTATCAAAAATAAAACGGAGTTAAACTATTATCAATAACATACCCAGTCCGTCGATAAAATCGCAATGGGAAAGCGCATTTTTGTGACCGCTTACCGAAATTACTCTCGCTCAAGGGCACGGATCGGATCCATTTCGGCGGCACGTTTCGCCGGGAAAAAGCCAAAAACCACGCCAATCAGGCTGGAACAGAGAAAGGCGCTAATCATGGAGGTCGCGGAGTACACCATAGTAAAACTGGTGCTGAACTGACTGAATAACCCGCCGATCGCCAGCGACAACAACACGCCGAGGCAACCGCCTAAAAGACAGACCAATACCGCTTCAATGAGAAATTGCTGCATGATATCGCTGGAACGGGCGCCAACGGCCATGCGCACGCCAATCTCTTTGGTTCGTTCACTTACGGAAACCAGCATGATATTCATTACGCCAATGCCTCCGACAATGAGCGAAATTACCGCAATCATAGATACCAATAGCGTCATGGTTGCTGTGGTTTTCTCGATGGTTTGACGGATACTATCGGTATTCATCACGAAAAAATCCTGATTGCCGTGACGCTGAGTAAGTAGTTTTATGACGCCCTGCTCAGCGTTAGCTAAGTCAATATCATCGTTTACCCGAACGGTGATGCTCTTTAAGTAGGACTGACCGAGCATACGCTTCATCGCCGTGGTATAGGGAATCCAGACGTTCAGATTTTCATCACTGCCAAAACCGCTCTGTTTTTTAGCCGCCACGCCGATAATCCGACAGGGGAGGGAACCGAGTAAAATCACCTTTCCCAATGGATTTTCTCCGTTTGGGAACAGTTTGTTACGCGTGTTCTGGTCGATGACAACTTCTTGCAACAGGTTGTCCACGCTGGTGCGGGTGAAGGCCATTCCCTGATCGATTTGGTAGCCGCGCACGGTGAAGTATTGCTCGCCCACGCCGTTGACGGTACCGGATACCGATTGGTTGCCGTAGCGGAAAATCACGCTGGTAGACAGCGTGGGCGTAACGCTGTGAACGTAACCTTGCTGGGCTAATGCATCAGCATCGGTGGCGCGCAGCGTTTGAATCGCTGCCGAACGCCTATCGCCAAAATCCTTGCCAGGGAAAATCTCCAGCGTACTGGTGCCCATCGCGCTGATATTAGCCAGCACTTGTTGCTGAGAGCCTTTCCCCAGAGCAACCACTGAAACCACCGATGCGATACCGATAATAATACCCAGCATGGTGAGAAACGTGCGCAATCGTTGGGCGGCCATCGACAACAGCGCCATTTTAAAGGCTTCTTGCAGTCGATCGCGTTGCCTCAGCCAGCGAGAGGGCTGAATCGATGTTTCGATCGTGGCTGGCAGGTTTTTCTCCAGATTTTCTAGCGTATCAGGTTCCAGACTACTTTGTGAGTCGCGGTCAGCGATGATTTCTCCATCACGCAGCTCAATAATTCGCTGAGCATGTTCGGCGATGCGCATATCGTGGGTAACAATGACCACCGTATGTCCCTGAGCATGTAGGCCTTTGAGAATACTCAAAACCTCATTACCACTGTGGGTATCCAGCGCGCCGGTGGGTTCGTCTGCCAGAATGACTTCGCCGCCGTTCATCAGCGCGCGGGCAATGCTAACTCGTTGCTGCTGGCCACCGGAAAGCTGGCTGGGATAGTAATCCAACCGTTCGTTTAACCCCAAACGGCCAAGCAAAGCCGCCGCTCGCCGACGTCGTATTTCCCGTTGACTACCGGCATAGATAGCTGGAATTTCAACGTTGCCCTGGGCGGTTAAATCTCCCAGTAAGTGATAGCGTTGGAAGATAAAGCCGAAGTGTTCTCGACGTAGCCTCGCCAGCTCGTCATTACTCATCAGTTGCGGGGCTTGTCCTGCCACCCAATATTCGCCAGAACTGGGTTTATCCAAGCAGCCAAGAATATTCATCAGCGTTGATTTTCCTGAGCCGGAAGCCCCGACAATCGCGACCATTTCGCCCTGATGAATTGTCAGATTGATGTTTTTCAGTACCTGAACGTGCTGTTCGCCGTTGATGAATTGACGACAAACATTATCCAGATGCAGCAAGATCGTTTTTGATTGGGCGCTATGCATTATCGCATCCCCATCGGTAGGCCCATGCGCTGAACCTTACTGGTCATTGCAGTGCCGCTGGATTGGCTGATAATCACCTTCTCGCCGGCCTGAAGTCCGGAAATCACCTGTGCGTCCACATTGTTATTCAATCCAATGGTGACATCACGCAGACTAATATTCCCTTTTTCATCAACCACTTGAACCTGATTCTTATTGCCCCGATGTTCAATGGCGGTAGAAGGAATGACAATGGCGTTTTCTGCTTTGTCCAACAGAATATATACCTGTGCAGTCATGGAAATCCGCAGTTCGCCATTGGGATTGGCCACGTCAAACAGGCCATTGTAATAAATGGCTGTGTTGGTGGACGATGTACTGCTGGCGCTGGATGAGGTGCTGGTATCGTCGTCGTTGATTGAGTCGGGAGCCGGTTCTACGGCGCGTAGCGTGGCGCTGAAACGTTGCTGCGGCTGACCGAGAATAGTGAAATATACTGGCATACCGGTTTTGACTTTGATCACGTCGGCTTCGGAAATTTGCGCTTCAATGGTCATGGTATCCAGACGTGCAACTTTAATGATGGTCGGTGCGCTTTGTACCGCGTTAACGGTTTGGCCTTCTTCCACGGGAATAGCTACCACGGTGCCTTCAATTGGCGAGGTGATTTTGGTGTAACCCAGATTGAGCTGCGCGGTGCTCACGGCGATTTTGGCTTGAGCGATTTGAGCGTCCAGCGCTTCAATTTCGGATTGAGTGGCAGTCAGAGTGGCTTTGGCGCTGTCATAATCGGCTTGAGTGCCCACCCCCATTCCGAGGATTTTCTGTTGGCGCTGATAGGTTTGGCGGTTATTTTCCAGCGTAGCCTGTTTGGCGGCGCGCTGCGCCTGCACGTTTTTTAAAGCGGCTTCCGCGTCTTTCAAAGCGTTTTGTTGAGTCAGATCGTCAATTTCGGCCACCAACTGGCCTTTTTGCACTTGTTGACCAAGACTGACATGTAGGGCTTTGATTTGCCCAGAAACTTGCGCACCCACGCTAACCTGTTTTTTCGCTTTGATGGTGCCATCAGCCAGAACGGTTTGCTCCAGATTGCCGATTTGAGCGGTGGCGGTGATGTAAGCGGGCTTTTCTGGCGTAGAGAAAAATAAAAAATAGAGAACGAAACCTGCCGCCAGTAGTGCCACGAGCAGCCATAGCGCCCGTCGTTTGGTACCAATGAGTTGTTGCATAATTGACCAAATTTCCTTGAGTCATTCTAAGACAAAATCTACAGAGAAATACTGAGTCATAATTTACCGCCAAGCACCGCCGTTAGGGGTAAAGCGGATTTTAGGAATATGTAAGGATTCAGTAAAACTGGCTGCGCTGGCGATAAATTGGCAGGAAAATAGGTGAAATCAGTTAAGGGAGAAATATATGAAAATTCTATTAGTCGATGATGATATTGAGCTTGGCTCAATGCTGAAGGAGTACCTGAGCGGCGAGGGTTTTCAGGCTGATTTGGCCGTTACCGGTAAATCCGGTATTGATGGCGCATTATCCGGCAATTATACCGCGCTGATTCTCGACATTATGCTGCCGGATATGAGCGGAATTGACGTTTTACGACAGGTGCGCCAGAAAAGTCGATTGCCGATCATCATGCTCACCGCCAAAGGGGACAATATCGATCGGGTGATCGGTTTGGAAATGGGCGCAGATGATTATATGCCGAAACCTTGCTACCCAAGGGAGCTGGTGGCGCGGCTGCGGGCGGTATTACGTCGCTTCGATGAGCGGCCAGAGCAAAGCAGCGGTGACTCCCTGCTGACGCTGGGAGCGCTGACGTTGAATCCCGCTACCCGCAGCAGCCAGTGGCAGGGTAAAGCTTTTGATTTAACCGCCTCTGAATTCAATCTGCTGGAATTATTGCTGCGTTCGCCGGATCGGGTAGTGACTAAAGACGAACTGTCGGATAAAGGTCTGGGGCGACCGAGAGAAGCCTATGATCGCAGTGTAGATGTGCATATCAGCAATATTCGGCAAAAACTCAGCCAGTTGCCGAATAATAACCTCAATATTGAAACCGTTCGCAGCATTGGCTATCGCATTAAATAACGGTTTTTCAGGATATGATTATGCGTGGACGCCTGTTTTGGAAAATCCTATTGGGTTTCTGGTTTACCTTTATTTTGATGACCCAACTGCTTTGGGTGATTTTTTCTTTCTATGGCAACCGACACGAGCCGCCGGAAAACGGCATGATGCGACAGATTGTGGCCCAGCAGATGAAATCCGCCGCCTCGGTGCTGAGCAGCGGCGGTTTGTCCGCGCTGGAAACGATGATGTCCGGCTGGACGGAACCGGAAAAAACCTTGTTTTCAGTGCGACCTGAATCTGCGGTTCCGCCGGTTTCTGCTGCAAAAACACTCACCGATTCACCGTCACACCTCGTTAAGTGGGCTACAACACCTGAGGGCGATAAATATCAGCTAAGTTATGATTTTGACGGTATGCGGGCGGTTTATCATCCAAAAGGGAAAAGGGATCAGATTCTGAACATTCCTAAACCCTTATTCTGGATGGGCGCATTGGGCGGGCTATTTTTCAGCACTTTTTTGGCATGGAATCTAACCCGTCCCATGCGCCAGCTGCGGGATGGCTTTGAGCGAGTCGCGCAGGGCGATCTTGCGGTTCGCTTATTACCGATGATGCGTCGCCGCCATGATGAATTGACCGAAGTGGCACGTGACTTTGACTCAATGGCTGAGCGTTTACAGGCGCTAGTGAGCGCCAGAGAGCAACTGCTGCACGATGTTTCTCACGAATTACGCTCGCCTTTGGCGCGTTTGCAACTGGCGATTGGATTGGCTCATCAAAACCCAGGAAACGTGAATACTTCATTGCAACGCATTGAACATGAAGCTGAACGTCTGGATAAAATGATTGGTGAGTTACTGGCGCTTTCTCGCGCGGAGAATCAAACGCTAACCCATGACGAAGAATATTTCGATCTGTACGGATTGGTAGAAGCGGTGGTGAATGACGCACGCTATGAGGCGCAGGTGCCGGGCGTGGAGATTGTGTTACAGGCGGAGCCTGAAAGGGAATATACGGTGAAAGGCAATGCCGAGCTGATGCGGCGCGCCGTCGATAATATCGTGCGTAATGCGCTACGTTTTTCTACCCAGGGCCAGCAAGTAACGGTCAGGCTTTCACAGATAGAAAAACAGTATCAAATCGAAGTGGTCGATCAGGGGCCGGGCGTGGAGGAAAGCCGCTTATCCAGCATTTTTGATCCCTTCGTACGTGTGAAATCGGCTATGTCAGGCAAAGGTTATGGCCTGGGATTAGCGATAACCCGAAAAGTGATTCTGGCGCACGGTGGGCAGGTAGAGGCTAAAAATGGTGAGCAGGGCGGCTTGGTGATTCGTTTACGTGTCCCGCAGTGGTCTACGCACTAGCGGTAAAATACTAAGAGCGTAGCATCCGACAATAAAAAACGGCGCCTAAGCGCCGTTTTCTCATCCGCAATATTATTACTTCTTGATACGGATAATCGGTGTTTCACCGACGGTCACGCTGCCGGAAAGTTTAATCAGTTCTTTGATCTCGTCCATGTTAGAGATAACAACCGGAGTCAGGGTAGACTTGGCTTTCTCTTCCAGCAGGGCCAGATCGAACTCGATAACCACATCACCTTTCTTCACTCGTTGACCTTCTTCAGCGATGCGTTTGAAGCCTTCGCCTTTCAGTTCAACGGTATCAATACCGAAGTGGACAAACAGCTCGATGCCGCTGTCTGATTCGATAGAGAATGCATGGTTGGTTTCGAAAATTTTACCGATGGTTCCGTCAACCGGAGCAACCATTTTGCTGCCTGATGGTTTAATAGCAATGCCATCACCAACGATTTTTTCGGCAAAAACAACGTCTGGCACATCTTCGATGTTGACAATTTCGCCAGACAACGGCGCAACGATTTCGATAGTGCCGCTGTCTTTCTTATCATCTGAAACAAATGATTTCAGTTTATCGAACAAACCCATGATCTTCTCCTAAGTATTTATATTGGACAGCGTTCCAGTCTCATGGAATTAGCAGAGTGTTTTCTCTTCGATGAACGTGTTAACCAAGTCCATCAATTCTTGCGCCGTTGGTTTAGATAACGCTTCAGCAGCCAACGCCTTCACATCTTCGAAATTCGTGTTACGGATAATTTTCTTGATGCGCGGGATCGAGATTGCACTCATGCTGAATTCATCCAGCCCCATGCCCAATAACAACAGTGTAGCACGTTCATCGCCAGCAAGTTCACCGCACATACCGGTCCACTTACCTTCAGCGTGAGATGCATCAATAACCTGTTTGATCAGGCCCAATACCGCAGGCGACATTGGATTATAGAGATGAGAAATCAGCTCATTGCCACGATCTACTGCCAGAGTATACTGAGTTAGATCGTTTGTCCCAATACTAAAGAAGTCAACTTCTTTTGCTAAATGGTGCGCGATGGTTGCCGCCGCTGGCGTTTCCACCATAACACCCACTTCGATAGATTCATCAAAGGCTTTATTTTCTTCACGCAGTTGAGCTTTCAGCATCTCCAGTTCTGCTTTCAGTGCCCGCACTTCTTCAACAGAAATGATCATCGGGTACATGATGCGCAGCTTACCGAAGGCAGAAGCACGCAGAATGGCACGTAATTGCGCATGAAGGATTTCTTTACGATCCATGGCAATACGGATTGCACGCCAGCCCAAGAACGGGTTTTCTTCTTTTGGCAGGTTCATGTACGGCAGGTCTTTATCGCCGCCGATGTCCATGGTACGGACGATAACTGCCTGAGAGCCCATGGCTTCCGCAACGGCTTTATAAGCCTGGAACTGCTCTTCTTCCGTAGGAAGAGAGTCGCGGTCCATAAACAGGAATTCGGTACGATACAGACCAACGCCTTCAGCGCCGTTACGTTCAGCACCGGCGATATCGCGAACGGTACCGATGTTGGCAACCACTTCAACCTGATGACCATCTAAAGTGATAGCCGGCAGATCTTTCAGTTTAGCCAGATCGTTTTTCTCGGTGATGTACTGAGTATTCACCGCTTTCAATTGGTCGATCACATCGCTGGTTGGGTTAACGTAAATCTTGTTGTTCACCGCATCGAGGATCAGATAATCGTCGTTCTTCACCTGTTTGGTTACGTCGCTGGTGCCAACAATTGCAGGCAATTCCAGGGAGCGCGCCATAATCGAGGTGTGGGAAGTACGGCCACCGAGGTCAGTAATGAAGCCCAGAACTTTATCCAGGTTCAACTGCGCGGTTTCAGACGGCGTCAGATCCGTTGCAACCAGAATCACTTCCTCTGAAATTGCCCCCAAATCGACGATGGTCAGGCCGAGAATGTTTTTCAGCAGGCGTTTACCGATGTCACGTACGTCAGCTGCACGTTCTTTCAGGTACTCGTCATCCAGTTCTTCCAGCGCTTTCGCCTGGCCTTCAATGACGGTATATGCGGCAGCGTCGGCTGAAGCATGTTCGTCTTTGATTAGGGCTATGATTTCCTGCTCAAGCTCTTCGTCTTCCAACAGCATGATGTGGCCTTCGAAGATGGCAGCTTTCTCTTCGCCTAGGCTCTCGCCAGCTTTGGTCTTGATCGCTTCTAACTGTTCAGATGCTTTCGCCCGGCCAGATTTGAAACGCTCGACTTCCTGCTCTACCTGGTCAGCAGAGATTTTTTTCCGGTTGATGACAATCTCATCTTCTTTCAGTAAAAGTGCTTTACCAAAAGCAATACCCGGTGAAACTAAAATGCCTGAAATCATAACCCTACCTTACTCTTGACTGGTTTTAACTTAAAAGACTGGGCTTCTTTTACTCAAGCTCTGCCATCAGTTTTACCAGGTGTTCAACGGCTTTCTGTTCGTCATCACCTTCAGCAGAGATGGTTACTACAGTACCTTGGGTCAGACCCAGAGTTTGTAGTTTGAACAGGCTCTTAGCGCTGGCGCTTTTGCCATTGGAAGTAACGGTAATTTCAGAAGCAAAAGCTTTGGCTTCTTTAACAAACTGTGCAGCAGGACGGGTGTGTAGGCCATTCGGTGCGGTAATAGTAACTTCTTGCTGGAACATTGTGTTTCCCCAACTTATTTTGGATTTATGTTGTGGAGCTAAAGTCTAGTGTAATTTCCTAACTTTAGCCTGTATTGGCTAGCGCCAGACTATGGAACAAAAAAGACAAGCTCTGATGCAACAGGAAACCAGAGTCATCGCCAAGGAGGATAACCTTCTCTTCGCGTTGTGTCTCCAATCCACATTATGTATGTCGCATATTACTCTTTTCAGCAAAATGATTAAATCGATTCAGCTAAAGTAACACACGTTGTGGGATTAATTTCACGCATCAAAATAATTGACCGGTTAAATACTAAACCCAGAGGGTAAAATCAATCGTTATGTAGTGAAAAATTTGACGTACACCACAAAAAAAAGCACCGCGAGGGTGCTTTTTTAGCATTTAGTGCGACCGTAAGCCTTACTGTTGCAGTTCTTGTTCCGTGAACAAATCTGCGAACAAAGCGGTGCTCAAATAGCGTTCACCCGAGGAAGGAAGAATAACCACAATTTCCTTGTCAGTAAAGCCAGCTTCTTCAGATAGCTTCACTGCGGCAGCAACGGCTGCACCGGAAGAAATACCGGCCAGAATGCCTTCTTCTTCCATCAGCCTGCGCGCCATGGCGATAGCTTCATCGTTGGTAATCAGTGCAACACGGTCGATTAAGGATAAATCCAGGTTGCCTGGAATAAAACCGGCGCCGATGCCTTGGATTTTGTGTGGCCCAGGTTTGATTTCCTGACCGGCCAGCGCTTGGGTAATTACCGGGGAATCCGTTGGTTCTACCGCTACCGTGGTGATGGCTTTGCCTTTGGTTTTTTTGATATAACGGCTAACGCCGGTCAAAGTGCCGCCGGTGCCCACGCCAGCAATAAATACGTCTACGCCGCCGTCGGTATCTTCCCAGATTTCCGGGCCGGTAGTTTTTTCATGGATTTCAGGGTTAGCGGGATTATCGAACTGTTGCAGAATCAGATAACGCTGCGGGTCGGTAGCCTGAATCTCTTCAGCCTTGGCAATCGCACCTTTCATACCTTTCGCGCCTTCGGTCAGTACCAAATTGGCACCTAGCGCTTTCAGCAGTTTACGGCGTTCAATACTCATGGTTTCAGGCATGGTTAGCGTCAGTTTGTAACCACGAGCGGCGGCAACGAAAGCTAGCGCCACGCCGGTGTTACCGCTGGTTGGCTCAACGAGTTCGATACCCGGCTTCAGCACGCCACGTTTTTCTGCGTCCCAAATCATGTTTGCCCCGATGCGGCATTTGACGCTAAAACTTGGGTTACGCGATTCGACTTTTGCCAGAACACGACCGTTGCCGATACGGTTCAGTCTAACTAACGGCGTATGGCCGATTGTTAAAGAATTGTCTTCATATATCTTGCTCATAGCCTGTCCTTTAACTCTATGAAAATGTAGGAAACGTTCAAAGCATACGCTAACAGGTCGGCTATGGAAGTAAAGAATTGGTATATCTATATGTGATTAGGAAATAAGTTTTTCCATCAATGAAAAGGGCGCGAAAACCGCGCCCTGACAGGCTTTAGCGACTAGGCTGAACAAACTGGTGACGGTAACGATCCACCCACATCGCGGTGGCTCCGCACACGGCAACGGGCATAATCATCAGATTCAGAAACGGAATCATGGTGAATACGCTGACCAATGCGCCAAACTGCAAATTATCGACTTTATTTTGCCGTAGGGCGCTGCGCATGTGCTGAAAGCTCACTTTATGGTTATCAAAAGGATAATCACAGTACTGGATTGACAGCATCCAGGCGCTGAACAGGAACCATAGCACCGGCGCCGCCGTCTGGCCTATGCCGGGCACCAGATACAGCAACAACAGCACTAAGGCACGGGGCAGGTAATACATCAGCTTGCGCCACTCTCGCGACATAATGCGCGGAATATCTTTAACGATGCCGAGGATTCCAGTGTCTGGCAGCGGTTTTCCGGTTAGCTCGCCCTCTAAATGCTCAGCGAGTAAGCCGTTGAACGGTGCAGCAATAAAGTTGGCTACCGTGCTGAACAAATAGCTGAATACCAAGAGCACTGAAATAACCATCACTGGCCACAATAGATAGCTGAGCCATTGTAGCCAGTCCGGCACGTAGCTCATTAACTGTGGCACCCAAACGCTAATTCGATTAAACAGCCACCAAAAAGCGCCGCCCATCAGTAAAATGTTGACCAATAGTGGCAAAATAACGAAGCGTCTAATACCTGGGCGAATAATTAACCGCCAACCTTCCACAAAATAGTGAAACCCGCTGGTGGTTTTTGTGTCTTTTTGCACGAGTGACATGCCTTCCATTTCTCTGTAACTGAATCGTCCAGCCTATCATATTGCTATCAATTTTCTCTGCCTAGTGCCATATTGGTTAATAAACGAACGAAATAGCTAGCATAATCATCTTTCTTAACAGAAAATCGAGCACGGACTTGCACTTGTGAACGTTGAGAAATAGAGTTAAAGGGTGAATGTTTGCCGCGGTGGCAATGTATTGGAACAACAGAGATAGTAATGATGCAGGATTTGCGTCTGATATTAATCGTTGTTGGCGCGATCGCCATAATAGCGTTGTTATTGCATGGTTTATGGACCAGCCGTAAAGAACGCTCTTCCCTATTTCGCGATCGCCCAGTTAAACGTCCGAAACAAGAACGTGATGAAACCCCGATCGAGACCTTCGATGAAGGGGTTGGAGAAGTGCGGGTACGGACTTCTCATCCACAGGATAAGCCTTCGTTAAGTCACGTTGATGACAACGATGAGGTGCCTATCATTCAACATACTGAGCCTAAACCGGCTTCGGTAAACGTAGCGTCTCGTCAAGCGCCGGTAGCCCCCGTGCAGCCAGAGTATGACGATCCGTTGCTGGGCGGATTCTCGCCTGAACAACCACCGCATGCCACATCGGGTGATCCGCTGTTGGGGTCGGCGACTGAATCCTATTCAGCCCCGGAACCAGCGCCAGAACCACAGCACGTTGAGCCTAAGCAGGCTGAACCGCAGCACGAACCTGTAGCTGCATCCGCTCCGGAAGTGAAGCAAGTTGCGAAACTGAAAGAAACGGTACTGGTTCTGCATGTTTCTGCCCACCACGGTGGTTCTATCGGCGGCGAAGTGCTATTGCAAAGCGTATTGCAGGCTGGTTTCCAGTTTGGCGAAATGGGCATTTTCCATCGTCATCTCAGCCCGGCAGGCAGTGGCCCAGTTCTGTTCAGTTTGGCGAACATGGTCAAACCGGGATCTTTCGATCCTGACACCATGTCTGATTTCTCAACGCCTGGCGTCTCCATGTTTATGATGGTGCCGTCTTATGGCGATGCGAATCAAAACTTTAAGTTGATGCTGCAATCGGCTCAGCGTATTGCCGATGACGTCGGTGGTGTGGTGCTGGATGATGAGCGTCGCATGATGACGCCGCAGAAGCTGGAGACCTATAAAGCCCGTATCCGTGAAGTTCTGGATGCGACTGCCGAATAGTAAGCTTAGATAGCGAAACGAATTAACCCGAACCCCCGCATGCCGGGGGTTTTTTATCTTTGATGGTGGGCCATGGAATCGATAATCCAACAACTTAATCAACTGCGAGCCTCACTGCGCCATCACGAACATCAATATCATGTGCTGGATGCGCCAGAAATTCCCGATGCAGAATATGACCGTCTGATGGGCGAACTGCGGGAGCTGGAAGCGCAACACCCCGAATTGATTACCGCAGATTCTCCTACCCAGCGTGTCGGTGCTGCACCTCTGGATGCCTTTGATCAGGTACGCCACGAAGTCCCTATGCTGTCTCTGGATAACGTATTTGATGAAGAAAGCTATCTGGCTTTCAATAAACGGGTTAATGACCGGCTGAAAATCGCAGAGCCGCTGACCTTTTGCTGTGAGCTAAAATTAGACGGTCTGGCGGTCAGTTTGCTGTATGAGGACGGCGAGTTAGTCCGCGCTGCTACCCGTGGTGATGGTACGACCGGTGAGAATATTACCGCCAACGTTCGCACTATTCGCGCGATTCCTTTGCGTTTGCACGGTGACAATATTCCGCGTCGCGTGGAAGTCCGTGGCGAAGTCTTTATGCCGCAGGCGGGTTTTGAACAACTGAACGAAGAGGCGCGACGTAAAGGTGGCAAAATTTTTGCCAATCCGCGTAACGCCGCCGCTGGCTCTTTACGGCAGCTCGATCCGCGAATTACGGCCAAACGGCCATTAACCTTTTTCTGTTATGGCGTCGGTTTGATGGACGGCGGCGAACTGCCTCGTAGCCATTTTTCACGCTTGCAGCAATTTAAAGCCTGGGGTTTGCCGGTCAGCGATCGCGTCAAACTTTGTACCGGGGCTGAACAGGTTATTGATTTTTATCATCAGGTTGAGCAAGATCGTGCCACTCTGGGGTTTGATATCGATGGCGTAGTGATCAAGGTTGACTCGCTGGATTTACAGGAACAACTGGGCTTTGTTGCCAGAGCGCCACGCTGGGCAACCGCGTTTAAATTCCCGGCGCAGGAACAAGTTACTCAGGTCCGCGAAGTGGAGTTTCAGGTTGGCCGCACCGGTGCTATCACGCCGGTAGCTCGTCTGGAGCCGGTGCAGGTGGCGGGGGTGATTGTTAGCAATGCGACCTTGCATAATGCAGATGAAATTGAGCGTCTGGGTCTGCGTATTGGCGATACCGTTATTGTGCGTCGCGCCGGTGATGTTATTCCGCAGGTAGTCGGCGTGGTGCTGGATGAACGGCCAGCCAATGCGCGGGAAGTGATATTCCCCGATCGTTGCCCGGTATGTGGCTCTGATGTCGAACGCGTTGAAGGTGAAGCCGTGGCGCGTTGCACCGGCGGTTTGTTCTGCGCCGCGCAGCGTAAAGAAGCGCTGAAGCACTTCGTTTCTCGTCGCGCGTTAGACGTAGACGGTATGGGCGATAAAATTATCGAACAATTGGTGGAGAAAGAATATGTCACCAATCCAGCCGATTTGTTTACGCTGACGGCCGGAAAACTGACCGGTTTGGATCGTATGGGGCCAAAATCGGCACAGAATCTGGTCGCCGCCTTGGAAAAAGCCAAGGAAACTACCTTTGCCCGCTTCCTCTATGCATTAGGGATTCGTGAGGTTGGTGAAGCAACTGCTGCCAATCTGGCCGCGCACTTCCGCACGTTGGATAATCTGCGTTCAGCGGATGTTGAAGCGCTGAAAGCCGTACCGGACGTGGGTGAAGTGGTCGCTAAACACGTGCTGAATTTCCTATCGGAAGAACATAACCAGCAGGTTATCTTTCAGCTTGAACACGTGGTGCGCTGGCCGGAGCCACAGCGGATTATTGCGGAAGAGATCGACAGTCCTTTTGCTGGAAAAACCGTGGTATTGACCGGCTCTCTGAATATTCTTTCCAGAGATGAAGCCAAGGATCGCCTTACCGCGTTAGGCGCGAAAGTTAGCGGCAGCGTGTCGAAGAAAACCGATTTGGTGATAGCCGGTGAAGCCGCGGGCTCAAAGCTGGCAAAAGCGCAGGAATTGGGCATTAAGGTGATCGATGAAGCCGAGATGATCCGTTTGCTGGGCGAATCAGAATAAACCTGAAACCCGCCGTTGCCGCGGTGGGTTTGGCCTGAATGGCTGAGAGGTGTGGAGTAGGGTGTGGAAAAAGAAAACCTGATTGAAATAGCCAATACCCGTATGCCTTTTGGCAAATACCAAGGGCGAGTTTTGATCGATTTACCGGAAGAATACCTATTGTGGTTTGCCCGTAAAGGAGAGTTTCCTCAGGGTAAATTGGGCATGCTGATGGAGCTCACGATGACGATCAAAATGGAAGGGCTAGAAGGCCTGGTTAAACCTCTTAAAAAAGACTGACATACCATGATGGCGACACTATTTTTGCTTCAGTGCTCGCCATCATTAATTCATCTATCTTATCCAACCCATTAAGAAATAAACGTTAATCTGATTCTGCTCCGTCGGGCGATTAATATCGTCTCCAGCCGTTGGGCTGTTGTCGGGGCTGTCTGATTGCTGCGTGTTTTCCGCTTCTTTAGCCTGAATCCGGGCGACTTCGGCCTGCAATGTCTTAATTTTATTTGGAATCAGCTGTTGCTGCTTTTACTTTTCATCGGCGCTGAGATCCGAATCTTTAATGGTACTGAGCTTTTCCGTTAACGTCCGAATTAGCTAAGTTGGCGCTTTTGCCTGTGAGGTATTGCGGTTATCGCTGGAACTGGCGATGGCAGAGGCGGCTGAGATGGTATTCGACATTTCTATTCTTCAAAACAGATAGGGAATAAGGCTTATTAGGGTTTCTGTCTTTAACGGTTGACGCGGCTTTTACACAATCCTTTCACTGACTGAACGCTGGCTTATCACACGGTATTATTGGGTTATATTTGATACCAGAGAATTGAACGTGCAAAAGGGCGGGTAGATGAGCGCGGGGAAAATCCCATAAAGCTGCAGAGTCCAAACGCAATAAAACCAGCCATAAGCTGGTTTACGCGTAAATGGGTGGAAGCGGGCTAATACGGCAGCCAGTCGAATTAAGCCTTAGACATAGATATTAATCTGATTGCCAGCGCGATTTTGCCCATCGTCAGCGCCGACGCGGGTTTTGTTGACGCTATCTACTGCGGTCAGGGCGGGTTTGTTACTCTGCGCATGGGTTGTTTTGATGGCGAGCAGATCGTCCTTACCCTTTTCTGCCTCTTTGGCCTGAATTCTGGCAATTTCTGCATAGAGGGCTTTGATCTGGTTGGAAATCAACTGCTGTTGCTTTTGTATTTCCTCTTTCGATAAGCCGGAGTCTTTTAGCTCGGACAATTTCTCCGTCAGATCCTGTATTTGCTGGTGCAGCGCTTTGATCTGAGATTGGGTGTCGCTACCGGTACCTGAGGTGCTCGCCTTGTTATGTTGGGCTATTTGCGGTAACGGGGCTGCTGTAGTAATAGTATTGGACATCCTTTTCTCCTAATAATCATGTGGGGATTAAGAGGTTTATCGGCATAATCAGCTGATTCTTTAGTCAGTTGTCGGATATTCATATAGCTTGAGACTGGCCGCTGTAGACCAAACGCAGTTTAGGCCAGAGGCTTAGCCAACCTTTATCGGTTACTCGCTGATGAAAGGTCGCCAGATCGCCGTTTTTATCATTGAAAGTAATCGTTGAGGTAAACAAAGCCTGTAAACCCAGAGGCGCAATCAAAGTGAGGCTATCATCCGCTTCCAGCCGCACTCCGATAGCGGTTTCGACCTCGACCCAATAGCTGATTGCGTCCGCGGTGTTCAAATAAGGGGGACGGTTGCTGCGCAAGTGCATACGCGCCTGATTTTTTACCGACCACGGCAGCGGAGATTGCATCAGAAGCTGCGCTTCTAACTCTTTATCGCGCTGTGGGTGAATGTTATAGCGGTCAAAGTAGACCAGATCGATATCATTCAGCGCAGTGCTGTCGGCATAATCCTGCAGCCGGTCCCATACCAGATTACGCACAAAACCGGCAGCCAAACACCATTGGCTTAATCCTAATTGACGGGCATGACGTAGGGCTTCCATGCGTTGGCTATCGGACTGTATCCACTCAATAATTTGCTGTTGCTGAGGCATAGAAATCCAAACTGATTTATCTGATGAATAAGCGAGAAATAGCATACCAGCCCGGAAGGGCGAATAGGTAGCGACCGGATCAGTTGTTTTTTGAATAGCAGAAAGCAAAAGACCGGCCATAGGCCGGTCTTTTAAATGGTGGTGGAGCTAGACGGGATCGAACCGTCGACCTCTTGCATGCCATGCAAGCGCTCTCCCAGCTGAGCTATAGCCCCACAAATGTGGTGTAGTACTGGAATTCATACTGAAAATTATTTGTACCGCCAATCAACCTTAATTGCATTCAATCAAGCGAAGTTTGGTGGAGCTAGACGGGATCGAACCGTCGACCTCTTGCATGCCATGCAAGCGCTCTCCCAGCTGAGCTATAGCCCCAATGTACACATAATAAATCGTGTGAACGGGGCGCATGATATGAAACCGCAGAAACAGTGTCAACGGCTAATTCCATTTCTGTGTTTAAGCGCTGAAAAAGCCGCCAAATCAGCATAAAAAGCACAGAATAATGGATGACGTATCACAGCTTTCACTTTTATAAAGATGAAAAAAAGCGGCCAATTCAGGCCGCTGTGAGACTCGAAAAAACGAAAGTCTTACTGTTGCGCTTCGCGTTGAGCGATAAATGCCAGCGCTTTATCGATACGAGATAGCGAACGTGACTGACCGATAGCATAAACGGTGACGTCCATGCCTGGGGACTGACCTGCACCAGTCACGGCTACACGCAGTGGCATACCGACTTTGCCCATACCTACGCCGAGGTCGTCTGCGGTGCTCTGAATCGCATGATGAACGTTTTCAGCTGTCCAATCGGTAATGGCAGCCAGTTTAGCGCGTACCGCTTCCAATGGCTGACGAGCAACTGGACGCAGGTGTTTTTTAGCCGCATCTGCGTCAAACTCGTCAAACTCTTCATAGAAATAGCGGCAGGATTCGGCCATTTCTTTCAGTGTCTTGCAGCGTTCGCCCAGCAATTTAACGATTTCAACCAACTCAGGGCCGTTGCGGGTATCAAAACCTTGCTGTTCGATATGCCAAGCCAGATGGACTGCCACCTGCTCCGGCGGCAGAGTATTAATGTAATGATGGTTCAGCCACTGTAGTTTTTCCGTATTGAAGGCGCTGGCGGACTTACTGATGGCATCCAGAGTGAAGAGTTCTTTCATTTCTTCAACGGAGAAAATTTCCTGATCGCCATGAGACCAGCCCAAGCGAACCAGATAGTTCAGCAAGGCTTCTGGCAGATAGCCATCATCGCGGTACTGCATAACGCCCACCGCGCCGTGGCGTTTGGACAGTTTTTTACCGTCGTCGCCCAGAATCATGGAAACGTGAGCATAAACTGGAACCGGAGCGCCCAGCGCTTTCAGAATGTTGATCTGGCGTGGTGTATTGTTGATATGGTCTTCACCTCGGATAACGTGGGTGATTTCCATATCCCAGTCATCAATAACAACGCAGAAGTTATAGGTCGGAGAACCATCGGTACGGCGAATGATTAGATCATCCAGTTCCTGGTTGCTGAATTCGATTGGCCCGCGGATTTTGTCATCAAAGATAACGGAACCTTCCTGCGGGTTACGGAAACGCACCACGCATGGCTCATCGGCGCTGTGGGTGCAATGGCTGTCGCGGCAGTGGCCGTCGTAGCGAGGTTTTTCGCCGTTAGCCATTTGGGTTTCACGCAGTTCGTCCAGACGCTCTCTGGAGCAGTAGCAGCGGTAGGCGGTGCCGTTTTCCAGCATTTGATCGATTACCGCGTTGTAGCGGTCAAAACGTTTAGTCTGGAAGTATGGGCCTTCATCCCAATCCAGGTTCAACCAGTTCATCCCGTCCATAATGGCGTCAATGGCTTCCTGAGTAGAGCGCTCCAGATCGGTGTCTTCTATACGCAATACAAATTCACCACCTAAATGACGAGTGAATAACCAGGAATACAAGGCGGTACGTGCGCCACCTACGTGGAGGTAGCCGGTAGGACTGGGTGCAAAACGGGTTTTGATTTTCATTGGGATCAAGTGCCTTATTACGCTACGCCTGTCGGCAGAGGCCGACGATTGCTCGGAATTTGAAAAAAGTAGGCCACATTCTATCACTCTGCCCCAATTCCTCAACGCCGTTCCGGAGTAGACTGATAGTATTCGTGGTGTTTATGGCTAAAGAAACGTCAACGTTGGTGATAAATATCGCATCCTGTTTAAAATTGCGGCGAACGATTGTTTTCGTTCTAAAAAGCGTTGACTCACTTCGAACTATCCCTATAATGCGACTCCAACAACACGGCGGGGCGATTAGCTCAGTTGGTAGAGCATCTCCTTTACACGGAGGGGGTCATCAGTTCGAATCTGGTATCGCCCACCAAACTCGACGTGTTAGCAGTAAGAAATAGAATGAGATAGATGAGGGCGATTAGCTCAGTTGGTAGAGCATCTCCTTTACACGGAGGGGGTCATCAGTTCGAATCTGGTATCGCCCACCACTCATCACTCATTGAGTTGTTCAGCAGTACCGTTGTAAGTAAGAAGTGGGCGATTAGCTCAGTTGGTAGAGCATCTCCTTTACACGGAGGGGGTCATCAGTTCGAATCTGGTATCGCCCACCACTTCTTAAGACTTCGGGTCGTTAGCTCAGTTGGTAGAGCAGTTGACTTTTAATCAATTGGTCGCAGGTTCGAATCCCGCACGACCCACCATCTCCTTCTCGCATCAGTAAACTCCCTAAAAAAATAACATACTGCACGATTCGTGTGGGTGAGACCTGCGTTCAGGCTCGAGCAAAGCACGCACCATTCCTATTTCCATTTTATCTCCGTCAAATTTCCCTAAAACCGCGGTTTTCAGCCATAACGCTTTTGCCTAGGTTCACTTATTGCGCTTCGTATCCTCTAAATAGCTTGCTGAAAAAACCTCGCTTATACGGGTAAATAGATTATTTCATGCGTATAAAGCCAGCAGAGAGGCTGACACAGCGTAGGTTAACGAGGAGTACGGAAATAAGCCGAGCTTTCTCATAAGGCGCAGGGAGCAGTAAGGGCGCTTAATTCAATTTAGGGGAAGTGCTGTGGCGTAGGATGTTACGGCTGCTGGGCGGCTGATAAGATGGCTGGGAAAAACGGCGTGACATGTTACTGATGACTGAAAGATTGAAGAAACTGTGGGCATAAAAAAAGGCGCCGCAGCGCCTTTTTCATCAACCGACTTAGATTAAAGCACCAGACCCGCAATAGAGGCGGACAGCACGCTAACCAGCGTTGAGCCGTACAGCAGTTTCAAGCCGAAGCGTGAAACCACGTTGCCCTGATGCTCATTCAGCCCTTTAATCGCACCGGCAACAATACCGATGGATGAAAAGTTAGCGAAAGAAACCAGGAATACGGACAGGATACCGACGCTGCGCGGAGACAGTTCGGAAGCCACTTTTTGTAAGTCCATCATGGCAACAAATTCGTTAGAAACCAATTTGGTTGCCATGATACTACCGACCTGCAGCGCTTCATGAGTTGGGACGCCCATAACCCAGGCAAACGGGAAGAAGACGTAACCCAGAATACCCTGGAAGCTAATACCAAATGCGAAGGTGAACAGGGCGTTAACTGCAGCGATCAGCGCGATAAAACCAATCAGCATAGCGGCAACGATAATCGCAACCTTGAAACCGGCCAGGATGTATTCACCCAGCATTTCAAAGAAGCTTTGGCCTTCATGCAGCGTACCTAGTTGTAGCTCTTCTTCTTCGCCCACTTTGTATGGGTTAATCAGTGACAGCACGATAAAGGTACTGAACATGTTGAGTACCAGCGCGGCGACAACAAATTTAGCATCCAGCATCGACATATAAGCACCAACGATCGACATGGAAACCGTCGACATCGCAGTGGCAGCCATGGTGTACATGCGTTTTTCAGACATCTTGCCTAAAATGTCTTTATAGGCGATAAAGTTTTCTGATTGACCAAGGATCAGCGAGCTGACGGCGTTGAAAGATTCCAGCTTACCCATGCCGTTCACTTTAGAAAGCAGGGTACCGATCAGACGAATAACCACAGGCAACACTTTGATATGTTGCAAAATACCGATCAACGCGGAAATGAAGACGATAGGGCAAAGCACTCTCAGGAAGAAGAAGGCCAGACCTTTGTCACCCATATTGCCGAAAACAAAATCGGTACCGGTCGCGGCGAATCCGAGTAATTTGTCGAAGAAGGCGGCGAATCCTTTCACAAAACCCAGGCCCACTTCCGAATGAAGGAAGAAGTATGCCAATAGCACTTCAATAACCAATAACTGAATGACAAACCGAATGCGGATGCTCTTGCGGTCTTTACAAATTAGCAGAGCCAAAATGGCTACGACGACCAAGGCCAACGCAAACTGCAGAATATGGGACATGTGTGCTCCAAACTTGAGGCAGGCTAGATTTCGGAGGTCATTTTATGTAACGCCAACATTAAAAACGAGACATTGATTGCAAATATAAAAAGTCACCTGAATATTTGCAATTAAATTAATAGGTTTCGTCACAAAACGACGCATGTTAAAAATTTTCTTTATTTGTAGCGTGATGGTGCTAATTTGTTGAGAATTCTTGCGCAAAAAGCCGCAGGGTTTAGTGAATACAAGCACAGATTTCCAGAAAGTAAAACCCGGCTATTGAAACAGCGATCTTGGCGGGTGGTTATTCAGAAAGATTGGCTATCAGAGAGATAAGTTTTACCAATTCAAATGCGCTTGATAATTATTATCATTTAGATAATATGAGATAGACATAATATCTCTAAGGGCAAAATTGATATGATGAATAGCCGCGCTACCGCTTCAGAGGGTCGTACATCAAGGAAGGTGAAGCTTTCCTTGATGGGGCCAGCATTTATCGCGGCTATCGGTTACATCGATCCCGGTAATTTTGCTACCAATATTCAGGCCGGAGCCTCATTCGGTTACACCCTGCTTTGGGTCGTGGTGTGGGCCAATCTGATGGCAATGCTGATCCAACTCCTCTCCGCAAAACTCGGAATTGCTACCGGTAAAAATTTGGCGGAACATATTCGAGATCGTTTTCCGCGTCCTGCTGTCTGGGCTTATTGGGTTCAGGCAGAAATTATCGCTATGGCAACAGATTTAGCCGAATTTATTGGGGCGGCTATAGGATTTAAATTATTGCTCGGGGTGACGTTATTAGAAGGCGCCATACTCACCGGTATTGCCACTTTCCTCATTCTGATGCTACAAAATCGCGGACAAAAACCCTTGGAGCTGGTCATTGGTGGCCTGCTGGTGTTTGTCGCCGCTGCTTATATTGTCGAACTGATCTTTTCCCAACCTGAAGTTAGCGCCTTGGCGAAGGGAATGCTGATTCCCGATTTACCAAACGGCGATGCCGTATTTTTAGCCGCTGGAGTCCTGGGGGCGACGATTATGCCACACGTTATTTATCTTCATTCCTCCCTAACGCAAACCGGTGGAAAGGAATCAAAAGCCGATCGTTATGCCTCGACCAAACTAGACGTAGCCACCGCCATGACGATCGCAGGCTTCGTGAATTTAGCCATGATGGCAACGGCGGCAGCCGCTTTTCATTTTAACGGTTATGGCAGTATCGCCGAAATTGAACAGGCTTATCTCACGCTGCAACCTTTATTGGGTCACGGGGCGGCGACAATCTTCGGTCTGAGTCTGGTTGCCGCCGGGTTGTCGTCTACCGTGGTAGGCACGTTGGCGGGACAGGTAGTGATGCAAGGCTTCGTCCGTTTCTATATTCCGATTTGGATACGCCGCTGTATCACTATGTTGCCATCATTTGTGGTGATTATGATGGGAATGGATGCAACCCGAATATTGGTGATGAGCCAGGTTTTGCTGAGTTTTGGCATTGCGTTGGCGCTAGTGCCTCTGCTGTCCTTTACTGGCAATCGGGAATTAATGGGAGAAATGGTTAATTCCCGTTTGGTTCAGAACATTGGGAAACTGATCGTCGTGGTTGTGGTGGGGCTAAATCTATATTTACTCATTAGTCTGGCTTAATAAAATTCGGATAACCGGCGGATTGTTAGTGAATACCGCCGGTATTGTTTTTAATCATCGTGGTCGTGATGATGGTGGCGACCATGATGTTTATTCTGTTGTTTTTTGTACTTTTTATACGCGTGCTTATCGTATTTCCAATAACGCCCATCGTGGTAATAGTAGTTTTTCTTCCACCAGTCCTTATCTCGCCAGCGATGGCCGTCCCAGTAATGGCCGCGTCGACTGCGTTCACCTACATCCTGCCCCTGATGCCCTTGCCACCATTGACGATCGCGCCAGTCATAACCATCCCAGTAGTTCCCATTTCTATCCTGTTCGCCGATCTGTAAAGAGACGCCAGGAAGGAGATTGATACTGACGGCCTGCGCCTGCTGTGCCAAAGGTAATGTAGCCAGCACGACAATCAGCAATAGGGGTTTTAACACGATAATTTCCTTCTTTATCTGTCGGTTGTGATAAAAACTGAGCCGACAGCGAGTCACGCAATATTAAGATATTAATAAAATAAATAGAATCTAGCGTTCAGATAAAACTGGAAAACAATGCTTTAGGAATTATCTGCCTGTTCATCATAAAGATGAAGGAGGGCGGATAATTCGCCCTCTGGTGATGTGTAAAGTGGGAAAGCGATTACAGCAGGATGGATTCTATACGCGCTATCTCCTCAACACTAAAGTGAGTATTAGTCAGGGCAGTTACCGCATCCTCAATTTGTGCCGTTTTACTGGCGCCAATCAGCGCGGAGGTCACTTTGCCCTCACGCAGCACCCAAGCCACCGCCATTTGCGATAACTTTTGCCCGCGATCCGCTGCTAGATCGTTGAGTTGGCGTACTTTTGCCAGTTTTTCCTCGGTAATTTGCGCTGGATTAAGGAATTTACTGCCGCTGGCAGCACGGGAATCCTGAGGAATGCCGTTGAGATAGCGATCTGTCAGCAGCCCGCCCGCCAGCGGTGAAAAGGCGATGGAGCCGACGCCAAATTCTGTCAGGACATCCTGCAAACCGTCCTCGATCCAGCGTTCGAACATAGAATATTTTGGCTGATGAATCAGGCAAGGCGTACCAAGGGCTTGCAGAATAGTCAAAGCCTGCTGCGCCTGTTCTGCGGGGTAGTTGGATAGCCCGATATACAGCGCCTTACCCTGTCGTACCAGCAAATCCAGCGCTTTCATTGTCTCCTCTAAAGGCGTCTGCGGATCGGGTCGATGGTGGTAGAAAATATCCACATAGTCTAATCCCATGCGCCGCAAGCTCTGATTCAGGCTGGCCACCAGATACTTCTTCGAACCCCAGTCGCCATAAGGGCCGGGCCACATGGTGTAACCCGCTTTAGAGGAGATAATCAGCTCATCACGATAAGGCTGCAGATCTTGCTGCAAGATTCGGCCAAAATTCTCTTCGGCTGAACCTGGCGGCGGCCCGTAATTATTCGCCAAATCGAAATGGGTAATCCCATGATCGAAGGCACAGTGAATCAGATTTCGGCTGTTTTCAAACAGTGTTGCATCGCCGAAGTTATGCCATAAGCCGAGAGAAATAGCCGATAGTTTTAAACCGCTGTGACCACAGCGCCGATACTCCATGTCTTGATAGCGGATAGGGTTAGCTTGGTAAACCATGACAATCCTTAAGAGGTATAGGGCAGATAAATGAGTGTAAGCCTTTTCACTCATTCGGTTCGCCAGCGGGATCACAAGGCCCATAAAGTCACGAAATATTTACAGTGCAGGATTGCTATTAATTCTAACGCATTAGATAAATTTAATTATTAGCTAATACTTTGCTTATGAACTTTTTATATGTTGGTTTTTTTCCTAAGGATCACGCGCGCTATGAAAAGTAGTGTTTATAAAGTTGCCGATTATTTGCTGGATCGCTTGGCGCAAATTGGAATCAAACACCTGTTTGGCGTACCGGGGGATTACAATCTCCAGTTTTTGGATAATGTCATCGCTCACCCGCAGATTGACTGGGTGGGATGTGCGAACGAACTCAATGCGGCCTATGCTGCAGATGGTTATGCGCGTACTCAGCCTGCTGCCGCGTTGCTCACCACCATGGGCGTGGGCGAATTAAGCGCTATCAACGGCATTGCGGGGAGTTTTGCCGAATTCTTGCCGGTGATCCACATCGTCGGGATGCCGGCACAGCACTCCCAGCAAAAGAAAGAGCTGATACACCACTCTCTCGGTGATGGTGATTTTAGCCACTTTTCGACTATGGCTGAAATGGTTAGCTGCGCTCAGGCCAATCTCACGTTGACCAACGCTGCCAGCGAAATAGATAGAGTAGTGGCAGCTGCGCTTGCTCAACGCAAACCGGTTTATTTACAACTTCCTTCCGATGTGGCAGAGATGCCGATCGACGCCAAACCCAATTCGCTGGCGTTTCAACAAGCGCCGTACTCATCTCAGTCATTGCGGGATTTTATCGACGCGGCGAGAGAGTCACTTGCTTCAGCTCGCCATGTGGCTGTATTGGCAGATTTTTTAGTGGATCGCTTTGGCGCTACCCAGCAATTAAGAAATTGGCTAAGCCAAACTCATTTACCCTATGCGACATTACTGATGGGGAAAGGTATTGTAGATGAATCTCGCGCAGAGTTTATTGGTACTTACAGCGCAGCACCCAGTGATGAGCGGATTAGATTAACGATTGAAGGAGCGGATGTAGTTATTACCGTTGGCGTATGGTTTGTCGACACCATAACCGCCGGATTTAGTCAGCAAATTTGTACGGAAAGACGCATTGATATCTGCCCTTTCGAAGCCAAAGTGGGTTCGCGTGTATTTAGCCAAATCCCGATGACTATAGCCATTGATGCGCTGGCAAAACTGAGCCTGGAATTACAGCATGAATGGATACAGCCCGATGTTTACCATTGCCCGTTGCCGCCTTCTTTAGCACAACATCTGGATCAGCAAACATTTTGGTATCACATTCAGACGTTTTTGCGGCCCTTTGATATTGTGCTGGCCGATCAGGGTACGGCTTGCTTTGGTGCCGCAGCTCTGAGATTGCCCAAGGATGCGATATTTATTACCCAATCGCTGTGGGGTTCCATCGGATTTAGCTTGCCGGCGGCCTATGGCGTGCAAACCGGCAATCCGCAGCGTCGAGTCATTTTACTGATTGGGGACGGTGCCGCTCAGTTAAGCATTCAGGAACTGGGATCAATGCTGCGGGATGGGTTAAAACCCATTATTCTCTTGTTGAATAACAATGGCTATACCGTAGAAAGAGCTATTCACGGCGAAAATCAACCCTATAACGATATATCTACATGGAATTGGACTCAGTTACCGCAGGCGTTTGGGGCGGGTAGCGAAGTCATATCCCTGAAAGTGAGTGAGCCAGAGCAATTACATAAAGCATTGCAATTGGCTGATCAAAACTCGCAGCTAGTATTTATCGAAGTTGTTCTACCGCAGATGGATATATCACCACTGCTGAGGAAAGTTACGGAATCTCTGCGAAACAGAAACGCCTCAACTTGATATCCGTGGTGATTGGCTGCCCGTAAGCTGTTCTAACAGCCAGAAACCGGCTGGTCCCGGCGGGTTTTTTTTCGACCATACCGCATCCAGAGAAATCATTTTTGGCCAACCAACCGCAGAGAGCTCAACCAATTGATTACGGCTGAATTGTTTCACCATCCAACGTGGCAGGATTGCCCAGCCAAAGCCCTGCTCCGCCATTTCTAACAGCATTAAATAGCTTGGCGCTGACCAAACCGGCCCTTGAGCCGTATTTTTATCTGTTTGCGCATAGGTGTTCAGACGCAGTTGCCGCACGGTGGCCAGTTGTTCAGGTTGGATTTGTTGGCACTGAGCTAGCGGATGATTCTGTTGGACAAACAGCGCCATACAGGACTGTTCTGGCAGAAGGCTGACGCCAATATCTGGCGGGTAATCTTTTTGGACTTCAACCATACCCAAATGAGCGCGACCATCTTGCAGTAACCCAATAACATCATCGGCCTCAGCAATCATGCATTCGAATTCAATATCAGGATAGCGCTGCTCAAAACGTTGCATTAGAGCTTCGTGGTGAGTGGGTTGATATATATCTGAGAGTACAAAACTAAGACGAGGCTCTACTTTATCCGCCAAGCGAATAGAAAGATGATCCAAACGCTCGCTGGCAGCCAAAATTTCCTGAACCTGCGCCAGAACGCGACGCCCGTGAGCCGTGAGCACCGGCTGGCGTGCTTGCCGATCGAACAAGACTAACCCCAAATCTGCTTCCAAATTGGCAATTGCAGTGCTGATGGTGGACTGACTTTTACGCAGTTTACGAGCGGCAGCAGAAAAAGATCCCTGAGATGCGGCTTCGACGAATGCAATTAACGCTTCCGGTGAATAGTGCATTATCTATCTACTTAATCGATGGCTTCTATTTTTAATCTATCCCAAAAAGCGATGATAATCACTCGGTAGTTTTTAATTCATCAAAAAAACAGGTCGATTTTATGCAAGCTAATCGTAAATCATTCGTTGAACGTATTATTCACGCCGTGGGGTTCGAAGTTATCGCCGTCGGCATTTGTGCGCCGCTGGGCGCTTGGTTATTAAACCGTTCGGTTCTGCAAATCGGGACATTAGCGGTAATGCTATCGACGGTCGCCATGCTGTGGAACATCATCTATAACAGTATCTTTGACCGAATCTGGCCTGTGAGCCGCGTAGCAAAGACGCTGGCGGTGCGTATCTGGCACGCTTTTGGTTTTGAGGCCGGGTTTGTATTGATCGGCGTGCCTATTGCGGCCTGGCTGCTGGGGATTTCCTGGGGACAGGCTTTTATGCTGGAGATCGGCTTCTTCCTGTTTTTCCTACCTTACACCATGGCATATAACTGGCTTTACGACACGCTGAGAGCGCGAGTGATTGCTTCTCGTCATCAGGCAAAAGAAAAAACGGCTGCGTGTCAGAGTAACGGTCAGGATTAAGGGGCGTAAAATGCGGGAAGCAAATGCGAAATTATGCGGTGTTTCTCCATGCTGAAACGTTTTTTTGTGATCCGTATCGCTAAAGACGCGGTGTTTAGCCCGTGGTGATTGTTGTTTTTCTGCCGTGATTTTACAGTAGGTGCAGTTAACTCAATTAGTTAAATATCCATTTAACGGAGAAGTATTTGATGACGACCTATGCTTTGGTGGGTGATGTTGGCGGGACTAATGCCCGTTTGGCGCTGTGCGCTGTAGCAACGGGCGAAATATCTCAGGCGAAAACCTATTCAGGGCTTGAATTTGACAGTCTCGAAGAAGTTATCCGCCAGTATCTGGCGGAGCATAATGTTGCGGTAGAAGACGCCTGTCTTGCCATTGCTTGCCCGATTACCGGTGATTGGGTGGCCATGACAAATCATACCTGGGCGTTTTCCATTGCCGAAATGCAAAGAAATCTTGATCTGAGTAAGCTGGAAATTATCAATGATTTTACTGCGGTATCAATGGCGATACCTATGCTTTCACCGCAGGATGTTATCCAGTTCGGTGGCAAAGATAAGCAGCCGGGCAAACCGGTAGCGGTATACGGCGCGGGAACAGGCTTAGGTGTGGCTCATTTGGTTCATGTCGATCGCCGTTGGTTGAGCCTGCCGGGAGAAGGCGGCCATGTGGATTTTGCGCCAAACAGCGAAGAAGAAGATTGCATTTTGGCGGTATTGCGGAAGGAATTAGGGCATGTTTCCGTTGAACGCGTGCTTTCCGGGCCGGGTTTGGTGAATTTATATCGCGGAATCGTGATTTCTGACCATCGTGTGCCGGAAAATCTGGCTCCGAAGGATGTCACCGAACGAGCGCTGGCAGATAGCTGTACCGATTGTCGCCGGGCGCTGTCGCTATTTTGCGTGATTATGGGACGTTTTGGCGGCAATCTGGCGCTGAATCTCAGCACCTTTGGCGGCGTTTATATTGCCGGAGGCATAGTTCCACGTTTTATGGAGTTCTTTAAAGCGTCGGGATTCCGCGGAGCGTTTGAAGATAAGGGGCGCTTTAAAGATTTTCTCGTCGATATACCGGTTTATATGATCACCCATCAACAGCCGGGCTTGCTAGGCGCCGGTGCCTATTTGCGCCAGACATTAGGTATGGAACTGTAGTTACATTAACAAACGCCTATTATTTGAAAGGTTAATAAGGCGTTTTTTTTAAAGTTCTGTTTAGCCATATTTTGGATAATGACGGTAACTGTAAAATTTTTTGCAGCTGCCGGTCTAGTTGCTGGCATTAATAACAGGAACTTTATCCATGACAATAAGTAACATAAATACCAGCAGCCCCTCCCCTCTAATGAATCTCCCGACAAAAAATAACTTATATAAAAGGATAGAAACGTTAGGTCAGGAAGTGAAGAAAATTAAAAATGAGTTGTCTACTATTAAAGTGCAGATTAATGAGGGGAAAAGGGCGATTAGGAGTAACAATATCCTGCTAAAAAGCCTCACGGGTATTTCAAACAAGCATGGCGATGATGTGAATGTGCGCTTGAAAAACGGCAGTGTAAAGTTCGGCCAAGGTAGCAATTTTTTGAAAAACTTTGTTTCTGGTAGCCGTTATCAAGCTGAGCGACAAGAAGCCGCTAAATATTTTGGCGCGGAGGGATGCGAAGTCTCTGCTGCTGATGGTATCTCTAAGCTTAACCAAAAAATTAATATTATAAAAAGTGCGCTGCTTGGGCTGGAAGAGAATAAAGGATTACAGGAGGCCAAACTTGAAGGAGTCAATGATAAGAAGCATCGGGTAGATCAACAATTACAACAAATTGTTGCGGCTGAGGCTAAGGTAAGAAAAGCCGATGAAGCTAATCAAAAAATCCGTAATGACTTTTCTATGGTTTATCAAAGTAATGCAGGCTGTAAGGCTTTAAATGTTGAGGCTCGCTACCAGTTCGGCCAAGGGCGCTCGCCCGGTAGTCTAAGCGGTAGTAAAGTCATTGCCGAGTATGAAAGAGTGCATGGTGATAATATCTTCGGCCGAGGCAACAAAAATCTTAAAACTACACTCAAATTTAATTGTTCGGATTTGGCTCAATTAGTCAAAACTGGAGCCAAAGCGTGGTATACGCCAACTAGCAAAAATATTATTACGCATCGTGGACAAGGAATAACCAGCGCAGGGATTAATAAATTAATTAGCCAATTCAATAGTGATAAAACTCAAAATCAAACCACTACTTATTCACTAGGGCAGTTCTTTTCTACCTCCGGTGATAAAAAGGTCGCACAAGATTTTGCCAACCGTAGCCAGGATAGTGAAAGAGTGATGTTTGAAGTTAAGGGCAACAGTGGTAGGGGCATTTTTGTATCCGGTGGTTTAGCATTCGAGAATAACGAGCACGAAGTATTGTATTCGCCATTAGCAAATTTCAAAGTGACGTCTATTACGCAAAATAATATGGGTACTTATCACGTTAAACTTAGCGAAGTTGAGCAAAATAAAAAAGCGAGATTATTACCTTACTAAGCTTGTCACTGATCAACGCTCTGATTCTGATAAACCCAAATGCCTACCAACTCTTAGGCTTTTCGCCAAGTATTGGTAGGCATTGATTTGGTCTCACTTAATTTTTATCAACCTATTAAGCATGGCTGCTGGCGGTAATACCCGTCGTTTCTTCTTTTGGCTCTTCCATCTGTTTTGCCGAACCTTTCGGTGGTTTGATAATGAGAGTTAACAGTAGGGAAAGCACTGACATCAGGGCAATCACGATAAAGGTGGCGTGGAATCCACCCAGACGGGCGGCGATAAATGAACCCGCCAGCGCCCCTAAACCAAAGCCTTGGTAGATAATGCCATAGTTTTTACTGTGGTTTTTCAGTCCGAAGAAGTCACCGACAATGGCCGGGAATACGGTGATGTTGCCGCCGAAACAGAAGGCAATGGCACCTACGCACAGGAAGAAGAGGGCGTGAGTCAAAGGAACGAAGCTTAGAACGCAAACTGCCAGCGTAGTGACTAACAAAGTGAAGGTAATCACTCGCATACGCCCGACTTTATCAGACAGCGCGCCCAGAATAATGCGGCCAGCGGTGTTGAAAATAGCGATGGCAGATACGGTATTAGCCGCGGTGGCTAAATCCATTCCCGCTAATTCGACGCCCAAATCCTTCACGATACCAATCAGATACAATCCACTCATACATGCGGTGAAGAAGATGATGAACAGGAAATAAGATTCTTTCACTGCCAGCATTTCTTTTACGCTGAAATCACGGCCATTCTGGCTGGCTTGCTGCATATTGGTTGGTTGTGGAGCGCTGACTTTTTCTTTCAGCAACAGGGAGCCTACGCCGACCAGAGCCATCACGATAAGACCCCAGTAGAAGAAGGCCAGAGAGACGCCCTGATTGGCAATCAGGCTGGCATTGACGTATTTGAATAGCAGGCTACCGGTACCGAATGCGCCAACGGAAATACCGGCTATCAGGCCCTTACGCTCAGGGAACCATTTAATTAGATTAGAAAGTGTTGTGATATATGCGGTGCCATCGGCAAAACCGACGACGACACCAGCCAGAAGATAAATCATGCCAAGGGAAGTGGCGAAGGAGCTGGCTATCAGCCCCAAACCCAGAATCAGGCCGGATATCAAAGTCAGATTGCGAATGCCGAAACGTTCCTGCAAGCGACCTGCAAATAGCGTGGCAATAGCCAAAGAGAAACTGGTGATTGAAAAGGTGGTGGCAACTGCGCCGAGTGACCAACTGAATTTTTCACCCAGCGGCTGGTTGAATAGGCTCCATGTATAAATAGTGCCCAAACCCATTTGGACAATGATAGTACCTACAACGATTAGCCAACGATTTACCGGTTTGCTGCTCATGCCGGACTCCTTAACATCAATACAACCTGGCCCGAATAATTCGGTCTGCCATAAAATTACGAGCTGATGATTGACGAAGGATTTGGATGTTAAGTCACTATCAGCCCGCCCAATGAAGCCAGTATACGGGCGGGTTTACCATGAAAGATCAAATGAGGAATGAGCTGCATTCAGCACGGAATGAAATGCATCTATAGGCGCATCAACTGCCTGAACTCTTTTACCTTGCTGCGGCTGACGGGCACTTCAAAATCCAAATCACTGAGACGCAGGATGTAAGTATTGTTAAACCAGGGCACGATTTCGCGAATTTTGGACAGGTTAACGCAGTAAGAACGGTGGCAGCGGAAGAAGTACTCCTCTGGCAGTCGGCTGAAGAATTCAGTGATATTCATCGGCATGATGAACTCTTCCCGGCGGGTGTAAACCAGAGTCACTTTTTCCTGCGCTGCGGCGTAATAAATATCGTTGATATCCGTCACTATGATGCGTTCGTCTTTCATCAGATTGATGGTATGAGCGCTGCGCGGTGCCAGACCGGTGGGTTGCTCGTTTTCCTGACGGTTACGCTTATGCAGCGCTTCCAGTTTTTGCAGCATGGTGACAATTCGGGATTCGTGATATGGCTTGAGAATATAATCAAATGCTTCTATTTCAAAAGCTTCCACCGCGTGCTCTTTATAGGCAGTGATAAAGATAATATGCGGTTTATGGGTAAATTTGCTGATATTTTGTGCCAGCAGCACGCCATCCAGCGACGGAATGTTTATATCCAGAAAAATAGCATCAACCTGATGATTTTGGAGATATTTTAATACATCTAATCCGTCATCAAAGGTTGCTTCTATGGTGATACCACTGTGCTGGCGAATGAGATAGCTCAGTTCTTCCTGAGCAAGAAACTCATCTTCCACAATAATGGCTTTCATGAATATTGCTCCGGGTAGACTGGCGGTGAAGTTGAATTATGCATGAACTTTTCCGCCATTTTTGCTGATAAAGAATGAAATCTCGGTGCCTGGCTCTAAACGTCGAATTTGTAAGCCTGCACCGTATAACAATTGCACACGGTGATGCACATTCAGTAGGCCTATTTTGTTACCTGGCATTTCATTATTGGCCACCCTGTCTATGGTCTCCTGATTAATGCCATTACCGGTGTCTTTAACTGAAATTTTAATTTGATCTCCATGATCTTTCACTGCAATAACGACCACGCCTTTGCCTTTGCAAGGCTGAATTCCATGCACAATGGCGTTTTCCACCAGAGGTTGAATTAACAGGCTGGGAATTCGCAGTGAAATATCATCGTCGATATCATAAATAACCGTCAGCTTGCTGCCGAAACGAGCCTGTTCAATAGCAATATAATCCTGTATCTGATGTAGCTCTTTGCGAATATCTATCTGTTCGTCATTCAGTTCGAGGTTATAACGCAAATAACGAGACAGATTGATGATCAACTGTCGAGCGGTATCTGGATTGATCCGAATCGAGGAGGAGATAGCATTCAGCGCATTAAACAGGAAGTGAGGATTGATTTTACTTTGCAATGCGCGCATTTCTGCTTTATTTGCCATTTCCTTCAGCTGTTCAATACGTGAGACTTCCATTTGCGTAGAGATAATTTGCGATAGGCCGACCGCCATCACTTTCAGTGAATAGGTAATTTTATGAGCATGGCAGTAATAAATTTTTAGCGATCCGGTTACTTCACCTTTTTCCCACAGAGGGATGATAATCAGCGAATGAATTTGCGGCGTACGGTGAACCTCATCGTTATTACGAATAGTAATTTTGCCACGCTGAATGCTCTCCTTAGTGATATCGCTAATAATTTCGTGTCCAATATCATAGGTCTCGGCACCGACGCCAACGTAGGCCAGAATATTGTGAGTATTGGTAATGGCTACCGCATCTGCTTTTATATCGGTGCGGATAATTTCACACACGGTGCTCAGTGATTCCCCGTTGATATTTCGGAAGTAGGGCAGCGTTTTATTGGCGATATCCAAAGCCAGTTTCGCCTGCCGAGCGGCAATCACCTCTTTTTCATCCTCAACGCTTTGTACCAGCAACACAATCAGGCCGATACACACTGCGCCTAAAATCATCGGAATCGCGATTTTCGATACAATATCGATACCCAGCGCCGTCGGTTTGGCCCATACCACAACCAAAAGCATAGTGAGCGATTCGCAGATCATGCCGCCGAGAATACCGATGCTCCATTGGCGTTCTTTTTTCACCTTCAAATTGATATAACCAGACATTAACCCGGCAATAATACTGGTGATAAGACAGGGAACAGAAGTAATGCCATCGATATCAATTAAATAGCGATGGCTACCGGCAATAATACCGGTGATGATCCCGACCCAGGGGCCAAATAGAATACCGCCAGACATTACGGCAATAACCCGAACGTTAACTAGCGATCCTTCGACGTTAATACCTGAGTAGGTACCAAAGATGGCGAACAGAGAGAAAATAGCGGTTACCGCGAGCAGTTCCAGCGGCGTGTGTTTCTCTTTTTGTAGTAGCTGACGGAACAGGCGGGTGCGGGTCAGGAAAAACAGGCAGATCAACATTAGCGCGGCGCGATCAAAAACCGCCAGCAACATTTCAAATATTTGGTGCACAACAGGCTCGTTTGCGGGTGAATATCGGCTCACTATAAGGAAAAACGGCTTTTATCGCTACTTTAACCGTGTTTTTTACCGCAGCAGAACTGAAGCAATTCAGTCGGAAAAACGAGTCTTCCGACTGATCATTATCTGGCGGGAGGATTATTGTTCGAAGCAGAGCTGTTGTTTTCCTAATGGCGTCAAATCTTCAACCGTGGCTCTGCCGATGAAATCGACTTCAAAATCATCAGCGGCGAAATCCGGTGGCGATTTACCGTCGATAAAGCTGGCCAGTTGACGCGGTAAATAAGTGGCATTTTTCTCACACCAGGGAGCCGCAGCGATATACATCACATTACTGTCAAATTCACCGTTGTGTTCATTTTCCACTGAGTGAATAACGTCGCAATGCCAGAACACCGTATCACCAGCCTCTAGATCGGGAATAGGGGAAATGGCTTCGAGTAAAAGAGGATGCCATTGTTCCGATGCTGAAAGCGCTCGACCCGGCATTGCACCGCATAAGTCATCTTCTGCGACATCATCTTGTAACGCGCGCAGCAGAATGTAGGCCATGGCGTTGGCAATCGGGATGACATTCAGCGTGCCTGCATGGGTTCGCTGCGGGGTTAACGCCGTCCACCCCTGAAAGGTTCGGAACATAGAGCACACTGCCGGCGATGGAAGCTCACGTACTTCCGGTCTGCCTTCTGCGGCGAAAGGATCATATTTTTGCCATTCGCCGGAAAATACGTGGCGGTAAACGTGGCGGAAATTTTCATCCAGCCAGCGCTCAATGGAGCCGCCGTCAACGTGAGGCGATAAGCCCAGTGAAGATGAATGCGGCGGCCGGCGGCGGGTGCGGTCGGCGTAAGTGACTACGCGGTCAGGATCAAAGTGATGTTTGCCGTTACTTTCGCTGTGCCATAGGTTATTGAGAAACACCTGAACCGCCTGCATCCGATGATCCTGTCGGGCTTCCACCTGAGGTTTGGACCAATAGATCCCATAAATCTGCGGCTTATTGGCCGCTAAAGTGCCGAAATAATTGTCTTCGGCGGCGTTTTTCAAACGCTCAACAAAGTTGTTTCGCTCTAAATACTGGCCGATTTCCCGATTCCAATTCTCGGCTTTTTCTCGTGGGAATACACCGTGAATGGCGCAGGTTCCCCGCTGTTTTATCAGTTTTTTTTGTTGCTCGGTCACGCGGTTATGGATGATATCGTCAGCGTGTAAGCGCGGCACCGGGTTTTCGCCCGCAGCTAAACTTTGACGAATAGTGTTTACCTGTTGACGAATGTTTTCCTCAACGGCGAGAAAAACTTGCTGATAATCAGGTAAATCCTGGCGTAGCTGACGTTTGACTAGCTTGATTGCCGCTGGAATATCATCTATTTGTAATGAAGACATATTTTATCTCTCCGACGTACTGAGACAGGGGAAACGGGGCAATAGGTAAATCTGGGAAAAATAAAGCCACCGAGATGTTCTACATTTGTTAAATTCATGTGGCTATTATTTCGGCAAAATAGAGAAGAATAAAGGGATGATGTTAGGAAAAAATCTCCCCTTTATTTTGTGATTTATCCCGACCAAACAGTTGAGAAAATAATGATTCATATCGCTACCGAACGATTAACGTTGAGCACGATGACAGAACAGGATTGGCCACTTTTTTCACGGCTATATCAGGACCCGGAGGTGATTCGCTATATTTCCGATCCGCAGGATCTCGTCACCATTCAGACGCGTTTTGCTGTTCGCGTGCAGCCTTGGGACAGGACTTCAGACCATTGGCTGTGTTTGGTTATTCGCGAAAAAGCATCGGGGCAACCTGTTGGTATCACGGGATTTTTACCGGAATGGCAGCCTTTTCAGCAAGCGGAGGTCGGCTATGGCTTATTACCTGAATTTACCGGCAAAGGTTATGGTCAGGAATCGCTGGTGGCGGTGCTGGAATTTGCTTTTCAGCAATGTCAGTTTCATAAAGTGAAAGCGACGGTAACGGTAGGTAATCAGCCTTCCCGCGCCTTGCTGGAGCGCTGTGGTTTTCAACTGGAAGGAACCTTAAGAGACAATTTCAGCCTCAGTGGGAAATGGTGCGATGACTGGGTACTGGGATTGCTGGCCGATGAGTTTGCCGCGAGAAAAAATGCGTTGTTACTTTGAGGTAAAATAATTTCGTTAGCCTCTCGACAGTATTTCAGCGCTGCGATATGTTCTTAAAAGACCCGTGATGGTCTGCGTCGCTCGGACGGTCCGGGCGCTAACGTATCCTCGAGGAAATTATGGCTGAATTACCATCCAAACGTCGTTTTACCCGCATTGATCGCCTCCCACCCTATGTTTTTAATATTACTTCTGAGCTAAAGATGGCTGCGCGCCGCCGTGGCGAAGACATTATTGATTTCAGTATGGGTAATCCGGATGGGCCAACGCCGCCGCATATTGTAGAAAAAATGTGTAGCGTTGCTCAACGTGAAGATACTCACGGCTATTCCACTTCGCGCGGTATTCCGCGTTTGCGTCGCGCCATTTCTCGTTGGTACGCCGATCGTTATCAGGTTGATATCGATCCGGAAAGTGAAGCTATCGTGACCATTGGTTCTAAAGAAGGGTTGGCGCATTTGATGCTGGCAACGTTGGATCACGGTGATACCGTTTTGGTACCGAATCCAAGCTATCCCATTCATATTTATGGCGCAGTGATTGCGGGCGCGCAGGTGCGCTCAGTTCCACTGACAGAGGGTATTGATTTCTTCGGTGAATTAGAAAGGGCGATTCGTGAAACCATTCCTAAGCCTAAAATGATGATTTTAGGCTTCCCATCAAATCCCACGGCACAGTGCGTCGAACTGGACTTTTTTGAGCGAGTGGTTGGGTTAGCCAAACAGTATGATGTGCTGGTGGTGCATGACTTAGCCTATGCAGATATTGTTTATGACGGCTGGAAGGCCCCTTCGATCATGCAAGTACCGGGTGCAAAAGACATTGCGGTAGAATTTTTCACCCTATCGAAAAGCTATAACATGGCCGGTTGGCGTATTGGCTTTATGGTCGGAAATCCCGAATTGGTCAGTGCGCTGGCGCGAATCAAAAGTTACCACGATTACGGTACTTTTACTCCGTTGCAGGTAGCTGCCATTGCTGCCCTGGAAGGGGATCAGCAGTGTGTGAAGGACATTGCCGAACAGTACCGTCAGCGCCGTAATGCATTGGTAAAAGGCCTGCATGAAGCTGGCTGGATGGTAGAAAATCCGAAAGCGTCAATGTACGTTTGGGCGAAAATTCCTGAGCCTTATGCGCATCTAGGTTCGCTTGAGTTTGCCAAGCGCTTGTTGTCGGAAGCGAAAGTCTGCGTTTCTCCGGGAATTGGCTTTGGTGATTATGGCGATACCCACGTGCGTTTCGCGCTAATCGAGAATCAGGATCGCATCCGGCAGGCGGTACGCGGGATTAAAAGTATGTTTCGCGTTGATGGCTTAATTAAACCGACTAAACTGGCCAACGGCGAATAAGATTAGCCACTCACTAGCCGGGCTGATTTTATTACCCGGTTAGTGTTTCTTGCTGCAAATATAGCTTTTTCAATAAGCTGAATGAGCCTCTTAAGGTTAACTTCATCAAAATTGCGCCATACTCTTAGCTAAATAGTTTTTGACGTAAGACTTTTGTGGAGCATCACAATGAAGAATCGCTATTCTCTGTCTCAAATTACTCTGCACTGGCTAACGCTATTAATGGTGATTTTGACCTATTCAGCGATATTGCTCAGCGACGTCGTTCCTGATGAAGATCGGACGCTAGTAAAGAATCTGCACTTTAATTTTGGCCTTAGTGTCTGGGTATTGATGTTATTGCGGCTTTGGCTACGCCAACGTAACTCTTCTCCGGTTGTTACTCCGTCATTACCAAAGTGGCAGGCTGTTAGCGCCCATGCATTACATTGGCTGATATACCTGATGTTTTTGTCGTTACCGATATTAGGCGTGCTGGCTCAGGCCTACGGCGGCAAAACCTGGTATTTACTGGGCTGGCAAGTGCCACAGTGGGTTATGCCTAATTCTCAGGCCAGATCGTTAATTAAACAGGCCCATGAGCTTATTGCTACTCTGGGATATTTTGTTATCGGACTGCATACGCTGGCGGCGCTATATCATCACTATATTCGGCGTGATGACACGCTACGTAGAATGATGCCGGGAAAATAAAATGACAAAGGGCGCGGATGCGCCCTTATATGCCGCAAAAGGCGGCGGGGTTACTCTACCATTAACATGAAGGTGCCAATCCAAACCACCAACATGAAAGAGATACCCATAAAGAAATATTTCACTGAACAACTCCCCTTGGAGCTACCTCGCCAGCAATGATCCAACTTGTTGTGCAGAGTCTGAAAAGTAGATAAGTATCGCCCCAGCCTAGTTGAAGCCGTATGGTTACCAAGACAGCTCACTCGCTCGGATCTATCTAAAATGCCGGTCTGTCACTTTGACTACGGCAGGATCGCGCTAATGTAATCCCATAACTAGGGAGATATCAATACTGTATTTTTATGCACCCGATCACAGTTATAGGATTTTTACACAATTTATTAAGGTTATTTATCTGAAACGTGATGGAAATAACGATTTTTTAAATTTTAGATAAATAACAAATTGTTACCTTCTTTCTTTTCAATCACTCTATAGATTCAATTTTTCTGACTACCACATGGGCTTCGTAGCCCAGCAAATACAAAGCCTGCTCCAGTGCCTCGACTTTAGATGCGTAGTCCACGTCTAACAAACGCTCCATCTGAGCAGCATTCAGGCCAAGTTTCCGCGCTAGATCGGCTTTGCGAGTGCCGCTGGCGATCATTCCGTTATGTAACTCGGCTTTTAATGTGACCAATATCGGTAAATGTACCGAAAATTCATTGTCTTCTGGCATTGATGGCGCGGGAATAGAGCGTCTTTCTTCCATTTCCACCGCAATCGCGGTTTTAAGACTATCTTGAGCTTCTAGCTCTACATCCTCAATAGAATAGGTAACGGACTGTACTTCAGGAAAATCGCGAAAATGAATTTGATATTCGCCGCTGGTTTCATCAAAAAGGTAACTGGCTGGATAACTGAACACGGCGCGTACTCCTGTAGAGAGAAGTCTATCTAACATAGAGTAGAAAGACTTCTTTCTTACGGTAATGGGAAAAATGCTATTTAGAATTATATCTTACAATCATCAAATATCTCACATAATGAGATGAGTTCAGATGTTTTTTTGTTAATAAAAAAGTCTAATCGCTCACCGGGTTTGGCTATCACAGTATTTGCTTTACCATTATGCATAACCCCGCCAAATTGTTGCCTAAATCCTACGTTCTCTATATCGCGATTATTCGTTATGTCAGATATTTTACTTAACGGGATACGGCTATTGCAAAATGCAGAGTCATTTGACGAATAAATAATAGTATCGTACTTTTCTTGCAATAAATTTATTCTTTGATCATCAAGTGATTCGTTCTCACATGTATCATAATTTATATTTTCTACTATTTTTTTTGAATTTTTGTCGTAAGCAAAGAATGTAACACCACGAAGTATAGGTGTAGGTGATTTTTCATATTTTATACCGGTTTCTCCCGATGAACTGACCGAAACACCAATGAATTCGTTATTAAATATAATGGACTTTTGCGGTTTTTCTTCTAACTTAATGGAGCCATCATAGCTAATGATTTTCTTCTTAATATTTTTATCTGATAGGATATACAGACATACTTTATTTTTAATGTTATTGACTGCCTCACATTGAGTCACATACATAAGTTTACTATTTTCTTTTACCGCATCGATTACATCGAGAGCAAATGTATTAAAATAAACACTTTTAATGTTATTTTTATTATCCAGACTAGCCAACATTGGCAGTTTGAATGAGCTGTTTGATATATTAATCACATTTCCATCAGAGGAAATACTACTATCTATATTAGGATAGGCCCACATATTTGCTGAATATGCAAGAAATGGATTTATATTATTGTTCTCATCATGATATTGATTAATCTCACTTCGTTCTTTTTTTAATAGGTTCCGACCAAAACCTACATCAGTGTTTTTTTCACCAGACACGGCAAGGATAGTTGGCCATACATCTAGCAATGTGCCCTGGTTAGTGATTTTTCTTCCAGAGATATCTTTTTTAATTATAATAAAATTATTTCTTCTATCGCTATCATGTCTGTTCAATATATGGCTAATATCATTAGCCATCATGTAATGATCTGAAACCAAAACAATAATAGTTTTGTCGGCATACTGGGATGACATAACTCTTTTTATAAATTGGCTTAGTAAATAATCAGAGCAAGATACTGCTTTTAACATGGGTTCAGTTATATTTTCAGAGATTTTCCCATCACATACAGGCAAAAATTGCCCTGACGGAGCATGGGTATTTACTGTTAAGAATGACAACATGAAATTCTGTTTTTCGGCTGAGAGCCTTTCAAACTCATTGTAAGCATGTTCAATAAGTATATCGTCATGAACTCCCCAGCCATTCATGAGTGTTTCGTCTGCAAGCCCGTTCTCTACGAAATATTCTTTATCAAATATGTTGTTCCAACCATGCTGACTCAAGAATTTATCGCCACCTGCGAATTCCTTATCACTCCCGCGAATAAACTCATTAGTATATCCTTTGCTTTGAAGATATTCACCTATGCAGCTTGCTGAGCTAAGAAACTTTGACATTGATGAAGCAGAATTACCTTGAGGCAGTGTGAATGGGATGCCACATTGAGTATTTACTAAACCCGCCATTGTCCAGCCGCTACCTTCATGTTGCCGGATATCGGTGAAATCTAGCGATTCATTGGCTATTTTTGTAATCTCAGGTAGATAATTAATACCATCAAGGTTTCTAAATGTATGTTCTAAGCTTTCAGCGTAAATAAATACAAAGTTGTATTTATTTCTTAATTCTGCATTGGGCTTTTTATAATATGATGTAGCGAATTCACTATCCCCATAATTAAGGTTTTTTAATGAGGATATTACATTTTTCGCAGATGTAGAGTTTGTGATAAAGAGTAATGTTCCAAAAGCAAACGCGACATCAAATAATCTACGTCTTGTTATTTTTCTTTTCTTTGAAATTATTGCAAATGTAATTATGGCTATAGGAGTAAAAGAAAGTAAAATAGCAAAGGCAATGTTTGACTTTATATCATTTAAAGATGTTCCTTTTACACCGCTAAGCAAATGGTAATAAACGGAGTCAGTTACACCGTTGCCAGTAAATCGGTCACAAACAAACCAGAATCCGAATATTATTACACATAACGAAAGTGCTATAGCTTTCGTTACGATGAAATTCTGAGATTTGAACATTAAAATTAGTAATGTAGATAATAAGATATAATCCATGTTGCCCACTAATATATTAAAAAGTCATATAGTAATATTTTTATATAATTTTTTATTTTAATTAATTAATAATAATTAGGCAACAATTAAGTTGTCATTGTTGAAGTTATTCTGATCACGACAATTAGAATCTTGAAATTAATGCCTTTAAAAAGTTATATTTATCAATGTGATAAGCAGGATTTGTTTGTGGTGGGCAGCTTGAGATGAGATTTTATGGCTGATGCTGAATGAATGAAATAAAGAAATGGTGGCCCGATTTTACAGGTTGTTCTCTATCCGAAAAATTGCTGCTCTCTAAGATACGGGGGTATATTGCAATTGCATGATTATTATGGTTTTTTTTGTTTTTTAAGGCAGGTTGTTTTCCCCCTTCGGTCAGGTTGGTTTTCTGTATCGGTAACTCAATTTCTATATTTATTTTTAAGCCTACCGGGGGGAATATAACTCAGAGCACGGCTTTGGAGCGTTCGCGCCCTTGGGTACAGGATAGCGTGGTGATATCGCTATGTTTACCAGCATGATAGATATTTCCTACTGGAAAAATGGCTGCTACAAATATGATTTTTAATCCCTTTCCCCATAGCACTAGAGCAATTGCGTAGAATCTGTATGCATTCTTCACCGTTCCAATCGTGCAGAATATATTTCAGCAAATAGAAGCCATGGCCTGATGGAATAGACTCAAAGAAATTTCCAGCGCCAATCGTGCATTGGGAAGCCATATTTTTGTGTCTGATGATTTTCGCGATTTTCTCAGCTACAGAAGGACTATAAAAAAATAAGCCCGACGGGATTCATGTTAGTTGCCAGGATGGTTAACATTAATGCTCCATTGCCGTCTCCGCTATCTATAATTCTATTGTAATCGTTAAAATTATAGACTGGAGTTACTTTCTGAACGAAATGTTGGGTCAGGTCAGCCATATCATTATTAAATTTCTCTGCCTGCTCGGGATACAGGTCGTAGTGTTACCATATGTCTAATTGATAATGTGGTTCCAGGTTACTTTTCTCTCGGTTATACCTTATTGAAACGAAGAGAAAACAAAGGATAATTCTCCCATCATTGCCAGCAGAAAAGGTTTAATGTTGCCAATAGTATTTTTATCTAAATCCGCCGCTGGGATAAATTAAAAAATTTTCTCGCTCATCATATTCCCGTTAACTTCCCAGAAAATGCCTCCGGCAGCCAGCAGCCTTAATCATCGATATGAATATTCTGATTTCACTCCGGTTATTTTGCCGGTTCGACAACGCTTTTAGGATATTAAAAGAGTCATTCTGCAACATTTAGTTTGGCCGTAACCTGAGCACGTGGGCTAATTGATAACCATATACGATTTCCCAAACCTGTTTGGATGACTCGGGAGAAAATCTTGGTTTCAGCATAATATTTTGGTCGCAGCAAGAGATAACACAAGTATAGTTAATGAATAGAGAGCGCTTCTGTGGGCGCTGCTCAGAATTTAGTTCTTTCAACGGAATATTTTGATCTTCACGTTAGCCCGCATCTTGGCAGTTATGTTCATATTTTGTGGCTTAGTCAGGTTTATCTGAAGCTGATAACATAATTTCATTCATGATTGGCTGATACCCATATGATTCCTGTTTGTTCGCGGCGAACAATGTCTTACCATAGCGATCACTTTTTCTTATATGACTGTGTGGATAACCGATGCGTTATTGGGCTGCTATTTTACCTATGCTTACTTTGCTGACCGCCTGTAGCAATCAACCGACACCTTTAGCCACGGCATCTCAGAAGGGAGGTTTTCTTCTGGAACCAGCGCATACAGGTCATATGCTAAGTGGTGATTTCGCGACTAACCCGGCGGCAAACCGTTTTGTCGATAAAATGGTGCGAGAACATGATTTTGACCGTCAGCAATTACATGATGTATTAGCTCAAGCTCAACAATTGGATTGGGTTATTCGTTTGATGGATAAACAGGCACCCACCAGCCGGCCACCGTCTGGCCCTAATGGTGCTTGGAATCGCTATCGCAACCAGTTTATTACACCGGATAACCTACAAAATGGCATAGCTTTCTGGAATCAATATCAAGATGCGTTGCAGCGAGCTTATGAAGTTTATGGCGTTCCTCCAGAGATCATTGTTGGCATTATCGGGGTGGAAACCCGCTGGGGTCGCGTAATGGGTAAAACCCGCATTATTGATGCTTTGGCTACGTTGTCATTCAGTTATCCGCGCCGCGCAGAATTCTTTAGCGGCGAGCTGGAAACCTTCCTGCTAATGGCGCGTAAAGAGGGTAACGATCCGCTTTCCCTGAAAGGGTCTTACGCCGGAGCCATGGGTTACGGTCAGTTTATGCCGTCATCTTTCAAGAGCTATGCGGTTGATTTTGATGAAAATGGCCATACCAATCTTTGGGATCCCGTTGACGCCATCGGTAGCGTGGCCAACTATTTTAAAGCCCACGGCTGGCAGAAAGGTGGCAAAGTTGCCGTTCAGGCTATCGGGCAGGCTCCTGGGCTAGATAATGGATTTAAAACCCGATATTCCGTTGCTACTTTAGCCGCAGCGGGGCTACAGCCAAGGGATTCTCTCGATGGCTATCAGGAGGCCAGCCTGCTGCGCCTTGATGTTGGCACCGGCTATCAATACTGGTATGGATTACCCAATTTCTACACCATTACTCGTTATAACCATAGCACTCATTATGCGATGGCCGTTTGGCAGTTAGGCGAGGCGGTTGGCCGCGCGCGCCAAGGCTATTAAGCTTATTGCTATCGGTTAACACGTTGAATATTGGGCTATTCATTACGTATTGACGAAGGTTTTATTGACTATTTGTGGGTCGCTTCGGCGACCCATTTTTATCTATTTAGCTCCAAGGTAATATGTATATCCGTACTCTTATTCATGTTTATTCGTGAGTTTGCTGGTCTCCGATAGGATAAAAAGTGTAAAATACAGGCTTACAAAGGTCATAGCCTTTAATTTAACGTATTTTAAAGTTTATTCTATTTAGTATTAAGGGGTTATCGTGACAGCATTACCTAATTGTCCAAAGTGTAGTTCCGAATTTACCTGGCAGAACGGTGAGCAGCTTAACTGCCCTGAGTGCGGCCATGAATGGTCTGAAAATGGCAATGTGGCTGAGGATGAAGAAGGCCTGGTTGTGCGCGATGCCAACGGTAATTTGTTGGCAGATGGCGATGCGGTAACCGTCATTAAAGATTTGAAAGTGAAAGGCAGCTCTTCAACTCTGAAAATCGGTACCAAAGTAAAAAGCATCCGTTTAGTTGAAGGCGATCATAATATTGATTGTAAAATCGATGGCTTTGGTCCGATGAAGTTGAAATCAGAGTTCGTAAAAAAAGCTGATTAACAGAGATTTAGAGTAATACGGCTGATAACGGGCAGTTTTTATGATTTATCGGCCATTTTCTTTAACCATTGGATAAAAACGTTAATTTTTGGCCACTGGCGTTCTGATAACGTCGAAATGTAATAGCGCTGTTCGCATACCACTTCCATCCCTGGGAAGGGCATAATCAACTCCTGATTTGCCAGACGACGCGCTACCAGTTTTTTTCTCCCCATGGCGATACCCACGTGGTTGATTGCTGCGAGAATGGCTAAATCAGAACGATCAAATCCCATACTGCGCTGTGTGGTATCCAGCGTAACTCCGGTTCGTCGGCTCCAATCCTGCCATTCACTGATATCCGAGTCCCGGCTCCATGCCTGTCGATCGTGTAGAAGCGTACATTGGCGTAGATTGATCAAATTTCCATAAAGCTGATGTTTTTCCGCATATTCTGGGCTACACACTGGCACCATTGACTCATCCATCAGGTGTTCATACGACAACTTTTCCGGCGTTTTATCATCGTAGTAAATGGCCAGATCTATGCCACCGCCGAGAAAATTGACGTTGTCATTTCCGGTCATAATATTCAGGTTGATGGCCGGATAATGATGAGCAAAATCAGCGAGTTTAGGCACCAGCCAGCATTGGGCAATCGACGGGCGAGAATAGACTGTAAGAGTGCCGGATAACTCCTGATTTTTAATTTCTAGAACTTCCTGATTAAGGTAATCAAGGGAGGATTTCAGCGCCCAAAATACCCGTTCGCCTTCACTGGTTAACTCAATTCTCCGGTGAAACCGCTGGAATAATTTAAACCCCAATTCATCTTCGAGGCCATTTATACGATGGCTTACGGCGCTGGGACTAATTGATAACTCATTGGCCGCTAAGGCAAAAGATTTATGCCGAGCCGCAACTTCAAACGTATAGAGTTTTGATAGCTGATAGCCATTAAGAAGTTGATTGCGGTGGATATAGGCGTTTTCCGGGTACATAGGGGATCTGCTCACTTTATTTTGTCTAAATATTATACCGATTTACATTTTCACTACATGATAAGGGTTAGTTAATGTGATTCAAATCGTACTTATATCGTAAAATATGACCTATTTGGCATATTTGATCCAATATGGCTCATCTGAAAGCGTTTTTTTATCGTTTGTCAGCCCCTATCAACTCTTATTCAATAAAGCCACAAGAAAACTATTGGTTGAGGTTGGATATGGACTCACAAATATGGGTAGTGGGGACGTTATTAACAAGTATCATCATTATTATATTCGCCATAGTAAAACTAAAGATTCACCCTTTTCTGGCGCTATTGTTAGCCAGTTTTTATGTCGGCCTGTTAATGGGTATGAACCCACTGGAAATGGTTAACTCCATTGAAAGCGGAATCGGCGGCACACTAGGATTTTTAGCAGCTGTTATTGGTTTAGGCACCATCTTAGGCAAGATGATGGAGGTCTCCGGTGCGGCTGAACGTATTGGCATAACTCTGCAACGATGCCGTTGGTTATCACCAGACGTCACTATGGTTCTGGTCGGGTTGGTGTGCGGTATTACCCTGTTTGTTGAAGTTGGGGTGGTATTACTGATTCCGCTGGCATTCTCTATTGCCAGAAAAACCAATACCTCATTGTTTAAATTAGCTATTCCTTTGTGTACGGCATTAATGGCCGTTCACTGTGTGGTTCCACCACATCCAGCAGCTCTTTATGTGACCAATGCATTGGGCGCAGACGTAGGAACGGTCATTGTTTACGGATTATTTGTAGGATTGGTAGCTTCATTAATTGGTGGGCCATTATTCCTGAAGTTCGTGGGTAATCGGTTACCGTTTAAACAAGTACCCGCTGAGTTCTCTGAATTTCAGGTACGTAGAGAAGAAGATCTGCCTTCGCTAAGCGCCACATTATTTACCGTATTACTGCCTATTATTCTGATGTTGATGAAAACTGCGGCAGAACTGAATATGGAAAAAGGTTCTTCGTTATATTCATTTTTAGAGTTTATTGGTAACCCAATAACGGCGATGTTTATTGCAGCTTTTGTGGCCTACTACACTCTAGGTATCAGACAAAATATGGGTATGACTACCCTGCTGAAAAAAACCGAAGACAGTTTTTCATCTATCGCGAATATTTTATTAATTATCGGTGCCGGTGGGGCATTTAATGGAATATTAAAAGCCAGTGGCTTGGCGGATACTCTGGCCGTGATCTTATCTAATATGGATATGCATCCAATTTTACTGGCCTGGCTGGTAGCGATTATATTGCACGCGGCGGTAGGTTCTGCCACCGTGGCGATGATGGGCGCGACGGCGATTGTTTCGCCAATATTGCCGATGTATCCCAATGTCAGCCCTGAAATCATTACGTTGGCGATTGGTTCCGGAGCGATAGGCTGCACTATCGTGACCGACTCATTATTCTGGCTGGTAAAACAATATTGTGGTGCAACGTTGAGTGAAACCTTTAAATATTATACCACGGCAACGTTTATCGCTTCGTTAATTGCCTTGGCGGCGACTTTTTTACTTTCTTACCTTATTTGATCAACAAAGAGATATTCCATGAAAAAGACAGAAATTGATAAATTAATTACCGACTACCCTTTAGTCAAAAATCTTATCAATCTGGAAGAGGTTACTTGGTTTAATCCTTTGTCCACCACGTTGGAACAGGGCTTGCCCTATGTAGGGTTGACGCAAGAAGATGTGGCTGAGGCGGAAGCCCGTTTACAGCGCTTTGCGCCTTATTTTTGCCAGGCGTTTCCTGAAACGCAAAAGACTCAGGGTATTATTGAGTCGGAGATCGTTGCGATTCCAGAAATGCAGAAAACTCTGCAACAGCGCTATAACTGTGAAATTACGGGCCGTTTATTGCTAAAGAAAGATAGCCATTTGCCTATTTCCGGTTCGATTAAGGCGCGCGGCGGTATTTATGAAGTATTAACACATGCGGAAAAATTAGCTAACCAGGCTGGTTTACTATCTGAAACTGATGATTATGCCAAACTGTTTTCCGAGCCTTTCCGCGAGTTTTTTGGCCGCTATAGGATTGCGGTCGGCTCAACCGGTAATTTGGGAATGTCTATTGGCATTATGAGTGCCAAGCTCGGATTTAGTGTCAGTGTGCATATGTCCGCCGATGCTCGGGAATGGAAGAAAAAGAAACTACGAGAACATGGTGTTAACGTAGTGGAATATGAGCAAGACTATGGCGTTGCCGTAGAACAGGGGCGTAAACAGGCAGAATCCGATCCCGATTGTTTCTTTATCGATGATGAGAATTCGCAAACTTTATTCCTCGGATATTCAGTGGCTGGAAATCGTCTGAAGCAGCAATTTGCCGAGCAAAATATCCTGGTTGATGAGGATCACCCGCTGTTTGTTTACCTGCCATGCGGTGTTGGCGGTGGCCCTGGCGGCGTAGCTTTCGGATTGAAATTAGCTTTCGGCGATAATGTACACTGTATTTTTGCCGAACCAACGCATTCTCCATGTATGTTACTGGGCGTGTATACCCAGCTACATGACAATATTTCAGTGCAGGATCTCGGCATTGATAATATAACTGCTGCAGATGGTCTGGCTGTGGGTCGCGCCTCAGGTTTCGTTGGAAGAGCGATGGAGCATCTATTAGATGGCTTCTATACCCTGAGCGATAGCGAAATGTATGACCTGCTCGGATTGCTAGCTCGTGATGAGGGAATCCAGCTAGAGCCTTCTGCTCTCGCAGGTATGCCAGGAGCGGCTCGGGTAACAAGTTCTCCAGATTATCTTAGCAAGCATGGTTTTAGCCCAGAGAAAATGAAAAATGCAATCCATTTGGTCTGGGCGACCGGTGGGGGTATGGTGCCAGCAGCGGAAATGAGTAAATATCTCGCTACCGCGAAAATTTAGGTTAGCTGCATTTAATCTCAGTTGACGTGAATAAATGATATTCAAGGGCCACCTTATTTTAGGTGGCCCCTGTTGTTAATGGTGTTAGCCAATTCATCGGCATCTTCATTGACCGATATATTTTCACACAGAGTTATCAGGCTTCTGGATGTCCGTCTATAGCTGCGGCTAAATCTCGATATTCTTCACATTCAGTACCGCATAGGTCTTTAATTGTCGCCAATTCGGCTTTAGCCAGATCGGGGCGACCTTTAATCATATAAGCCTCACCGAGATATTCGCGAACTTTAGGATAATGAGGATCAAGGGCAATTGAGCGTTGATAATAACTAATTCCTTCGTCTGTACGACCTAATTTTCGGGTGGCATAACCACGATAATTCCATGCTTCACGGGTATTTGGTTGTTTTAACGTATCCAATAGATCCAAAGCTTCCTGATAGCGGCCCGTTTTTGCCAAATGATATGCATACTGTGTTTTATCACTGTCGCTGACCATGCTGGTTTTTTCCACCACACAACTATTGGTTTTGGTGTCATAAACCTGGCCCTTTGGGCAATCCGGCGTTTTATTCGAATCATCTCCCATTGCATGAGTTAGTGTAGGGACCAGTAATAAACTGGCGAGCAAACATATCGACGGTAATTTTTTCATAGTATTAGAAGCCGGATGGCTTTTCATCATGATGTCCTGTTTTGAGGCAACATCGAGTGTCGCTGTTTTCACGGAGAGAGTAGCAACTGATGACCGCAGTGAGGATAAAAACTGGCTCAATAACTAGCCATACCCGCAGGGGCCACTCTCTAAGTAAATACTGAATCGCAGGATAATCAAGGTGGGTATGTTTATAAGAATAGGGGGGATATTCGTATTCTTAGGGCTTAGTGGTTAACGGGTGCTTTAACTAACTATTTAATAAGATTTTTTGGTTGGTTGCTATGATATTAGTTCTCGATCAGATTATTATCAGATACGAATTTGATGACGAAAATTAGCGATGCGGTCAACTCAAAATTGGTTAGGTTAATAAGAAGATAAATATATCTGTAATTATAGAGTACGTAGCCAGATACCGCCGCGTACTCCATTCTGGGGAAAAAACTTTGCAATCATCTATCATAGGCATGATAGGTTTTTGATTAGCGGTTTGGCGTAATATCCGATGCCAAACGGTCTATTAGCTCTACGACTTCATTACTTGCCGTCTCCATATGTTCAAGAGCCGACGTCATTGCATCTATATCGCTGTCAAAAAAAGCACTAAGCGCTAAACGGCCAGAATGATGAACTGCCGCATGAGGTTTTTCTAACAGTTGATAAGCAGAGTAATGGGCAAGATTACGGCCATCACCTGCTGCATACCATTTGCCTAAACGGCATTCCGTGTGCGAATTCACCTGAACACTATCGTTATTATCTAGCAATAGTTTATATATTTGTAATTTCCATATGACATGATCAATTTTAACAATGTTAAGAAACTGTAGGTTGGTAATGAATGCAATAATTGATTGCATATGAGAAGAACGGGTAATAACGATATTGATTGAATCTACGATATTAGAAATATCTTTCTTAATATGCTCAATTAATGGTTTTTGTTCTGATACTATGCTACAAACTTTGACTGTATTATCTTCAATAGATTTTGTTAACTGAAATATATCATCGGTACTTTCTTTGACTTCGCCAGACAATGATTTTATTTCCTTTGCTATCACGCTAAATCCGCGACCTTTGTTCCCTACATGAGCAGCTTCAATTGCTGAGTTTATTGCGATCAGATTAGTCTGGTTTGATAGTTTGTTTATTTCGGATACGCAACCTTTAATTTGGTCGATTGATTTTCTAAACTCAGTTAATGAATCGGTACTATGGTTAGCATTCGTCTCAATATGAACAATAAAGTTGACCAGTTTTTCCAGCGCTTGCTTTGCCTCGTCGTTTCTTTGATTGAGTTCGTCTATTGCATTTTGTTCGCGTTTGAGGTCGTTGCTGGAATTGAGCAGCGAGTCACGAACCATCTCTAGAGTTGAAACCCCGGTTAAAAGTTGCTGGCAAATAATCCTTTCGTAGGGCGTGCGTTGAGAGATACTCTCCGTGTTCGACTCCGTTGAATTTAAGGGGGTAATATCATGCTGTAAATTTGACTTAGTAGAGAATAACATCTGATTTATTTTTTTTAGCATAGTGAATATTCATATTGTTATATTGACGGAATATTTTATACTTTAGGTGTTCTTAAAATGGTGATCCAAGTCATATCAGTTAATATTTAATTTTTATTATAAAAATATGAGCGATTTTATAAAGAAAATGAAGGTTTATTATTGATGTTGATTCTCGGATACATATATGGAGAAAGGTAGGGGGCTGACGGCGATTAACTGTGTTGTTGAAAGGCTTAATGAGGGTGACCAACAAAAGCTATTTAAATTTATTATTGAAGTTATCTATACGGAACGTTAATTTTAAACTTTACATGTAAAAACGATGTTCACCGATTTTTTTATCAGTAAAATTTTCCGTTTGTTACACGGAAAAGAGCAACGGTGGACATGAATAGATTATTATGAGCGCTATTGATAGTAGCGGATTATAATTTCTAAGAATACAGCAGAAGTTAATTCATAATATGTTCGGTATATAATCAATTTAAACTGCGGTTATACTCTTTTTGCCTACTTCTTTATACACACTTTTTGGAATAAACGGCAGCCAGTCAGGTTGGGAGTCGAAGCCGCCGATCAGTTGCCATTGGGTGTTTACGGAAGCAGAGATTTCAATTAAGCGCATGACTATATGCTTACCGCAACGGATAAAGCAGGGAACTCCGCCACAGCTCAGGGTTCAGTCACGATTGATGCAATCGGTCCACACTTGACGTTGCAGATTTATTCGTCCAACGACATTTTTGTAGGAAATATTATCGGTAACGTTCGGCCGACTTTCTCTGGTCAGATGGAGCCGGGTATTCGTATTACCGTTTCTATTGCGGGGGGAACATATAATGTCATAGCGGATGAAGGAGGCGACTGGAGCCGCACAGTACCTGTTTCGCCAAGGATGACTCTTGGGATTACGAGAATATCGCCGCGGATGTTGCCGGTATTACCCGTCTGAACCGCCAATATTTAGAGCCGCTGGAATGAACCAAGAGGTATGGACTTTGTGCGTCGCTAAGTTTGTAGGGTTTGTCTTTTGATTTAGCGCCTCGGATAGCCGTATTGGTTAACGGCATGAGTGTTCCTTACAATGAAGGGGTACATTATTGTTCGAACCGATTATACCCTGTTTAGTACCCCGATAACGTTAGGCTGTAGCGGGTTTGAAAGGTCTGTTATGGGATGTGGTTTTAATTTAACTTGTTGTTTTAAATTGAATAAATTTTTTTTGGGATGTATTGGGAAGGTGTCGTGGTGTCCCCGACTGGAATCGAACCAGTAACTAGCCCTTAGGAGGGGCTTGTTATATCCGTTTAACTACGGGGACATGCCATGATTTTTGCTGTTGATAAAAGTAGCTGGGCGTCATTATACCTATTTTCACTCTGAAAATAAGCAGTTAGCGGTTTGTTTGTTTAAATTGTCGCCAGTTATCGCTTAAAAATGCTTATCTCCCAATGCGCCAGAGAATGCTGGCTCCGATCGGCGGTTAGATTTACTTTTTGTACAAATCCGTTTTTTTCTGGGTATTTCCTTTAGATTTTTTGGGTTTTCTCGTCATATCGCTGCGTATTTGGGCATGGCTTATCAGAGCAAATATAAAGGAACCACCGATGATATTGCCGGCAAGCGTCGGGATAGCGAAGGGGTAAATAAATTCCTGCCATGAAAGATTGCCGCTAAATACCAGATAGAAGATCTCTGCTGAGCCGACGACGATATGAGTGAGATCGCATAAAGCCACCAGATAGGTCATTAAGAAAATCACCCAGATTTTAGCCGCGCCAGCAGAGGGTAGCATCCACACCATGGTGGCGATAATCCAACCGGAGAGAATGCCTTTAGTCAACATTTCTGCTGGCGTATTTTCCATAATATCCTGAGCAATGCTGATAAAAGCGGCGTGCGTCGCGTCATCAAACAAGGGAATATGGATAAATGATCCCGCGGCCAAGGCGGTTCCAATTAAGTTTCCCAGCAACACTAATCCCCAAAGGCGAAATAAAATACTGAAATTCTTAATGCTGGGTTTTTGCATAATTGGCAGTACCGCAGTGACGGTGTTTTCAGTAAACAACTGCTGGCGAGCCATAATGACAATAATAAAGCCGAAGGTATAACCGATATTCTCGATAAAAAAGCTAGCGGGCGCATCGGATAATCTGGCGTGAAAAATGCCTTTCGCCATTAAAGATGCTCCCATAGATAAGCCCGCAGCAATGGCCGATAGCAATAGAGCCAAGCCGTCGCGCTCCAGTTCTTTTTCGCCTTCGACGCGAATTTGCTCGTGTATTGCGGCCGCGCGTGAAGGGAGATTTTTCTCATTAACATCAATCTCTTTTCCCTGCTTTTTCTCATTGCTTTCTACCTGAATATCGCCATCGTTGTTTTTATGGTCATTCATGTTTTTCTCCTGAGGAAACCGGATTAAATTTTCAAAGTTGATAGACGGGAGGTCCTCGATTCCATTATTAAGGATAGTGGCTTTTTTACGGCGAATATTGAGATGGGAAAGAAGCGATTATTGAGAAAGGAACCGAAACAGTCAGCAAAAGTCAGCTTTGGCTGTTTTTTCTACAGAATATTGATCTTATGCCGAATATTAACTCTATAAGGTTAGGTTTCGGGATAGGCCCATGCTACGTAAGGGTTAGGCCTTATGCTATTATTCCGGTTCCCGGTTGTTGAAAATCTTGCGGTTAAAAGACGAATCCCATGTTGGAAGCGAAAAATCTGAGTTGCATACGCGACGAACGAACCTTATTTAAGGGACTGAGTTTCTGTATCAAAGCGGGGGATATCGTGCAGGTGGAAGGCCCCAACGGAGCAGGAAAAACCAGTCTGCTGCGGATTTTGGCCGGTCTGGCGCAGGCCGATGCTGGTGAAGTTCACTGGCAGGGAGCGAATATCCTGCGGGATCGCGCGGGTTATCATCAGGATTTATTATTTCTGGGCCATCAGCCCGGAATAAAATCGGTGCTCACGCCTTTCGAAAACCTGGCTTTTTATCAATCTGCTCAGGGTGATTTTGACGAAAATGCCATCTGGCAGGCGTTAGAAAATGTGGGGTTGGTCGGCTATGAAGATTTGCCGGTTGCCCAGCTTTCTGCCGGTCAGCAGCGCCGCGTAGCGCTGGCTCGCTTATGGTTGAGTCAAGCCCCGCTCTGGATTTTGGACGAGCCGCTGACGGCGATTGATAAACAGGGCGTAAGTGAGTTGATCGCTTTATTTGAGCAACAGGCTGCGGCAGGGGGAATGGTGTTGTTGACAACCCATCAGGAGCTTGGCGGCGTGCGTCAGGGGGTAAGAAAAATCAGCCTGATTGACTCGGGGAAAAACTGATGTTTGTCAGCGTATTACGTCGAGAATTAAAGATTGCGTTCAGAAAAGGTGCGGAGATTGTTAACCCACTGTGGTTTTTTCTTATCGTCATTACCTTGTTTCCATTGGGCGTTGGTCCAGAGCCGCAGTTGCTGGCGCGTATTGCGCCAGGCATAGTCTGGGTCGCTGCTTTGTTGGCTTCATTATTATCGCTGGAACGGCTGTTTCGGGATGATTTTCTCGATGGGTCGTTGGAGCAACTGCTTTTATTACCTTCGCCGCTGCCGCTCACGATGTTAGGCAAAGTGTGTGCTCACTGGGTCGTGACCGGATTGCCGTTGCTAATTCTCTCGCCGCTGGTGGGCATGCTGCTTTCGCTGGATGTGAATACCGGCATCGCCGTAGCGCTGACTTTGCTGCTGGGGACGCCGACGCTGAGTTTTATCGGGGCTATCGGCGTCGCGCTTACGGTGGGATTGCGCAGAGGCGGAGTATTATTAAGTTTGCTGGTTTTACCTTTATATATACCGGTTCTTATCTTCGCCACCGCAGCTATTGATGCCGCCTCAATGGGGATGGCGATTGATGGATATCTGGCGATTCTTGGCGCGATGCTGGCCGGTAGCGCTACGCTGGCTCCTTTTGCCACGGCGGCTGCGTTGAGAGTAAGCATTCATTAATCCTATTTAAATTTACAGATTTTGTCTGATGAATTGGGGCGATATCTGGCGACCATGCAGTGACGCATCAGCTTGAAATAACATATTTTTTATTGAATGTGGTAGCCAACGCCATTTAGAGCAGATTGCGCACCGCAACCCGTATCGGCTTAGTTAGCAGGATAATTACCAAGACGATTACTGTCATTTTTATAGTGAGCAATGACCAACATGTGGAAATGGTTTCATCAATTTGCCCAGCCTGAAAGGCTGTACAGAGTCTGCGGTCGCTTTATTCCGTGGTTCGGCGCAGCGGCCATCATTTGTCTGGCTATCGGTTGGGGGGGAGGCTTTGGCTTCGCACCGGCTGATTATCAGCAAGGTAACAGTTTTAGGATAATGTACCTGCATGTGCCCGCGGCGATTTGGTCGATGGGCATTTATATGTCTATGGCGATAGCCGCCTTTATCGGGCTGGTCTGGCAGATGAAAATGGCGGATTTGGCCGTGGCGGCGATGGCTCCTGTGGGGGCGGTATTTACCTTTATTGCGCTGGCTACCGGTTCTGCCTGGGGAAAACCTATGTGGGGAACCTGGTGGTTGTGGGACGCGCGCCTGACATCCGAGTTGGTACTGCTGTTTCTGTATATCGGCGTGATTGCGCTGTATCACGCATTTGACGATCGAAAACTGGCCGGTCGAGCCGCCGGTATTTTAGTATTGGTTGGCGTGGTGAATATACCTATCATCCATTTTTCCGTGGTGTGGTGGAATACCTTGCATCAAGGCTCTACCGATATGCAGCAAACCATTTATCCGACCATGCGTACTCCGCTGCGTTGGGCAATCTTCGGCTATCTCTTCTTTTTTGCCACTCTTACGTTAATGCGTTTACGTAATCTTATTTTACATCAGGAGCGTCATCGCCCTTGGGTGGCGGAATTGTTAGGTAAGGAGCGCTCGCTATGACACCGGCATTCAACTCTTGGGCGGATTTTTTCGCGATGGGTGGTTACGCCTTTTATGTCTGGCTGGCGGTGGCCGTGACCTTGCTGTCGTTGCTTGGTTTATGGGCGCATACCCTGTGGATGAAACAAGGGTTATTGAAGAGTATTCGCCGCCAACGTAGACGCGATCAGCGAATTCGTCAGGCGCAGCAGCGGGAGAGAAAATAATGAACCCACGTCGAAAAAGCCGTCTGTATCTGGCCTTAGTGGTATTAATCGGCATAGGTTTGACCACCACGCTGGTGCTTTATGCCTTGCGAGCCAATATTGACTTGTTTTATACCCCAGGCGAGATTTTACAGGGGAAGGGGCCTAAGCACGAAAAACCTGAGGTTGGGCAGCGTCTGCGTATTGGTGGAATGGTGATGCCCGGTTCAGTAAAACGCGACCCGCAGAGCCTACAGGTTACTTTTAAGGTGTATGACGCGCGCGGTGCGATCGACGTGACTTACACCGGTATTTTGCCGGATCTGTTCCGCGAGGGGCAGGGTGTGGTAGCTCAGGGCGTTTTTGCTGAAGGGAATCGGGTGGATGCTAAAGAAGTGCTGGCTAAGCATGATGAAAAATATACGCCACCGGAAGTTGCTGAAGCGATGAAAGAAAATCACGTTCGTCCGGCGGCGGCTTATACCAACGGTCAGAACGAGGGGAACGCTTCATGATGCCTGAAATCGGCAATTTCCTGTTATGTCTGGCGCTGGCGATATCGCTGCTGCTGAGCATTTACCCCCAGTGGGGAGCGGCGCGGCAGGACGCGCGAATGATGGCTGTAGCACGACCATTGACCTACGGCATGTTTGTGACCGTCGCGCTATCGTTTATGTGTCTGGTCTATGCCTTTGTAGTGAATGATTTTACCGTTTCCTATGTTGCGGCTAACTCCAATAGCCAGTTGCCGGTGTATTACCGAATCGCTGCTACCTGGGGGGCGCATGAAGGCTCGCTATTACTTTGGGTGTTGTTGTTAAGTTGTTGGTCGCTGGCGGTGGCATTATTCAGCCGTCAAATGCCGCAGGACGCCGTGGCGCGAGTTTTATCCGTATTAGGCATGATTACCGGCGGTTTCCTGCTGTTTATCATCATGACTTCTAACCCTTTCACCCGAACTTTGCCTAATTTCCCGATAGATGGCCAGGATTTGAATCCGTTGCTACAGGATGTCGGGCTGATTTTCCATCCGCCGTTGTTATATATGGGATACGTCGGATTTTCCGTGGCGTTCGCTTTTGCCATCGCATCGTTGATGGCGGGGCGTTTGGATACCGCATGGGCGCGATGGTCACGGCCCTGGACCCAGGCGGCCTGGGTATTCCTCACTCTGGGGATCGTGCTGGGTTCTGCGTGGGCTTATTACGAATTGGGCTGGGGCGGTTGGTGGTTCTGGGATCCGGTAGAAAATGCGTCATTTATGCCGTGGCTGGCCGGAACCGCGCTGATTCACTCTCTGGCGGTGACGGAAAAACGCGGTACTTTCAAAGCGTGGACGGTGCTGCTGGCGATCACGGCTTTCTCCCTGTGCTTAATGGGAACCTTCTTGGTGCGTTCCGGCGTATTGGTTTCGGTGCATTCTTTTGCCTCCGATCCGGCGCGAGGTATGTTTATTCTGGCCTATCTGGTGATTGTGATCGGCGGTTCCTTACTGTTGTACGCGGTGAAAGGGGCGCAGGTACGCAGCCGTACTCAGCATGAAGTGTTCTCTAGAGAGACATTTTTGTTAGGAAACAACGTATTGCTGATCGCAGCCATGCTAGTTGTACTACTGGGGACTTTGCTGCCGCTGGTACATAAACAACTGGGGTTGGGGAGTATTTCCATCGGTGAACCCTTCTTTAATACCATGTTTACTTGGCTGATGGCACCGTTGGCACTGTTGCTGGGGATAGGGCCGTTGGTACGCTGGCGTCGGGATGAACCGAGCAAATTGTGGCGTCGCTTGGGCGTTGCCTTGGTGGCAACCACGTTACTGTCAATTTTAGTGCCTTGGTTAATGCAGGACAGTATCGCCGGAATGACGGTAGTGGGTTTGATGATGGCTTTCTGGGTCATTATTCTGACGCTAATGGAATTGCATGAGCGAGCAACCCATCGCCACGGTTTCTGGCGCGGCCTGACTCACCTTTCCCGCAGTCATTGGGGCATGGTATTAGGGCATCTGGGCGTGGCGGTTACGGTAATTGGCATTGCCTTTAGTCAGAATTATAGTGTTGAGCGCGATGTCCGAATGAAATCGGGAGATGGTATTGATATCCACGATTATCACTTTGTTTTCCGCGATGTTCACGACATTAAAGGACCAAACTACACCGGCGGCGTAGGTATCATCGACGTCACCCGCAACGGCAAACCCGAAGCGACGCTGCACGCAGAGAAACGTTATTACAGCACAGCTCGCTCCATGATGACCGAAGCGGCTATCGACGGTGGCCTGACTCGTGATTTGTATGCGGCGTTGGGGGAAGAGCTAGAGGATGGTTCCTGGGCGGTGAGGTTATATTACAAGCCTTTCGTCCGCTGGATTTGGTACGGCGGAGTATTTATGGCGGTGGGCGGTATTTTGTGTATGTTGGACCCGCGCTATCGGATGAGTAAGAAATTAACGCGCGGTATCGCACCGGAGGTACAGTAATGAAGTCTAAGTTATTGTTTATTCCGCTGGTGTTGTTCCTGCTGCTGGTGGTGGCATTTTTAGTGCAACTGAGCCGCAATGCCGGAGGGGAAGATCCTACGATGCTAGAATCGGCGCTGATTGGTAAACCCGTTCCGACCTTTAAGCTGGAATCTCTGGGTCAGGCAGGAAAAACCTACGATCAGGCGGTACTGCACGATGGTAAACCTATGTTACTTAACGTGTGGGCTACCTGGTGCCCGACCTGCCGCGCCGAGCATGAATATCTGAATAAACTGGCGGCGCAGGGAATTCGCGTGGTCGGGCTGAATTATAAGGATGACCGTGCCAAAGCGGTGAACTGGTTGAATACACTAGGGAATCCTTACGCGCTGAGCTTATATGACGGTGATGGAATGCTGGGATTGGATTTAGGCGTTTACGGCGCTCCGGAAACCTTTCTGATCGACGGACAAGGTATCATTCGTTACCGCCATGCGGGGGATCTTAACGATCGCGTCTGGCAGCAGGAAATTCTACCGTTATATAAAAAGTATCAGGAGGGCGCATGAGGCTAATCAGTCTGGCCCTCGGTATGTTACTGAGCTGGGGCGCGTTCGCAGCCATTGATACTTATCAGTTCAGTTCGGTTCAACAGGAGCAGCAGTATCGGGAATTAACCGAGCAGCTGCGTTGCCCCAAATGCCAGAACAACAGTATTGCGGATTCTAATGCCATTATTGCCGCAGATATGCGCAATAAAGTGTATGAACTGATGCAACAGGGTAAAACCAAACCTGAAATTATCGATTATATGGTGGCGCGTTACGGCAATTTTGTCACTTATGAACCACCGGTGACTGCCGCTACGCTCATTTTGTGGGTGGGGCCAGCGCTGTTTGTGCTGATCGGCGGGGCGGTCGTCATTTTACGCGGGCGTCGCCGTAACCAGATGCTTGCTGAAGACGAGTTACCGGAGCAGGAACGGCAGCGTCTGGCTGCCATACTGGCGCAGAATGAAGCGGAAAACCGGAATGTGGCAAATACTGACGGGAAACAACCATAATGGCTTTTTGGCTAATAGTAATCATTGCGCTGGCCGGAGCGGGTGCCCTGTTAGTGGTTCCTGCAATGAAACAAAGCAATAATAACCGCAAAACTACGCGGGATGATCTGAATAAAGCTTTTTATCAGGATAGATTAAACGAACTGGCAGAAGACGAAGCGCAGGGCGTGGTCACCGAGCGACCGGAACTGATCAAAGAGCTACAGCAGAATCTACTGACAGATATTCCCGAGCAACCGGCGGAACAATCCAGCCCGATCAGTCGTTGGGCTTTGTTGCCCGGCGTGGTGATTTTGGTATTGGTTGCCATAGGATTTTATGTCAAAACCGGTGGTTTAACCCAGTTGCACGCGTGGCGGGAAGTACAGGCGCAAATGCCGGAGTTACGTGCCAGAGTTGCCAATGAACGAGCAGAGCCGCTGACGATGGAAGAAGTGGCGCGCTTGGGTTTAGGGCTGCGCACCGCTTTGCAGCAAGACGATAACAATGTTAACGACTGGATGATGCTGGGCCGAGTGGGTATGGCGCTGAATAATGCGACTACCGCGACGCAGGCGTTTGAAAAAGCCTATCAGCTCGCGCCGGATAATATGGACGTGAAACTAGGCTATGCCGAGGTGTTAACCCGTTCTAACGATCCCCAAGATAACCAGAAAGCCACGCAAATGCTGCGTAGCATGTTGGCGCAGGATCACGGTAACCCGCGAGTGTTGAGTCTATTAGCATTTAATGCCTTTGAGCAGGGAGATTTCAAACAAGCCATTGGCGCGTGGGAAGTTATGCTAAAATTGCTGCCTGCCGGCGATTCCCGTGCTGAAGTAATAAAACGCAGTATTCAGCAGGCAAAAGCACAGTCCGGTCAGGAAACAGCTAAACTGGAAGTGACGGTTTCTTTGTCTCCCGATGCGGCTAAAAAATTACCGCAGCAAGGGACTCTGATTATTTCGGTCACTGACGGAGTGAGTCCGGTGCCTGTGGCCGTTAAACAGCTGCCGCTGAGCCGATTCCCACTGACGTTATCGCTGGATGACAGTAATGCGATGATGCCGGAATCGTTGCTTTCTGCTTTGCATCAGGTAAAAGTTCGGGTGCGTTTATCGCTGGACGGTACGGCAAATCCTCAGCGCGGTGACTGGTTTGGTGAAAGCGTGGTACAGGAATTCAGCGGTAACGGGCAGATTAGCGTCCAGATAAATAGACAGATCCCCTAAGCGCAGGGGCTGAACGTAATTTCATGGAGAAACATATGAATTTTCGCCTGACAGGGCTGGCTTTCGCGAGCGTATTATTGGTGGGTTGCGCCAGTTCTTCACCGGATCAGATGGAACAAGGCCGCTCCGATCCGTTGGAAGGTTTTAACCGGGCGATGTTCAACTTTAACTATGAGGTTCTTGACCCTTATGTAGTTCGCCCCGTTGCCGTAGCCTGGCGTGATTATGTGCCGCAGCCTGCGCGTAACGGCGTGAGTAACTTTATGGGTAACCTGGAAGAACCGGCGAGCATGGTGAACAGCTTCCTGGTCGGTGACCCGTACAAAGCGATGAAGCACTTTAACCGTTTCTTCCTCAACACTTTATTGGGTATGGGCGGTCTGATTGACGTCGCGGGTATGGCTAACCCTAAACTGGCAAAAGAAGTACCGCATCGTTTCGGTAGCACCTTAGGCTACTACGATGTGCCTTACGGGCCTTATGTGGTGTTGCCGGGTTATGGCAGCTTTACCGTGCGTCAGGAAGGCGGCGACTGGGCTGATAACGTCTATCCGGTGCTGAGCTATCTGACATTCTGGATGTCTGCGGGCAAATGGATGATTGAAGGGATTGAAACTCGTGCGCAATTGTTGGATTCCGATGGTCTGTTGCGTAATTCCTCCGATCCGTACCTGATGGTGCGTGAAGCTTACTTCCAGCGTAACGATTTCCTCGCCAGCGGCGGTGTGTTGAAACCGGAAGCAAATCCAAATGCTCAGGCAATTCAGGGCGATCTGGAAAGCATCGACTCAGCCAACTAATCAGTTTGATATATCAAAACGGGTTGATATATAAAAGCGGATTGATATGTGACAGATAAAAAAAGCGCCTTCAGGCGCTTTTTTGTTGCCGCGAATTCGTCAACTTCCCGATTCAGGGCGCACAGTCGGATAATCCACCCTACGGCGCATTATCCGGCTGATTTGGGGTTAGAACGCGTAGTTAAAGTTCACGCCGTACAGCATTGCCGTACCTTTGGAGTTGAACTCGTAGTTCGTGCCGCCCAATGCTGGTGGCGTTTTCTCGTTGATGGTCACGTTCTGGCCGTGCATGTAGGAGATACCCACGTCAACAGATGCGTCTTTGTTGAACGCATAGGTAGTACCGGCACTGATCCAGAAACGGTCCTGATCGGGGATCGAAATGGAGCGGTTTTGAGCTGGAACCGGGCTATCATCGAACGCGATACCGGTACGGAAGGTCCAGTTATCGTCGTAGTAATAGGTTGTACCCAGCGCGATACGGTATGCGTCTCTAAAGCCTTCGTGCTTCTCGAACAGTACCTTACCGTTGTTACCTGTGGCTTTCAGCTCCTGGAATTGGCTCCAGCTGGTGTAGGCCAGGCTATAGTGAATCGCCCACTGCGGTGCCACTTTGTTATAACCGGACACTTCCCAGACTTCTGGCAGGTTCAGTGTCAGAGCACCAGGAACGATTGCACCGCCAGTTCCGCCAAAGGCTACTGGTAGCTGGTTGCTGTAATCGCCATCAAAGTCGATTTTCACTTTAGAACGATAAGTGAAGCTGTAGCGATTTTCTTTATCGATTTCATAAAGCACGCCGGCGTTCCAGCCGTAGCCCCACTCTTTACCTTCCATATTGGCAACTTCGGTACGCGCTGGCAGACCTAAACGGCCACCCGCTTCACCAATGTGACGCACAATTTTCGCATCGGCATAAACGGCGTTGAAGCCCAGACCGAAGCTGAAGTTTTGGTTCAGACGATACGCAGCCGCCAGGTTCAGGTTAGCGGTTTTCAGATCGGTTTTACCGCCTAGTGAGCCGGCGATATAGTCTTCATTAAATTCGGTGGCTAAACCGTAGTTGGAAGTACCGGATGCGCCGATAGCCCATTGTTCATTCAGCGGCATAATGAAGTGGATGTTAGGAATCCACTCAGATGGCGCGATATTTTTAGCGTCGGTGCTGCGGCCTGTCAGCGGAGATTGACCGCTGATATCTACGTTAGGGTCAACGTAGACAAAACCGCCGGAGAATGAAGGACGGTCAAACATCGTCATAGCTGCTGGGTTGCGGCTACCTACGGATGCGTTGTCGGCGACGGCGCCTTCACCAGAGAAAGAACGGCCCAATGCAGCCGCTGAATATTCATTCAGCTGAAAACCGGCCGCAGAAACGTTCGAAGAAATAATTGCCACTGCAGCTGCCAGAGCTGATCGGGTAAACAGGTTTTTCTGGTTCATGACCAAAACCTCATTTTAATGTGTTTATTATTTAAACTATGTTACATAGCGTAACAAGAGAGCGCGGGATTGTAGGGTCCGTTACCAATCTGACAAATCAGACCAGTGGCTGAAGTATAGGTCTGACCTGTAGGAATGTTGCAAGAATGTTTTTGAAATTGATTGAAATTGATTGCAAAAAATAGATCCACTTAACAAAAAACTTACATGCCCATATCAATAAATCTATGACTTATTATTTTTGCGATGCTTTAACTGAGATTTTCGTCACTAAATAGGCACATAAACAGTAAGTTCTAGTGATGCGGGGTTTGCAGGAGTAAAATAGCGGCAGATATCGATTTTTGAGCCAGATCACAAATGGCAATTTGCACCTATTTGAAATGTCCCTTGAGGAGAATTGAAGATGTCAGATGCAATTAAACGCTGTAATGCAGAAGAAACCGCAGCCTGCTGCTGCGTAGATGTCGGTACTGTGATGGATAACACCGATTGTACCGCGTCCTACAGCAAGGTATTCGCCAGCCAGAGCGAAGCCGAAGCAATGCTAAACACCTTGATCGAAAAAGCGCGTTCCGTCGAATCCGACCCTTGCCTGATTGAGCCAAGAATCGAGACGGTAGCAGAAGGTGTTCAACTCAGCGTTGATTTTACCTTTGCCTGTGAAGCAGAAATGCTGATTTTCCAGCTGGGTCTGCGTTAATCTGGCCGTATTTAGCGCGGAGCTTTCGCTCCGCGCTATTTAATCACTGAATCTATTTCCTTATTATTCTTTCTCCCGTCTATTCGTTTTCCTCTTTCCCTATCTCTCTTTTTTATTCTGAAAGTTGCTCCTGCTCGCATTTTTGGCCTCAATAGGTTTGCCAAATGTAAACGTTTGGTTAACAATAATCGGATCAGGTCAGACCTGTTAACCTAGCATCCTAATAAATGCCAATTTATCTCTCAGGAGCCTTTATGAGTAAGCCACTTCCGTTAGTGACGCGTCAGGGCGACCGCATTGCGATTGTTAACGGCCTGCGCACCCCGTTTGCTAAACAAGCTACCGCCTATCATGGGGTTCCCGCTGTTGATTTGGGTAAGATTGTTGTCAGCGAGCTGTTGGCAAAAAGTGGAATTGCACCTGAGTTGATCGATCAACTGGTATTTGGGCAGGTGGTTCAGATGCCGGAAGCGCCGAATATTGCTCGTGAAATCGTATTGGGCACCGGCATGAGCGTACACACTGACGCCTATAGCGTCTCCCGAGCCTGTGCCACCAGTTTTCAGGCGGTGGCGAACGTGGCCGAAAGTCTTATTGCGGGGTCGGTGGGGATAGCCATCGCCGGCGGCGCAGATTCTTCCTCCGTTTTACCTATTGGCGTCAGCAAAGCGCTGGCGCGTACGCTGGTTGACGTCAATAAAGCCCGAACTTTGTCACAGCGTCTAAAACTATTCAGTCGTTTGAAATTCCGTGATTTATTGCCGGTTGCACCTGCAGTGGCGGAGTATTCCACCGGTTTGCGTATGGGAGATACCGCCGAGCAAATGGCTAAAACCTACGGTATCAGCCGGGAAGATCAGGATGCGTTGGCGCTGCGTTCTCACCAGCTGGCGGCGGAAGCCTGGCAAAAAGGCTATTTACAGGATGAGGTGATGACCGCTTATATCCCACCATACCGTGCGGCTATCAGTGAAGATAATAATGTGCGCAAAGATTCCACCATGGCGCAATACGCTAAGCTGCGCCCGGCATTCGATCGCAAGCACGGCAGCGTAACGGCGGCAAACAGCACGCCGCTGACTGATGGTGCCGCAGCAGTTATTATGATGAGCGAAGGGCGAGCCAAAGAATTGGGGCTGCAACCTCTGGGCTATTTACGCAGTTTTGCTTTTTCCGCTATCGACGTCTGGCAGGACATGTTGTTAGGGCCGTCTTATGCCACGCCGTTGGCATTAGATCGCGCTGGTATCACGCTGGCGGATCTGACGTTAATCGATATGCACGAAGCCTTTGCCGCGCAAACGCTCGCTAACCTGAAAATGTTTGCCAGCGATAGTTTTGCTCAACAATATCTGGGGAGAAGTCAGGCGATAGGCGAGGTTGATATGGATAAATTCAACGTCTTGGGCGGTTCTATCGCCTATGGTCATCCTTTTGCGGCAACCGGAGCGCGGATGATCACGCAAACGTTGAATGAGCTGCGTCGTCGCGGTGGTGGATTGGGCTTAACGACCGCCTGTGCCGCCGGTGGTCTGGGTGCAGCCATGATTGTAGAGGTGGAATAATGGAAAATCGCGTAGAACAGGGCAGGGGAGACGCCACAATGCCTTCGACCGAGTCGGTGTTTCAGCTCAGTATTCGGCCGGATAACATCGGGGTCATCACCATCAATGTCCCCAATGAAAAGGTCAACACCTTAAAGGCTGAATTTGCAGAGCAAATTGCCCAAGTGCTGCAACAAGCGCAGTCTTCGCCGCAATTACAGGGGCTGGTGATTGTTTCGGGCAAACCGGATTCATTTATTGCCGGAGCCGATATCACCATGATCGCCGCCTGTCGCACCGCGCAGGATGCCAGGGTTCTGGCGCAAAAAGGCCAGGCAACGTTAGCGCAAATTGCCGCGTTCCCGATCCCCGTTGTGGCGGCTATCCACGGAGCCTGCTTGGGCGGCGGTCTGGAGCTGGCTCTGGCTTGTCATGGCCGCGTGTGCTCATTGGATGATAAAACCGTTTTGGGGCTGCCTGAGGTCCAATTAGGGCTATTGCCGGGTTCCGGTGGCACGCAACGATTACCTCGATTGATCGGCGCGAGCAAAGCGCTGGATATGATGCTGACTGGCCGCCAGATTCGCGCTAGGCAGGCGCTGAAAATAGGGCTGGTGGACGATGCCGTTCCGCAGGATATCTTGCTGGAAGTGGCCGTTAGCCGTGCCAAAGCTGGTTGGGTGGATAAGCCAAGTCTGCCGTGGCAGGAACGCTTGCTGAATGGGCCGCTAGGAAAATCTATATTATTCAATATCGTGCGGAAGAAAACGTTGGCGAAAACCCAAGGCCATTATCCGGCGGCAGAACGCATTATTCATGTCGTTCGCCAGGGGCTGGATAACGGCGGCCCGAGCGGCTACGAAGCGGAAGCTCGGGCATTTGGCGAGCTGGCTATGTCTGCGGAATCAGCGGCGTTACGCAGCTTATTTTTCGCGACAACGTCATTGAAAAAAGAAAGTGGCTCAACGGCACAACCGCGCAAAATTAGTCGGGTTGGCGTGTTGGGCGGAGGTTTAATGGGCGGCGGTATCGCCAATGTCACTGCGACCCGAGCCGGTTTACCGGTGCGAATTAAAGATATTAATCCGCAAGGTATTAATCAGGCGCTGAAATATACCTGGGACGCATTGGGCAAACGGGTACGCAGTAAACGGCTGCGACCAACGGAACGGCAGCGCCAAATGATGCTGATTTCCGGCACTACCGATTACAGCGGCTTCGACAATGTGGATATCGTTGTTGAAGCGGTGTTTGAGGATCTGGCGCTGAAGCAGCAGATGGTGGCCGACATTGAGGCGCACGGAGCGCCTCATACTATTTTTGCCTCCAATACTTCATCTTTGCCTATCAGCCAGATAGCCGCCGAGGCTAAACGTCCAGAACAGGTTATCGGTTTGCATTACTTTAGCCCGGTGGACAAAATGCCGCTGGTGGAAGTGATTCCTCACGCTGGAACCAGCGAAGAAACTATTGCAACCACGGTGGCCTTCGCCCGCAAACAGGGGAAAACGGCAATTGTGGTCGGCGATCGCGCCGGATTCTATGTAAACCGCATTCTTGCTCCCTACATTAACGAAGGGGCGCGCTGCTTGCTGGACGGCGAGCCGATTGAGTCAATCGATAAGGCTTTGGTTGATTTTGGCTTCCCGGTTGGGCCGCTGAATTTACTGGATGAAGTCGGGATCGATGTGGGCACCAAAATCATGCCGATTCTAGTGGAACAGCTCGGCTCGCGCTTTGCCGCTCCGGCTTCTCTGGACGCAATTTTAAAAGATGGCCGTAAAGGGCGTAAAAATGGCCGTGGTTTCTATCTCTATCCGGCCAAAACTTCGGGCTTTAAGCTGAGGAAAAGCCCCGCTAAACAGGCCGATCCGAACGTTTATGGGCTATTAGGCGTCACGCCGAAAGCGCATATACAGCGCGAAGTTATTGCCCAGCGCTGCGTGATGATGATGCTGAACGAAGCGGTACGCTGCCTGGATGAAGGCATCATTCGTAATCCGCGTGATGGCGATATTGGCGCTGTTTTCGGCATCGGTTTTCCTCCTTTCTTAGGTGGGCCGTTCCGTTATCTGGATCGTCTGGGTCTGGATACTGCAGCCAGAACCATGAAGCTACTGGAACAGCAATACGGCGAGCGTTTTGCCCCCTGTGAGCGTCTGGTGGCGATGGCAGAGCAGAAGGCGGTGTTCTACCCGGAAACTGAGGTGCCAGCGGAAGAGTCTACTGCAGCAGAATGAGTGTAAATCCGAAGGCATTCTGCGTTCAGAATGCTTTTTGGTTAGAATGTGAGCGGGATCACCGCCTGTAACTCTGCTGTTTTTACCTGCTGTACAGGTGCCAGTGCTCGCGTTACCTTAGCCTTAATTTACTGGCTAAGATTTAATAAGCTTTTAAGTTAGTAGCTCTACATTGTGTAGAGAATAAATAATGGATTAAACTGTTGAGTAGGCTATTTATTAAACAGTAATGGTTGGCGGTGCGTTTTGTTGGTGTAAAAACAGCCGTTTTATTTACGTGGAGTTTCAGGCAAAATGCCCGGCCGCCATAGAGAGACGGCGCGTTATCGTGATGAAGTTGCTTTGTCTTAGGGCAAAGTTCTCGGCGGTACAGCACGCGTTGCGTTTCTGTATAGCGTTATTTTGTTAACAAAAGCGGTGCAATATGCAAGTTCTAATCATGCGTCATGGCGACGCGGCTCTTGACGCAGCCAGTGATGCACAGAGGCCTCTGACCCAATGTGGCAGTGAAGAATCACGGCAGATAGCCGCCTGGTTAAATAGCCAATCGGTGGATATTGAGCAGATACTGGTCAGCCCTTATCTGCGTGCGGAACAAACCCTTGGCGTGGTAAGAGAAGCGCTGACTCTGCCTGACGGGCAGGAAGTGATGCCGGAACTGACGCCGGGTGGGGATCCTGCGATGGTGGCCTGCTATTTGCAGGCTCTGGCCAAAGAAGGTTGCGCTTCAGTGCTGCTGATTTCGCATCTTCCGCTGGTGGGCTATTTGGTTGCCGAGCTGTGTCCGGGTCAATGTGCGCCGATGTTTGCGACTTCCGCGATGGCCTGTGTCGATTTAGACATGAACAGCGGAATGGGCAAGTTGGATTGGCAAGTGAGTCCCTCTCAGCTGATGGCCAAAGTCTGACGGCTTGTGAGGATGACCTGAAAACAGGTTAGCGGCTGCGGTGTGATACAAACTTCTGCCTTCTGCCCCAAAAGGCCAAAAGCACGATTAACCGGCATCATTAATAAAGGCGTGAACAGTTTTGCTGTCGCGCCTTTATTTTTTTGGCTAATTCATTATTGGGTTAACTTATTCGGCTAATTCGATCAAAACCAGCAAGGCGGCGGTGCCACCCCATTCTTTCGGAGCCTGATGAAACGCCAATACGTCCGGATGCTGCGCTAACCACAGCGGTGTCTGTTGTTTCAGAACGTGCTTACCGTGTCCGTGCATAACGCAGGCGCAGTGTACGTGTTCGCGTTTACAGGCTGCCAGCAAGGCACCCAGCTCTTGTTTGGCCTGCTTTTGCGTGAGCCCATGCAGATCGAGAAACATTTCCGGTGAGTAATCGCCGCGTCGCAGCTTTTTTACTTCAAAATGATCGACTCCGGGGCGCACATAGCGTGTGGGGCCTTCGTTATCGATATGCGGTTGGAATTCATCAGAGAAGTAATAGCTGGCATCGACCTGCTCTTGTAGCAGGCGTACCGGCGTAATTTTATGCGCTTTCTGTGGTGCCTGACGATGCAGGATGGTGTCCTGTTTGAGTTTTTTGGCTCCCGCGATCGATTCCCTGAAAAGTTGCAGCTCCTCATTGCTCAAGTGAAATTTATTTTTCATTATTTATTCTTAGTACCTAATCAATTTTCTCAGTTTACCTGCTGGATGTTATCTGTCTAAATAAATGTCGACAAAGTTTTGCACCCTTTTGGCATATTTTCATCGCTTGCGTATCATTCACATGTGTATAGCTGCTGATTTGTCGCGGGCTTCATGGCAAACTAGGCGCATAAACCTTGATTTTACGCATACCTGTTGGAGAATAAATTGGACAAAATTTTCGTCGATGAAGCAGTGAAAGAACTGCACACCATTCAGGATATGTTGCGCTGGGCTGTCAGCCGTTTTAACGCGGCTAATATTTTTTACGGCCACGGCACGGATAATCCGTGGGACGAAGCCGTTCAACTGGTCTTTCCAACTATCTATCTTCCTATTGATATTCCTGAAGATATGCGCAACGCCCGTCTGACATACAGCGAGCGCCATCGTATTGTTGAGCGGGTTATCCGCCGGGTTAACGAGCGCATTCCGGTCGCTTATCTGACCAATAAAGCCTGGTTCTGCGGGCAGGAATATTACGTAGACGAGCGCGTTCTGGTGCCTCGTTCACCGATTGGTGAACTGATTGAAAACCGTTTTGAAGCGCTGATTTCACATCAGCCAATCCATATTCTGGATATGTGCACCGGTAGCGGCTGTATCGCTATCGCCTGCGCCTACGCTTTCCCGGAAGCGGAAGTGGATGCCGTTGATATTTCAGCGGATGTACTGGCGGTGACCGAGCACAATATTCAGCAGCACAGCGTTGAACATCAGGTTACGCCGATCCGTTCCGATCTTTTCCGCGATTTACCACCGATTAAATACGATTTGATTGTGACAAATCCGCCGTATGTAGATGAAGAAGATATGTCCGATTTGCCGCAGGAATTCCGTTTTGAACCGGAATTGGGCCTGGCGGCAGGCTTTGACGGATTGACGCTGGCGCGCCGGATTCTGGCCTGCGCCCCTGATTTTCTTCAGGATGATGGCGTTCTGATTTGCGAAGTGGGTAACAGCATGGTGCACTTGATGGATCAGTATCCTGACGTGCCCTTTACCTGGCTGGAGTTCCACAACGGCGGTGACGGTGTGTTTATGCTGACAAAACAGCAGCTCATTGATTGTCATCACCATTTCAGCATGTATCGTGACTAAGCAGTAGACACGTTTGTGCCTGCTGTAATACTTGCCGGCGAGATCGCTCTCTGACCGGCAGACGGATTTTGACTCATGGGTAAGGAGCCGTGATGGCTGGGAATAGTATTGGGCAGTTTTTCCGCGTCACCACTTTTGGTGAATCTCACGGCATCGCGTTGGGATGCATAATCGACGGTGTTCCGCCGGGTATTCCAATCACCGAGGCGGATATTCAGCTGGATCTCGACCGGCGTCGTCCGGGGACTTCTCGTTACACTACTCAGCGCCGGGAGCCGGATCAGGTTCGTATTCTGTCCGGGGTGTTTGAAGGGGTAACTACAGGGACCAGTATTGGCCTGATGATCGAAAATACCGATCAACGCTCGCAGGATTACAGTGCGATCAAAGACGTGTTCCGCCCTGGCCACGCCGACTATACCTATGAGCAAAAATACGGCGTGCGTGATTATCGTGGCGGCGGTCGTTCATCGGCGCGGGAAACCGCAATGCGCGTCGCCGCAGGTGCCATAGCGAAGAAATATCTGCATCAGAAATTCGGCGTGACGGTGCGCGGTTATCTTGCACAAATTGGTGATATCAGCTGCGATCTGCTGGATTGGGATTTGGTTGAACAAAACCCGTTCTTCTGTCCGGATGCCAGCAAGCTGGAGCCTTTGGATGCGCTAATGCGCGAATTGAAAAAGGCCGGTGATTCTATCGGCGCGAAAGTGACGGTCGTGGCGGAACATGTGCCGGTTGGTTTAGGCGAGCCGGTATTTGATCGTCTGGATGCCGATCTGGCTCACGCGCTGATGAGCATCAACGCGGTGAAAGGCGTGGAAATAGGCGACGGTTTTGCCGTAGTCACTAAGCGTGGCAGCGAAAACCGCGACGAAATCACTCCGGAAGGTTTTCAGAGCAACCACGCAGGCGGGATTCTCGGCGGTATCAGCAGTGGTCAGCCGGTGGTTGCCCACCTGGCGCTGAAACCGACTTCCAGCATTATGGTGCCGGGGCAGACTATCAACCGTCAGGGAGAAGCCGTGGAAATGGTGACTCGCGGTCGTCACGATCCGTGCGTCGGTATCCGTGCGGTTCCTATTGCCGAAGCCATGATGGCGATTGTTTTAATGGACCACCTGCTGCGTCAACGCGCGCAGTGTGGCGATGTTAACTCTGACGTTCCGCGCTGGTAACTCAATGAAGAAAATAGGGATGTTGGGGGCTGCGGCCTGGTTCGCGTCCTCTTCAGTCATGGCTTTGACGCCGTGGCAACAAATCGATCATCCGGTTAGCGGTACCTCGCAGGCCATTGGCGGTTTCGCTAATGGTTGCGTCATAGGCGCGCAGCCTTTGCCGCTGGAATCGGCAAATTATCAGGTAATGCGTCCCGATCAACGCCGTTATTTTGGTCATCCGGATTTGCTGAATTTTATCCAGCGATTCAGCGAGCAGGCCAAACGGCAACAGTTGGGTTTGGTGTTGATCGGCGATATGGCTATGCCTGCCGGTGGACGCTTTAGCAGTGGCCATGCCAGCCACCAGTCTGGTCTGGATGTGGATATCTGGCTACAGTTGCCAACCCAGCGCTGGACTTCGCAGCAGTTGCTGAAACCTCAGCCGATCGATTTGGTGTCCTCGGATGGCAAACAGGTAGTACCGCGTTTATGGCAGCCACAGGTTGCCAGCATGATAAAACTGGCAGCGAAAGACAGCGAAGTCACGCGGATTTTCGTCAATCCGGCGATTAAGCAGCAGTTATGTATCAGTGCCGGAAGTGATCGTGATTGGTTGCATAAAGTCCGGCCTTGGTTCGGCCATCGGGCGCATATGCACGTGCGTTTGCGTTGCCCGGCGGACAGTTTGGAATGCGAAGATCAGGATTCACCGCCAGCGGGTGATGGCTGTGGTGCCGAGCTGCAAAGCTGGTTCCAGCCTCATCAGCCAAGCGCCAAACCGGGTAAAACTACGCCGCCACCATTACCGCCATCCTGTCAGGCGTTGCTGGATAACCACTTCGCAGGGAGATAGTCATTGGATTGGTTCACTCTTGGCCCTGAGGTTCTCGGGGTCTTGTTTTTAGTGGCGCTGCTGGCGGGATTTATTGATTCCATCGCCGGCGGCGGCGGGCTATTAACCATTCCGGCGCTATTGGCGGTAGGCGTGCCTCCGACCCAAGCGTTGGCCACGAATAAACTCCAGTCTGTGGGCGGTTCTTTCTCGGCCAGCCTGTATTTTATTCGCCGTGGAGCGGTTAATCTCAAAGAGCAAAGGCTGACTATTGCCCTGACTTTGGCCGGTTCAATGCTAGGGGCGATTCTGGTTCAGCATATGCAGGCCGATATCTTGCGACAGATTCTCCCTCTGCTGGTCATCGGCATCGGGGTGTATTTCCTGCTGACGCCGAGATTGGGAGAGTTGGATCGACAACGTCGACTGTCAGCGCTGCCTTTCGCATTAATCGCCGGTGGTGGCATAGGTTTTTACGATGGTTTCTTTGGCCCCGGCGCCGGCTCCTTCTATGCGTTGGCGTTTGTCACTTTATGCGGTTTTAATCTGGCTAAGTCTACTGCTCACGCCAAGGTACTGAACTTCACCTCGAATTTAGGTGGTCTAACCTTCTTTATTCTCGGTGGAAAAGTGTTATGGGGCATCGGCTTGGTGATGCTGGTTGGGCAGGTGCTGGGCGCGCGTTTGGGCGCACATATGGTGCTAACTCGTGGTCAGAAACTTATCCGGCCGATGATCGTTGTCGTGTCTTTGGTGATGAGTTGCAAGCTACTCTATGATAATCACGGCTCAGAAATTCAGGCGTGGCTGGCATTGCAGGGCATCGGCTAATGCTCGCTTGTTACGCGGCTTAATGGGATAATCCCTCTTTTTCCATAAGGGCATTATTGCTCACTGTATTGCCTCTGACGCCAACTTGGCGGAGGCGTAATTTGCGGCTTACCGGGTATACACAGCGTAATCATGTCAGAAAGTTTATCGACTCAAAACCATACTCATCACTATCAAGAACTTATCGATATTTTCAATCGCTGTTTCAGCGAAGAATTCAACACGCGGCTGGTGAAAGGCGATGACGAGCCTATTTATCTGCCGGCTGATGATCAGGTGGATTACAATCGCATTGTGTTCGCCCACGGTTACTATGCCAGCGGTATGCATGAAATTTCTCATTGGTGCATTGCCGGCGAAGAACGGCGCAAGCGGGTAGATTTTGGTTACTGGTACTGCCCGGACGGGCGCGATGCGCTCACCCAAAGCCAGTTTGAGGCGGTAGAAATCAAACCGCAGGCGCTAGAATGGATGTTTTGCGTCGCTGCGGGTTTCCCTTTCAACGTGAGTTGCGACAATCTGGAAGGTGACTGCGAGCCCGATCGCCTTGCTTTTCAACGTAAAGTTCGTGAACAGGTGCTGCGGAATTTGGAACAGGGAATATCCCCACGACCTGCGGGCTTTATTCGGGCGTTGCAATCGTTTTACAATACGCCCCCGCTGGCGGCGGAACACTTCCCTTATCCGGAAGATTTCGACTGATTGCCAGACTGACCAGAAAGTTTATTGAGGAAGAGTAATGATCGCAGAATTTGAATCGCGCATTTTGGCGCAGATTGATGACATGGTAGAGCACGCCAGCGATGATGACCTGTTTGCGGGCGGCTACCTGCGCGGTCACCTAACATTAGCAGTGGCAGAATCGGAAGAGCACGGCGAGCATTCTGCCGAGCAGTTACACGCTCGCGTTCAGCACAGTCTGGATAAAGCTATCAAAGCTGGCGAATTATCGCCGCCGGATCAGGTTTTGGTGTTGGGTCTGTGGGATCGCCTATTAGCAAACGCGCAGATTTCTCACTAGTTTTATCGCTGCCGTGACGCTTTAAGGCATCATGGCAGCTGCCTTTCATTCAGGGCGCGGTGGATTTTGTACCGGTCTGCCTTTCAGCAGTTTTCTAATCCAAAAACGATTCGGGTTTAATGCGGACAGCGTTGAATTATTCAGCGGCAACGGCTCGCCGAACATTTGACCAGCCAGAATCTCTGCTATCAGCGGCGCACTGCATAATCCGCGCGACCCTAAAGCTCCAGCCATAAACAAATCCGGATATACCGGCGCGGCTTCGATCGGATCGCCGTTTTTGATCTGCTGTTGTAACCTCTGGTATTGAGTCAGCGTGGCCTGATAGTCCGGCACTGCACCCACCATCGGTAAATGGTCGCGAATGGCGCAGCGCACGCCACAGCGCGCCTGATTATCTGAAACATTCACCTGCTGTACCCAATCCACCTGCGGTAAACAACGCATCAGACGATCGCGATTTTCTTGTTGCTCAGAGGCACTGAAAAGGGTGGAGGTTTCACCGCGCTGATAACTGGCTCCGATACAATGCTGCTGATTATTCGGATTAACCGGTGTCATATAACCGTCGTAGCAGAGTACGTTTTTCAATTTGCTGAGGGTTGGCGTGGTGGGAATATGGGAAACCTGACCACGTACCGCCGTCAGCGGTAAGAAACGAGTTTGTTCCCACTGGGGTAAGCGATGGCCGGCCGCCAGAATCACCGTGTGATGACGGGTATCTGGCTGATTGGCAAAAGTCAGCTGCCAGCGATTTTCTACCCGCGTCAGCTCGGTGACTTCATGCTGATAGTGGCAGTTCATGCCTTGTTGTTGTGCCAGAGCCATCAGCGCCGTGGTCAGTTCTGAAGGGCAAAGCCAGCCGCCGTTTGGATAATGAATGCCGTCATGCCCACTGTTCACACCCGCTCGCTCAGTTAGCTGGGCATGGCTCATGGATTCAGCAAATTCTTTCGGCCATTGCGTGCCTAAAATCTTATCGATTTTGCTACGGCTTTTTTCATCGTAAGCCAGCTGGCTTACGCCGCACCACTGATGGTCGAAGGCCATGCCTTGTTCGATCAATGCATCGTACTGGCGGCGGGCAAAGGTAAAGGCGCTGGTGTAAAAATCCTCTAACGCATCGCCTTTTCCGTTCAGTAACGGATAAATCGCCCCCTGACGATTGCCGGAAGCTCCTTGCGCCGGTTTTTCATCGGCGCAGTACAGGCTGACGTTGGCTCCGCGTCGCAGCAAAGAAAGCGCGGTTAGGGCGCTGACAATGCCGCCGCCGATAATGGCGATATCCTGAATGTCGCTGGCGACCGGGCGGGCATACCAAGGCGCAGGATGTGGATTCATGTGATTTTCCGGCAAAACCCCGGTCAGCATTTCCCTTTTTTGCCCAAAACCTTTGACTTTAGCAACCTCAAAACCGGCCTGCAGCAAGCCTCTACGCACGAAGCCTGCGGCGGTAAAGGTCGCGAAAGTCCCCCTTGGGCGAGCGAGTCGCGCCATGGCGCTGAACAGCAATTCGTTCCACATATCCGGGTTTTTGGAAGGCGCGAAGCCGTCCAGGAACCAGGCATCAACCTGATTATCCATGCTGGCGTCTAACTGAGGCAGCAGCGTATTCACGTCCCCGAACCATAAATCCAGCGTAATACGACCCTGATCCAACAAAATACGGTGACAACCCGCCAGGGGCATTGGCCACTGGGCGCGTAGCTGTTCGGAAAAAGCAGCCAGCTCAGGCCAGCGGCTGTGGGCGACGGCGAGATCTTTCAGGTTTAACGGATATTTTTCGAAGCTTATATAGTGCAGGTGCTGAAGCGATGCATCAGGTTGTTGCTGACGAAACTGCGCGAAACTTTGCCACAGTGTTAAAAAGTTTAGGCCAGTGCCAAAACCGGTTTCCGCGACCACGCAGCGAGTGGACGAATGCTCGATAAAACGCTGTGGAAAACCGTTTCCCTTGAGAAAAACAAAACGGGTTTCTTCCAGCCCATCCTGATTTGAAAAGTAGACGTCATCAAACTGTTCCGAAACAGGTGTACCCTGATCGTTCCAGCTGAGTGTGGCGGTTTGGATGGGGGTGTTATTCACGTAAGAAGACTCGTATCTCAAGGGGTAGAGGGATTTTAACGAGGTGTTACCTTGGGTGCAAATCGGAAGATAATCTGGTGATATTACGCTGATCGGACTTGTTCGGCGTACAACTGTACGCTAAAGTGCATTGCAAAATCCCGAAAGCTAAAAGTGGAAGAGGTATTAAATGAAGCGTGCAGTGATTACTGGCCTGGGTATCGTCTCCAGCATTGGTAACAATCAGCAGGAGGTCCTGGCATCTCTGCAGGAAGGTCGTTCTGGTATTACTTTCGCTCAGGAATTTAAAGACGCAGGTATGCGCAGCCATGTTTGGGGCGATGTAAAACTCCAGTCTGAGCCGAAAGATCTGATCGATCGCAAGGTGCTGCGTTTTATGAGCGACGCCTCGATCTACGCTTATTTGGCTATGCAGGAAGCAATTTCAGACTCTGGTCTGACCGAAGAGCAGGTTTCTAACTTCCGCAGCGGCTTGGTAGTCGGTTCTGGCGGTGGTTCGCCACGTAACCAGGTTGCTGGTTCCGATGCCATGCGTACTCCGCGCGGCCTGAAAGGCGTTGGCCCGTACATGGTGACCAAAGCTATGGCATCCGGCGTTTCCGCATGTCTGGCTACGCCGTTCAAAATCAAGGGCGTTAACTACTCTATCAGCTCCGCCTGTGCCACCTCTGCTCACTGTATCGGTCATGCGGTTGAACTGATTCAGCTCGGCAAGCAGGACGTAGTTTTTGCTGGCGGCGGCGAAGAGCTGTGCTGGGAAATGGCCTGTGAGTTTGATGCGATGGGCGCCCTGTCCACCAAGTACAACGAAACGCCAGAAAAAGCGTCTCGTACCTACGATAAAGACCGTGACGGTTTCGTTATCGCAGGCGGCGGCGGTATGGTCGTAGTTGAAGAACTCGAGCATGCATTAGCCCGTGGCGCACATATCTATGCTGAAATCGTCGGTTACGGCGCAACTTCAGATGGCGCAGACATGGTTGCTCCATCAGGCGAAGGCGCGGTGCGTTGTATGCAAATGGCGATGCAGGGCGTTGATACTCCTATTGATTATATGAACGTGCACGGTACTTCTACGCCAGTTGGCGATGTGAAAGAACTGGGCGCAATTCGTGAAGTCTTCGGTGACAATACACCGGCAATCTCTTCTACCAAAGCGATGACCGGTCACTCTCTGGGGGCTGCAGGCGTTCATGAGGCTATCTTTAGCTTGCTGATGGTTGAGCACGGTTTTATTGCGCCGAGCATCAACATCGAAAATCTGGACGAGAAAGCCGAAGGGATGAACATCATCACTGAGCCAACCAAACGTGAACTGACGACGGTTATGTCCAACAGCTTCGGTTTTGGTGGTACTAACGCCACTCTGGTGATGCGTAAATACCAGAAATAAGCCGTCCCGAGACTTATTACGCCATCATTTTTACAATGATTAAAATTGAATCCCGAACTGATTGCAGTTCGGGATTTTTTTTATCTCTTTATCTCTTTGGTTATTTTCTTAATCCATATCTATAGTTATTGAGGCTTTAGATCGGGAATGTCTTTTCATTCTAATTATTTGCATTACGGATAATGGAATAAGCCGCCGCTGATGTTACAACGTGCCATCAAGACCTTGTACGTTGCTATCGGGCTTTTTTAGCGATAAGCGCCGTATTCACATTCCTGCCGTAGGCTTAACTGCAAGGATGTATCCGGTGAAAACCCCCGCTGATTTGCCGCTAATGAAACTCGATGCTCAACAAGGGAATTAAGATCTAATCAGTATTTCTTGGGTCAGGCTCTGGTTAAAATTGCGGCGCTTGAAGGGATTCATTTTATTTCGTTATCACAACGCGATTCGCGGTTTTTCGTCTTAAAGCGAGAAGCTTAGGTTTTATAGAGCTCAAACGAACGGGTGCATTACAATGAAATATCTGTTTTTATTGATATTTATACTTTGCGTGCTTTACATTCATTACCGCGGACGAGCTCGCTATCCTTTTTGGCGACAGCTTTCTGATCACTCCACCTTTGTGGCACCGCTCAATGTGTTTATGTACCTTTTTTCTAAAGTACCGAACACGCCATATTTAAAACCCGAAACCTTTCCCGAATTACAGCAGTTACAGGCCAACTGGCAAAAGATTCGCGAAGAAGGTGAATCCTTGATGGCGATACAGCAGATTAAGGCTTCGGATAAATATAATGATGCCGGTTTTAACTCGTTCTTTAAAACCGGCTGGAAACGTTTTTATTTAAAATGGTATGAGGATAATCATCCTTCGGCGATGAGTCTGTGTCCGTTTACGACGGAACTACTGCGTGGATTACCTTCGGTGAAAGCAGCCATGTTTGCGGAATTACCTGATGGCAGCCGTTTGCCTCGCCACCGCGATCCCTATGCTGGTTCTTTGCGCTATCACCTTGGTTTGATTACGCCCAACGACGACCGCTGTTTTATTGAAGTGGACGGCGAACCCTATAGCTGGCGGGATGGGGAAGGGGTATTGTTCGACGAAACCTATCTGCATTTTGCCGAGAATAAAAGCGGCAAGAACCGGCTGATTTTATTTTGTGATATAGAGCGGCCGATGCGTTATCGCTGGGCGCAGCGGGTTAATCATTGGTTTGGTCGGAATTTAATGAGTGCGGCAACCGCGCCAAACAGTGATGAAGATCGTACTGGTGGGGTGAATCGGTTATTTAAATATATTTACGCGATACGTAAAGTGGGTAAACGATTAAAAGCCTGGAATCGACGAGTTTACTATCTGATTAAATGGGTATTATTTGGTGGTATCGCAGGATTGATTTTCTTCTCTTTATAACTGATTTTCGTGATGATAGACCAATAAAGTAAAACTAAGCTGGGGCAATCAGTTGCCCCATCGCTATTATCTTTTGCTTTTAGGGATCTTCGCGGCCAGTTATTAGCTTAACGCATATTTAGCGGCGGTTTGAGCATGAATGGCGGTGGTATCAAATACCGGTACTGAGGCATCTTCAGCGTTTACCAGCAGAGTGATCTCAGTACAGCCCAAAATAATACCCTTGGCGCCTTGTTGTTCCAGTTTGGTAATAATCCGGCGGTATTCTGCTCTGGATGTTTCGTTGATTTCACCTAAACAAAGTTCCTGATAAATAATCCGATTGACGATTTCCCGATCCGCATCGTCAGGCACCACGACCTCGATATTATGCCTTTCGGTTAAGCGCCCACGGTAAAAATCCTGTTCCATCGTATAGCGGGTACCCAGTAACCCAATTTTTTTCAACCCCTGTTGCTTAATCTGCGCCGCAGTAGCGTCGGCAATGTGCAATAACGGCAAGCCGCTGGCCGCCTCAATCTCATCTGCCACTTTGTGCATGGTATTGGTACATACCACGATAGTTTCGGCACCGGCTTTTTTTAAAGCCACTGCAGCATTAGCCAGCAGGCGAGCCGCTGCCTGCCAATCGCCAGATGATTGCATTTGCTCAACTTCATGAAAATCTACGCTATAAAGCACGATTTTTGCCGAATGAAGACCACCTAGATGTTGCTTAACATATTGATTAATCATCCGGTAATAAGGAATAGTGGATTCCCAACTCATTCCCCCGATCAGACCAAGAGTTTTCATCTATTTTCCTGCCAGTAGTAAAAGTGAAGCCGTTGCCAGCCAGATCGAATTTATCTTTTGATAAAGTCGGGCGTAATAAAACCAGGTGGACAGATAGCGCGGAGCAATTCGTAAAACTGTGATTAGGCTCCACCTTTGCCGCAAGTGCCGAACTATGATGGTCGTTGTAATATTTATATATAAATAAATAGCATTATCAAAACTATATAAATTAAACCTCGGAGCCTGGGATGATAAAAGTGAAAACCGCCGCATCGTTAACTTTGCTTGCCCTGTTATTACCAGCTGCAGAAGTGGCCTTAGCACAGGATCGGGGCAATAATGTTCGGTCTGAACAAAACGGTTATCAGTTGGAGCAGGTATTGGTAATGAGCCGCCACGGTATTCGTGCGCCGTTGGTTAACTATGGTGATATTTTGTCTAGCGCGACGCTGTTTCAATGGCCGAAATGGGAAACGCCCGGAGGATTGTTAACGCCAAAAGGCGCGGAAGTTGAGGCTATTTTCGGCGGTTACTTCCGCGAGTGGCTGGTGCAGAATAAATTACTGACAGCGCAGGGTTGCCCGGGAGACGGCAAGGTATTTACCTACGCCAATAGTTTGCCACGTACTATAGATACGGCTCAGCATTTCCTATTTGGGGCTTTTCCCGGCTGTAATGTACCGGTGCATCACCAAAAAGACATTGGCAAGATGGACCCGGTATTTAATCCCATAATTACCTTGGATGTGACGCCCGAATTTAAAGCTCAGGCATTAGCATCAATTAATCAGCACGCTGGCCCCGGTGGTATAGCAGGACTCAATCAGCGTTTGCAGCCAAATTATCAAATACTGTCACGGATATTGGATTTTAAAAACTCGCCGTCCTGTTTGCAGGATAAAAAATGTGATTGGAGCGAGCAACCCAACGTAATTTCACTGGTGCAAAACAAGGAACCGGGAATGACCGGGCCGTTGAAGTTGGGCACCGGCGCGTCTGACGCCTTTATGCTGCAATACTATGAGGGTTTCCCGCTAAAAGACGTGGCTTGGGGGCGAATTGCTTCGCCGGAAGAGTGGAAGCAATTGCAGGAGATAAAAAATCGATATCATGAAACCTTATTTGGTTCACCGGCAATAGCGGATAACGCCGCCGAGAAACTGGTTAATTTTATTCATGCTGCTTTAGATCCGGTGGGAGAGAAAACGCCAAATGAGCAATTGGCGCAGCAAGCTAAATTAGCGGTGCTGGTAGGGCATGATTCTAATATTGCCTCTTTGCTAGCCGCCATGAAAACCAAAGACTATCAATTACCTAATCAGTATGAGAAAACGCCGATCAGCGGAAAAGTAGTATTTGAACGCTGGAAAGACACAAAAAATAATAAAGATCTGATGAAGATTGAATATATCTATCTTTCAACCGAACAGATTCGCAATAAAACGCCGCTGAGTTTGCAAGCGCCGCCTGAGCGCGTCACGTTGGAAATTGAAGGCTGCCCAATTGATGCCCAAGGTTTTTGCTCTATGGACGATTTCCGACAGGCAATGAAGGAAAATACTCATATCTAAACGGCTATTCGCGGCAGGAGAGTAACTCCTGCCGTATTTTACTGCTCCGGCTCTCTCGGTTAAGCTGAGGCTAATTTCTTCTCAATGGTCAACGCTTTCTATGACTGGATCAATTTCTCTGCGTACCGGCCTGAATACGTTATTTAAACCTTTTTTACGCGATCGTCTGCTGCATATTTTACTGCTGGTGGGGATTGGGCTGAGTCTCTGGATGCCAGAGAAAATTCACGCTTTCCCTGATTATATCGATTGGACCACCATCATTACCTTGCTGGGACTTATGCTGTTGACCAAGGGCGTAGAGGTGAGCGGTTATTTTGATTTTATTGGCCGTAAGATAATTAATAAACTCCACACTGAACGGCATATGGCGCTGTTTTTGGTATTATCAGCGGCTTTGCTTTCCTCATTTCTCACCAATGATGTCGCTCTGTTTATCGTGGTGCCGCTGATTCTGACCTTAAAAAAAATGTCATCGCTGCCGGTTAGTCGGTTAATTATTTTTTCAGCCATTGCGGTCAATGCTGGTTCGTTGCTGACGCCGATTGGAAATCCACAAAATATCCTGCTGTGGAGTCAATCTGAGCTGTCATTTTTAACCTTTACGCAGCAAATGCTGCCTTTAGCTGCGGCAATGTTAATGACGTTATTTGGGCTGACTTGGCTGTTTTTCCCCGCTCGTCAAATCAGTAAGCGTCGTGATACTCCAGAATATCCGTATCAATCGGGTTTATTACTGAGTTGTCTGGTGCTGTATATTTTGTTTGTGGTTAGCGTCGATTTAGGCTGGGGTCTTTATGGGTTAATGGCGGTATCAATCGGGCTATTACTGCTGGCCAGACGGGTATTGCTTTATATCGACTGGAGCCTGATTTTTGTGTTTATGGCCATGTTTATCGATATTCGACTATTGACGGAATTACCGGCGCTGCAAAGCCTGTTTGGTGGTATCAGTACATTGCCACCATCGGGTATTTATCTGCTTGGAATCGGTTCTTCGCAGATCATAAGCAATGTGCCCGCGACGATCCTGTTATTAAATTACGTGCCTTCCAGTGCTTTGCTGGCTTATGCGGTCAATATTGGCGGCTTCGGATTAGCAATTGGTTCCATGGCAAATCTTATTGCCTTAAGAATGGCCAAAGAGCCTAGTATCTGGCTGAAGTTTCACGCATTTTCACTGCCGTTATTACTATGGGGAGCGCTGGTGGGCTGGGTGTTGCTGTAGCTGACTCAGGGGTAATCCTGAGCCAACCAATCATCAGATAAACAGTATAAATAATACGACGAAGGCGATAATCAAAGCGATAAAGGCCAACGAGGGCTTTTTCAGCAGTGGTTGCAACGGAGCAGGCAGTGCGGCGATAAACGGATTGTAAATCGGCTGAATCGGGCCTTGTTCGTCGCTGCGCTGTATCGTTATTGCGCGATCCAAGCGGTTGGAAAATAGCACGTTAATGACATCGTTAAGCTGAGCCTGAGTCAACGGCGTGGTTGGGCTGGCCTGAAAACGATGCTGAGCATAATCGGTTAACAGTTTCTGCTCAGTGCTATCTACCGGCTGTTTCAATGCGGCTTGCAGGCTTACTAGCGTTGGCGCGGCCTGCTGACTGAGGGCGACTTTGGTCTGTAAGAACTGGCTCATAAGCTGAAAATGACGAGCGGGAAGCGGATCGGTATGCTTAATACCAATCATCTCAAATAGCCCTTGCCAGATTTTAGCTGGCTGTTCACCGGTTGCAGCGCTGAGTTTGGTGACCAGCGATTGCAGGCTTTGGTGCTCGGCGGGTAATAGCGGGCGATCGGTTACGGCGGCAAGCTGCGGCTGCGGGATGGTCAGCGTACCGGATTGCAGTAGTACGAAGACTTGCTGTAATTGCTGATGGCTTAGCTGGCTGAGCACCGTATGGCCAAAGTTCTGCCGAATAAAGTCGCTGACTGCCTGACGGTTATTCCCTTGAGGTAGTAGTTCGGTCAACTGTTGGCGTAACTGGTGATTAGCGTGATTTTCCTGCGCCTGACCCAAACGGGTTTGCAGCAACTGTTCCGCCGGCTGAAAATGTCGTGCCAGCAGCTCTGCGGTATTAGTTAATGATAAATCGTGGCGTAGGGTAGCCCATATTTCCGCCGACTTTACCGGCGTGAGCGCCATAATTCGTACGATCAGCTTTTCCAGCGTAGTACGCTGAGCCGGAGTTAACGCCTGATCGTCACCGCTGTTCAACGGGCTGGTTTTGTTCGGCACAGCGGTTGTGGTGCGATCGCTGGCTATAGGGGCGCCGGAGCCGTTTAAAGGTTGCATTTCACCCGTCCTTCGCTAGGAATAAAATCATGGTTACCCGGCGATTGGCGCAGGCTGGGGCTATAATACCTGTAAATTTGTCCAATCAATACAGTCCGGCTTGGGTTTTATTAGATGAATGTTTATGTTGTGGGCATTGATAATCTTAATTATGTCGCTAAGATGAGTACACAACGAAAAATAGGGCTTAAATGGTTCATCAACAACGCATTGCAAAATGGTTCCTCTGTCTGGCTTGTCTGGTCGTACTAGTATGTATGACTCAGCGCATGGCTAGCATGCACGCGTTAGAACAAAATTTCGGCCTGACTTCCCTGAGCCAGACGGTTGACGACGAGCAAACGTCACAGGCACCTTGTGAGCTAAGTGCTAAATCTCTCTTGGCCGCGCCAACGGTGCTGTTTGAGCTGACGTATTTTGCTTTGGGATTATTGTTACTGTTATTGGTTCCAATCTCTCCGTGCGTGATGCGGTTTCCGCCGCGGCGCGCCATTTCACCCAGTCGATTAAGGGTGCACCTCCGATTTTGCATTTTCCGGGAATAGCGACTCCGCCAGTTGATTTGGTGTGATTAATCTATTTTTGGAGAAAAGTAATGCGCAATATTTTCAAGACAGCCTTGTTCTGTCTTTCGCTGCTATGGCTGCCCAGTCTGTGGGCTGCGGATAGCGGTTGGCTCATCAGTCCGCTCAATGACCATGCCAAGGTACGGCTGCGCGCTGAACCTACCGCCGAAGGCGATACGCGCCTATTGCTGTCGGTCGCGTTGGAAAAGGGTTGGAAAACCTATTGGCGTTCGCCGGGCGAAGGCGGTATTGCACCGTCGATACGTTGGGATCATGCGCCAGCCCAAGTGACATGGCACTGGCCAACGCCGCAACGCTTTGATGTATCAGGAATCTCTACGCAAGGCTATCAACAGCATGTCTCCTTGCCGATAGTGATTTCGGGTACGTCGGATTCAGTGCTATCGGGAACGCTGACCCTATCAACCTGTAGCAACGTCTGTATTTTGACGGATTATCCTTTCCGTTTGGATCTGAGTAAAACCGGCTCCAATCCGCGTTTTGACTACGATTTCGCGCAAGCCTTAGGGCAGGTGCCGATAACCAGCGGTCTGGTCGATGAGATTTCCGCCGGTTATGGTAACGGTGAAGTGCAGATTTTAGCTCAGCGCCGTGCGGGTTGGCAGCAGCCAGAACTGTTCTTTGACACTCTCGATGATGCTGATTTGGGCAAACCGGTGATTGCCATTTCTGGTGAGCAACTGGTGGTTCGGGTTCCGGCTAGCGATGGCTGGGGTGACAGCGCGCCGGATCTGCGTGGGAAAAATCTAACGCTGGTGATCAGCGACGGCGGCGTGGCGCAGGAAGCCACCGTTAAACTGGGGAATAGCGTTTCGCTGCCTAATACCGCCACCGCCTATTGGCAGTGGATTTTGATGGCGTTGGCCGGCGGGTTGATTCTGAACCTGATGCCTTGCGTACTCCCGGTACTGGCGATGAAGTTAGGCTCGGTTTTGCAGGTTGAAAACCAAAGCCGCGGTAGCGTGCGATTGCAGTTTATTTCCTCGTCGATGGGAATTCTTTTCTCGTTCTGGCTATTGGCGTTGCTGATGACCGCGCTACGTCTTGGCAACCACGCCCTCGGCTGGGGGATTCAGTTCCAAAGCCCGTGGTTTATCGGCTTTATGGTGCTGGTGACGGCGTTATTCAGCGCTAATCTGTTTGGTCTGTTTGAAGTGCGACTTTCTTCCTCGGCGACGACCCGCATTGCGACTCAGGGTGGCAACGGCTTGGGTGGGCATTTCTGGCAAGGCGCATTGGCGACACTGCTGGCGACGCCTTGCTCCGCGCCTTTCCTCGGCACGGCCGTGGCTTTTGCGCTCGCCGCTCCGCTTCCGGCACTTTGGGGCATTTTTACTGCGCTCGGGGTTGGAATGAGTCTGCCTTGGTTGTTGATCGCCGCCTGGCCGAAGTTGGCGTTGTGCCTGCCGCGCCCTGGCCGCTGGATGAACCATCTGCGGGGGATATTGGGACTGTTAATGCTGGCGTCCTGTTTGTGGTTAATCAGCCTGTTGAGCAGCCATATCGGCATCCTGTGGACCGGGATTATTGCCGGTATTTTCCTGTTGGCTTTGTTGCTGGCTATTGGGCGTCATTATGGTGTGCGTATTGCCGCTATTGTCAGTCTAATCAGCCTGTTAGTGATTGGCGTGGCGTTGCTGGTCGGCGCGTTAACCGCGGATCTGTGGCGTAAACCGCTGCACGATCGTGTGCCATGGCAACCGCTCAGTGAAACTGCGATTCAGCAGGCGCTGAAGGAAAACAAGCGGGTTTTCGTCGACGTGACCGCTGACTGGTGTGTGACCTGCAAAGTCAATAAAATCAACGTATTGATGCGCGATGACGTGCAAAAGGCTCTGATGGAGGATGACGTAGTCGCTCTACGCGGTGACTGGACGCGCCCTTCGCCAGAGATGACGGCGTTCTTACGTAAACGCGGCAGCGTTGCCGTGCCTTTCAATCAAATCTACGGCCCAAATAGCCCGCAGGGCGTGGTGCTGTCCCCTCTGCTAAGCCGTGAATCTCTGCTAGACGTTTTAGCCACCGCTAAAGGAAATAAATCATGAAAATCGTCACTCTGTTGGTACTTTCCCTGATAACTGCGCCGGTATTCGCGGCACCTTTTACTCCAGAGCAAGAGCTGCGTATTAAAGAATTGATCGGAGAAACTCTGATTTCTAATCCGGAAATTCTGGAAAAATCGGTTAATGCGTGGCAGCAAAAGGCTAACGATGAGCAAGGTAAGCAACTGAGCGCCTTGATTAAAGCCAATGAAAAAGATCTGTATCAGGACCCAGCTAGCCCGCGTTTGGGAGCGGAAAATCCGAAGTTAACGCTAGTTTCCTTTACCGATTACAACTGTCCGTATTGCAAAACCTTCGATCCACTGTTGGAAAAGATCGTTAAAACCTATCCTCAGGTGGCTTTAGTGATCAAGCCGTTGCCATTTAAAGGCGAAAGTTCAGTACGCAGCGCCCAGGTGGCTCTGACGCTGTGGCAACAGCATCCGGAGCAATTTTTACCGTTTCATCAGCGTTTGATGGCGAAAAAAGGTTTCCATGATGCAGCGAGCATCGCTGCTGCCGAGAAAAAAACCGGCGTAGTTGCGGTGGAACCCACGGAGCAGAGCCTGAACGTATTGCGGACTAACCTGCGTCTGGCCGATCAACAGGGTATTCAAGGGACTCCCGCCACGTTAATCGGCGACCAAATGGTGCCAGGGGCAATATCCTATGATCAACTAGAAGAAATTGTTAAAGCGCAACTGGCGCAGGCGGAAAAATGAGCCGACTGAAACGTTGGAGCCGTGAGCTGCTAATCCTGCTGGCGGTGGTGCTGGCGTTGACCGTTGCTATGGATTGGCTGCGCAGCCCGCAGGCGCCGCCGAGCTGGGCGGAGGAATCACTGGTCACTCTGGATGGGCAGCCGGTGTCTCTGAAAGCGCTGAGTGAGGAAAAACCGCTGTTGGTATATTTCTGGGCCAGCTGGTGTGGCGTATGTAAATTTACTACGCCTAGCGTGAACACCCTGGCTGCTCAAGGGGAAAATGTGATGACCGTAGCGCTGCGCTCCGGAGATAACCAGCAGGTAGAAAAGTGGCTGGCAAAGAAAGGTCAGCGTTTGGCGGTGGTAAACGATCCTTCGGGGCAACTCTCGGCCCAATGGCAGATAGGGGTTACTCCGACCATCGCAATTTTATATCGCGGAGAAATGGTCAGCAGCACCAGCGGCTGGACCAGTTTGTGGGGTATGAAACTGCGGTTGTGGTGGGCCAGTTTCTGATTAAATTAAGATAGTAAAAATCCGATAGTACATTGGACTGCATCTTATTCAGTTGGATATCCACTGAGTAAGGTGCAGTTTTTTATCCAATACTGGCGTAGCCTGAATAGACTTTGGTAACCGCCATTAATTAACAGCCCCCCATTCAGCCAATTTTGTATTCCATGCGGTATATTCTGGTGAGGGGAGTTTGAAGAAACCAATGGAATATCTTTCAGGCGTAGCCTGAAGCAATAGGGTACACACCAGATCCTGAAGCCAGGTCGTATTTTCCACATTTTCAAATTTCTGTATATCTTTAAGCTTATTTATTGATTCATATACATAAATCAATGAATCTCTTATGTTTTGATATTTCTCATTCTGAGCAGCGTGTTTGTTAGGGAAAATAAAACTTGCGACTTTCCACCAAAAACTTTTAGGGGAATTATGTATTTTTAAGTTGTTTACTGCATCTCTGATGATTGGTTGCAATCCTGTTTTACTGCTCAGTAATAGTGGTGGCTGGTTTTTTAATTCTAGCAATGCTACTGAATCAGCATCGAATTTGCTGAAGTGAGCGTTAGTATACTCGTCAATGGTTTTTTTGTTTTTTTCTAGTGTTTGGTAATCACCTTCAAGCATATCTGCTTTAGAAAGGGCTAATGTATGGTTGATTGTGTTGGTGTTTTTTATATCTGATTGGTAATTGCCATTAAGCCTTATGTTTAATAAGGTTTTAAAGATTTTACTGATTTGAGAACATGTTAAGTATAATTTATAACTATTCTCAATATCACTTTTCAATTTTTCAATGTCAGCTTGAGTTGGCACAAATTCTTTAATAATTAACTGCGGTTCTTCAATGGTTGATATTGGTAACGGATGCTTACGTACTTCTATTTTAATATTTCCACCCAGAAGTCTATTAAACGCTTTAGCTATTCTGGTAATTTTGAATATTCTGTTCAGTGCGCCATTTTGGTTTAAGATATCATCTAATTTATTAGAGAGAGTTCCACTACCGTGACCTTTTAATATTTGTTGAATTAGTTCGGCTATTTTTTCCGGTTCTGTCGGTAAATGCCTTACTCTGACTATGCTTTTCCCTGAAATCTCAGGTAGCTCTATATATTTATGAATATCTTTATTTTCATTATTAATTTCGCTTAACAGATAACCGATATGTAATTCTTGATTTTTAGGGGTGTCAATATACTCTTGCAACCAGTTTCTAATGTCGTTTCCTATAGCACTGATGGTTGCATCATCAAGTTTTTCGTTTATTTTTATTCTTGTTGGCAACGCGTCATCTATTGATGAAGTTGATGGTTGTTCAATTCTGTGTTTTTTGGCCAATGCATGGTAGTTATGAATTGACTTACTCATATTCCCAAGCTTGTTTTTCTTTGATGTATTAAATACATTGATTGATTTTATAAATATACTGTCTTTGTTCTTGTTTTGATTCTTTTGGGTTTTACTTAACAAGGAAGGTGTAGATGTTTGATTGATTTTTTGGAGCTTTGAACCAAATCCACTACGCACTTCATCGGAGAGAGGCTTTAATACCAGTTGTGTACTATTCGTTAAGTTTGTCACTTTTGGCATAGTAATCATCTCATATTTATTAGTGGAGATGATATTATTGCTAAATATTATTAACAACGCTTTCAAGAAGTGATTATTTTATTAGATAATTAACTAGTATATTAGATGTCTATGTTCAGGGTTGAGAGTGAAAATAATAGTATTGCAGAGAATTTCATTTGCTGACATTTCGCTAATGCGGAACAGTTTTCATTTATTGGTATTGCGAATGAAAATATGCCGTCCCAGCCAGAACAAAAATCGCTCCAGGCTGGAAGGCATGCACCGGTTTTTCAATCAGCTAGCTTTTATTCGTTTGCTGATTGGTGGTTGATTCAACCTTGATTTCAATAATTGGCGCTGGGGTTTTACGTAGTGGAATCCGCAGACGTTGCGCCAGAATGACACCGGCCAGTGTAATTCCCCCGCCAATCAGGTGATAGCTGTGTAATTGTTCGTGCAGGAAGCTTACGGCAATAATGGCGGTGAATACCGGAGTCAGATTCATAAAAATCGATGCGGTATTGGCACCTAAACGCATCACGCCGTGAATCCACAGGTAAGGCGCGATAATTGACGCAGGGATACCAGCAAATAGCACCAACGGAATATTTTGCGCGGTAAGCTGCACATCGCTTGCCAGCAGGAAATTAGGGATTAACAACAGCACACCAAACACAATCTGCATGTACAGAGATTGCCAGTTAGGTAGCTGAATATTCCAGCGTTTGGTGAGTACGCCGTACAGAGCGTAAGAGGTAGAGGCCGCCAGCATCATCGCCTCACCTTGACCAATACCGTGCTGTAGCAACTGCGCCGGATCGCCAGCGCTCACCAGCCACACCAGTCCACCCAGCGATAAAATACTGCCTAAAGCGATGCCTACTGTGGGAGCAACCCGCAGTACGACAATACTGATTAATACGGTTAACAACGGAATAAGCGAGCTGAGAATCCCCATAAACAGGGCGCTAACGCTGTGTGCCGCATAATAAGCCAGGCTTTGATACAACACCATTCCCAGTAGGCCCAGAATGAACAGTTTCCACCAGTAAACCTTAATCGCCGGCCAGTTGCGAATCACGCCCATGAGTAAAAAAGGGGTAAGGGTGATAAACGCCAGTAACCAGCGATAGAAAGAGATTGCCGCTGGGTCGATAGCCGTGGCAGAGATTTTACTGACCACGGCATTGACCGACCAAATGATCACCGCGAACAGAGGGAAAAGCACATTCATGATAACTATTCTCATTTAAACTAACTTGTACGCTAGTCTACTCCTGTCTGATTTATTATATATACTGATAATCGGACAAGATTCAGCGCAATTAAGACATTTGCTCGGTAGCGAACGCCTTAGCCACAACAATCTGATTAACCATGGTGTCTCAATGATGGCTTCTTCCTTGCTACCCAAGGCGCTGGCTGCGCCACCTAAAACCCTGTTGCTCCGTTGTGAGGAACTCAATGCTGATACGGAGTTTTTGCCGCATTCTCATCAATATGGGCAGTTAATTTGCGTCAAATCTGGCGTCGTTGCCATGAGCGTCGGTGGGCAGCGCTTCCTTGCTCCGCCAGAGTTCAGCCTATGGATACCTAGCGGAATGGAGCACTCTAGCTATAATCGGCGGCCAACCCAATATCGGGCCATAGATATTGCGTTGGATTTATGCAAAGAGCTGCCGGATTCTCCCTGTCTGATTAACTTTAGCCCGATCATTAATGTCATTCTGGAAGATTGCTTTACGCGCGGGATGTCTGCGCCGCAGACGCCGCAGGATCACCGTTTGGTGCAGGTGTTGATCGACCAACTGAAAATATCACCGATACAACGCACTTATTTGCCCACCTCGCAGGATAAACTGCTGGCACCCATTTTATCCGCGTTGGAGCGCTGTCCGTCAGACAATACGTCGTTATCTCAATGGGCTAAACGGGTTTACAGCACCGAGCGCACGTTATCTCGCCGCTGCCAGAGGGAATTAGGCATGCCTTTTAGCGAGTGGCGGCAAAGACTGAGGTTTTTACATGCTATTTCTCTATTAGAACAAGGAAAAACCGTAAATAGCGTGGCGTTGGAAGTGGGATACAGCTCGGCGTCGGCCTTTATTGTTATGTTCCAGCAAATTTCAGGCACCACGCCGGAGCGTTATCGGCGCGGACAATAGATTTTCCGAAGAAAGCCTCAGTTATAACGTTGGGTTCGAGTTCATTCAGTGGCAAAATAGCGCCCATCTTTTTCATCGGTATGGCAGCGCGCTGTCGGAGAGCAAAGTGAAAATTCTGGTTGATGAAAATATGCCTTACGCCAAGGACCTGTTCCAGCGTTTAGGTGAAGTGCAGGCGGTGCCGGGGCGACCAATTCCCCTTGAGGCTTTGACCCACGCGGACGCGCTGATGGTGCGCTCTGTCACTAAAGTCAACGCGGAATTGTTAGAAGGCACTGGCATCGGTTTTGTTGGCACCGCTACCGCGGGCACGGATCATGTGGATGAGGTCTGGCTACGTCAGCAGGGGATCGGTTTTTCGGCGGCTCCCGGCTGTAATGCTCTCGCGGTGGTGGAATACGTTTTTTCTGCCCTGATGATGATGGCGGAGCGCGATGGATTCCATCTGCGTGATAAAACCGTCGGAATTATTGGTGTAGGTAATGTGGGGGCGCGGCTTAATGCGCGCTTGCAAGCCTTAGGCGTTCGGACGTTATTGTGCGATCCCCCGCGTGCGGATCGGGGGGATTCAGAAGAATTCTGGCCGTTGGAAAAACTGGTGCGGGAAGCGGATGTGCTGACTTTCCATACGCCGTTAAACAAAAGTGGCCCTTATCAAAGCCTGCACATGGCGGAGGCCGAGCTGCTGGCCGCACTGCCGGATAACCGTATTCTGATCAATGCCTGTCGTGGTGCTGTCGTCGATAACGCGGCGCTGCTGAAGGCGTTGGAAAAAGGTAAAAAACTCAGCGTGGTATTGGACGTGTGGGAACCTGAGCCAGAGCTATCGCTGCCACTATTGGCGCGGGTGGATATTGGCACGCCACATATCGCCGGTTATACGCTGGAAGGCAAGGCGCGCGGCACCACGCAGGTATTTGAAGCTTTCAGCCGGCATATTGGTCAGCCGCAATCGGTGGAATTGTCCTCATTGTTACCTCAGCCGGAATTTAGCCATATTCGGTTAAATGGCGGGTTGGATGAAGGCAAATTAAAGCGATTAATGCACTTGGTGTATGATGTGCGCCGCGATGATGCGCCGTTGCGACAGGTTGCCGGTATTAAAGGCGAATTTGATCGGCTGCGTAAGCATTATCAAGAACGTCGTGAATGGTCATCGTTGTGCGTACAGTGCGACGATGAGGCCAGCGCAGAATTACTGCAAAAACTGGGCTTCACGACTCAGCTTTTGTAGGCATTTCAGTTTGTCAGCGAGTTAAACGCTGCAAATGACCTGAATTTAGATTATCAAGGCGGTATTGACCGCCTCTTTGTATTTGAACGAATTATTGTGGAGAAAACCAACATGTCTGACGGCTGGAATATTGCTCTGTTAGGAGCTACGGGCGCAGTAGGTGAAGCTTTACTGGAGCTGTTACAAGAGCGCCAGTTCCCGGTTGGTGAATTGTATCCTCTGGCCAGCGAGCGTAGCGCCGGAGCCACGGTGCGTTTCAATGGCAAAAGCCTGCTGGTGGAAAATGTGGCAGAGTTTGACTGGTCGCAGGCCCAGTTGGCCTTCTTTGTGGCAGGCAGCGAAGCCTCTGCGCTGTATGCGGAGGACGCCGGTAACTCCGGTTGTCTGGTGATTGATAGCAGCGGCCTGTTCGCCATGGAACCCGACGTTCCGCTGGTGGTGCCAAGCGTCAATCCGCAGGTTCTGGCCGATTATCGTAACCGTAATATCGTAGCGGTAGCCGATAGCCTCACTAGCCAGTTACTGACGGCAATCAAACCGCTGACCGAGCAGGCCGGTTTGTCCCGTTTACACGTTACCAGCCTGATTTCGGCTTCTGCTCACGGCAAAGCCGCCGTGGATGATTTAGCCGGTCAAAGTGCCAAATTGCTGAACGGTATTCCGGCTGAAGCTGCTATCTTCCCGAAACAGCTGGCGTTTAACGTCTTGCCACTGCTGGCGGACGAAGAGGGCAGCGTGCGTGAAGAGCGCCGCTTGGTCGATCAGGTGCGCAAAGTGCTGCAAGACGAAGGCCTGCCGATTTCCGTCAGTTGCATTCAGTCGCCGGTTTTCTACGGTCATGCACAAGTGGTTCATTTGGAAGCCTTGCGTCCTATCGCTTCTGATGAAGCTCGCAGTGAACTGGAAAGCTGTGAAGATATTCAGTTGACGGAAGAAGATGATTTCCCAACGCAGGTTAGCGATGCTTCTGGCAGCAACTATCTGAGTATTGGTTGTGTGCGTAACGATTACGGTATTCCTGAGATTCTGCAATTCTGGTCCGTTGCCGACAATATTCGCTTCGGCGGCGCGCTGATGGCAATCGAAACCGCAGAGCGCCTGTTGCAGGAGCAACTGTACTAATGTCTGAGCTTGAATTATCCCCGCAGCCGGAGCAGGCGGCGGGTCTGAAGATCGCGCTGGGCATTGAATACAACGGCAGCCGCTACTTTGGCTGGCAGCGTCAGCAAGAAGTGGCCAGCGTGCAGGCCTGTCTGGAAGCGGCGTTGACCCGAGTGGCCAACGAGCCTATCACCGTGCAGTGCGCCGGTCGTACTGACGCAGGCGTGCATGCAACCGGTCAGGTAGTACATTTTGTCACCTCAGCGGTGCGAAAAGATGCGGCCTGGACCATGGGCGTCAATACCCATTTGCCACCGGATATCGCGGTGCGCTGGGTAAAAACCGTCAGTGAAGATTTCCACGCGCGTTTCAGCGCTACCGCGCGTCGCTATCGTTATGTGATTTATAACCATCGCTATCGTCCGGCTATTTTGGCGCAGGGCGTGACCCACTGCTATATGCCGTTGGATGCGGAAAAAATGGCGCGCGCGGCGCAGGCGCTGTTGGGGGAAAACGATTTTACCTCGTTCAGAGCGGTGCAATGCCAGTCCCGCACGCCGTGGCGAAATGTAAAACATGTAAAAGTTTCCCGACAGGGCGCTTATATCGTGGTAGATATCAAGGCCAACGCATTTGTTCATCATATGGTGCGAAATATCGTTGGCAGCTTGATTGAGGTTGGATGCGGTAATCAAGACGAAAACTGGATTGCGGAGCTATTGGCGCTGAAAGATCGAACCAAAGCGGCGGCAACGGCGAAGGCCGAAGGGTTATATTTAGTGGCGGTAGATTATCCGGAACATTTTGATTTACCTCAGGTACCTATGGGGCCGTTGTTTTTGGCTGACGATGAGTTCTTAGCTGTGAAAAGCTTTTAGCTAAGCATGGTTTTTAGCTGAGAATAACTTTTGGCTAAGAAAGACTTTGGGTTGAGAATAGTGTCCGGGCGACTAGTCAATATATTTAGAGCAACTCATCTACCTGATTCAGGTGGGCGGCGGTGCGCTCGCTAATTGAGAGTGTTTATGGAATTCATACGGTTCGTTATTGATTTTATTCTGCATATTGATGTCCATCTGGCAGAGTTGGTAGCGCAGTACGGTATTTGGGTTTATGGCATCCTGTTTCTGATTTTATTCTGTGAAACCGGTCTGGTTGTGACGCCGTTCCTACCAGGGGATTCCCTGCTGTTCGTCGCTGGCACGCTGGCTGCATTGCCAACCAACGATCTCAATGTACATACCATGGTGGTTTTAATGGTGATCGCCGCAATTATCGGTGATGCGGTTAACTACACTATTGGCCGCGTATTTGGTGAAAAGCTGTTCAGCAATCCTGATTCGAAAATATTCCGACGCGCCTATCTGGATAAAACTCACCAGTTTTATGAGAAACATGGCGGGAAAGCGATTATTTTGGCTCGATTTGTTCCTATCGTGCGCACATTTGCGCCGTTTGTCGCCGGTATGGGTAAAATGTCCTATCGTCACTTTGCGGCGTATAACGTGATAGGGGCGTTGGTATGGGTGTTATTATTCACCTATGCTGGTTATATTTTCGGAAACGTGCCTTTTGTGCAGAACAATCTGAAATTACTGATAGTAGTGATTATTGTTGTTTCCATTTTGCCGGGTGTTATTGAGGTTTGGCGGCATCGCCGCGCGGCTACCCGCCAGAAAAATAAGTAAAAATGTTGCAGTAACCAAGGGTTCGACCAGTTTTTTATCCACAGTGTCGGGCCAATATGGTTTAATGTGTAACATTAATGGTCTGTTCCTGCGGACACTCCGAGAACCTGTGCCTAATCACGCTTCGTTGGCGTGGTGTTTGGGCACTTTTTGTTGGCAGTGTTTTCAGGGAGATGGTTACAGCATGAACAGCGGACTGGCATCGGCCAGGTTCAAACAGAAAGGTCATCGATGAGCTGGATTGAACGAATTCTTAACAAAAGCAACATCACGCAAACCCGTAAAGCGAGTATACCTGAAGGGGTGTGGACAAAATGCGATAGCTGTGGGCAGGTTCTGTACCGCGCCGAGCTAGAGCGTAATCTGGAAGTTTGTCCTAAGTGTGATCACCACATGCGTATGTCGGCGCGTCAGCGTTTACATACATTGTTGGATGCAGGCAGTGAAGTTGAACTGGGCAGCGAACTGGAGCCGAAGGATATCCTGAAGTTTAAGGATTCCAAAAAGTATAAAGATCGCCTTTCTGCAGCGCAGAAAGAAACCGGTGAAAAAGACGCATTGGTCGCAATGAAAGGCACTTTGTACGGTATGCCTATCGTTGCGGCTTCCTTTGAATTCGCTTTTATGGGCGGTTCAATGGCTTCCGTAGTGGGCGCACGTTTTGTCCGCGCGGTAGAACAGGCATTGGAAGACAATTGCCCTTTGGTCTGCTTCTCCTCCAGCGGCGGCGCCCGTATGCAGGAAGCGTTGATGTCATTGATGCAGATGGCAAAAACCAGTGCGGCGTTGGCAAAAATGCAAGAGCGCGGCTTGCCTTACATTTCTGTTCTGACCGATCCGACCATGGGGGGCGTTTCCGCCAGCCTGGCGATGCTGGGTGATATTAATATAGCCGAGCCAAAAGCGCTGATCGGCTTTGCCGGCCCGCGTGTTATCGAGCAGACCGTGCGCGAGAAGCTGCCACCGGGCTTCCAACGCAGTGAATTCCTGATCGAGAAAGGCGCGATTGATATGATCGTTCGCCGTCCGGTCATGCGTGAAACCTTGGCCAGCATTCTGTCTAAACTGACCAACCAGCCGCAGCCTATCGTGGCTGAAGCCAAAACTGTCGTAGTCGAAAACGACGATGCAGTAGAAGGCTAATTCGGCCTGCGGGCATCACTTTTACCGAGTGATGCCCGATTATCGCTGACAGAAATTGCGAGCTAAAGGTTGATTAACCACAGGGTAATTTAACCGGCGTCTGTCAGGCGTTCTGCCTGGCGAACACCATGGAATGAATCCAAGGCCAGTGACGGGACTCATGAATAATCATCAAATCCCCCAAGCCACGTCGCCTTTAGCCGCGTGGCTTTACTATCTTGAGCGTTTACATTTTCAGGCCATTGATATGGGTCTGGAGCGTATCAAACAGGTTGCCGAGCGGCTCGAACTGCTAAAGCCGGCGCCTATCGTTTTCACCATCGCCGGTACCAACGGTAAAGGCACCACTTGCTGTACGCTGGAAGCGATTTTACTCGCCGCCGGTTTACGAGTGGGCGTCTACAGTTCCCCACATTTGCTGGAATACACCGAGCGGGTTCGCATTCAAGGCCATGAGTTGCCTGAATCTGAACATAGCCAATCTTTTGCCTATATCGAAGCCGGTCGCGGCGACATTTCCCTGACTTATTTTGAATTCAGCACGCTATCCGCTTTGCATCTGTTTAAACAGGCAAAACTGGACGTGGTGATTCTGGAAGTTGGGTTGGGTGGGCGTCTGGATGCAACCAATATTGTGGATTCAGACGTCGCGGGCGTAACCAGTATTGCGTTGGATCATACCGACTGGCTGGGTGCAGATCGCGAAAGTATCGGTCGCGAGAAAGCCGGCGTATTCCGCGCCGGTAAGCCTGCGGTGGTCGGCGAGCCGGATATGCCAAACTCCATCGCCGCTGTAGCTAAAGAGTTGGGCGCGCATTTGTATCGCCGCGATGAAGCCTGGAAATTTAGCCAACAGGATTCTAGCTGGAACTGGCAGTGCGGAGCCTCTGAACTAAAGGATCTGCCGTTGCCAAACGTCCCCTTGGCTAATGCAGCCACGGCGTTGGCGGTATTGCACTATTCGCCGCTCCAGATCGCTGAGGAAGCTATCCGTCAGGGGCTGATCGCGGCGCAGTTACCGGGGCGTTTCCAAATTGTCAGTGAACGACCTATGCTGATTCTGGACGTTGCTCACAATCCTCATGCCGCCGGTTATCTCGCCGATCGCCTGTCTCAATTACCGGCGACTCAGGGTAAAGTTCGCGCGGTAGTGGGGATGCTGGCGGATAAAGATATCCCAGGTACGCTGGCGTGTTTAAGCCCGCAGGTTGATGAATGGTACTGTGCGCCGCTGGAAGGGCCGCGGGGAGCCAGCGCGGCAGCTTTGGCGCAGCATCTTGAAGCATCGCGGCAATTTACCGATGTGGCAACGGCGTGGCGTCAGGCCATGCAGGATGCGACAGCGGAAGACGTGGTTATCGTGTGTGGGTCTTTCCTTACCGTGGCTCATGTGATGGAAGCATTGAAAACGGGGAGTGTGAGTGGCCAGTAAATTCCAGAACCGTTTAGTGGGTACCGTCATTTTGGTGGCGCTGGGCGTCATTTTATTACCCGGTTTGCTGGATGGTAAGAAAAAGCATTATGAGGATGAGTTTGCCGCTATTCCATTAGTACCTAAGCCCGGCGATGCGGAAGAAATCGACGTGGTGCCGCCGGTGAACCAGCCTTTACCGACGCAGCCGCCAGAAGGTGCAGCGGAAGCCCTCGGAGCCAATAAAGGTGAAGAATCAGCCTCTCAGGCAGCTAACGATGCAGGTAGCGTTGCAACTCCGCCACTGGTCGTCAGTAAGCCTATTGAAACTAAGCCTGTACCGCCAAAACCGGTAGAGGTTAAGCCGATAGAAGTTAAACCGATAGAAGTTAAACCAATAGAGAAGAAACAGGCCGCGCCTAAACCGGTTGAGGTGAAACCTAAGCCTGAAGTTAAGCCGATAGAAACCAAACCTGAGGCGAAAGTGGAAGAAAAAGCGCCGACAGGACAGGCCTATGTGGTTCAACTGGGGGCGCTGAAAAACGCGGCCAAAGTGAATGAGATCGTAGCGAAGTTACGCTTATCGGGTCATCGCGCCTATACCGTGCCGGCTACGCCGGTTCAGGGTGAAATTACCCGCGTATTCGTTGGCCCGGATGCTTCAAAGCAGAATTTGCAATCGGCGTTGCCTGAACTGAATGCCCTAAGCGGCCTGAACGGGCAGGTTAAGGCATACAATACCGGCCGCTAAAGTGATTTACCCTTGTCCCGCCGCGGTAGAACGACGGCTGGCAAGGGGTTATAGCTAAGTTTGTGCGGCGATTGTTGTTTTTAAAATCGCCGCACTTTATTTATCGGAGCGCAGGAATTCCCCTACGCAAACGTTTTCTTTTTCTGTTAGAATTCGCCGCGAACAGGATGTAGGGGCGATTTCATCATTGGAATAGTCATGGTTTGGATTGATTACGTCATTATAGGAATTATCGGGTTTTCTGCTTTAGTCAGCTTGATCCGGGGTTTTGTCCGTGAAGCATTGTCACTTGTGACATGGGGATGTGCGTTTTTTGTTGCCAGCCATTTTTATGCTTATCTTGCCGTTTACTTCACGCGTTTTGAAGACGAACTCGTACGCAATGGCATCGCGATCGGCATCTTGTTCATTGCGACATTGATCGTCGGAGCAATTGTTAACTACGTGATTGGCTCGCTGGTTGAGCGTACCGGGTTATCGGGAACGGACAGAGTGTTGGGGATCTGTTTCGGCGCACTGCGAGGTGTGTTGATCGTTGCCGCCATGCTGTTCTTTCTGGATACCTTTACCGGCTTCTCACAAAGTGAAGACTGGAAACAGTCGCAGTTGATTCCGCAGTTCAGTTATATCATCAGGTGGTTCTTTGACTACCTGCAGAGCACGTCGAGTTTCTTGCCGAATCAATTACCGATTCGGAGCGGCTTATGAGGAAAGACACATGTGCGGTATTGTCGGTATCGCCGGTTTTACACCGGTAAACCAGTCGATTTATGATGCGTTAACGGTGCTTCAGCACCGAGGTCAGGATGCCGCAGGCATCGTCACCATTGATGCCAATAATGGATTCCGTCTGCGTAAAGCGAACGGTTTGGTGAAGGATGTTTTTGAAACCCGGCATATGCTCCGGCTGCAGGGAAATATGGGCATTGGTCACGTCCGCTACCCAACCGCCGGCAGCTCCAGCGCCTCTGAGGCCCAGCCTTTCTACGTTAACTCACCGTTTGGTATTACGCTGGCTCACAACGGCAATCTGACTAACGCTCACCAGCTGAGAAAGCAGTTGTTCGAAGTCTCCCGCCGTCATGTGAATACCACTTCTGATTCAGAAATTCTGCTAAATATCTTCGCCAGCGAACTGGATCGCTTCCAACATTATCCGTTGGAAACAGACAATATTTTTGCTGCCGTTGCCGCCATGCATCAGCTTATTCGCGGTGCTTATGCCTGCGTAGCGATGATCATAGGCCACGGTATGGTTGCTTTCCGCGATCCGAACGGTATTCGCCCTTTGGTGATTGGTAAACGCACCCTGGTTGATGGCCGTAATGAGTATATGGTTGCCTCTGAAAGTGTGGCGCTGGATACGCTAGGCTTTGAATTTCTGCGTGATGTGGCTCCGGGCGAAGCGGTGTATATCACCGAAAAAGGCCAGTTGTTTACTCGCCAGTGCGCAGAAAATCCTAAGTACAATCCTTGCTTGTTCGAGTATGTCTATTTTGCTCGCCCTGATTCCTTTATCGATAAAATCTCGGTCTACAGCGCCCGTGTACGCATGGGTCAGAAGTTAGGGGCTAAAATTGCCAAGGAATGGGAAGATCTGGATATCGACGTTGTTATTCCGATTCCTGAAACTTCCTGCGATATCGCGTTAGAAATCGCCCGTATTCTGGATAAACCGTATCGCCAGGGTTTTGTTAAAAACCGCTATGTGGGCCGTACCTTTATCATGCCGGGGCAGCAGGAACGCCGTAAGTCTGTGCGCCGTAAACTGAACGCCAACCGCGCCGAGTTCCGGGATAAAAACGTGCTGCTGGTGGATGATTCCATCGTGCGTGGCACTACGTCCGAACAGATCGTGGAAATGGCTCGCGAAGCCGGAGCGAAGAAAGTTTACTTTGCTTCCGCTGCGCCAGAAATTCGTTTCCCTAACGTTTATGGCATTGATATGCCGAGTGCCAATGAGCTGATTGCTCACGGACGTGAGGTTGACGAAATCAAACAGCTGATCGGCGCCGATGCCCTGATTTTCCAGGACTTAAGCGATTTGATTGACGCGGTAGGTGAAGACAATCCGGATATTACTCAGTTCGAATGCTCGGTATTTAACGGCATTTACGTCACTAAAGACGTCGATCAGAGCTATCTGGAATATCTGGAGTCTTTACGTAGCGATGACGCTCAGGCGTTGCGTAGTCAAAATGAAGCAGAAAACCTTGAGATGCATAACGAGGGGTAATTCTCCGCACGCTATTTCGCTGGTTCAGTAGCGTTGCAGCGTTAAGTGCCAAGGGGCTTTCTGGGTATTAAAAAGGTGCAACCGGCTAATCAAAGCGGTGCACCTTTTTTTGTCATATCTTGCTAATATTTCTGTGATACGGCACAGTTTGTCCCTATTCCATTATTTTTCCGCATTTTTCTTTGAATACGCGGCCAGTTTGAGGCAGTTCTTCATGAGGCGACTTATTATCGGTATTTCCGGCGCTAGCGGGGCGATTTACGGCGTTCGGCTATTACAGGTGCTGCAAAGCGTCGCTGATGTGGAAACCCACCTGATTATTAGTAATGCTGCCCGGCAAACTTTGGCGCTGGAAACGGATCTGAGCCTGCGAGATGTACAGGCGCTGGCCGACGTGGTTCACGATGCCCGAGACATTGCTGCCACTATTTCCTCCGGTTCCTATAAAACCACAGGCATGGTGATTCTACCGTGCTCGATCAAAACCCTATCCGGCATTGTACATAGCTATACCGACGGACTGCTCACGCGTGCTGCCGACGTTGTGCTGAAAGAACGCCGCCCGCTAGTCCTGTGCGTGCGTGAAACGCCGCTGCACTTAGGCCACCTGCGCCTGATGACACAAGCTGCTGAATTAGGAGCGGTTATTATGCCGCCGGTGCCGGCTTTCTATCATCGGCCAACCAGCGTACAGGATATTATCGACCAAACCGTTAATCGGGTAATAGATCAGTTTGATATCGAATTGCCTCAGGATCTGTTTGTTCGTTGGCAAGGCTCAAATTAACAATATTTCCCCAAATTGATACATTTGTGCAACATCGCACTAAAATTAAACAGATTATGCACCACAATGATCCTGCTTAGTTTCCTGCGTAGTTGGACGAATTTCGCATTTTGTCCTGTTTGCGGGCGCTGACGTCTTTCGAACTGTCGATTTTAGTGGTTATCGCGCTGATAATGGGACTGATGGAAATCCTTTCATTATTCGTCATTACTGGCACGATTACTGCAAATTGATTTACGAAAGCTCAGGGACGACAAAATAGCAACGTACTCCGTGGCATCGAAAATCAATTTGAGGGTAATGTATGAAAAAGCAGATATTGGCCATTTCTATGGTACTGGCTCTGGCAACCGCCAGCAGCGCCTTTGCTGCCATACCTAAGACGTTGAAAGTAGGCACCGATCCTACTTATGCGCCATTCTCGTCTAAAAATGCCAGCGGTGAGTTGGTGGGTTTCGATATTGATTTAGCGAAAGAACTCTGTAATCGCATTGATACTAAATGCACCTTTGTCGACAGCGATTTCGATGCGCTGATCCCCTCTCTGAAAGCGAAAAAAATCGATGCCATCATCGCATCCTTGTCCATTACTGAGAAACGACAGAAAGAAATTGCCTTCACTGACAAACTCTACGCGGCGAACTCTCGCCTGATTGCCCAGAAAGGCTCGACCATTCAACCCACGCTGGAATCTCTGAAAGGCAAGCGCATTGGGGTATTGCAAGGTTCAACCCAGGAAGCGTTTGCCAATGCTTTATGGCAGCCCAAAGGGGTAGATGTGGTGGCTTATCAGAATCAGGATCTGATTTATGCCGATCTGGCTTCTGGTCGTATCGACGCGGCCTTCCAGGATGAAGTGGCAGCTAGCGAAGGCTTCCTGAAGCAAAAAGGCGGCAAAGATTATGCCTTTGCCGGTCCTTCGGTAAAAGATGACAAATTCTTCGGCGTGGGTACTGGTATGGGCTTACGTAAAGATGATACCGAACTGAAAGCGGCGCTGGATAAAGCCTTTGCCGAAATGCGCAAAGACGGCACTTACGACAAGCTGGCGAAGAAATACTTCGATTTTAACGTTTACGACTAGTTTTACCGACAGGTTGCTCAGCCTCTGCCGCAATGGCAGAGGCAATTTCTGACAACCAACCAGACCCACACTCAGTGATAGCAGGAAAAACCGATGCTGGATGGATATTCCAAACTGATATTTGATGGTGCGCTGGTGACGCTGGAATTAGCGTTGTGCTCGGTGCTGCTGGCCTTGGTGATAGGCATGGTGGGCGCTGGGGGGAAATTATCCGCTAATCGCTTGTTGTCCAGCGTATTTGAGTGTTACACCACCCTGATTCGCGGGGTGCCTGATTTGGTCTTAATGCTGCTCATCTTTTACGGTTTGCAGATCATCTTAAATTCCATCACTGAATCTCTGGGATTCAGTCAGATCGATATTGATCCATTATCTGCCGGTATTATCACGTTGGGTTTTATTTACGGCGCGTATTTTACCGAAACCTTCCGCGGTGCCTATATGGCCGTTCCCCGTGGGCAAATCGAGGCGGCGACTGCTTTCGGTTTTTCCCACAGCAAGATATTCCGTAGGATTATGTTTCCCGCCATGATGCGCTACGCCTTGCCCGGCATTGGTAATAACTGGCAGGTGATCCTAAAAGCAACGGCCTTGGTCTCCATTCTGGGTTTAAACGATGTGGTTAAAGCCACGCAACTGGCGGGTAAAGGGACTTACGAGCCGTTCTTCTTTGCTATGGTGGCCGGTGCGGTTTATCTGATCTTCACCACGTTATCCAATGGTGTGCTGTGGTGGCTGGAACGCCGTTATTCTCAAGGTGTGAAGAGGGCTGAGCTATGATGGATATTCTGCATCAATACTGGCAGTCACTGCTTTGGAGCGATGGCTACCGTTTTACCGGCGTGGCGATAACGCTGTGGCTGCTGATTTCTTCGGTGGTGATGGGCGGGCTGCTGGCGATTCCGCTGGCTGTAGCGCGGGTTTCACCAAATCGCGCGATTAGCCTGCCGGTATGGTTCTTCACCTATATCTTTCGCGGTACGCCTCTCTACGTACAGCTTTTGGTGTTTTACTCCGGTATGTACAGCCTAGAAATTGTGCGCGGCAGCGAGTTTTTAAACGCCTTTTTCCGCAGCGGGCTGAATTGCACCATTCTGGCGCTGACGCTGAATACCTGTGCCTACACCACGGAAATCTTTGCCGGAGCCATCCGGGCGGTGCCGCAGGGGGAAATTGAAGCGGCGAATGCCTATGGTTTTTCCCGATTTAAGCTCTACCGCTGCATTATTTTACCTTCGGCGCTGCGTATCGCCTTACCGGCTTACAGTAACGAAGTCATTTTGATGCTGCACTCCACGGCGCTGGCTTTTACCGCCACCGTACCGGATATCCTGAAAATCGCGCGGGATATCAACGCCGCGACCTATCAACCTTTTTACGCTTTTGGCATCGCGGCGGCGCTGTATCTGATAATTTCATTTGGTTTGATCAGCCTGTTTCGTCAGGCGGAAAAGCGTTGGTTGGCACATATTAAGCCGCAGTCGACGCATTAAAGTTTTATCCCGTCGGGGCTACGGGATGGGGCATTTTAAATCAGGGATGCGCAGGCTCCCCGCTGGCGCCAAGTACGGAGAGAATGATGATAACAACATCCGAAACCAAATTAGCCGTGATCGAGCTGCATAAGCACTATGGCGAGCATGAAGTATTAAAAGGCGTATCGCTATCGGCGAAAGCCGGTGACGTGATTTCCATTATTGGATCATCAGGATCGGGGAAAAGCACCTTTTTACGCTGTATCAACTTTCTGGAAAAACCCAGTGAAGGTTCGATTAGCGTGAATAATCAAGACATAAAGTTAGTTCGTGATAAAGACGGGCAACTGAAAGTATTCGATAAAAAACAGCTGCAACTGTTGCGTACCCGCCTGACGATGGTATTCCAGCATTTTAATCTGTGGAGCCATATGACGGTGCTGGAGAACGTTATGGAAGCGCCAATTCAGGTGCTCGGCCTGAGCAAATCGGTGGCGAAGGAGAGAGCGATTCGCTATCTGGATAAGGTTGGCATTGATGAACGGGCGCGGCAAAAGTATCCGGTTCATCTGTCTGGCGGCCAGCAGCAGCGGGTTTCCATTGCGCGGGCGCTGGCGATGGAGCCGGATGTTTTGCTATTTGACGAACCGACTTCGGCGCTGGATCCTGAGTTAGTAGGAGAAGTGCTGCGAATTATGCAAAAACTGGCGGAAGAAGGGAAAACCATGGTGGTCGTGACTCATGAAATGGAGTTTGCCCGCCACGTTTCCAACCATGTGATATTTCTGCATAAAGGTGTTATTGAGGAAGAAGGGCCACCGGCCGAATTGTTCGGTAATCCGCAAAGTGCGCGCCTGAAACAGTTTCTTTCAGGCGCATTGAAATAATCAAAAAATGGATAATTAGAGGTGCGGACGAGGAAGCGGCTTTTGCAGCACATCTCGCAGCGCCTCTTCCAAATCAAAATAACGGAAACCGAAACCAGCCTCTTCTATACGTTTCGGCAATGCTCTTTGGCTGCCTAACACCAATACCGCGGATTCTCCCATCAGTAGCCGGATAACGGTGGCAGGGACGCGCATAAAGGCCGGGCGATTCAATACGTCCCCCAGCGTGGCGCTGAACTGCTCATTATGTACCGGATAAGGCGCAACCATATTGAACGGGCCGTGCAGCTCGTCGCTGGTTAGCAGGTAATGAATGCCATTGACCATATCATCCAGATGAATCCATGGCAGATATTGGCGTCCATCTCCGATAGGTCCACCCAAGCCCAGCCGGAAAATCGGCAACATTTTTGCCAGGGCACCTCCGTCGGCAGCCAGCACTACGCCGGTACGCAACAAACACACGCGCGTCTGCGGGCTTTCTGCCGCCAACGCCAGATTTTCCCAACGTTGGCAAAGCTGATGGGTAAATTCATCATGAGGAGTTTCTTCCTCAGTGACAAAAGAGTCGCCCTGATCGCCGTAAAAACCCACGGCAGAGCCAGAAATTAGCACTTTAGGCGGTTGCTGACCGGCTTTAATCAGATTGGCGATACGCTCGGTTATTTGCCAGCGGCTTTGGCACAGACGTTCTTTTTGCTGCGCCGTCCAGTGCTTATCTGCAATAGGTTCACCGGCGAGGTTAATTACCGCATCAAAGTCATCGAGGTTCTGTCGGTCATCTAGCGTAGACCAGCAGGTAACCTGTTGACCTAACACCCGTTTAGCGCGCTCGGGATCGCGGCTCAGCACGGTCACGGTGTGCGAGAGGCTTAGCAGTCGCTGGGTCAGGCTGCGGCCGATCAGCCCTGTTGCGCCGGTTATCAAGATACGCATGGTAAACCTCCGTTTATCTCTGGCCCAGTTTCACCCTCGGCGCAGTTCCTGATGATCTAATCATCACATCAGTTTGTCTGCGGAAAATCTGAGTAAAAAGTCTTTTTCGCGCTCTTTTAGCATAGGCGATCCGGGGCATTTATCCCACGATAGAGAGCACATCCTGAGTGAATTATTTCTAACAGGCTGCGGCGATAAATGGCCAGTAACCAAATGATATTTCGATTAATAAACCGCGAGGAAACGGATAAAACGAGGCATTCCAGAGAAAATCACTGGATTGCTCAAAATATTCGATTAATGACTTATCTCTTTACTTTCGCTGCCGATAACACTTTATAGGTATTGGCGAATGAGTATGAGCGAGAAAGCGATGAGCTGCCAGCGCGGTGAAATAGCAAGCCTGAGTTCGAAATAGAGCAGGCAACGCGGTCTGCGAAGTCATCAGCTTGCCAGTGTCTGTGTAGGGGATTTTCTGATATGAGGTATAAATGCCCCACTGCGGGGCATTGATGGCAACTTAGCTGGCTTTGGCTAGCTCATAGGCGCGTAGCGTTGCCGGGCGGCTGGCAATGCTCTGGAACCAGCGTTCGACGGCGGGATAGTCGGCCAAATCGATATTCTGATTTTTATGGGAAACAACCCAAGGATAAGTGGCGATATCGGCAATACTGTAATTTTCACCGGCCAGGTAGGCGTGTTTTTGCAGTTGGGTATCTAACACACCGTACAAGCGCTGGGTTTCTTTCTGATAGCGTTCAATGGCGTAAGGTATTTTTTCGGAAGCATAAATGCTGAAGTGATGATTTTGGCCGAGCATAGGGCCAAAACCGCCGACCTGCCAGAACAGCCATTGCAAGGTTGCCGTGTGTTCACGTAGCTCAGCGCTCAGAAATTTACCACTCTTTTCAGCCAGATACAGCAAGATTGCGCCGGATTCAAAAATACTGATGGGATCGCCGCCGCCGTCTGGACGATGATCGACAATTGCCGGGATCTTATTATTCGGTGATATAGCGAGAAAATCCGGTTTGAACTGATCGCCGGCGCTAATATTTATCCGGTGAAGATTATAAGGTAGTCCAGCTTCCTCTAAAAACAGGGTGATCTTGTGTCCGTTAGGGGTTGGGGCGTAATAGAGATCGATCATAACATTCTCCAAAGCGACATCAGACAGGGGGAAATAACGACTTCATTTGTTTTTTAACACCAAAACAGGCTCAGGCACATGGAAACAAGGTAACAAACTGAGAGTGAATAAGTGAAGATAAATTGATCTACGTATTGTCCACAAATCTACAGTAAATAAGAGAATTCAGTGTGACTTTGATAGGTTACCTGAATCAAAATCACTTCAACGCTGGGGCACAATTTAGCCATAAATATGACGAGTCCCCTTATTTATACTTGCTTGCAGGATTTCTGCTAGAGTGGAAACACTGTGTCGAGGGAGCTTAAGTACACATGAAACTCAATATTGAGATTAACTGCTCTTATGTATGTGAGCCGATATACAGGAAGGATGGCAGCCTACTCGCTGCTGAATTGCTCAGCCGTTTTACGACAAAGCCTTTGGATTTACCGATTAATCCGGAAGATTTTTTTAACGAGTTAGACAGCGAGGGGAAAGGAAAACTGTTCCGCGATCAGCTGTTGGCAGCGCAGAAGTATAGCCAGTGGTTTATCGATAATCAGGTACTGCTTTCCATCAATATTGATTTTGATACGGCAGGAATTATTGTCAGAGACAGCGAATTGCAGGCGTTACTAAATACCATGCCGTTTTTGCGTCTGGAATTAATGGAGACTTTCTCCAATTTATCCGATGGTAACAACAATCCGTTGCTGCGAGACTTGGTTAAACTCTATCCACTATGGTTAGACGATCTTGGACGCGGAGATTCCAGTCTGAACGCGGTGACGGCCAATATCTTCGAATATGTCAAAATTGATAAGCACTTTTTCTGGCAGCATAATAAGCACACCTTCCCAATTCTGATTAATAACGTCAAAAAATACTGCGAAGGCGTTATCGTTGTTGGCGTAGAAAATCAGATCGAATCCGAGCAATTGCAGGGCAGTAATATTGATGCCATGCAGGGTTATTTATTTAACTCTCTGACTTTGGATGAACTGACCCAAACACCCCGCTAACAGGTCGTTAAGTTATGCGGTTAACTTTCCTGCACCAACTGACGATTTTCTCTACGATAATACCGGTATTGCACAAATGAAGGCGCTGTTTTACTCAATGCGCTGGTAATAAGTCGTTTATTCTCGGAATAATCTCAATTATTGAATGTTAAACTAGGCCGTATTTATTAATGAGGGCTGAGACGGCGATAACCTGCCAGACGCCGTTGCTGATGATCAAAAATAAGGTGATGCCATGAAGTTAATGTTTGCTTCTGATCTACATGGTTCGCTTACTGCAACCGATAAAGTATTGGAAATTTTTAACCGTAGCGGTGCGCAGTGGCTGGTTTTGTTAGGTGATTTGCTCAACCACGGGCCGCGTAATGCTTTGCCGGAAGGCTATCAGCCGGCGCAGGTTGCCGAGCAACTTAACGCTTACGCTGATCGGATTATTGCCGTGCGGGGAAACTGTGACAGTGAAGTGGATCAGATGTTGCTCAACTTTCCGATGATGGCACCCTGGCAGCAGATTATTTTACCGGAAAGACGGTTGTTTTTAACCCACGGTCACCTTTATCATCCTGCGGAACGTCCTCCATTGCGTTGCGGGGATGTCTTGGTTTATGGTCATACACATCTGCCGCAGGCTCAGCTACAGGGTGATGTTTTTTGTTTCAATCCCGGCTCGGTCAGTATTCCTAAAGGCGGTAATCCAGCGAGCTACGGCATGTTGGATCAAGGTGAGTTGCAGGTTTTGACCCTACAAGATGATAAACCTCTTGCCCGGTTGGTTTTAACCGATGAGTTTTAAACGCCGAGGGTTATCGTCGGTTAAAAATACGCGTTTTACACATACTTATAATGTTGTTTTTGAAAAACACTTGATCAACAAATGCGCGCTTATCGTCGCGCCCAGATAGAAGGTTTCAGAGGATGGTGGAGCAAAATCCAACAGTGAGCACGGAATGGGTTGATATTGTTGATGAGCAAAATGAAGTGATTGCTCAGTCCAGTCGTCAACAAATGCGTGCTCAACGTCTGCGCCATCGTGCTACCTATATTGTGGTGCATGATGGTATGGGGAAAATTCTGGTACAGCGTCGTACTGAAAGTAAAGACTTCTACCCGGGTAAACTCGATGCAACGGCGGGGGGAGTGGTGCAGAGCGGTGAAAACTTCCTCGAATCCGCCCGTCGTGAAGCGGAAGAAGAATTGGGTATTGCCGGCGTGCCTTTTGCCGAGCACGGCCTGTTCTATTTTGAAGAGGAGTGCTGTCGCGTGTGGGGCGCATTATTTAGCTGTGTTTCTCACGGGCCTTTTGCGCTGCAAGCGGAAGAAATTGATGAAGTGCGTTGGATGTTGCCGGAAGAAATCACCGCTCGTTGTGATGAATTCACTCCGGATTCTCTGAAAGCGCTATCTTTGTGGCTGAGCCGCAATAACGAACAGGATTACGGTAAGATTACCGTTCGGGAAGATTAACTTCGCCGATAATCTCGCGGTTATCAATAAGTGTTGCTGGCAATGAATAACAAAAGGCTCCGAATAATCGGAGCCTTTTTCATATCGAATATGAGTAAAATCTTAGCGAACGATAATACCCAATAGAATGCCCAGCGCGCCGAAGTCAGCGTCGCTGAAGGTCGTATTGGCAAAACCAATATCACCCAGCACTGGCAGTAGGAATACCGGCAAGAAGGTAATCAGCAGGCCCTGGGCGAAAGCCCCCAGAATCGCCCCGCGACGACCACCGGTCGCGTTGCCGAACACGCCCGCAGCGGCACCTACGAAGAAGTGTGGAACGACGCCTGGGATAATCACCGTCATATTCAGTAGGTACAGGGCAAACATACCAATCAAACCGGCGGCGAAGCTGCTCAGAAAGCCGACCAATACCGCATTGGGTGCGTAAGGGAATACGACTGGGCAATCCAGCGCAGGTTTGGCGTTAGGTACCAGTTTGTCTGAAATGCCTTTAAATGCCGGTACAATTTCTGCAATCACCATGCGTACACCTTGCAGAATGATATAAACACCCGCTGCGAAGGTAATGGACTGCATGATAGAGAACATAAACCAGTTTTTGCCGCCGCTCAGTTCTTTCACCACATCGGCCCCGGCAAACAGGCAGGTTACCAGGAAGATAATGCTCATGGTGAAAGAGATGGCAACTGGCGTATCCCGCAGGAACAGCAGGCTTTTCGGCACGTTCATGTCTTCGGTCGAATGTTCTTTATTACCGAATTTGCTGCCGATAAAACCGGCCAGCACATAAGATAACGTCGAGAAATGGCCAATAGCCACGTCATCGGAACCGGTTACTTTTTTCATGTACGGATGAGCAATCGCAGGGAAGAACACCATTGCCACGCCGACGACCAATGAACCAACGGCTATCAGCGTAATACCGCTCATGCCCGCCGTTGCCAGAATCACTGCCACCATCATTGACATAAACAGCGTGTGATGACCGGTCAGGAAGATAAATTTCCATGGGGTGAAACGGGCGATCAGAATATTGATCACCATAGCGAAGAACATGATCATCGCCATTTCTTTACCGAAGCTTTTTTGCGCCACGGAGACAATGGCTTCGTTGTTCGGTACGACGCCCTGAATACCAAAGGCGTGCTGGAAAATGTTAGCGAAATCACCCAGAGAGGAAACCACCAGACCGGCACCGGCACCCAAAATCACAAAACCCATGATGGTTTTGACAGTGCCTTTAATACATTCGGTTACGGGTTTTTTCTGAGCGATTAGGCCGATTAAGGCGATAAAACCGACTAATACCGCCGGTTCGGACAACACATCGCTCATCAGAAAACGAAAGAAATCCATATTGACCTCCGCTTACAGCGCGCCTAATTCGGTTAATGCAACGGACAAACGCTCTTTCATGGCTTTTTTATCGATCATGTTATCCAGTGCGACAATTTTGCCCGTCACGGATTGCGCGATCAGCTGTTCGGCGATGTCTTTGGTGCCAACATAAATATCGCTCGGTGTGCCTTTGGCTGAGCCTAAATCCACATGATCGACTTCAGCGCTGACGGCCAGCTCTTTCAGAATGTTTTTAATACTGATTTCCATCATCAGGCTGGTGCCTAAACCGTTACCGCAAACCACTGTGATTTTCATTTTATTTCCCCTTGGAATTGGTGATCCCGATTGCTTCGGTGGTTAAACCTTCGCTAATCGCGGATTAATAGCGCGCAATGACAGATAAAATGTCTTGCGTCGTTTTGGCGTTTAACAGGCTGCTTACGTCATTATCGTTATCGAACAATTGAGCGAGTTGAGAGATAGCCTCAATGTGGCTATTGCTGTCCGTCGCGGCTAATACTATTAATAATTTTACCGGGTCGTTCTCTTCGGCATCGAAATTGACGCCGGAGGAAATGACCGTGAGCGCCAGTGAAAGCTTATTGACGCCTTCTTCTGGGCGAGCATGGGGCATGGCGATACCGGGGCCAACAACGTAGTAAGGCCCTATTGCCTCGTGAGAGCGATAAATGGCATCGACGTAGCGTGGTTCAACGGAGCCATTATCAATCAATGGCTGACATGAGATGGCGATAGCATCTCGCCAATCTTTGGCCTGTTCTACTACCTGAACGACATTCGCCGTTAACAATGTCTTTAACATGAGATGAGTCACTCCCGATAACAATTCACATGAGAGTAGATATTTCGCTCATTGATTAATGTGATGTTTATCGCATTTGATAGCGCTACCTGATAGCGCTATCAATAATTGTGATAGCGCTATCATTTAACCGATCCTGGTCTTTGGCTAAATCTGCCCCAGGCATATACAATGCGACTCGATATCTGCGCTGCTAATAGTAGGCGGAGCGCAACAGACAGGCTGAAAACGGTGAGTTTCAGCGGACAGGGAACCCAGAATGGAAAAAACGCGTAAGCGCCGTAACACCGGGAGAGTCACGCTGCAAGAGGTGGCCAACTACGCCGGTGTCGGAACCATGACCGTTTCTCGTGCATTGAGAACCCCGGAGCAGGTTTCTGACAAGTTACGGGAAAAGATAGAACAGGCAGTTGAAGAGCTTGGCTATATCCCTAATCGGGCAGCAGGTGCGCTGGCGTCTGGGCATAGCAATACCGTAGCGGTGCTGATTCCATCGCTGACAGATAAGTCCAGCTCGCGCTTTATGCAGGCTTTACAGCAGGTGCTGAATAAAAACGAATTTCAGCTGTTACTAGGCTGTCACGAACACAATCAGCACAAAGAAGCCGAAATTTTAATGACCTTATTGCAGAGTAATCCGGCTGCGCTGGTTATTTTTGGTTCTCAGCTGGCAGAGAAAACCTATCAAATTCTTGAGCGAGCAAATATTCCTACAGTGAATGTTGTTGGCTCGCGTTACAGCAAGGCTGAAATCACGCTGGAGGCGGCGTTTTTTGAAGCCGCGCATAAACTGACGGATCATTTGCTGGATCAAGGTTATCAGCATATTGGTTACGTGGGCGCGCATATGGATAACCGCTTGCAACGGCAATTGCTCAATGGTTGGCATAAAGCCATGCTGAGCCGCTACCAGAATTCAGATCAGATTGTGACGACTCCGGAAGCCGCCAGCCTGCAATTTGGCCGCTATGCGCTAACGGAAATGCTGTTGCGTCAGCCTGAGCTGGATGCGGTGATTTGTAGCCATGAAGATATTGCGTTGGGCATCATGTTTGAATGTCAGCGGCGTTTGCTGAAGATCCCCGGTGATATAGCCGTGGCTTGTCTGGATGGCTCAGACAGTTGTGACCAAACGCATCCTACCCTGACGTCTATTCGTATTGATTACAAAAAAATGGGGCGGGAGGCCGGGAAACTACTCATTGATATGCTCAATGATAGTGATGATGACGAAGAACCTCGGACGCAGACCTTCAGTTACCAGTTAGAGTTGAGACAAAGCAGTTAAGGCAGTTAAGGATAGGCGGGCAGATTTCACCGTTTAAACCATAAAAAACGCCAGCGCTAAGGCTGGCGTTTATCATTCAAACCGAAGCGTAAATTAAGACGCGTCGGCCTGAGCAGACTGAATAGCAGTCAGAGCGACGGTGTAAACGATATCGTCTACCAGTGCGCCACGGGACAAATCGTTAACCGGCTTGCGCATACCTTGCAGCATTGGCCCGATAGAGACCAGATCTGCTGAACGCTGTACCGCTTTGTAGGTGGTGTTACCGGTGTTCAGATCTGGGAAGATGAACACGGTAGCCTGACCTGCAACCGGAGAGTTAGGCGCTTTGGATTTCGCTACGTCAGCCATGATTGCCGCATCGTACTGCAACGGACCATCGATGATCAGATCTGGGCGTTTTTCCTGTGCCAGACGGGTCGCTTCACGCACTTTCTCAACGTCACTACCTGCGCCGGAATTACCGGTTGAGTAGGAAATCATCGCAACGCGTGGTTCGATACCGAAAGCGGCCGCCGAATCAGCAGATTGAATTGCGATTTCAGACAGCTGCTCTGCGGTTGGATCCGGGTTGATTGCGCAGTCACCGTAAACCAGAACCTGGTCAGGCAGCAGCATAAAGAACACGGAAGAAACCAGCGAGCTGCCCGGTGCAGTTTTGATCAACTGTAGCGGTGGACGAATAGTGTTCGCAGTGGTGTGAACCGCACCGGAAACCAGACCGTCAACTTCGCCTTGTTCCAGCATCAGCGTACCCAGAACCACGTTGTCTTCCAACTGTTCGCGGGCAACGACTTCGGTCATGCCTTTGCTCTTACGCAGTTCTACTAAACGTGGAACATAACGTTCGCGTACGGCAACCGGATCAACAATCTCGATACCTTTACCCAGTTCAACGCCTTGAGCGGCAGCCACTCGACGTATTTCGTCCGGGTTACCTAATAGCACGCACTCGGCAATGCCGCGTTCAGCACAGATTGCAGCCGCTTTTACGGTGCGTGGCTCGTCGCCTTCAGGCAGAACGATGCGTTTGCCGGCTTTACGTGCCAGTTCGGTCAGCTCGTAACGGAATGCCGGTGGAGACAGACGGCGTGAACGCTCGGAGGTGGCGCTCAGTGAGTCGATCCACTCGCTGTTGATATGGCTGGCAACGTAGTTTTGCAGCTTTTCAACGCGCTCATGGTCGTCCGCAGGCACTTCCAAATTGAAGCTTTGCAGGCTCAGAGAGGTCTGCCAGGTGTTAGTGTCAACCATAAATACTGGCAGGCCAGTCTGGAAGGCACGTTCACACAGCTGTTTGATTGGCTCGTCGATAGCGTAGCCACCGGTCAGCAGAATTGCGCCGATTTCAACACCATTCATCGCCGCCAGACAGGCTGAAACTAATACGTCTGGGCGGTCTGCGGAGGTGACCAGCAGAGAACCCGGACGGAAATGCTCCAGCATGTGAGGAATGCTGCGCGCACAGAAAGTCACGGATTTAACGCGGCGGGTATTGATGTCGCCTTCGTTGATAATACGTGCGTTCAGGTGTTTGCACATGTCGATTGCGCGGGTAGCAATCAGCTCGAAGCTCCATGGCACGCAGCCCAGAACTGGCAGCGGGCTGTTGGCAAACAGCTGAGTCGGATCGACTTTCGCTACGCTGGCCTTGGTGGAATCATCAAAGATTTCAGACAGGTCAGGGCGAGTACGGCCTTGTTCATCAACCGGGGCATTCAGTTTGTTAATGATAACGCCGGTGATGTTTTTGTTTTTGCTGCCGCCGAAGCTGGAACGAGCCAGTTCGATACGCTCTTTCAGCTGATCTGGAGAATCGTTACCCAGCGCCAGCACGAACACGATTTCTGCGTTCAGCGTTTTAGCAATTTCATAGTTCAGCGCGTTGGCAAACTGGTGTTTGCGGGTTGGCACCAAACCTTCAACCAGAACCACTTCGGCATCTTTGGTATTTTCGTGGTAACGCGCCACGATTTCTTCCATCAACACGTCCTGCTGGTTAGAACTCAGCAGAGTTTCCACGTAGTTCATATTCAGCGGCTCGGCAGCGGTGATGCTGGAGTTGGCGCGAATGATAGTGGTGGTCTGGTCAGGCGCATCGCCACCGGAACGCGGCTGGGCGATAGGTTTGAACACGCTTAAGCGGACGCCTTTTTGCTCCATGGAGCGAATGACACCCAGGCTGACGCTGGTCAGACCCACGCTGGTGCCAGTTGGGATCAACATAATTGTACGGGACACGGCTAAACCTCTTTACGGTTGCACTCAGGCGACGGTTCTCGCCTGCTGTCGGGCGAAAACAACACCGCCAGCCTTGGCTGACGGTGTTGAGGAGACTTATGCAGTCAGACGGGCTGCGTCTTGTGCGATAACAAACTCTTCGTTAGTTGGGATTACCATCGCCAGACGGCTGCCATCTTTAGTGATGGTGCCGGATTTACCGAAGCGAGCGGCCAGGTTACGTTCGTGGTCAATTTCGAAGCCCAGCAGACCCAGTTTATCCAGAGTCAGTTCACGTACCATAGCTGCGTTTTCACCGATACCGCCGGTGAAGATAACCGCGTCCAAACGGCCGTCCATCAGTGCAGTGTAAGCACCGATGTATTTGGCCAGGCGGTGGCAGAATACGTCCATCGCGCGCTTAGCGTCAGCTTTGGTGTCGTAGTTGTCTTCAACGTAACGGCAGTCGCTGGTGACTTCGGTCAGACCCATCAGGCCAGACTCTTTGGTCAGCATTTTGTTGATTTGATCAACGCTCATGCCCATTGCATCATGCAGATGGAAGATGATTGCTGGATCGATGTCACCGCTGCGAGTCCCCATGACCAGACCTTCCAGCGGGGTCAGACCCATAGAGGTATCGACACATTTACCGTTGCGAACTGCGGTAACAGAACCGCCGTTGCCCAGGTGGCAAGTGATCACGTTCAGTTCTTCCATTGGCTTGTTCAGAGCCTTGGCCGCTTCCTGGCTAACGAAGAAATGGCTAGTACCGTGTGCGCCATAGCGACGGATGCCGTGATCTTTGTACAGGCTGTACGGCAGGGCGTACAGGTAAGATTCTTCTGGCATGGTCTGATGGAATGCAGTGTCGAATACCGCGACATTTTTATTAGCCAGATTCGGGAAGGATTTCAACGCCTCAGCGATACCGATCAGGTGCGCTGGGTTATGCAGTGGTGCAAACGGGATCGAATCTTTGATACCCTGAATAACTTCATCGTCAATAATTACTGATGAAGTGAATTTCTCACCGCCGTGAACGATACGGTGGCCGACAGCAGTCAACTGGGCAGAAAGCTCTGGTTTTTGTGCCAGAATAGTATTAACAATGAAATTCAGTGCTTCGCTGTGCGCTGCACCAGCACCCAATGCTGCTTCTTGTTTGCCGCCATCCATTTTCCATTTGATGCGGGCTTCTGGAAGATGGAAGCATTCGGCTAAACCAGACAGGTGTTCTTCACCGTTGGTCGCGTTGATCACGGCGAATTTCAGGGAAGAACTACCGCAGTTAAGAACCAGTACTAGCTTACTCGACATGGAAGTACCTATTTATTGTCGTGTTTGCAATAAACACGTGGTTAATAAAACGTCAATCTGACCACAAGCGTAGCGCATAATGGTGATGACATTAATGATTAACATCATGCGATAAATGAAAAAGGCATGATGGTGGAAAAATCGCTGATCAAGTGTTTAAAACCTGGTGGTTAAAATGCATCAACGATTTAACAAAAATGATTAATTTGCTGCTAAAAGTTGACATATTGTGCGTCTTCTTCTAGCGGCCAAAAGGCCGGGCTAGGATACCGATAGCGCGCGCTAAAAACAAAATATATTTAATCCATCCAATTTATCATTGGTGGGTTGCAAGAAAATTTTAAATTTTGTCTTTGAAGTTGAGGTGAGCCATGACATCCAAACCTTCCGATTCCGTTAGCTGGTTTCAGGTCCTCCAGCGCGGGCAGCACTATATGAAAACCTGGCCATCAGACAAACGTCTGGCGCCGGTGTTCCCAGAAAATCGCGTAGTGAATGCGACGCGCTTCGGTATTCGCTTTATGCCGCCGCTGGCGATTTTCACGCTGACCTGGCAAATCGCGCTGGGTGGGCAGCTTGGCCCTGCGATTGCTACCGCACTGTTTGCCTGTGGTTTGCCGCTGCAAGGTTTGTGGTGGCTGGGCAAGCGCTCTATTACGCCGTTGCCGCCGACTTTGTTGCAATGGTTTCACGAAGTGCGCAATAAACTGGCTGACGCCGGGCAGGCGGTTGCGCCTATAGAGAAAACTCCGACCTATCAGTCGCTGGCTGAATTGCTGAAACGGGCGTTTAAACAGTTGGATAAAACTTTTCTCGATGATTTATAACTTTTGCAACGATAACTAAATACAAATCCGAGAGTCGGCAGCGGCTCTCGGTGAATCCTTTCACCAAACCCCCTGTCAAATCAAAGAATGGCCCGCTAGTAGTACCACTGAAAGATGCGCTATGCGATGATTTCACCATTAACTTGCCTTTCAGGAGATCATGATGGATATGACTAACGCCCAACGGCTGATCCTTTCAAACCAATACAAAATGATGACCATGTTAGATCCGGATAACGCCGAGCGTTATCGTCGTCAGCAAACCATTGTCGAGCGCGGCTTTGGTCTGCAAATGCGCGAGTTGGACCGTGATTTTGGTGAGTTAAGCGAAGAGACCTGCCGCACCATTATTAATATTATGGAGATGCACCACGCGCTACAGGTGTCTTGGGACAATCTGAAAGATAAGCAAGATCTGGACGGGCGCCGCATCGCTTTCCTCGGTTTCGATGCTGCCACCGAATCCCGCTACCTGAGCTACGTGCGCTTTATGGTGAATACCGAAGGGCGTTATACCCATTTCGATTCCGGCACTCACGGTTTCAATGCCCAAACCCCAATGTGGGATAAATATCAGCGCATGCTGTCTATCTGGCAGTCTTGCCCGCGTCAATATCATTTGAGCGCGGTTGAGATTTCGCAAATCATTAATGCCTGATTAATCACCCGCAAAGCCGCGACTGATCGAGCGAGACGAGGGGGAATAGGCCATTGGCTCGGTGGAGGTTTGTCCATTAAGGTGCCCATAGGTATATTAACCTCTCGTTGACCCGGCTCTGTGGCCGGGCTTGCCGTTAAACTCAATAAATAGCCTGATGATTTAGGTTTCAAGAGGATGTGCTTGTGGAGTGCAAAGGTTTTCTTTTTGACTTGGATGGAACGCTAGTAGATTCATTGCCCGCCGTGGAGCGAGCATGGATTGGCTGGGGAGCCAGGCACGGTATCGAATCATCGGTGGTATTGGACTTTATCCACGGGAAACAGGCTATTACCTCCTTGCGCCACTTTATGCCGGGGCAGAGTGATGAGGCTATTCAGGCCGAGTTTCTGACGTTGGAAAAAATCGAGTCGGAAGATACCGAAGGCGTCACCGCATTGCCGGGTGCAGTTGCGTTACTGGAGCGTCTGAATCAATTGGACATTCCTTGGGCGATTGTTACCTCGGGTTCCGTGCCCGTTGCGTCCGCCCGTCGCGCAGCCGCTCATTTACCGTTACCGGAAGTGTTTATCACGGCTGAACTGGTTACTCACGGCAAACCGCAGCCCGATGCCTATCTGCTGGGCGCGCAGCGTCTGGGGCTGAAACCGGAAGATTGCGTGGTGGTGGAAGACGCGCCCGCGGGGATTCTTTCCGGTCTGGCCGCAGGTTGTAAAGTGATTGCGGTTAACGCACCAGCGGACACGCCAAAACGGGATCAGGTTGATTTGATTCTGACCTCCCTTGAGCAAATCGCGATAGAGAAAACGCTCAACGGCGCGGTGATTCAGCGGGTTAAGTAGCTTTCCTGCTTATTCATTGAATCTGCGATAAAAACCAAGAGCGCCTTAAGGAGCTCTTTTTACGTTTACCGAGTCCCAGCTGCGACTTAACCGGCTGGAAGGGAAAAACTGGCCGCCAGACTCTCCAGATTTTGCGGTATCACCTTAATCACGCCGCCGCGCGGACTATCTATATCGGCAATCAACATAAACGAGAAAGAGATAACCAGCGGTAATATCAACAACATGATTTTTCGCCCTTTGCCGTTTTTAAAACCGTAGCCCACCAACGTGCAGCAGCAGATTGCAATAATACTCATCAACATCCATGCCGCCGGAGGAATACGGTTCCACCAAGCCGCTTGAGTGTAACTGGCTGAGTTCAATACATCGTTCATTCCAGCCAGTACCAGCGCCATCGGTGGCGTTGGCTGTTGCGCCGCAGGTTCAAGCAGCACAGTCCAGAGTTCATCCTGTAGCTGATTGGATTGCTGGTTAATTTCCAGCAGCCTGGCTTTATCGCGGGTGCGATAAAACAGAATTCGTTGATCTACGTAGCGTATCAGCAGGTCTTTGGTTTTATCTCGCGCGGCGGGCGAGAGCAGGTCGGCACGCAGATATTCAGTGCTAATAGCGTTGGCTTCCGCTTCTTCTTGATTTTTACGTAAATCGTAACGGCTGATAGCCATGGAAAAACTGAAGCCGATAATCAGCCCGAGTAGCGTCAGTGTCGCACCTTGAATAACGGTGAAGTTTTCCTGAGTGTTGCCATCCATGGTCTGTCCGCGACGAAAAAACGCCTGGCCGATAAGGGCGCAGCCCCACAGCACCAGAAAAGTCAGGAGAAACAGAACCAGCGGATAATTAGTGATATTAAGCATTTAGCGACCTTGCTCTTAGGGATAATTTCAGCGGTAACTGTCACGCGGCTGTTATACGGCCGCGTTTACGGAGTCACCCAAATCAGGCGGGTTGCCACCAATCTAGTATAGTCAGATGTTGCCCAAACCACCGATATGCTCACCATTAATATGGATATGTATCACTAACGAACAAACGACTCATTTCCGGCGAATAATCAGCAAATCGGCAATGAATTGGATAAAAATACGCCATAAAAACGGTATAAGACTGATAAGCGACAATTTTTTAATCAATATTGATCGCAGGCAGTTGAACTCGCGGCGTTTAATGCTTTACTGATAACGCCCAATCTTTGATTTCCGATTTGCCAGCGAGGCCATTTTGAATAGCGAACTATTGTGGGTATTAACTTTACTTCTGATAGCGATAGGACTGTTTACCACTAATAAATTGAGAATGGACGTGGTGGCGCTGTTGGTGATTATTGCCTTTGTGATGAGCGGCACGCTGACGCTGGCGGAGGCCACCAGTGGTTTTAGCGATCCCAACGTGATTTTGATTGCCGCACTTTTCGTGATTGGCGAAGGTTTGGTAAGAACCGGCGTGGCTTATCAGGTGGGGGATTGGTTGGTTAAGGTGGCAGGGCATAGCGAAACCAAAATGCTGGCTTTGCTGATGGTTACCGTAGCCGGATTGGGTGCCTTTATGAGTTCCACCGGCGTAGTGGCTATTTTTATTCCGGTGGTGCTAAGCGTTGCCAGCCGAATGAAAACATCACCCAGTCGTTTAATGATGCCCCTGAGCTTTGCCGGATTAATCAGCGGCATGATGACGCTGGTGGCGACGCCGCCCAATATGGTGGTGAACAGTGAACTGCTGCGAGAAGGCATTCAGGGTTTCGGGTTTTTCGGCGTCACGCCAATTGGCCTTATTATTCTGCTGTTGGGCGTAGGCTATATGCTGATTGCCCGCCGCTGGCTAGGCAGCAACGAACCGCGCTCAGATAAGGAAAAGTGGCAACGCCGAACTTTCCGCGATTTAATTCGGGATTATCGACTCACTGGCCGCGCGCGTCGTCTGGCAATTCGTCAACGTTCCCCACTGATAGGGCATACGCTGGACGAACTGCATTTACGCGCTCGCTATGGCGCTAATGTGGTTGGGATTGAGCGCTGGCGGCGTTTTCGCCGGGTGATGGTCAGCGCAACCGGTAACTCCGAACTACGAGAAGGGGACGTATTGTTGATCGATATGTCCGATTGTGACGTGGATTTACGCGAATTCTGTAGCGATCAATTGCTGGAACCGATGGTGCTGCGGGGGGAATATTTCTCTGAGCAGGCGCGAAACGTCGGTATGGCCGAGGTTTCTCTGATTCCTGACTCCACTTTGATCGGGAAAAGCCTACGGGACATGACATTCCGCAGTCGCTATGGCCTGAACGTGGTGGGAATTCGCCGTCACGGTAAAGCGATGGAAGGAAAGCTGGTGGATGAAAAACTCCAGTTCGGCGATATTTTGCTGGTGATTGGCGACTGGAAACTGATTCGCCAGCTTCAGTCTCAAACCAAAGATTTTATCGTACTCAGTTTACCGGCAGAAGTGGACGAAGTGGCTCCGGCTTTGTCACAGGCTCCTCACGCGCTGTTTTGTCTGGCGTTGATGGTCGCGATGATGCTGACCGACGAGGTGCCTAACGTGATTGCCGCGTTGATCGCTTGCCTGCTTATGGGACGTTTTCGTTGTATTGATATGGACAGCGCTTATCGCGCGATTCATTGGCCAAGTTTGATTCTGATTATTGGGATGATGCCCTTTGCGCTGGCGCTACAGAAAACCGGTGGGGTAGACCTTATTGTTCACGGCCTGATGGATGTCGCGGGCGGCGCGGGGCCTCGAGTAATGCTGCTGTGTCTGTTCGTGCTTTGCGCCACGATTGGGTTGTTTATCTCTAATACGGCCACGGCGGTATTGATGGCGCCCATTGCCATCGCGGCAGCGAGAGAAATGTCGGTATCACCACTCCCATTCGCCATGATTATCGGTATTGCCGCTTCCGCTGCCTTTATGACACCGGTTTCATCGCCGGTCAATACTTTGGTATTAGGCCCTGGTGGTTATAAATTTGGCGATTTTGTACGTATGGGCGTGCCGTTTACGCTGTTGGTGATGGCCGTTAGCGTGATGGTTGTGCCGCTATTATTTCCATTCTGATTAGCTTTCGTCCTTGGTGCCAAGAGAGGTTGGTGGCACTGACGTGAGCCAGCTCATTAGGATGGGTTCACGTCAGCGACGGATCGGGATTATTCCAAGGGATCGAGGCTGATTTCATCCAAAGACAGGCTGAAGCTAGGCACGAAGACTTCCATAAAGTAATCCATTTCCGGGCTTTTACGCAGGTCGAGAGTTTTCTCCAATCGCGTTTTTGCTTGGGTAAACTCGTGATTTCCCGCCGAAAGCTCTTCCAGACATTTCAGATAGGCGCACAGGGCATCAGCCTGTTTAACCAGCAGTTTCTCATCTTCACTGTAATAGTTTTCATCCAGCAAGCAGCGGAAATCATGCTGTAATTCGGTGGGTAACATTTCGATCAGTTTCTGCTGTGCCACTTTTTCGATTTTTTTATATTCGTGGGCAATCTGCGGATTGTAATACTTGATAGGCGTGGGCATATCGCCGGTAATCACTTCGCTGGCGTCGTGGTACATGGCTAACAGCGCGATGCGGTCGGCGTTCAGATTACCGTTGAATTTACGGTTTTTGATGATTGCCAGCGCATGAGCGACAAAGGCCACTTGCAGGCTATGTTCTGATACATTTTCCGTTCGAACATTACGCATCAGCGGCCAGCGATTAATCAGTTTCAGGCGGGATAGATGGGCGAAGAAGTGGCTCTGACTCATAATTTTCTCTCTTTGTTTTTTCTACGACGATAAATCGGTAATCAAACAGGGAGTCGGGGTAATTTTAGGTTTATAGCCTAACAGAAGAGGAGGCGGGTTTTGTAATTTCTCATCTGCGATAGCGATGATGTGACCAGATAACCTGGGTTGGGTTTTGAAAGCCTGACGGTTCAGTTGCTCCCCACTCGCGGAGACGGCGATAAAATGTCTCGAGCTATGCCGTAGCTTTCTGATAATTCGTATCGGATCAGGTTTGAAAGCCTTATTGTTCGGTTTTTCCCTCACTCGTCGTGGAGGCTTGCGAGCAGGGTTGACAGTCGCCCCCGCTCTGTACTTGGTGCGAAAGTGGGGTTCTGCGAATTTTCCTCGTACACTTTTCGTCCGGCGAGCCAGCGCTAGATTCAGCTGCGGGCGTTATCAGGATGCCATGCTTCCTGCCTCTGCGGCTCAAGGCGCGCTTTGAACAGCTGCCGGCCCACGTCCTGATTGCGCCTTATTAAAATCAAAACCATTTTTATGAATCGCTATTTGCCTTTCACCCTTGATAGGGTTTTTGACCCCAAGCTGGCCCTTTCACAGCACATGTGATCTGCCTAATGAAGAGCGAGTTGCGGCATTCCGCCAGCCGAAGCGATGAGCAAGAGAACCGACGCCGTGAGAAGGCGATAGGTACGGAGGTGCGGAGTGTTAAGACGTGGGGAATGGGGGGGCGCGTAGTCCCCCCAAATCAATTACTGATGGTATGTCTCTAGGAACCGGCCTAGCTTCCCGACCGCCATTTCTAACTCATCTACGCGCGGTAAGGTCACGATGCGCACGTGATCAGGGTACGGCCAGTTGAAGGCACTGCCTTGTACCAGTAACACTTTTTCTTGCAACAGCAAATCCAGCACTAGCTTCTGATCGTCTTTCAGATTGAAACGCTTGGCGTCGATACGCGGGAACATATACAGCGCACCGCGAGGCTTCACACAGGAAACCCCAGGGATCTGATTGATCAATTCCCAGGCGCGATCCCGCTGTTCATACAAACGACCGCCGGGCTGAATAAACTCACTGATGCTCTGATAACCTCCCAGAGCTGTCTGAATGGCGTGCTGCATCGGCACGTTGGCACATAAACGCATCGAAGCCAGCATTTCTAGGCCTTCAATATAACCTTTAGCGTGCTTCTTCGGCCCGTTAAGCACCATCCAGCCCTGACGGAAACCGGCTACGCGGTAAGTCTTGGACAAACCGTTAAAGGTCACGGTCAGCAAATCCGGTGCTAATGCAGCAATCGAATGGTGCTGCGCATCGTCATACAAAATTTTGTCATAGATTTCATCGGCAAAAATGATCAAATCATTCTGGCGGGCAATCTCAACAATCTCCAGCAACAGCTCTTTGCTGTATACCGCGCCGGTTGGGTTGTTCGGGTTGATAATCACAATGCCGCGAGTGCGCGGAGTGATTTTGCTACGAATATCATCCAGATCGGGGAACCAGTCAGATTCCTCATCACACATATAGTGCACGGCTTTACCGCTGGACAGGGAAACAGCCGCGGTCCACAGCGGGTAATCCGGCGCCGGTACCAGCATTTCGTCGCCAATATTTAGCAAGGCTTGCATGGATTGCACAATCAGCTCGGAAACGCCGTTGCCGATGTAAATGTCCTCCACCGTCAGATCGCGCATATCCCGCGCCTGATAGTGCTGCATGATGGCTTTGCGCGCTGAGTATAGGCCTTTGGAGTCGCAATAGCCTTGCGCCGTGGGCAGGTTACGAATGACGTCTACCAGAATTTCATCCGGTGCGTCGAAACCAAACGGGGCAGGATTGCCGATGTTCAGTTTCAGAACCTTATTACCTTCTTCTTCAAGACGCTTAGCTTCTTTTAGCACCGGGCCACGAATGTCGTAACAGACGTTGTCCAGTTTGCTGGATTTTTCAATGGGGGACATAAAACAGAGCCTTTTCACTGGTAAAAGCGTGTCCTGTTCCTGGAACACGGCAAGGTGTTCAATGTACTCCGCTGCCGCACATTTTTGAAGTTCTATACATCGCTTTACTGCAAATGTTTATCGAGGGTAACTGACTTATCATTTTTCCTGTTTCATTCATCATAAAAATCTTAATGATTAGATAAAATGAAGTGTTTGCTGTCTATTTTCTGATCGAAATGACGTGTTTCGGCGATAAAGCAACCGGTAACGCATAATATTCATCCAGCAATACTTATCAACTTAACGCGTTCCCTTACTATTTTTACAATAAAATATTGGCCAATTTCTTTTATATAATAAGTTGATAGCTAAATATTCATGTTTTTATCATACATATTGTAGATGCCAGTCTAAAAATGGCAGGGAAGCTAAAAACTATAAATAGGAAAACTATTAAGAACATTTAATGTAAGGGATTCATTCTCGCACTTTAGTAGAAAATCATTAGTTAAATCTTTTTGAAAAGATAAACCACCATCTCGGTGATAAGTTGTTTTTTTATATATAAAATAAGCGGCCATTAAGGTGAATTTAATTAAAAACAGTACATTAGAAGCATTAAATTTAGCGGCAAGAAATGGCGTTCCCCAGCATAAAAAATCTTCATTTATCGAAGATTTAGCGGTTTTTTGTGACGCTATTCATATAATTGGATGACTGGTTGGGAAAAGATGTTTTTGAAAAAGAGATAAAGATAACGAAATATAAGTTATTTTTTTGCCCTACTCTAATGAGTGGGGTACTGTCATACTTAACATTGTCTCATTTGATAATGTTGTTAGTTAAACACCAGGGTAGTTTGTAATTAGAATTCAAAAAAGTGAAGAATACACTATGACAAATGCAAATCGTCCGATAATTAATCTCGACCTCGATCTGCTTAGAACCTTTGTCGCTGTTGCTGACCTGAATACTTTCGCCGCCGCTGCTGCCGCAGTATGTCGAACGCAATCAGCCGTTAGCCAACAGATGCAACGGTTAGAACAGTTGGTTGGTAAAGAGTTGTTTGCCCGCCATGGGCGCAACAAGTTACTTACTGAACATGGTCTCCAGTTACTTGGCTATGCCAGAAAAATTTTGCGTTTTAACGATGAAGCCTGCACTTCTTTAATGTACAGCAATGTAGAAGGCGTGCTGACCATTGGTGCATCTGATGATACCGCTGATACGCTGCTCCCTTTTCTTTTGAATCGGGTGGCAACGTTGTATCCGCGTTTAGCCATAGATGTGCGGGTCAAGCGTGGGCCGGAAATTGCTGAGATGCTGAGCAGTGGTGAAGTTGATTTAGCGATCACCACGGCAGCAGTTGAAAGTCTTCCCCATCTGATGTTGAGAACCTCCCCAACGCTGTGGTATTGCTCTGCGGACTATCAGTTTGTCCCTGGAGAGGCCATTCCGCTGGTGGTGATGAATGAGCCAAGTCCATTTCGTGACATGGCAATAGAGCATCTGACACAGGCTGGTATTCCGTGGCGCATTGCCTACGTTGCTTCTTCGCTTTCGGCCATTAGGGCGGCGGTGAGGGCAGGGTTAGGTGTGACCGCCAGACCTATCGAAATGATGAGTCCGGACCTGCGGGTATTAGGCGAAACAGAAGGATTACCTCGGTTGCCTGAAACCCATTATGCGCTGTGCAAAGATGATGCATGTGAAAATGAGTTAGCATTGGCGATTTTTAGTGCCTTGCAAAATGGTTATCAGCCTTCATTGCTGACCGGAACAGAACCATCCCAGGGTTCCGAATTGTATATCGATAATTAATAAGAATTATTTAACATCTAGTGTTTCGTTAATCCCCTGTTTAAACAGGGGATTTTTCGTTTCTAAGACAGTAAAAACCTATTTATTACCGTTTTGTTGATATTTCGTGACTAAAGGCGCGTTTCCCACACTTATTTTGGGGTATAGCCCAAGACAGTCAGGCTGCAGTCTAGACTGATATCCATATAGCTCCCCGCAGTATTTTTTTTCTTTTCGTTAACACGTCTTCAATTGACTCAAAACGATGTTTCACTATTTTTAGTTTCAATAACAGCTTTTTATTTGTTAAGAAACTGCCTAATAACACTCAAAACGTGTTCTGGATCAAAAAAATACCCCTAGCTAGTGAGTGGAAGAACAGGTTATTCCTGCGACAATGGTATAGTAAAAACGAAAGATCCACGTTGCTTTATATGTGCATGATAGAACTCAACAAATGACTGACTCGATTTAGCTTTCGAGGTCGCACCAAATGTTAAGCAAGATCGTGCGTTTGTAAATTAATGTGTAGTTACTTTTGTCAAAGTTGACAAAAGGTTATTGAAAGGAGTAAAAAGCCCACAGTAAAACACTGGCTAAATAGTTGTAAAGACAGTGTCTTTGTGTGGTTATTATCCTTCCCTTGAATCGATGTGGTGCACAACTGCCGACACAAGAGCAGAACGTTCGACGCCACTTTTGATGAGTAAGCAATGAGTATGTCAACAACCACTGAAGTTATCGCTCATCACTGGGCGTTCGCTGTATTCCTCATTGGCGCTATCGGGCTGTGCGGTTTCATGCTGCTAGGTGCGTTCTTCCTGGGTGGGAGAGCTCGGGCCCGTGCCAAAAACGTACCCTATGAGTCCGGTATCGACTCGGTTGGCTCTGCGCGTATGCGCCTGTCGGCCAAGTTCTATCTGGTCGCCATGTTCTTCGTTATTTTCGACGTTGAAGCCTTGTACCTGTATGCCTGGTCGATTTCCATTCGCGAAAGCGGCTGGATAGGTTTCATCGAAGCCACCATTTTCATTTTGGTGCTGCTGGCTGGTTTGGTTTATCTGGTGCGCATCGGTGCTCTGGATTGGACTCCTGGGCGGTCGAACCGCCGCGTGAGCAAACCGAGCACGGTCACAAATTCCAAAGGTATTCCGCCCGATTTGCGCCAATAAATACAGCGAGGCATTAACATGGACTATACGCTAACCCGCATAGACCCCAACGGTGAAAATGACCGTTATCCCCTACAAACACAGGAAACCATCAGCGGCGATCCGCTCGAGCAAGACATCCATCGTAGCGTGTACATGGGTAAACTTGAGCACGCGATGCATGACATGGTGAACTGGGGACGTAAAAACTCACTTTGGCCGTATAACTTCGGTCTTTCTTGCTGTTACGTAGAAATGGTGACCTCGTTTACCGCTGTGCATGACGTGGCGCGTTTCGGGGCTGAAGTATTGCGCGCCTCACCGCGTCAGGCTGACTTCATGGTGGTTGCAGGAACCTGCTTCACCAAGATGGCTCCGGTTATTCAGCGTTTGTACGAACAGATGCTTGAACCGAAATGGGTTATCTCAATGGGTGCCTGCGCCAACTCCGGCGGCATGTATGACATTTACTCCGTGGTGCAGGGCGTAGATAAATTCCTGCCGGTGGATGTGTATATCCCAGGTTGCCCACCGCGTCCTGAAGCTTATATGCAAGCGCTGTTACTGTTGCAGGAATCCATTGGTAAAGAACGCCGCCCACTTTCCTGGGTTGTCGGCGATCAGGGCGTTTATCGCGCCAATATGCAGCCAGAACGCGAGCGTAAACACGCTGAGCGTATTGCGGTCACTAACCTGCGTACTCCTGACGAGATTTGATTCTGTCGATTTGACAGTCAATCTAGGTACGACAGCTAAATTCGCGGCGCACTGACCACGAAATGACCCCGGTAGTGATCAAAAAAGTTGTGGTGAAAAAAAATTATGACAGATCATACAACGACCGACAGCGCCCAGCCCGCATGGCAAACCCGCGATCATCTCGATGATCCGGTAATAGGTGAGTTGTCGAACCGTTTTGGGCCAGAGGCCTTTGTTGTTCAGGCGACCCGTACCGGCATGCCGGTAGTCTGGGTGAAGCGTGAACAATTGCTGGAAGTAATGTCGTTTTTAAGAAAACAGCCTAAGCCTTACGTTATGCTGTTCGATCTGCATGGGGTGGATGAGCGGTTGCGTACTCACCGCCAAGGTTTGCCTGATGCGGATTTCTCTGTTTTCTATCATTTGCTTTCTATTGAGCGTAACCGCGACATTATGCTGAAAGTGGCACTGTCTGAAAAAGACATGCACGTGTCCACAGCAACCAAGATTTTCCCGAATGCCAACTGGTATGAGCGGGAAACGTGGGAAATGTTCGGTATTACCTTTGATGGCCACCCGCATTTGACGCGCATTATGATGCCGCAAAGCTGGGAAGGTCATCCGCTGCGTAAAGACTACCCTGCTCGCGCCACGGAATTCGATCCCTTCGTGCTGACCAAGCAGAAAGAAGATATGGAGATGGAGTCTCTCACCTTCAAACCAGAAGATTGGGGTATGAAGCGTGGAACCGAAAATGAGGACTTCATGTTTCTTAACCTCGGTCCTAACCATCCGTCTTCTCATGGTGCTTTCCGCATTGTATTGCAGCTGGATGGCGAAGAAATTGTCGATTGCGTGCCAGACGTGGGTTATCACCACCGCGGCGCGGAAAAGATGGGCGAGCGTCAATCCTGGCATAGCTACATTCCTTACACTGACCGTATCGAGTATCTCGGTGGCTGTGTAAACGAAATGCCGTATGTGCTGGCCGTTGAAAAACTGGCCGGGATTAAAGTGCCGGAGAAGGTTGATACCATCCGCGTGATGCTGTCTGAACTGTTCCGCATCAACAGCCATCTGCTGTACATCAGTACCTTTATCCAGGACGTGGGTGCGATGACCCCGGTGTTCTTCGCCTTTACCGACCGTCAGAAAGTCTACGATGTGATTGAGGCGATTACCGGCTTCCGTATGCATCCAGCCTGGTTCCGTATTGGTGGCGTGGCTCACGATCTGCCACGCGGCTGGGAGCGTTTGCTGCGCGATTTCCTTGACTGGATGCCCAAACGTCTGGATTCCTACGTCAAAGCTGCTTTGCAGAACAGTATCCTGAAAGGACGTTCAATTGGCGTTGCTGCATACAATTCCAAAGAAGCGTTGGATTGGGGCGTCACTGGTGCTGGCCTGCGTGCCACCGGTATCGATTTTGATGTGCGTAAATGGCGCCCGTATTCCGGTTATGAAAACTTCGAATTCGAAGTGCCAATCGGTAATAACGGTGACTGCTATGACCGCGTAATGCTGAAAGTGGAAGAACTGCGTCAAAGCCTGCGAATTCTGGAGCAATGTTATAAAAACATGCCAGAAGGTCCATTCAAAGCTGACCATCCGCTGACTACGCCGCCGCCGAAAGAACGTACGCTTCAACATATCGAAACGCTGATTACTCACTTCCTGCAAGTTTCGTGGGGCCCGGTGATGCCAGCTAACGAGTCATTCCAGATGATTGAAGCGACCAAAGGGATCAACAGTTACTATCTGACCAGTGACGGCAGCACCATGAGCTATCGCACCCGGATACGTACCCCGAGCTATGCCCATTTGCAGCAGATCCCATCGGTAATCCGTGGCAGCCTGGTATCTGACCTGATCGTCTATCTGGGCAGTATCGATTTTGTAATGTCTGATGTGGACCGCTAATTATGAGTGATCAAAAAGAGACCCAGGATCATAAAGATCAACTTGATGTGGTGAACCTGGCTGTCGATGCAGCGCAGTCTACTGCCGTTGAGCGCTCTGTCGCTGAACAGCCGGCCACCGCACAAGAAGCCTTTGAATTGAGCGCGGAAGAACGCGATGCCATCGAGCATGAAAAGCATCATTACGAAGATGCTCGTGCCGCGTCGATTGAAGCGCTGAAAATCGTACAGAAAAAACGCGGTTGGGTGCCAGACGGTGCGATTCACGCTATTGCTGAGGTGCTGGGTATTCCGGCTTCCGACGTTGAAGGCGTAGCCACTTTCTACAGCCAGATTTTCCGCCAGCCAGTTGGTCGCCATGTGATTCGTTACTGTGACAGCGTGGTTTGCCACATTACCGGTTATCAGGGCATTCAGGCGGCTATCGAGAAAAAGCTCAGCATCAAGCCGGGTCAGACCACTTTTGATGGTCGTTTCACGCTGCTGCCAACTTGCTGCTTGGGTAACTGTGACCGTGGTCCGACGATGATGATCGACGACGATACTCACAGCTACCTGAAGCCTGAAGAAATTGAAAAGTTACTGGAGCAATATCCATGACAAATCCTTCAGGTTTTACTCGTGAAATTATCCGTACCCCGGAAATGCATCCGCTGACCTGGCGTTTGCGTGATGACAAACAGCCGGTATGGCTTGATGAGTACCGCAGCAAAAATGGCTATGTCGGAGCAGAAAAAGCCTTAAAAGGCATGGCTCCGCCGGACGTCGTCAATCTGGTCAAAGATGCGGGTCTGAAAGGGCGCGGCGGCGCAGGTTTCTCCACCGGTTTAAAGTGGAGCCTGATGCCGAAAGACGAAAGCATGAACATCCGTTACCTGCTGTGTAACGCCGATGAAATGGAGCCGGGCACCTATAAAGACCGTCTGCTGATGGAGCAATTGCCTCATCTGCTGGTGGAAGGGATGCTGATCAGCGCCTTCGCGCTGAAAGCCTACCGGGGCTACATCTTCCTGCGTGGTGAATACATCGAAGCGGCGGTGCATTTGCGTCGCGCTATTGCCGAAGCGACCGAAGCCGGTTTGCTGGGCAAAAATATTATGGGCAGCGGTTTCGATTTCGAGCTGATTGTCCATACCGGTGCCGGTCGTTATATCTGCGGGGAAGAAACCGCGCTGATTAACTCACTGGAAGGCCGCCGCGCTAACCCACGTTCCAAGCCGCCTTTCCCTGCGTCTTCCGGCGTGTGGGGCAAACCGACCTGCGTCAACAATGTGGAAACCCTGTGTAACGTGCCGGCAATTTTGGAGCACGGCGTGGATTGGTATCAGGGAATCACCGCTGGCAAAAGTAACGATGCGGGTACCAAGCTGATGGGCTTCTCTGGTCGGGTGAAAAATCCGGGCCTATGGGAACTGCCGTTTGGTATTTCTGCTCGTGAAATTTTGGAAGATTACGCCGGTGGTATGCGTGACGGTTTGAAATTCAAAGCCTGGCAACCGGGCGGTGCGGGTACCGACTTCCTGACCGCCGATCATTTGGATCTGCCTATGGATTTCGAAAACATCGGCAAAGCGGGCAGTCGTTTAGGTACGGCGTTGGCAATGGCGGTGGATCACGAAATCGGTATGGTTTCGCTGGTACGTAATCTGGAAGAGTTCTTTGCCCGTGAGTCATGCGGCTGGTGTACTCCGTGCCGTGACGGTCTGCCGTGGAGTGTCAAAATTCTGCGTGCGCTGGAACGTGGCGAAGGCCAACCGGGTGACATCGAAACGCTGGAACAGCTTTGCCGCTTCTTAGGGCCGGGTAAAACCTTCTGTGCTCACGCGCCGGGCGCGGTTGAACCACTACAAAGCGCGATTAAATATTTCCGGGACGAATTTGAAGCCGGGATCGCGACTAAGGACTATGGCAATACCCGAGCCATAGCCGGTATTCAGCCTAACCTGTTAAAAGCGCGCTGGTAGCACTGATGCCCTTGCTATCTATAAATCGTTATAAGTAGCAAACAGTTATAAGCAGCAAGGGTCAGAATTTTTTGATTAACGCTTGTAAAAAGAACGGTTTCAAGGTCGTCGTGAGCGACGGTCAAACGAGGCAGAAATCAGTAAGAAAGAGCATTTCGGGCTGATTTTTGACGAAGTATCACCGAGCGCAACAGACCTTGAATGTGTTCTGACGCAAGCCACTTGGAAGCATGCTGATATGGCTACGATTCATGTAGACGGCAAAGAATATGATGTAAACGGGGCCGACAACCTGTTACAAGCCTGTCTCTCCCTGGGACTCGATATTCCTTATTTTTGCTGGCATCCGGCGCTGGGAAGCGTCGGCGCTTGCCGCCAATGTGCGGTAAAGCAATACCAAAACGCCGATGACACCCGTGGGCGTTTGGTTATGTCCTGTATGACCCCGGCCACCGATGGCACCTTTATTTCCATCGATGACGGCGAAGCAAAGCAGTTCCGCGAAAGCGTGGTTGAATGGTTAATGACTAACCATCCACACGATTGTCCGGTCTGTGAAGAAGGCGGTAACTGTCACCTGCAAGATATGACGGTGATGACCGGCCACAGCTTCCGTAAGTACCGTTTCAGTAAACGTACTCATCAGAATCAGGATCTCGGCCCGTTCATTTCCCACGAAATGAACCGCTGTATCGCCTGTTACCGCTGTGTGCGTTACTACAAAGACTATGCAGACGGCACTGATTTCGGCGTATATGGCGCGCATGACAACGTATATTTCGGTCGTACCGAAAGCGGCACCTTAGAAAGTGAGTTCTCCGGTAATCTGGTAGAAGTTTGCCCGACCGGCGTATTCACCGATAAAACCCACTCCGAGCGTTATAACCGGAAGTGGGATATGCAGTTTGCCCCAAGCATCTGCCAGCAGTGCAGCGTCGGTTGTAACACCAGCCCAGGCGAGCGCTATGGCGAACTGCGTCGTATCGAAAACCGCTATAACGGCAGCGTAAACCACTACTTTATGTGTGACCGTGGCCGCTTTGGTTATGGCTACGTCAACCTGAAAGATCGTCCGCGTCAGCCGCAGCAACGCCGTGGCAACGATTGGATCGCTCTCAACGCCGAACAGGCCATGCAGGGGGCGGCAGATATCCTGCGTCAGGCGAAGAAAACCATCGGTATCGGTTCCCCTCGCGCCAGTCTGGAAAGCAACTTTGCGCTGCGTGAACTGGTGGGGGCAGAAAACTATTACACCGGCATCGCCGCGGGCGAGCAACAGCGTCTGCAATTGATGCTGAAAGTGCTGACTGAGGGCGGCATCCACACTCCGGCGCTGCGTGAAATTGAAAGCTATGATGCGGTACTGGTTCTGGGTGAAGATTTGACCCAAACCGGCGCGCGCATTGCGCTGTCTGTGCGTCAGGCTGTGAAAGGCAAAGCCCGTGAAATGGCCGCTGCGCAAAAAGTTGCCGATTGGCAAATCGCCGCGATCATGAACATTGGCCAGCATGCCAAACATCCGCTGTTTATCACTAACGTTGATAACACCCGTATGGATGATATCGCTGCCTGGAACTACCGTGCGCCAGTGGACGATCAGGCACGTTTGGGCTTTGCTATTGCCCACGCGCTGGACGAGTCCGCGCCGGCAGTGGAAGACCTGTCAAAAGATCTGAAAGGTAAAGTGGATATCATCGTGCAGGCATTGGCCGGCGCGAGAAAACCGCTGATTATTACCGGTAGCAGCGCGGGTAGCGATGCAATCATCGAAGCGGCAGCCAACATCGCCAAGGCGCTGAAAGGCCGAGGATCTGACGTAGGCATTACCTTCGTCGCGGCAGCAGCTAATAGCATGGGGCTGGCGATGGTCGGCGGCGGTTCGCTGGATCAGGCGTTGGCTCAGTTAGCCAGCGGCGAAGCTGATACCGCAATCGTGATGGAAAACGATCTTTATCGTCATGCGGCGGCGGATCAGGTTGACGCGGCGTTAGCCAAAGCGGAAAACCTGATCGTGTTGGATCATCAGCGCACCACTATTATGGATAAAGCCAGTTTGATTCTGTCTGCGGCCAGCTTTGCTGAAAGCGATGGTACGCTGGTGAATCAGGAAGGTCGCGCGCAGCGTTTCTTCCAGGTTTACGATCCAAGCTACTACGACGAAAACGTGGTGATGTTGGAAAGCTGGCGTTGGCTGCATTCTCTACATTCGACCTACACTAGCCGCCACGTAGACTGGACTCAGCTGGATCACGTGATTCAGGCCTGTGTCAAAGCATTGCCGCAGTTGCAGGGTATCGTGGAAGCTGCGCCAGACGCGACTTTCCGTATCCGCGGTCAGAAACTGGCGCGTTCACCGCACCGTTACAGTGGCCGTACTGCGATGCGCGCCAACATCAGCGTGCACGAACCGCGTCAACCGCAAGACATCGATACGCCGTTTGCCTTCTCAATGGAAGGGAACAACAGTCCATTGGCCGATCGTCAGCAAATTCCGTTTGCCTGGGCGCCAGGTTGGAACTCACCGCAGGCGTGGAATAAATTCCAGGCTGAAGTGGGTGGAAAACTGCGCTTTGGCGATCCGGGCGTGCGCCTGATCGAAGCTGGGGAGGGCAGCCTGGCTTACTTCACCGGCGTACCGGCAGCCTTTGCGGCAAATGCCGACGGCTGGCGTGTGGCACCTTACTACCATCTGTTCGGTAGCGAAGAAATGTCTCAGCGTTCAGCGGTGATTCAACAGCGTATGCCAGCGCCTTATGTGATGGTCAATCCATCCGACGCAGCGCAACTGGGGGTTAACCTCGGTATGTTGGTCGAGTTCAACTGTTCTGGTCAGACGCTGCGTCTGCCGGTGCGTTTGAGTGAAACTTTGGCTCAGGGTCAGGTCGGCTTGCCGCTTGGCTTACCGGGCATTCCACCTATATTGGTGGGTACCCGCGTTGAGAACCTGCGGGAGGCGGTGCTATGAGCTGGTTTACCCCTGAATTGATCGAGATCCTGATCTCCGTCCTGAAAGCGGTAGTGATTCTGTTGGTGGTTGTCACCTGCGGCGCGTTTATGAGCTTCGGCGAGCGCCGCCTGCTGGGTCTGTTCCAGAACCGATACGGACCAAACCGTGTCGGTTGGGGCGGCTCACTGCAGCTGGTGGCCGACATGATCAAAATGTTCTTCAAAGAAGACTGGGTACCGCGCTTCGCAGACCGGGTAATTTTTACTCTGGCACCGGTTATCGCCTTTACCTCGTTGCTACTGTCTTTCGCTATCGTCCCGGTCAGTCCGACCTGGGCGGTTGCGGACCTCAACATCGGCATTCTGTTTTTCCTGATGATGGCCGGTCTGGCGGTGTACGCGGTACTGTTCGCCGGCTGGTCCAGTAATAACAAATATTCTCTGTTAGGGGCGATGCGTGCGTCAGCACAAACCCTGAGCTACGAAGTGTTCCTCGGCTTATCGCTGATGGGCGTGGTAGCGCAGGCAGGCTCGTTCAATATGCAGGATATTGTTAACTCTCAGGAACACGTCTGGAACGTTATCCCGCAGTTCTTTGGCTTCGTGACCTTTGCCATTGCGGGCGTTGCGGTTTGTCACCGTCATCCCTTTGACCAACCGGAAGCGGAACAAGAGCTGGCCGATGGTTACCACATTGAATATTCCGGTATGAAGTTCGGTTTGTTCTTCGTTGGCGAATACATCGGTATCGTGACCGTCTCTGCACTGATAGTCACCTTGTTCTTCGGTGGCTGGCAAGGCCCGTTCCTGCCGCCATTTATCTGGTTTGCGCTGAAAACGGCTTTCTTCATGGTGATGTTCATTCTGATCCGTGCATCTTTGCCGCGCCCACGTTATGACCAAGTGATGTCATTCGGCTGGAAAATTTGCCTGCCGTTGACTCTGCTGAATCTGCTGGCGACTGCCGCGGTCATTTTGTACAACGCTCAATAAGGGGTGAATGAACCATGACGTTGAAAGAGTTAGTGGTTGGTTTCGGCACCCAAGTGCGCAGCCTGTGGATGATTGGCCTTCATGCCTTCCACAAGCGTGAAACCCAAATGTATCCGGAAGAGCCGGTTTACCTGCCGCCGCGCTACCGTGGCCGTATCGTGCTAACCCGCGATCCGGACGGCGAAGAGCGCTGCGTAGCCTGTAATCTGTGCGCCGTGGCTTGCCCGGTGGGCTGTATCTCTCTGCAAAAAGCTGAGCAGAAAGATGGTCGCTGGTATCCGGAATTCTTCCGTATCAACTTCTCCCGCTGCATTTTCTGCGGCCTGTGTGAAGAAGCTTGCCCAACGACCGCTATCCAGCTCACGCCGGATTTCGAAATGGGTGAGTTTAAACGGCAGGATTTGGTCTACGAAAAAGAAGATTTGTTGATCTCGGGTCCGGGTAAATATCCGGAATATAACTTCTACCGGATGGCCGGTATGGCGATTGACGGCAAGCAGAAAGGCGAAGCCGAAAATGAAGCCAAACCGATCGACGTTAAAGGTCTGATGCCTTAAAGGAGCCGTTGATCATGGAATTTGCATTTTATATAGCAGCATTGGTAGCGGTAGTGGCGACAATTCGCGTCATTACCCATACCAACCCGGTACACGCCTTGTTGTACCTGATTATCTCTCTACTGGCGATTTCCGCTGTGTTCTTCTCACTGGGCGCGTATTTCGCCGGTGCGTTGGAGATCATCGTGTACGCCGGTGCCATTATGGTGCTGTTCGTCTTCGTGGTGATGATGCTGAACCTGGGCAACGTCGATGCGCAAGAACGTGCTTGGCTGAAACCGAGCGTCTGGATTGGCCCCGGTTTGCTGGCGCTGGTGCTGTTATCGGTACTGATTTATGCCATCAGCAGCGTATCCGATCAGGGTATCAGCGGCGAGATGGTTGACGCAAAAGCCGTAGGTATCAGCCTGTTTGGTCCGTACGTATTGGCGGTTGAGCTGGCTTCAATGCTGTTGCTGGCGGGTCTGGTTGTTGCGTTCCACATTGGCCGGGAACATAAACCCGGTGATGTGCTGAGCAGCGGCGATTCAGCGAAAAGAAAAACGGAGGAACAAGCATGATCCCTCTACAACATGGCCTTATTCTGGCGGCCATTCTGTTTGTGCTAGGGCTGTCTGGGTTGCTGATACGCCGCAACCTACTGTTTATGTTGATCAGTTTGGAAGTGATGATCAACGCGGCGGCGTTGGCCTTTGTGGTCGCGGGCAGTTATTGGGGTCAGGCTGACGGACAGGTGATGTATATCCTGGCGATTACGCTGGCAGCGGCGGAGGCCAGTATTGGCCTGGCATTGCTGCTTCAGCTGTATCGTCGCCGTCATACTCTGGATATTGATACAGTCAGTGAGATGCGCGGATGAACCTATTATATTTAACAATTCTGCTGCCACTGCTTGGTTTTCTGCTGTTGGCATTCTCCCGCGGTCGCTGGTCGGAAAATACTTCCGCCACCGTCGGAGTCGGCTCCATTGGTCTGGCTGCGCTGGTTACCGCTTACGTTGCGGTTGATTTCCTCAGCCAGAAAGCCACGGGCGTTCAGGTGTTTAACCAAACCCTGTGGAACTGGATGTCCGTTGGCGACTTCAGTATTCCATTGACCCTGACGCTGGACGGCCTGTCGCTGACCATGCTGTCGGTAGTGACCGGCGTGGGCTTCTTCATCCATATGTATGCCTCTTGGTATATGCGTGGGGAAGAAGGCTATTCCCGCTTCTTCGCTTATACCAACCTGTTTATCGCCAGTATGGTGGTCTTGGTATTGGCGGATAACCTGCTGCTGATGTATCTCGGCTGGGAAGGCGTGGGTCTGTGCAGTTACCTGCTGATCGGTTTCTACTACACCAATCCGGCGAATGGCGCGGCGGCCATGAAAGCCTTTATCGTGACTCGCGTAGGTGACGTATTCTTGGCTTTTGCGCTGTTCATCCTCTACAACGAATTGGGTACGCTGAATATTCGCGAACTGATGGTACTGGCACCGCAGCAGTTGGAAATGGGCTCCACCGCCATTACCTGGGCGACCTTGATGCTATTGGGCGGTGCAGTAGGTAAATCGGCGCAGTTGCCGTTGCAAACCTGGCTGGCCGATGCGATGGCAGGCCCGACGCCGGTTTCCGCGCTGATCCATGCGGCGACCATGGTTACCGCCGGTGTGTATCTGATTGCTCGTACTCACGGTCTGTTCCTGATGGCGCCGGACGTTCTGCATCTGGTGGGAATTATCGGTGCGGTTACGCTGGTACTGGCGGGCTTTGCGGCGCTGGTGCAAACCGACATCAAACGGGTTCTGGCTTATTCGACCATGAGCCAGATCGGTTACATGTTCCTGGCGCTGGGCGTTCAGGCGTGGGATGCAGCCATTTTCCACCTGATGACTCACGCCTTCTTCAAAGCCTTGCTGTTCCTCTCCTCCGGTTCAGTGATTCTGGCTTGTCACCACGAGCAAAATATCTTCAAAATGGGGGGGCTGCGTAAAAAAATCCCTCTGGTTTATATCTGCTTCTTGGTGGGCGGCGCGGCGCTGGCAGCATTGCCAATCGTCACCGCGGGCTTCTACAGTAAAGACGAAATCCTCTGGGGCGCACTGGCTACCGGCCATATCAACCTGATGGTTGCCGGTCTGGTGGGGGCGTTCCTGACGGCGCTGTATACCTTCCGCATGATCTTTATCGTGTTCCACGGCGAGGAAAAAACCAAAGCCCATCCGGTTACAGGTATGACTCATAACCTGCCATTGCTGGTGCTGCTGGTGCTGTCTACCTTTGTCGGCGCGTTGATCACACCACCGTTGGCGGGCGTATTGCCAGAACTTCATTTAGGTGAAGAAGGCAAAATGCCGCTGGAGATCTTCTCCGGGGTGATTGTGGTGATCGGCATTCTGCTGGCTGCGGCACTGTATCTGGGCAAACGTCAGTGGGTGAACAGCATCGGGCAAAGCGCGATTGGCCGTTTCTTCACCGTCTGGTGGTTCCACGCATGGGGCTTCGATTGGTTGTATCACAACCTGTTTGTAAAACCTTATCTGTGGATTGCACGCTTGCTACAGCGCGATCCGCTGAACTCACTGATGAATACGCCGGCATGGATTGCACGCTTGGGTAATCGCGGTTTGACGTTCAGTGAGAATGGTCAGGTGCGTTGGTACGTTGCCTCAATGGGTCTGGGTGCAGTTGTCATACTGGCTCTGTTGCTTTTCGTTTAGAAGCCTGAATAGGCTCTTTAATTAGGGACACAAAACGCCATGCTATTACCTTGGCTAATTCTTATCCCCTTTATCGGCGGTCTGCTGTGCTGGCAGTTTGAACGCTTCGGTACCAAGGTACCGCGCTGGATAGCGTTAATCGCGATGGGGCTGACGTTGGTACTTTCCCTGCAACTGTGGTTGCAGGGCGGCTATTCACTGACTAATCCGGCGGGCATTCCGCAGTGGCAGTCGGAGTTCTCCTTGCCGTGGATTCCACGCTTTGGCATTGAGTTCCATTTGGCACTGGACGGTCTGTCACTGCTGATGGTGGTGCTGACCGGCCTGCTGGGCGTACTGGCGATTCTTTGTTCGTGGCGTGAAATTCAGCGCTATCAGGGTTTCTTCCACCTGAACCTGCTATGGATTCTGGGTGGCGTCATCGGCGTGTTCCTCGCCATCGACATGTTCCTGTTCTTCTTCTTCTGGGAAATGATGTTGGTGCCGATGTACTTCCTGATTGCCTTGTGGGGTCACAAAGCGTCAGACGGTAAAACGCGTATCTCCGCCGCGACCAAGTTCTTCATTTATACCCAGGCCAGCGGCCTGATCATGTTGATTGCTATCCTGGGTCTGGTATTTGTGCATTACAAAGCCACCGGCGTCTGGACTTTCAACTATGAAAATCTACTGAAAACGCCGATGTCCCACGGTGTGGAATATCTGTTGATGCTCGGTTTCTTCATCGCTTTCGCGGTGAAAATGCCGGTGGTGCCGCTGCACGGCTGGTTGCCGGATGCGCACAGTCAGGCTCCAACCGCGGGTTCGGTGGATTTGGCCGGGATTCTGTTGAAAACCGCTGCTTACGGTTTGCTGCGCTTTAGCCTGCCGCTGTTCCCGAATGCTTCCCACGAGTTTGCGCCTATCGCTATGTGGCTGGGTGTTATTGGTATCTTCTACGGTGCGTGGATGGCGTTCTGCCAGACCGATATCAAACGTTTAATCGCTTACACCAGCGTGTCCCACATGGGCTTTGTATTGATTGCCATCTACACCGGCAGCCAGTTGGCTTATCAGGGCGCAGTGATTCAGATGATTGCCCACGGCCTGTCAGCCGCGGGTATGTTCATCATCTGTGGTCAATTATACGAACGTCTGCATACCCGCGATATGCGTCAGATGGGCGGCCTGTGGGGACGGATTAAGTACCTACCAGCGCTTTCCCTGTTCTTCGCGGTTGCGACGCTGGGGATGCCTGGCACCGGTAATTTCGTCGGCGAATTTATGATTTTGTTTGGCAGCTTCCAGGTCGTACCGGTGATTACTATCATCTCTACCTTTGGGCTGGTGTTTGCGTCGATTTATTCATTAATCATGATGCAGCGCGCTTACTATGGTGCGCCGAAATCGGAAGAAGCCTTGCCGGGTATGAGCCTGCGAGAACTGTCGATCGTGTTGCTGCTGGTGGTATTACTGGTGTTGTTGGGCCTTTACCCGCAACCGATTCTGGATACCTCTCATGCGGCGATGAGCAATGTACAGCAGTGGTTTAACGCTTCATCACCACTAGTTTCACCAAACATAACAACAAGGCCGTAATTCGCCATGACAATAACTCCTCAACAACTGATCGCAATGCTACCGCTGTTGATCGTCGGATTGACGGTGGTGGTTGTGATGCTGTCCATTGCGTGGCGACGCGATCATTTCCTGAACGCCACCCTGACGGTTATCGGGCTTAACCTGGCGCTGCTGTCTCTGTATTTCGTCGGGCAAGTCGAGCCAATGGATGTCACGCCGCTGATGCGGGTTGACGGCTACGCGATGTTCTATACCGGGCTGGTGATTATCGCCAGTCTGGCCACGGCGACCTTTGCCTATCCGTGGTTGGCAGGGTATCCGGATAACCGCGAAGAATTCTACCTACTGGTGCTGATTGCCACCTTGGGCGGCATTCTGTTAGCCAGTGCCAATCATTTGGCTTCGCTGTTCCTGGGTATCGAACTGGTTTCTCTGCCGCTGTTTGGTCTGATTGGCTATGCCTATCGCCAGAAGCGTTCACTGGAAGCCAGTATTAAGTATATGTTGCTGTCTGCGGCCGCATCGTCCTTCCTACTGTTCGGTATGGCGCTGTTGTATGCGGAATCCGGTAGCCTGTCCTTCGCCGGTCTGGGTAAAAGCCTGAGCGATTCTGTTATCCATCAACCGCTGATTCTGGCCGGTTTGGGGATGATGATCGTCGGTCTGGGCTTCAAACTGTCGCTGGTTCCTTTCCAGCTGTGGACGCCAGATGTGTATCAGGGTGCGCCTGCGCCGGTTTCCACCTTCTTGGCTACTGCCAGTAAGATCGCCATCTTCGCCGTAGTGATGCGTCTGTTTATGTATGCTCCAGCGGCGGACAGCGAAGTGGTTCGTCTGGTACTCTCGATCATCGCCGTTGCCTCTATTCTGTTTGGTAACCTGATGGCGATCAGCCAGAGCAATATCAAACGTCTGTTGGGTTACTCTTCCATTGCGCACCTCGGTTACTTGCTGATTGCGTTGGTGGCGGTGCAGACTCATCAGTTGGCGCTGGAAACCGTCGGTGTTTACATGGCCGGTTACCTGTTCAGCAGTCTGGGCGCTTTCGGCGTCGTTAGCCTGATGTCCAGCCCGTATAAAGGGCCGGATGCGGAATCCCTGTTCTCTTATCGCGGTCTGTTCTGGCATAAACCGATTCTGTCTGCGGTAATGACGGTGATGATGCTGTCTCTGGCCGGTATCCCGATGACGCTGGGCTTTATTGGTAAGTTCTTCGTTATTGCGATGGGCGTTAGCGCTAACCTGTGGTGGCTGACCGGTGCTGTAGTACTGGGGAGCGCCATTGGCCTTTATTACTACCTACGCGTCACCGTGAGCCTGTTCCTCAGCCCACCGGAGAAACTGGTGCGCGATACTCCAAGCAACTGGGCCTTAACTGCCGGTGGCGTTGTGGTGTTGATTTCTGCGATTCTGGTACTGTTCCTCGGTATCTACCCGCAGCCGTTGATTACGCTGGTACAAATGGCTCAGCCGATGTTCTGAGTCCGGCAATAATCCGCCAAACGGTGGGTTAACATGCTGAGATAAAACCCCTTGCCGAATTTCTGGCAAGGGGTTTTGCTTTTTGGGGGGAATGTCTACATCTCGTCGATAAATTAAAACCTGATTGGGTTTTCCCGATGGCCGAAGGCTGAGAAATAACAGTCTCTTAATTTTTCTGTTTCAGAGAGTTGGCTGGCGGGTGTACGGCAGGTGCCCTGCCTCGAACGGAGTTTTCTGCTAGAGAATTCAGGACAGAAGAGGGCACGCTAACCGATGCGGCCAAACCTAGGTACCGCCGAGATAAAATGACGTTAAATCATGTTTATTAATATTCTTATGCCAGAATATGGTCGTATTTGATCAGCAATCTTTATTTTTCGGATAAAGAATGGAATGTGTTTTCGAGGCTATTGATCACCGCACGCACGCGTGCTGCCCGTTGTACGTCTGGATGTAAAACCAGCCAGATATCCACGGGATCCTGCCGTTCAGGCCAGATTCGTACCAGATCCTCATCGTTATCCGCCAGAAAACAGGAAAGCAGTGCAATGCCTAACCCTTTTTGCGTGGCGGAACGCAGTAATATTTGCGAGTTGCTTTGCAAGACGACATTGGGTTGAACCAGCGTTTCACCGCATAAACTTTGCCAGTGGCGAGGAACGTCTTGTTGAGGGAACAGCAAGAGATCGTGACCGCGAAAGTGTTCGCCGGGTCGAGGGACGCCTCGCACAGCAATATATTCATGGGCGGCATATAAACCCATATTGATCGTCGCCAGCCGCTTAATGATTAACTCATTATTTTCAGGTCTATCGCCGCGAATGGCCAGATCGGCGCCGTGATGCGCCATATTGGTGATGTTAATGCTGGTTGCGACGCTATAACTGATATCTGGATGCTGCTGACGTAGCAATTTCAACGCGGGAAGAACAAATACTTCGGCCAGCGTATCCGTGGTGACAAGAGAAACCGTGCCCTGTAACCGGTCGTCGCCGTTGGCCGCTTTACGATTAATCGCCTCTGCCGCCCTTTCCATAGCAACAGCATCGGTTAGAAGCTGCTCACCCAATAAGCTAAGAGTGAAATGTTTTGGTGTGCGAATAAATAGCTTTGAATTTAAGGCATGTTCCAACGCTGAAATTCTACGCCCGACGGTAGCCTGATCGACATGTAGCTCACGCGCTGCCTGGCGCAGAGTTCCGGCACGCGCCACGGCGAGAAAGAATCGTGCGTCATCCCAGTTCATCAACTTTTCCTTTCGGTATCAGTTCGTTTATGCCTGTAAGTTTAATGTATAAATGCATCAAGATGATGCATTTATGTCTGTTTTGATGCAATTTTGCAGGCGTATAATCCAGAGCTTCTTTTGTTGTCTGTGACAAGGTATTCCCTTGTTGTTTCACCGTTTTAGGAGCCATTTATGTCTGTGGGAGTTGCCCCTGCTGCCCGTTATTTCCCGGTGCTGTGCTTTCTGGCGTTGGCGCTGACTGCGGCATTACTGAATAGCAGCGCGCCAACGCCGCTTTACCCGCTCTATCAGCAGCAACTGGGGCTCAATTCGGTCAGTTTGACAATGGTGTACGCCGCTTATGCCGCTGGCGTATTGATTTCGCTATTGGCGGTAGGGAATTTAGCGGGAAAGATTCGGGACCTTCGAATGATGATTGTGCCTGCTCTGGTCACGGTACTGGCTGGAGCCTGGCTGTTTGCTATTGCTGATACTTTTGGTCGCCTGTTTGTGGCGCGATTGCTGGCTGGAATTGGCACTGGCGCGCTAACCGGTGCGGCGAACCTGGCGCTGATCCGTTTTTGTCCGCCGGATGGCGGCAAGCGGGCGGCGTTAATTGCCACGCTTTCTTTTACCGCTGGGTTGGCCTTGGGGCCGATATTTAGTGGTGTAGCGTTACAAACCCATTTTCATCCTACGGTGCTCCCTTTTATTTTGATTATTGCTATGGCCGCGTTGGCAGCGGCAGGACTCACATTGGGCTGGCCGGAAACACGCGCCTTGCGGCATAAGAACATAAAGCTAACTTGCGGGGCCAGTGGTGCAGTGAAACCTGCCGGCGGTTTACTCAGTGGTCTCACCGCTACGGGAATGCGGTTTTTCTTATGCGCCGGTGCACTGTTTGTCTCTTGGGTGGTTGCCGCCAGTATTCTGGCTATCGGCCCGGCGATTGCAAAGCAACTGTTGTATTTACCGGGGCAAGGCGGATTTGGCTATGTGATTGCGGTCTATCTGCTGATTGCGGGTATCTGTCAGTTGGTCAGCCGTAGTATTCCTAGCCGTATTTCCCTGTATACCGGCTGTCTGGCTCAGGCGGTTGCGGTGATGACCTTTGCCGCTGCGTTGTATTTTCATTCATTGCTTTTGGGTGGCATCGGCATGGTCGTGACCGGCTACGCCTTTGGCGCCATCTTTGTCGGCAGTGCCGCGTTGGTGAATTTAATTTCACCTAAAGCCAGCCATGCCCCCTTGCTGTCGTTATTTTATGTGATCGCATACACCGCTAACTGGGTTCCCGTTGCATTGGGATGGATGATAGATCGCCACGGATTATTATCAGCAGCTAATCTTCTGTTCTGTCTGAGTTCGCCGGTTTGTTTGTTGCTGGCATGGGGGATAAAACGCGCCGCGTTCTTCGCTCATGAGTGATTTTTTGTGATTCAAGTCACGATATGATTTATTTTATTGCATTGTTACCATAATAAGCGTGATTTGAATCGCTATAAAATTCACCGATTCGGGTAAAATGCGCTCATTGCTACCTCCCGTTTATTGAACCGAACTTTATCGCGAGTGAATCCTGATGAACATTATCCTGATGATTGCTATCACTACCGGCGTGCTTTCCGGCATTTGGGGCTGGGTTGCTGTCACCTTGGGTTTGCTCAGTTGGGCGGGTTTTTTGGGCTGTACCGCTTATTTCGCCTGCCCACAGGGTGGAATAAAAGGATTGATTATCAGTTTGCTGACCTGCGCTAGCGGCATCTTTTGGGCAATGATGATTATTCAGGGCAGCGCATTACGGCCAGAGTGGACGATACTTGGCTACCTGTTGACCGGCGTCGTCGCATTTTTAATGTGCATTCAGGCCTGCCAGCAATGGCTGTCTTTTGTACCTGGAACCTTTATCGGCGCCTGCGCGACTTTTGCCGGTGGCGGCGATTGGAAGCTAGTTTCAGCCTCATTATTAATTGGATTGATATTTGGCTATGCCATGAAGAACAGCGGGCTATGGCTGGCGGCGAAAAGAGAGAAACTAAAGAATGAAGACAAGCAGCCAAGGGCAATGGATATCGAGCCAGAAAGCTGAAAAGTCGGTCATCGGGGCAGTTAAAACAAAAGGGCGACTATCCGCCCTTTTTGCTGGAATTTACAGTAAATGATTTGCGACTTTGATCACCAGTTTACGCAGTGGTGCCGGTTCGCTTAAGGTTCCCATCGGGCGGTGAAGTTCTCCTGGGAATAGCATCACCACATCGCCGGGTGTCAGCGTCAGCAGGGTTTCTTGCGTGATACCTTCGAACAGGCCGTAATCTTTCTCGCAATCAAAATCCATAGTAGGGCGCTGCCCTTGCGTACCCGGCGCCGCCCCAATCACTTCGCTTCCTTCCAGCAGAATATGCAAATCAATGTAATAACGGTGCAATTCAGGCAGTTGCTGAGCCAGGGGCTTAGTCTGACCGATAATGTGATTGAGATAGATTTCGCGGCCTTCCAGATCCAATTCCCCAGCGGGTAGAGCCGCTAAATCCATCTGGCAGAGGCGGGTCAGCGTGCGGCGAATAACCGCCGGATAAAGCGGGTTATTGGCGGCACTCTTCAGTTCATCCAATATCATAATAAGCCTTCTTTTTAGTAATGTGAAATTCAGGCGTGGCAGTGGGCGGTGTCGGCCTACTCTAATGCTGTGATGCAGTTTTGCACGACGCCAGCCAACGGCGGGGTAATATCAATCTTGATGATGTCCCGCTCCGCGGCGCCTGGGGCTTCCAGAGTGGCAAACTGGCTCTGTAATAGACTTTCCGGCATAAAATGTCCGGCGCGCTGCCGCATTCTGGCCAGCACCAGCGAATAATCGCCGGTTAACCATAGAAATTGAATATCCTGATTGCCAGCGCGTAGTCGGTCACGATACTGCTTTTTCAGAGAGGAACAGACTAAAAAACCGGTTTCATTTTTCTGTTGCAGGCTGTAAGCCACGTCACTCAAACGTTCTAGCCAGGGAGCGCGATCCTGATCGTTGAGCGGCTGGCCCGAGGCCATTTTCTGGATATTGGCGCGTGGGTGTAAATCGTCACCATCGATGAATTTGGCATTCAGCCGTAAGGCCAGCGCCTGACCGACGCAGGATTTACCGGTTCCTGCAACGCCCATAACAATAATGCATTTGCCTGTCATCATTTTCCCCTGTCACTCATTCCCAGTGGCTTAGGCACCACCGCAAGTCACATTCACTGAGGCCAGTCGGCTTAAACCGCGACCAGCATACCGCCGTCGATGAAAAGTAAATGACCGTTGACGAAATCGGAGGCTTTGGACGACAGGTAAACCGCCGCGCCAATTAGTTCTTCCGGATTTCCCCAACGGGCGGCAGGAGTGCGTTTACACAGCCAGTCGGTAAAGGCTTTGTCTTCCACCAAGGCTTTAGTCATATCGGTTTTGAAATATCCCGGAGCAATGCCATTCACCTGAATATTATGACGAGCCAACTCCACGCACATGCCGCGGGTCAGCATTTTCACTGCGCCTTTAGACGCTGCGTAAGGCGTAATAGTGTCGCGGCCTAATTCACTTTGCATTGAGCAAATATTAATGATTTTTCCGCTTTGGCGTTTGACCATATAACGAGAAACGGCCTGAGAAACCAGAAATACTGATTTTTGGTTGACCGCAATGACGTCATCCCAGTCTTTTTCCGGAAATTCGGTAAAAGCATGACGGCGTTGAATTCCGGCATTATTAATTAATATATCGATAGCACCTATCTGATTTTCTATTTGCTCAATGGCCTGATTCACCGCATCGTGGTCGGTGACGTTAAAGGCTGCGGCGTGGGCAATGAAACCGGCGTCACGCAGCTGCGCCACGGCGCTTTCAGCGCGCTCCGTAGTAATATCGTTAATAATTATCTCAGCACCAAATTCGGCTAACCCTTTAGCTAATAAAAAACCAATGCCTTGGGCGGAACCGGTGATTAACACCTTACGATTTTCCAATGAGAATAAGTTTTTCATGGTGCATTCCTGATAGCGCCGTGAGCGCGATTATTCGGTAAAGGGTTTCGCCAACGGTGAGGTTGAGTAACCGGTTTTATTTTTCTGGTAAATAGACAGAAAGTTTTTGTTAAATTATCCGTAGCCGTGAATAAGTTGATTTATATAAATCAACGCGGCCTGCCTTCAGGCGACATTATTATTCACAGTTCGGTATTGTTTTAGCTCAGTATTGTTATTTGACCTGAAAATTGAATTCCTTTCATTTGACCAAGGTATTTATTTATCTGGTGATGGTTTGAAATCTGTCATCATCAAACCGTTTTTTAGCAGGGTAAACCGTGATTAAGATCACTTTAAATTATGTTACGCCGAGCTGTTACTCTTTACGTGAGCTTTATCCCTTTTGGCTAAACAAAAAGGCTGGAAAGATAAGGATTGAGGAAGGGAAGATGGTGGGTAATGAAACTAACCTATTGATAAAACGTTGGCTTAATAATAAAAATCCTATCTGTTATGCCATTTTAAGCCAGTAACATGCTTTTCATTACCCCAGCTAACAGGGCATAATCGATTCAACTCCATTCGCCTTATTCCGTCAGGTATCTCCCATGAAAAATCAGCGTGTTACGTTACAAGACATTGCGTTACTGGCAGGAGTGACGAAAATGACCGTTAGCCGTTACCTGCGCACGCCGAAAAAGGTCGCGCCTGAGACCGCTGCCCGCATTGCGCAGGTCATGGTTGAAGTGAACTATGCCGATGGTCATGAAGGCGAGGGGCGCGCTAACCAGCATAATCCTCGCATCGGTATTTTGGTACCTTCCTTTAATAACCAGATTTTTTCCGATTTACTGGCGGGTATTGAATCTGTCACCGCCGGAAATGGCTATCAAACGTTGGTGGTTAACTATAACTATAATAAAGATCGTGAAGAAGAACAGATCATCAACCTGCTTTCCTGCCAGATATCCGGCCTGATTTTGACTGATTCTGAACATACTTTACGTGCAGATAAATATTTGAATGCTGCTGAAATTCCTATTGCGCAGGTGATGGATTTAGAGCCTCAACCTAATCGAATTACAGTTGGTTTTAATAATTATCAGGCCGCCTATGATATGACTTCCACGCTCATTGCCAGTGGTAAACAGCATATTGTCTGGTTTGGTTCGATGTCGGATGTACGTGATCGTAAACGTTATCAGGGATACAGCCAGGCGATGGAAGACGCGCAGCTATCACCTTTGCATATCACTCCTAACAAAGTGTCATCGGTATCTATAGGTTCTGGCATGTTGGCATTGGCGCGACAAATGTATCCGCAGATGGATGCGATCTTTTGTACTAACGATGATATGGCGGTTGGCGTGTTACAGGAATGCCTGAAGCTGGGTATCGCGATACCGGCTGAAATGGCGATTTCCGGCTTTCACGGGTTGGATATTGGTCAGGCAACTACGCCCGTTTTGGCCAGCGTGACTACTCCGCGCTATGAAATGGGTAAAGTAGCCGCAGAAATCTTAATCAAGAAAATCAAAAGTATTCCTACTATCGAACAGGTGGATCTTCATTATCGCATTTCTCTGGGTGGGACTATTTGATATCCGCGATAATCATTGCTGCCTGAACCCGTTAAATGCTTTCAGTCCGAATCATGTCCGATAACCGTGGGTATGTAGTGGTATCGCCACGTTGGTTATTGGCTACTGATTATCTGGCAATTGATAATATTGCAAGCGAATAAATTGATTTATGGTTAAAGGAATTCGTTGAATGGAAATATTATACCGACGCAATGATAGCCAGCTCACGTTGCAGGTAACACGTTTTCTTAACATGATTTACAGTGACCAGTATCACAAAATAAAGTATTGAAAAAAGGTTTTATAACGGCATCGACAAAATAAACGGAACAGAAAGAAATTAGCCGTGGATGATTAAAAACATTAAGAACAGCGATGTAATTAAATCATCCAATCATTGTTTAATAATGGCTAACTGCTTCGGTTATTTTTTATTTTATTTTACTGTCAGGTGCTCAATGATGAAAAAAAACCAACCGGCCGTGCTGATTATTGCTCCAGTAATGGATTATCTGACCGATAAACTGGACGCTAACTTTACCGTTCATAAACTGTATCTATTGGATGATGCCGCCAGTTTTCTGCGTGAACAGGGAGGGAATATCAAAGGTGTGGTAACCCGCGGTGATATTGGAATAAGCAATGAAGTTATGGCGCAACTGATTAATTTAGAGATTATCTCAATCTTTGGCGTCGGTACTGATGCCGTCGATTTGGAATATACTCGCGAGCGAAATATTATTGTGACCAATACGCCGGGCGTGCTGACTGATGACGTCGCAGACACCGCTTTGGGGCTGATTATCACCACCTGCCGCCGTTTCTGTCAGGCCGATAAATTCCTGCGTGCTGGGCAGTGGCCGAAAAGCAGTTTGCCGCTGTCGACAAAAGTAACCGGCAAGCGCCTGGGGATTTTTGGCATGGGACGCATAGGCCGCGCTATTGCGCGCCGTGCCGCCGGTTTCGACATGCAAATTGCCTATACCGATAATACTCACGATCGTGAATTGCCTTATCAGTTTGTGCCCGACCTGATCGATTTAGCGCGTCAAAGCGATATTTTGGTGATTGCCATTTCCGGAGGGAAAGACAGCGGCGGTCTGATTGATGCCAAAGTGTTTGCCGCCATGCCGGAACATGCCATTCTGATTAATATTGCCCGTGGCAATATGGTGAATCAGGATGATCTGATTGCGGCGCTACAGCAAAAAACTATCGGCGGAGCCGGATTGGATGTGTTCGCTAACGAACCTCATGTGCCGCAGGCATTAATCGAGTTGGAAAACGTGGTGCTATTGCCACATATTGCCAGCGCCACCGTTGAAACGCGTATGCAAATGAGCGACATGGTATTTTCTAATATCTCTGCTTATTTCTCTGAGCAACCGGTACCGACGGCGATTAAGTATTCATTAGTTTGAGTTGATTCGTATCAGGGTTAATTAATTTAGCCCTCTCGAAATAATAATAAAAATAAATTATCACATCGTGCATTTTAAAATAACTGGCAAATTAATTCTAATTTGCTGACGGTATTCTCTGCGCCAGCCATCCGAATCGCAGAGTAAATATTGCTATAGAAGAGGCGTGTTCAATATGGACAGTAAGATTCCTAATGCCCGTTGGTTCCGCATTATTGTTCCCATCATGATTGCCTGTATTATTTCCTTTATGGACCGGGTTAATATCAGCTTCGCATTACCCGGTGGAATGGAAAGCGACCTGGGTATTACCAGCCAGATGGCTGGTTTAGCCGGCGGCATCTTCTTTATTGGTTATTTATTTCTGCAAGTCCCTGGAGGGCGTATTGCGGTACACGGCAGCGGGCGTAAATTTATCGCTTATTCCCTGTGCGCCTGGGCGGTCGTATCCATTCTGACCGGATTTGTGACCAATCATTATCAGTTATTATTCCTACGCTTTGTTCTGGGCGTCTCTGAAGGCGGCATGTTGCCAGTGGTACTGACCATGGTGAGTAATTGGTTTCCCGAGCGTGAAATTGGCCGAGCTAACGCTTTTGTGATGATGTTTGCACCTATCGGCGGCATGTTCACCGCGCCGCTTTCTGGCTATATCATTAATATATTGGACTGGCGCTGGTTATTTATTCTGGAAGGCACGCTATCCGCTATTGTATTAGTGATGTGGTGGTTTGTGATTAGCGATCGCCCGGAAGAGGCTAAGTGGCTCTCTGAAAAAGAGCGTGATTATCTGGTGACTGAATTAGCCCGTGAACGCGCCGAAAAGATGCATAATAAACTGGTCACCCATGCGCCGCTGAAAGCCGTATTTCAGAATAAAGGTCTAATGAAACTGGTGGCACTTAATTTCTTTTACCAAACCGGTGATTATGGTTATACCCTGTGGTTACCTACCATATTAAAAAATCTGACCGGTGGAAATATGGCGTCGGTTGGCGTATTAGCCATATTGCCTTTTATTGCGACAACTTTAGGTATTTACGCTATTTCCTATCTATCGGATAAAACCGGTAAGCGCCGTTTGTTTATTATGCTTTCCCTGTTCTGTTTTGCCGCTGGATTAATCACGTCGGTCATATTCCGCCATAACGTGATGGTGTCCTATCTGTCCCTGGTGTTCTGCGGTTTCTTCCTTAAAGCCGCGACCAGCCCGTTCTGGTCTATCCCCGGCCGAATTGCTATTCCGGAAGTGGCCGGTGGGGCGCGTGGAGTGATTAATGGTTTAGGTAATTTGGGGGGATTCTGCGGCCCGTATCTGGTGGGCGTCGTGATGTTTTTCTACGGTCAAAGCGCGGCGGTTTGCATGCTGGCGGGGTCGCTGGTCATTGCCGGTTTGATTACGCTATCCCTGCCAAAAGACTGCGATTTGAATGTGGCTCCCAAGGAAAAAAAACCTGTCGATAGCGCGTTAGCTAAAGTGAAAACCGTTTGAATCAGGCGGATTGGGCGCTGAGAGTGCCCAACCTGCTGCCGGAGATGACTATGAACTTATCCCAACAAATTGCCTTATGTCAGCAACACTTACAGGTACTGCAGTTTTCCCATTTCAACCATCAGCTAGCCTGGTCGCTAGGCGAAAGCATCAGGCAACGCGCCGAGCGGCAACATCTTGCGCTGGCGATAGAAATCAATGTGAATCATCAGTGTATTTTCAGTTATGCCATGGCAGGAACCACGCCGGAAAATCAGGACTGGCTGCGCCGGAAACGGAATGTGGTGGAGTTACTGAATATCAGCTCTTACGAGGCCGGGCTGATGTTGCAACAGCGGCAAACCACGCTTAGCGAGCGCTACGGCGTTAATCCACGGGATTATGCCGCACTGGGTGGTGGTTTTCCCTTGCAGATTAGGCAATCGGGCGTGATTGGCAGCATCAATGTATCGGGCGCCCCGCATCTGGATGATCATGAGTTCCTCCTGCTGACGCTATCTGAGTTTATCGGTTTGCCTGCGGGCAGCGTGGAATCCCTCCGCGAGCTGGACAATACGCTATGACGATAAATCCAACGGTGGAACGAGTTACTCAGCGAATTGCCGCTCGCTCTCTGGCTACCCGAAGCGCCTATTTGCAGCGCATAGCGGCGGCAAAGGAGTGCCGAGTACGCCGTTCTCTGCTGGGCTGTGGCAATCTGGCTCACGGTTTTGCAGCCTGCCAGCCGGAGGATAAAACTGCGCTAAAAAATCAGCTAAGCAGCGATATCGCCATTATTACGTCTTATAACGATATGTTGTCCGCCCATCAACCTTATGCCGATTACCCGAGTCAGATCAAAGCTGCTTTGCATCAGGTGGGTGCGGTGGGGCAGGTGGCGGGTGGCGTACCGGCGATGTGTGATGGCGTCACTCAAGGGCAGGATGGCATGGAGCTTTCCCTGATGAGCCGGGATGTGATTGCCATGTCTGCTGCCGTGGGGCTTTCTCACAATATGTTCGATGGCGCACTGTATCTGGGGGTGTGCGATAAAATTGTGCCTGGTCTGCTGATGGCGGCGTTGTCTTTTGGTCATCTGCCAGCGATTTTTGTCCCGGCGGGGCCGATGGGAAGCGGTTTACCGAATAAAGAGAAAGTGCGTATTCGCCAGCTCTACGCCGAGGGGAAAACGGATAGACAGGCTCTGTTGGAAGTTGAGGCGGCGTCTTATCACGGTGCCGGTACCTGTACCTTTTATGGTACTGCTAATTCCAATCAGATGGTGATGGAGGTTATGGGGCTGCATTTGCCTGGGGCGTCTTTTATCCAGCCGGACGATCCTTTGCGCGAAGCCTTGACCGCAGCGGCGGCACGGCAAATTACGCGACTAACCGAAGTCAGCGGGCAGTATTTACCATTGGGAAAATTGGTGGATGAAAAGGTTATCGTCAACGGCATTGTGGCTTTGTTAGCGACCGGCGGGTCGACAAACCACACCTTGCATTTGGTGGCTATGGCGCGGGCGGCGGGGATCATCATTAATTGGGATGATTTCTCCGATTTGTCGAACTGTATTCCTCAGCTTTGCCGAATTTATCCCAATGGCCCGGCGGATATTAATCATTTTCAGGCTGCAGGTGGCGTCGCGCTTTTAGTGCGGGAACTACTGCAGGGCGGTTTGCTGCATCCTGACGTTGAAACCGTGGCGGGCTTTGGCCTACGGCGTTATACCCAAGAGCCTTATCTCTCCGCGGGAGAACTGTTTTGGCGTGAAGGTGTGGCAAAATCTCTGGATCGAGCGGTGATTGCTGACTTATTGCAGCCTTTCGCCATTCACGGTGGTACCAAGGTGATGAGCGGTAATCTGGGAAGAGGGGTGATGAAAACCTCGGCGGTTCCTGCGGAATATCAGGTTATTGAAGGGCCAGCGCTAGTATTTGATAGTCAGCATCAGGTACAGCCTGCCTTTGATGCGGGATTGCTCAATCAGGATTGCGTGGTGGTGGTGCGTTATCAAGGGCCAAAAGCGGTAGGAATGCCGGAATTACATAAATTGATGCCACCGCTGGGCGTGTTATTGGATCGCGGCTTTAAAGTGGCTTTGGTGACCGATGGTCGATTGTCTGGCGCATCCGGGAAAGTCCCTGCGGCGATTCACGTTACGCCGGAGGCCTACTGTGGCGGACTGTTGGCAAAAATCCGCAGCGGCGATCGAGTACGAGTGAACGGGCATACCGGTGAGCTAACGCTGTTGGTCGATGAATCCGAGTTGGAGAGACGCCAACCCGAGGAGCCAGATTTATCCCGCTTTCATCTTGGCTGCGGGCGCGAGCTGTTCGGTGCGTTACGGGAAAGCTTATCCGGTGCCGAGCAGGGAGCCTGTTGTATTCGGTTTTAGCAATAAAAAACGGCGAGTGCGCGTTATCACCTTCGCCGTTTTGCCGTGGTCGCAGCTGATTGCCCGTCACGCATGGCGAGCGTTAACGGATTGTTATTCAATGCGAAACAGCTTTATCTCTGTCCTGATGTGGTTATTTTGTGATTTTGCGTTTTCGGCCTAATACAAAAATCAGCGCGATTAACACCAATACGCCCACAACCATAGCCGGGGCCATATAAGGCTGTAGTTTCGCCAGCAGCGGAACCGGCCCACCGGCGCGCAACTCAGCGACATCAGCCTCGCTAACGCTCACCTGCGGATTGCCGTAATTCTGTAAAACGTAATTGGCAATCAACGCAATCTCTTTGTCATTCAAATAATTGACGTAGGATTCCGGGCCAAAGTTAGGCATCAACACATGTTCATTTCCCACTTTTCGATCGACACCGAATAACATGGCAGAAATCAGGTTCGCCGGATTGCTGGAACCGGTAGCGGTGTTATTGAACAGGGATGGATAAGCCTGATTTTTGCTGCCGCTACCGTCCGGTTGATGACAACTGGCGCAGTTACCGCTAAATAATGCCGCACCGGTATCCTGCGTATGATTGGCGGTCGCCGGATGCAGGCCGCGCAATCCTTCCTCCACATTAACCGGTTGGCCAAACTGGTCTGCCGCCTGCTTATCCAGCGGGTCGCGTACCGGCTTGGTACTTTTCAGGTAAACCGCAATCGCCAGCAGGTCTTCTTTGGGTAAATATTGCAGGCTGTTTTGTACCGCTTCCGCCATGCCACCCGCCGCCTGATTTTTACCCTTGGTGCGACCGGTAGCCAAATATTCCACGAGCTGCTCATTGCTCCAGCCGCCAATACCACTCACTGGATCTGAAGTAATATTTGGCGCATACCAAGGCCCAACCATGCCACCGGCGAAAGCTTTGCCGTGGTTTTCGCCCATCAGCAGATTACGAGGCGTATGGCAGGTGTCACAGTGGCCGGGGCCGTTCACCAGATAAGCGCCGCGATTCCATTGTTCACTTTGGCTAGCGTCAGGTTCAAAACGGCCTTTGTCGAGGAACATCATGTTCCAGCCGATCATGGCAAAGCGCATATTGAACGGGAAAGGCAATTCCGTCGGGATATTTTCCTCATCCACCGCTGCAACGCCGTGCATAAAGTAGGCGTACAGCGCCTTAATATCCTCGCCGCTCAGGCGTGTGTAGGAGGTATAAGGCATGGCGGGATACAAATGACTACCGTCAGACCGAATGCCGTCGCGTACTGCTCGGGCGAACTGTTCTTCGGTGTAGTTGCCAATACCGGCAGCTTTGGACGGCGTGATATTGGTGGAGTAAATCACGCCCATCGGCGAGCTGATACCGTAGCCGCCGGCGTAAGGTGTACCGCCTTCGGGCTTGGTGTGGCAAGCCTGACAGTCAGAGGCAATGGCGACTTGCTCGCCCTTGTGAATCCATTCCTGCTGGCTGAGAGAAGCATTGTCCGCTGCCAGCGCCGCTGCGCTGATGAAAGAGAGAGAAAGCAAGAAAGCGCCGATTCGTTTTTTCATCATTTGCCCGCCATTGAACGAGCCATATCGTCGGCTGCTTTCAAACCCAGCGCCGCCATAGTCAGGGTGCTATTTACCACGCTGGCAGAGGGAATGGCGCCACCGCCCGGTAACCATAGGTTGGCGTGATCGAAGGTTCGACAGTTTCCATCCACTACCGAATCCTTCGGATCGCTGCCCATAATTGTTCCACCCATAATATGGTTGTTGGCATTCAGACTGGTGGTGATTTTGAATTCATCGGCTTCAAACAGTTGGCCGATATGCTCCAGCTGTTTGTGCGCAGCCTCGGCACCCTGACGTACGTAGTCACCGACATCGTAATAAATATCCGGGCACGGCAAGCCGTGGGCATCTGTGCGGGTTTTGCTCAGTGTCAGACGGTTTTCCGGATCGGGCAGCGGTTCCAGGCTGATCGACAAATCAGCGCCGTAAGCCGCTCGGCGGCGGATTTCCTCATCCAGTTCCTTGCCGACTAGGCCCATCTCCAGCGCTTGCTGAGTCGCAGGCAAAACCCGGTTGATATTGTTGAGAATCATCTTGTTGGCCGAATAATCTTTACGGAACTCGCCGTCCCGTGGGCCAACCAGGCAACTGCTTTGCGCCGGGCCGCGGCCTAGCCACAGCGGTTCTTTGGCCAAAAACGTACAGTGAAAACCGGAGTGGTCCATCATGTTGCGGCCGACCTGATCGGAAGAGTTGGCGATACCGTTCGGGTTTTTCTCATTCGCCGCGATCAGCAGTAGTCGGGGCGTTTCAATCCCGTTACAGGCTAATGCGAAGGTTTTCCCCGTGGCTTTATGAGATTGTTTCTGGTTATCCAGCCAGTGTACGGCGGTAACCTGATTATCCTCATCGGTATCAATTTTGTAGACCACCGCTTCCGCCAGTACCGCCGCGCCTTTCATTTCTGCGCGTTCGATGTGATGGATACCGTTATACATGGCACCAATTGGGCAGATCGGTTGGCAGTTATTGTTACCGCAGCAGGTCGGGCGGCCTTCCCACGGGCGGGTACTGCGTCCCTGCGGAATGGGCACCGAATTATAGCCGTGAGGGTTAACCACTTCGGCAAAGCGAGTATCGCCGTAAGCCCAAGGCACACTATCCATCGGATAAGGTTTACTGCGTTCAGACGGAGATTGTTTAGCCGGATCGTTCGGCCCGGCTACGCCAATTTCGTCTTCTGCACGGCAATAGTAGGGTTCCAGTTCGTCATAAGAAATCGGCCAATCGCGCCCCACGCCGTATAGCGTTTTCATCTGGAAATCGTTGGGAACGTGACGCCAGCAAGATGCGGCCCAATGCCAAGTGGTGCCGCCGACGGTGCGTAAATAACCTTGTTTAAAGCTACCGGCGCTTGGGCCGCTGAGTTCGACGTAATTATTTTCCGGGAAATACAGCGGCGCGGTGGCATATTTTGACTGCGGATAAAGCCCTTGATAATCCGAGCCAGCACGGTTATCAAACGGCATATTACGCCAGTTTTCTACGGCCTGACCGCGGCTGATGCGCAGACCGGCTTCCAATACTAATACCGAGTAGCCTTGGCTGACTAATTGGTCGGCCATCATGCCACCGACAATACCGGAGCCAACGATGATAACGTCGGCAGAGGCGTCACCATTGGCGCTAAAAATAGGTTTTTTCATTAGGAATGGCTCACATTGTCAGGCTTAGGCAAATTGATATCAGGTGGGGCGGCGGTCCACCACAGAGGACCGTTACCGCAGTAGGTTGGCACGATCAGGCCATCGCTGGCAGGGCGGTACATCAGCGCATCTTTGTAGGCGATTAACACCGCCTGCTGGCCGTGTCCTACGGTGCCGGTGTACCAGGCTGCCATGATGTTACTGACCACTTTTTGCAGATTATGGCCACTAGCCGCAGCCAACAGTTGCTGGGCGCGTTGTTCTGGCTGCATCAATGTGGTGAGCTGGATTATTTGGTCGGCAAACTGGGCGTCACTGTTGTGTAGTGCGGTAAAAATCCGTGCCGACATACCTTGATCGATATCTTTATGTTCGGTCAGTGCCTGAGACAATTTGAAGAAGCGAGCGAAAGCCAGTGGGTTGGCAGCGGCGGTGGCCTGTTCGGCTTTAGTCAAAAATGGGTAACCTAAAAGTGAGGTTGCCACCATCGCGGAGGCCACGCCAAACAGCAGTTCCCGGCGGGTGAAACCGGTTCCATTTTTTTCCGGCTCAATAACATTGCGAGATGAAATCTTTTCCATCGAGAGTCTCTCTTGGATCGGGTGTGGTGCTGAACGTCAGCTTTGAAAATGAATTATTGTTATTTTATGTAGCGTTTTTTTAGAGGTTATATGGCCGCAGAGTGGGCAAATACAGTGTGAGAGTGTCATTCACCAAGGAAATCATCACTCTTCAATGAGCGGTAAATTAACAAGCTATTAAACAATTTTCAATAAAATTGATTAGGTGTCTAACTATTTGTTGATAATTTGCACGGTTTTTAACAATCCTAATTCGTGGCGCGTCGGTGAGGGAATTTAGTGCCAATCTTCATCAGGATCAAAATGGTAAGCCCGATTATAAGCTATGGTTAGTAGGGAAAGGTTATAGGGTGTAATTGATTTTTTAATCACGGAGAAGTCACATGAGCAGAGTAAATGACCCTCAACAAACCTCGTTAGATGACGACTTGAGCATGTTGACCGACACGCTGGAAGAGGTGTTGCGGTCATCCGGCGATATGGGTGACGATGGTTATCAGATTGTGAAAGCCCGGGCTGAAAATGCGCTGAAAGCAGTAAGAGATCGCCTGAATGGCACCACTGATTGCTATATGGAACGCGCCAAGCAGGCGGCCTGTCGTACCAATGAATACGTGCGCGAAAAACCCTGGCACGGCGTGGGTATCGGCGCTACCGTTGGCCTGATCGTCGGATTGTTATTGGCTCGTCGCTAGCGATAAATCTGATGGAGTGACTCAACGGCTCATTTATGTATGAGCCGTTTTTTTTGGCCAGCATATTGCGTTTTTTCAGTCAGAAATCCCTGGAAATAGTTACGTGTGCGACTAATGATTAGTTTTTCATGTGTTATTTTTACCAGGGCAACATAAATCATATTACTATTATCATCTTATGTATTTAGGTTTGTTTAATTTCATCTATAACAATGATTAATAGGTTTGTGGCGATTATATAAACTAAATATTGTAATTTATTAAGACGCTGTAATTCATAGGTATGAGTTTATTTTTAAAATGTATTATTTTTTTCTAGCGGATGAGCCGTTTTGTTTTCTTTAAAATTAATAGATATTTTTATTGGCTCATAACCTACTGATCAGTTGGAGGAATTCGGAATCGTCAATTATTTTGCGATTTTAAAAGTGTGATGAGCGTCACGCTAAATGGAAAAAACAAAAAAACGTATTTGAAGGCTTGAGTATATAAACTAACCTTAATCTTACTTCCGGAATACTAATGAAATGGCAATTAATGTATTCACTGGAAATGTTGAATTAATTTTATTATCTCTATGTAAATATTGATTTTTTTCTTTACTTTCTCATGTGGTTCAGGGGCTGGTCTTCGCTAATTTTTTTCACCCATATTATTTTCTTTTGTTTTGTTGACGTTTTCACTCTTATTTATTCTTGTAATTAAAATAGAGATTTTATTTTTGACTTTAAATCTTGGGTCGGTGTTGATTGCCGATATCGAGACGTAGCAATGCAGTTTGTTTTATTTTTTTATTTTACACACAGCGCTTTATCTAAAGCGAAAAACTAATGTTGGAAGGATATATATTATGCCGAAACAAATATTAATTAAAGTGTCTCAGGAATTTAGCGATTTCTGTAAAAGCAATAATTTCTCACTTGCTGCATTCCGTGGAGCAAGTGCCAGTAATACTAATGGGGTTCCGGTTGTTTGGTTTAACGTGGCTAATACCAATATTGTTCCGAATAATCCGATAAACGTTACTTTTGATCCTTCTTATCAGGTTTATGACTCTTTGGTGGATCAGGTAATTCCTGATGGCAGTGTTACCGTAGGGCAATCCATGTCGGCGAAACTAAGCGACAGCTTTGGTATTGTGGCCAAACAGCTAACAAAACTGTCCGGTGGTGGTATTCCTACGGGGATCCGTATCATCAACCAAACTCCCGGGGTGAATATTGTGGCCGGTCTGGCAGGGGATAATGGCGTACCTATTGCAGCCTTTGTGTGTAATCCGAATGTTAATTTATTCCTGGAGCCCTTACAGACCGTAACGATTTCGCTAATCGGATCAGCCTTTGGCGTTGGTACTGCGATTGTTAAAGCGACCGGGCCATCGGTATTATTGGATCTTACCAGCAATAATGTGGCCAACATTGAATATAATGTTTTAATGGGCGAATGGGACTTATCTGTAGGTTCACCGACTGTACCTTTAACTCAAATTCCTGCGGATACGGCAATGCAGCCATTTGTATTGCCAGGAATGAACAGTGTAAAACTAAAACAGTTAGCGTCTCTGAATGCCGAGGCAGTGAAATAACGTAATGGATATTGAAAATCACTGAATACCCGCTTCTGGCGGGTATTTTTTTAGGGATAATCTTAGCTTAATGTAGGCCAATGTTGTTTATGGCATCCGCGGTATCCGGTGCTAAGTGTGTAATAGAACTTCTTTTCTGATGTTCACTCCGTATAATCACATTCTTTATGTTGATATACCGAGGTGCGCGTGACACAACTCTCTGATTTGCTGGAAGAATTACGGCACCTTTTGGATGCTGACTTTCCCGATCGGGCCGGTGTCCGACAGATCGCTTTGCCAGCCCCTGCCGTGCTTGGCAGTCAATTGCTGGAATGGTTGGCAACGCAGCCTGTTTTTCCGCAGTTTTACTGGCGTCACCGCGATGGACATGAAGAGGCTGCGGTATGTGGTCAGGTGCGTTTATTCCGTGATATGTCTGCCGCCGATGAATTTATCCGGCAATATAAAAATCATGCCGGATTACGTATTTGGGGGCTGAATGCCTTTGAACCCTTTCCGGCTATCGCCAATGAAACAGACATTTCCTCCGCTTTCTTTTTTCTACCGCGATTGCAATTGCTGCGTCGCGGTGGAGAAATTAGCCTGACGCTCAATTTAGCCAGTGAAACCTCCCTGCAACAGGATGTTTGTCTGGCGCTGGATTTCATCGAGCAATTACTCGCTCCGCGGCCAATTCCTGAACTGACGGTCAGCGTTGAAACTCTTGTTCACCAGCCCGATCAAAAAGGCTGGTGCCAACTGCTGGAACAGGCATTACGGGCCATTGCCAACCAGCAGATGGAAAAAGTGGTACTGGCGCGCATGACTCATCTGACCCTGCGGGAAACCTTATTCAGCCCGGCATTTATGGCCGCCAGTCGTCAGGTTAATCACCAGTGTTTCCACTTTATGCTGCGTTTTGACGATCGGCGGGCGTTTCTGGGCTCCAGTCCGGAACGTCTGTATCGCCGTCAGCAATCACAGTTGGAAACCGAGGCGCTGGCGGGAACCGTGGCGAATGATAAGGATGATGCCAAAGCCGCGTGCTTAGCCCATTGGTTAGCCGGTGACGATAAGAATCAGCGGGAAAACCTGCTGGTGGTAGACGATATCTGCCAGCGCCTGCAAGGCGGGGTTTCAGCGGTGGATGTGATGCCTGCCGAGGTGATTCGTCTGCGCAAAGTGCAGCATTTGCGCCGTCGGATTCGGGCGCAATTACAGCCGAATGTCACTGATGCCGATTGTCTACAGCGTTTGCAGCCCACGGCAGCAGTGGCGGGATTGCCACGTGAACCGGCGCGGTTGTTTATCCTCGATGCAGAGCCGTTTTCTCGCGGCTGGTACGCCGGTTCCTCAGGCTATTTTTCATTGGCGCAATCGGAATTCGCGGTGGCGCTGCGCTCGGCGCAAATCGAGGGCGATCAGGTTCAGATTTATGCTGGCGCTGGCATCGTCGCCGGTTCTGACCCATTAATGGAATGGCAGGAAATCGAAAATAAATCCGCTGGATTACGCAGTCTGTTGGAAAAATAAGCCCTTAGTCGATAACCACTAACTAATAGTGGGTAATTACCCCTACCGCCTATGAGGGCGGATTGTGGCGTTGATTCGGCAGGTGTAAACTATATCGCCGTTATTCATCGGTAAAACTTTGGCCTAGCGCAGGGCTTTTCCTTCGCTGCCGAGTAAAAATATTTATTTAGGCTATCAGCCTGTTAACTGACTGTTGAGCGAACCATGTCGACAAGCGTCTTTAACCGCCGTTGGGCGGCCTTGCTACTGGAGGCATTGACCCGCCACGGTGTGCGTCATATCTGCATTGCCCCAGGGTCTCGCTCTACGCCCTTAACGCTGGCTGCGGCGGCGAATCCGTCGCTGGTTTGCCATACCCATTTTGATGAACGCGGTTTGGGGCATTTGGCGCTAGGGCTGGCTAAGGCTTCGGCTCAGCCGGTGGCGGTGATTGTCACTTCCGGTACGGCGGCGGCCAATTTGTATCCCGCGCTGATAGAAGCCGGGCTGACCGGCGAGCGTCTGGTCTTTCTGACGGCGGATCGCCCGCCAGAACTAATTGACTGCGGCGCAAATCAGGCGATTCGTCAGCCCGGTATGTTCGCCAGCCATCCCAATGCGAGTCTCAATCTGCCGCGCCCTACGCCGGATATTCCCGCAAGTTGGCTGGTTTCCAGCCTGGATAACGCGATGGCGCAGTTACAGCAAGGGGCATTGCATATCAATTGTCCTTTTGCCGAGCCATTGTACGGCGGTGATGATAGCCAATATGCCGAATGGTCCGCGGCGCTGGGAGACTGGTGGGAACGCCGCGAGCCTTGGTTAAAATCCTCATATCCTGTTAGCCATGCCGTTCAGTCTGATTGGTATTTCTGGCGCCAAAAACGCGGCGTTGTTATTGCCGGACGCATGAGCGCAGAAGAAGGTATTCAGGTTGCTGAGTGGGCGCAGCAATTGGGCTGGCCGCTATTGGGGGATGTGCTATCTCAAACCGGCCAGCCGCTGCCCTGTGCGGATTTATGGCTAGGGCATCCGCAGGCGCAAAAACTGTTACAGCAGACGCAGGTGGTGGTGCAATTCGGCAGCAGCCTGACGGGCAAACAGTTATTGCAATGGCAGGCTCAGTGTCAACCGGAAGAATACTGGCTGGTGGATCATTTAGCGGGTCGCCTCGATCCGGCTAACCACCGCGGGCGGCGGTTGTTAGCCAATATCGACGAATGGTTGGAGCTACATCCGGCGCAGCCGCGAGCCCCTTGGGCCGGAGAGCTGGCTTTGTGGTCCGACAGCGCCGAAGGCTGCGTGGCAGAATATCTGAACGACAAATTTGGTGAAGCCACGGTGGCCCATCGACTGGCGGAATTACTGCCGGAAAACGGGCAGCTTTTTGTCGGTAATAGCCTGATCGTGCGTTTAGTAGATGCGCTAGGCCAGCTTCCCGCTGGCTATCCGGTTTACAGCAATCGCGGCGCCAGCGGCATCGACGGCCTGCTTTCCACCGCCGCCGGTGTGCAGCGCGCTACCGCCAAACCGACTCTGGCTATCGTCGGCGATCTTTCTGCGCTCTACGATCTGAACGCCCTGGCGTTACTGCGCCAATGCTCGGCTCCGACGGTACTGTTAGTGGTGAACAATAACGGCGGACAGATTTTCTCCCTGTTGCCAACGCCGGAAGAAGATCGCCAGCGCTTCTACTGCATGCCGCAGAACGTCAGTTTTGATCATGCTGCCGCTATGTTTGGCCTGCGATATGCCTGTTTGTCCAGTTGGGAGAAACTGCACGAAGAGGTGCAGCAAAGCTGGCAACAGGGCGGTATGACGCTGATTGAGCTAAAGGTTCCGGCTAGTGAAGGGGCGGAAACGTTGCAATATCTGGCGCAGCGGGTGGCGGAACTGTGACGCTGGCCTGCCGCACCGTCAATTCGCACACTGGCACGAAACCCTGGCTGGTCTGGCTGCACGGTCTGTTGGGCAATGGCGAAGATTGGTCAGAGGTAGCCGGGCGCTGCACCGAATTTCCCTCGCTGTTTGTCGATCTTCCGGGCCACGGCGGTTCGGTTGCTCAAGCGCCCGGTGATTTTGCCGAGGTCAGCCGTCAGCTAAATGCGACATTGGCGGCGCAAAATATTCAGGATTATTGGTTGATAGGCTACTCGCTGGGTGGGCGCATTGCCATGTATCACGCTTGCTGCGGTGAACATACCGGGCTGCGTGGTTTGTTGGTCGAAGGGGGAAATCCCGGCCTGGAAAACGAAGAACTGCGGCGAGCGCGTTTGCTACGTGATACCCATTGGGCGCAGCGTTTTCGTCAGGAACCCATGACGCAGGTTCTGGTTGACTGGTATTTACAGCCGATTTTCGCTGATTTAACCGCCAGTCAGCGGCAAGAGTTCATAGATTTGCGCTCGGTCAATCAGGGTTTCACAGTAGCTGCTATGCTTGAATCCACCTCTTTGGGTCGCCAGCCTTATCTGCTGCCTGCACTGCACCAGTTGGCTATACCTTTTGCCTACCTGTGCGGTGAGCGAGACCTTAAATTTCAGCAACTGGCGCGCCAGAACCGGTTGCCGTTACACACCCTTGCCGGAGCTGGCCATAATGCCCATCGGGCCAATCCCGATGCTTTTGCCGAGCAGGTGCGTTTATTCTTATCACTCTCCCGTTAAAGGAATGCTTAATATGCTGTATCCGAGCGAAGAACAATTGTACGCCGCCATTGAATGGCAGGACTGCTCAGCCGGGTTTGAAGATATTCGTTATCATAAATCCCGTGATGGTATCGCCAAGATCACCATTAACCGCCCTCAGGTACGCAATGCGTTCCGTCCTCAGACGGTCAAAGAGATGATTCAGGCGCTGGCCGATGCCCGTTATGACGATCATATCGGCGTGATTATTCTGACAGGCGAAGGGGATAAAGCCTTCTGTTCCGGTGGCGATCAGAAAGTGCGCGGTGACTACGGCGGCTATCAGGATAACAGCGGTGTGCATCATCTGAATGTGCTCGATTTCCAGCGCCAGATCCGCACCTGTCCAAAACCAGTTGTGGCCATGGTTGCAGGCTATTCCATTGGCGGTGGACATGTATTGCATATGATGTGTGATTTGACCATAGCCGCAGACAACGCCATTTTTGGTCAGACTGGCCCGAAAGTCGGTTCTTTCGACGGCGGCTGGGGCGCGGCCTATATGGCACGTATCGTAGGGCAGAAAAAAGCGCGTGAAATCTGGTTCCTGTGCCGCCAGTACGATGCTAAACAGGCGTTGGACATGGGGCTGGTTAACACCGTGGTGCCTTTGGCCGATCTGGAAAAAGAAACCGTACGTTGGTGTCGTGAGATGCTGGAAAACAGCCCAATGGCGCTGCGCTGCCTCAAAGCGGCGCTGAATGCTGACTGCGACGGTCAGGCTGGTCTGCAAGAGCTGGCGGGTAACGCCACCATGCTGTTCTACATGACAGATGAAGGTCAGGAAGGGCGTAACGCGTTCAACGAAAAACGCCAGCCGGACTTCAGCAAATTCAAGCGTAATCCGTAATGCGTCGGGCGAGTTTATATCGCTTTAGTCTGCCTATGGAGGCGGGCGTGATTCTGCGCAACCAACGGCTGAAAAGTCGCGATGGGCTATTGGTGGAATTGAGCGAAGGTGAAAACAGCGGCTGGGGGGAAATCTCCCCACTGCCGGAATTCAGTCAGGAAACGCTGGCCGAAGCCGAAGCGGTGACACAGCGATGGTTACAGGCTTGGCTGGGCGGAGAGCAACCGGCGGAAAGTCCTTTGCCTTCAGTGGCTTTTGGCCTGAGCTGTGCGCTGGCTGAGCTGAATCAGACGTTGCCGATACAGGCGGATTATCGTAAAGCCCCGTTGTGTAACGGCGATCCCGATGAGCTTTTTGACGTACTGATGGCGTTGCCCGGTGACAAAGTGGCGAAGGTCAAAGTTGGGCTATATGAAGCCGTGCGCGATGGGATGATCGTCAACGTATTGCTGGAAGCCTTGCCGGATCTCACTTTGCGTCTGGATGCCAATCGAAGCTGGACGCGTGCCAAAGCCGACGGATTTGCCAAATACGTTAATCCCGGATTGCGTTCCCGCATTGCTTTTCTGGAAGAACCGTGCAAAACCCGCGACGAATCCCGCGCTTTTGCTCGTGAAACCGGTATTGCCATTGCTTGGGATGAAAGCGTGCGCGAAGCCGATTTTCAGGTGCAGGCCGAGCCGGGCGTTGCGGCAATCGTGATCAAACCAACGCTGGTTGGCAGTATCAACCGATGCCGACAATTGGTGCAACAGGCTCATCAGGCGGGGTTGGTAGCGGTAATCAGTTCCAGCATTGAATCCAGTCTGGGGTTATCGCAATTGGCTCGGCTCGCCAGTTGGCTAACGCCGGATACGGTGCCGGGGTTGGATACGCTGGATCTGATGCAGGCGCAGCTATTACGCCCGTGGCCAGACAGTCAATTGCCGCTGATTTCGCTGGAACAACTGGATCGCATATGGCGCGGCTAAACCAGTGGCCATGGCGGCACTGGGCGGAGTTGCAACCGCAGAAAGAGGCGCTGCGGCTGGAAGGTCGGTCTATCAGTTGGCAACGGCTGGTGGCGGATATCGACGCCGTGGCGGCCAGTTTTCATCATCAGGGCGTGGCGGCAGGCCGTGGCGTTGCGGTCAGAGGGAAAAACAGCTATGGCTTGCTGCTGGCCTATCTGGGCGCTTTACAGTGTGCCGCTCGCGTCCTGCCACTCAATCCGCAGTTACCTGAAACTTTACTGCATCAGCTGCTTCCGGGGCTGGATATCGATTTTATTTTCGATTCTCACGGGAGCGACTTGGCTGGCTTAGAGCTAACTTCTCTGACCGACAGCGCGGCGTCGCCTGTAACGCCGCAACCTTGGGACGGGCAACGTCTAGCGACGCTAACTCTGACCTCAGGCTCCTCTGGTTTGCCCAAAGCGGCAGCACATCAACTCGATGCTCATTTGGCTAGCGCGGAAGGGGTATTGAGTCTGATGTCTTTCCATACTGACGATAGCTGGCTGTTGTCATTGCCGCTGTTCCATGTTTCCGGGCAGGGCATTATTTGGCGCTGGCTTAGCGTGGGTGCCACGTTAGTTATTCGGCCAATGCAGTCATTATCTGCAGCGCTGGCGGGATGTACTCATGCGTCACTGGTGCCGACCCAGCTTTGGCGTTTGTTGACTCAACCTTCGGAAAAACTGAGCCTGACGGACGTATTGTTAGGTGGCGCTATGATTCCGACTGAATTGACCGAGCAAGCCGAAGCGCGTGGTATTCGCTGCTGGTGCGGTTATGGTTTGACGGAAGCGGCTTCCACGGTGTGCGCCAAGCGAGCCAATGGCAACGCCGGAGTGGGCGTGGCGCTTTCAGGGCGACAGGTGAGGTTGGTGGATCAGGAAGTGTGGGTGAAAGGAGATTGTCTGGCCGCAGGTTATTGGCAGCGGGGCAAATTACTTCCTTTGACTGATGAGAACGGCTGGCTGCACACCCGCGATCGCGGTCAGTGGTTTGAGGACGAACTGCATATTCTTGGGCGGCTGGATAATCTGTTTTTCAGCGGTGGGGAAGGGATTCAGCCGGAAGATGTTGAGCGCATTTTGCTGCGGCATCCTCAGGTTTATCAGGCATTTATTTTGCCGGTGAACGATAGCGAGTTTGGCCAGCGTCCGGTCGCGGTGATCGAAAGCGATCCCCAGCTTTCATGGTCAGAACTGGCCGATTGGCTAGCACCGCAGGTCGCGCCATTTCAGCGCCCAGTGGCTTTCTATCGCTTACCCGATGAATTGAAGAATGGCGGAATTAAGATCTCGCGGCGTTCGGTGGGGGAGTGGTTAAGGTGATGTTTTTGTTTGCGGGTATTTTCGCTACCGGAAACCAAGATTGAGTCGGGTTTCGAAAGTGTAACCGTTCGGCTTTTCCTTAACTCGGTTGGGCTGGGAAGTGATGTATTCACTAAACTAATATCAACCGAAACTGGATGCAGTTTTAGATATGAATTGGCTTTGACTTTAAAGCACGTATTTGAGCTTTCTCACGTCAAGATTGGAGCCGGTTTCGCAAGCCGAATAGTTCGGTTTCTCCTCGCCTCGGTTGAGGCTGGGAAGTGAGGTATCACCAAACTAATATCAACCGAAACCGGAGCCGGTTTCGTAAGCCCAGCAGTTCACTGTCTCCTCACTTGCCGTGGAGGCTTCCGAGCAGGGTTGGCGCGAAAGTGGGGTTCTGCGAACGTCCCTCGGGCGCGCTTGTCAGGCAAGCCAGCGCTAGATTCGCCTGCGGGCGTTATCAGGATGCCATGCCATCCTGGCCCTGCGGCTCAAGGCGCGCTTTCAACAGCTGACGGCTGTTCACTCTTGGCCTCATCCCTGCTCGGCCCACTTCCTGATTGCGCCTGTTGAGTGCAAAACCAGTGTTCTTACGAATCACAATTTGCCTTTCGTTTTTGATAGGGCTTTTGACCTTGAGTTTGATTTTTCAGAGCACATTTGAGCGGCTGAGACGATGAGTGAGGGAACCCACTTAGTGGGCAGGCGATACGTGCGGAGGCGCGGATTGTTAAGGCTCGCGCTTACGAGCCTTAACTCGGTTGAGGCTGTTGAGGTGAGATATTCACCAAGCTAATATCAACCGAAACCAGATGCGGTTTTAGATATGAACTTCTACCATAACGCTTTTTAGCCGCGCGATATTAGCTTAGCCCCAGTGCCTTTTTCACACCTATTCCATAGTCTGGATGTACTTGCTCAAACAGCGCTATCTGACGGCGTTGAATCTCTTCTGGCACCTGCGAAAGTTCCCCAGCAATACGGGTAAACATGCGCTGATGTTCTTCTTCGCTCAACAGGTTAAATAAGGCCCGTGGCTGACTAAAATAGTCATCGTCATCGCGGTGATTCCAGTGATCCGCCGCACCGGTCAGCGTCAACGGTGGCTCGCTAAAATCAGGCTGCTCCTGGAATAAACCGAAGCTGTTCGGCTCATAGGTGGCGGTATTGCTGCTGTTTCCGTCCACGCGCATTGCGCCATCACGATGATAGTTGTGGAACGGGCATTTGGCGCCGTTAACCGGAATCTGATGGTGATTAACGCCTAAACGGTAACGATGCGCATCGCCGTAGGAGAACAGGCGACCTTGCAGCATTTTGTCTGGAGAGAAGCTAATGCCCGGAACCACGTTGGCCGGGTTGAACGCCGCTTGCTCCACTTCAGAGAAATAGTTCTCTGGGTTACGGTTCAGTTCGAAATATCCGACGTCAATCAGCGGATAGTCACCGTGTGGCCAAACTTTGGTTAAATCGAACGGATTGTACGGAACTTCCGAGGCTTCGTGCTCCGGCATAATCTGCACTTGCAGAGTCCAACGAGGGAAATCACCGCGCTCAATGGCTTCGTACAAATCGCGCTGAGAACTTTCCCGATCGGAACCGATCAGTTTTTCCGCTTCATCATCCATCAGGTTTTCAATGCCCTGCTGGCAACGGAAATGGAATTTCACCCAATAACGCTCGTTCTGATTGTTGATAAAGCTAAAGGTGTGGCTGCCGAAACCGTGCATATGACGGTAGGATTTTGGTAGGCCGCGATCGCTGAAATCGATAGTTAACTGGTGAAGTGATTCAGGAAGCTGAGAGAAGAAATCCCATTTGTAGGTTGGGTTACGCAAGTTGGTTCGCGGATCGCGTTTGACCACATGGTTCAAATCCGGGAATTTCAACGGGTCGCGCAGATAAAACACCGGCGTATCGTTGCCCACTAAGTCCCAGTTACCTTCTTCGGTATAAAACTTCATGGCAAAACCGCGAATATCCCGCTCTGCGTCAGCAGCGCCGCGTTCACCGGCTACCGTTGAAAAACGCACGAACATATCGGTTTTCTTACCGATCTGAGAGAAAATCTTAGCGCGAGTATACTTGGTTATATCGTGAGTAACGGTAAAGGTACCGTAAGCGCCAGAGCCTTTGGCGTGCATCCGGCGCTCAGGGATCACTTCCCGATCAAAGTGAGCTAATTTCTCAAGAAACCAGACATCTTGCAGTAACATCGGGCCGCGAGGGCCTGCGGTCACCACGTTATTGTTGTCGACAACGGGTGCGCCTGCTGCCGTAGTTAGTCCTTTCTTTTTGCTCATCATGTTCTCCAGTATCGCTGTTGAATTGACTGCGGGTGTTGAAATGAGTCTGAGTGAGAGACTCTGTTAAAAATTGGACTTATTGCCAGATGACAAAGAATGACTTTAGCGAATCGCCGCTGACTGTTCTTTGATCCCCCCACTAGTTGTAGCTGTATAGGTCACCTTCGGCAAATAGATATAGGTTATCGCTGGGATTAAATCTACGGCGGAACGATTCATCGCATTTAGTTACAATCATATGAAATGATGAGTTATTTATTCGGTTTTTTCTGGCTTGTTATGGGAAGCTTTTCGGTTAAACTCATGGCGGGAAAGCTCTGTCGGCAAGTTGCGCGGCAGATAATTGAATAATAACGAGAGATTATATGAGAAAGACACTTATTGCCTGTGCAGCAAGTTTGCTGTTTGTAGCAGGTTCAGCCAGCGCGATCAGCGTCACCGCAGAAGCAGGACGTCATTACACTAACCTCGGTGTCGGTATGGGCACCAACAGCGGCGGCCTGGCTGTGAGCGGTAACTGGGCGCGTAGCGACCACGACGGTGACATGGGCAGCTTAGGTCTGGGCTTCAACCTGCCAATTGGCCCATTGATGGCGACCATTGGCGGTAAAGGTATCTATATGGCACCTGAAGACGGTAAAAACGGCGGCGCAATTGCCGTTGGCGGCGGGTTGAGCTATCCGATAACCAAATCATTCACTTTATACGGTGAAGGTTATGTAGCGCCAGAATCCCTGACCAGTGGGATGAAATCCTACACCGAAGCGAACGCCGGTGTGCGTTGGAGCGTGATTCGCCCGTTGACGGTAGATGTTGGTTATCGTTACATCAATATGGAAGGGAAAGAAGGCCGTCGGGATAACCGTCTGGCGGATGGCATGTATATCGGTGCCGGTCTAAACTTCTGATTTCATGCGTTGAAAACAAAACGGGCGCTGGGTGTGATACCCGCGCCCATTTTTTTATGTAGAGATACTCGGTTTCTATGTGGAGATACTAGGTATAAAACCTGTTATTTCAGTGTATTAACCCACTGCGGGTAATACCCCGGCGACAATACCGACCTGAATCGCAATCACGGTTACACCGCAGGTAAATACCAGTGCCAGAGCTGGTTTACCGCCCCAAACACGATAGTTTTTACCCTGATGCATCTGGCGCGCTTTCCAGGCCAGTAACGAAGGCAAAATCAGCGCCAGCACCGATAGGGCAACGGCGGCAAAGCCCAGCGCCATGACAAATCCGCGTGGGTAAAACAGGGCGAACAGCAGCGGTGGTAGGAAGGTTATTACGCCGGTTTGCAGTCGACCGCGCACCGTATTACGACGCTTAAATAAATCTGCCAGATAATCGAATAACCCTAAGGCTACGCCGAGGAATGAGGTCGCCAGCGCCAGGTCGGCAAACAGGTGTACCGCCAGTTCAACGTGCGGTGAGGCGACGACTTCACGCACGGCCTGTAATAAACCGTTCAGACCGGCCTGCTGCGCCAGAATACCGACAAAGGTATGAGAAGAAATCGCGCCCAGCGTCGCTAATTGCCAGAAAATATAAGCGATTAATGGAATGGCGCTGCCGATGATAAACACCCAGCGCAGTTTGCGAATATTACCGCCCATATAATTGACGATACTTGGTACGCTGCCGTGGAAGCCGAAAGAGGTGAAAATCACCGGAATGGCAGACAGCGCCAGCCCTTGCTCCAAGGGTAAGGTCAGCAGGTTGGCTTTTTCCACGTGCGGCATCATTAATGCCAGCATTACCACGAGGAAAATAATTTTCGCGCTGAATAAAATTCGGTTAAATAAATCGACTGAATGGGTGCCAATGCACACAACTCCACCGGCTATCAACGTGAATAGCAGTACGCCGAGATAGGTCGGGAAGCTCTGCTCTGTCCATTGGCTGATACTGGTTGCCAAAAGCTCACCGGCGCCGCTGATATAGGCAGAGGTCAAGGCGTACATCAAAAACATCATGCTAAAGCCGGTTAACCACTGACCACGGCTGCCTAGATAGCGTTTGGCCAAAGTGCCCAGACCGGTATCAGCCGCTTCGTGTTGATATACTTCAACCAATAATAATGCGGTGTAGCACATCAATAGCCAAAGGGAGACCAGAAGGGTCAAGGTTACGCTGAAACCCACGCCAGCGGCAGCAAGCGGCATCGCCAGCATCCCTGCACCAATTGTGGTTCCCGCCACGATAAAAATACTGCCAAGAGTGCGATTCTTCACGCTTTCCTCTGCTAACCGACATTTTATTGAAATTATTGAGTGCAGCAGAGTAGATGATCCCATTAATTCTGTCAAATCGACGTTACAATTGATGTAAAATTATGTTTACACTCGGTTGTTGTTTGATTTATCAGGTTTTATTTTAAAGTTGTTGCGGGCGCGGTGGAAAGAGTAGAAAAGATTGTGTTTCACCGAGGCTGTTCTTAAAGTGTGAGTAAGGGAATTTGCGGAGAGAAAAATGCTGAGAATTGAGATGTTAAGCACCGGCGATGAAGTATTGCACGGGCAAATCGTGGACACCAACGCCGCCTGGTTGGCGGAGTATCTGTTTACTCAAGGATTGCCGATGAGCAGCCGGGAAACGGTAGGTGACGATTTGGAAGCGCTCATCGCCGTACTGCTAGAACGCAGCCATGTAGCCGATGTTCTGATCGTCAACGGCGGGTTGGGGCCGACCAGCGACGATTTAAGCGCGCTGGCGGCAGCACGAGCCTGCGGGGTGGAACTGATCGAACATCCACAGTGGATTGCCCGTATGGAAGCGTTTTTCGCCGAGCGCGGAAGAGTGATGTCCGCCACTAATCGCAAACAGGCACACATACCGGCCAACGCTGAAATGCTGGATAACCCCGTGGGAACTGCCTGCGGTTTTGCGTTCCAACTGAATAAATGTCAGATGTTTTTCACTCCGGGCGTGCCTTCTGAATTCAAAGTGATGGTGGAGCAGCAGATTGTGCCGCGTTTACGGGAAAGTTTTCCGCAGATTGCGCCACCGCTTTGTTTACGTATGACCACCTTTGGCCGTTCGGAAAGCGATTTGGCGATGGAGCTAGACCCGCTGCCGCTGCCGGAAGGCGCGGTGCTAGGTTATCGTTCTTCCGCCCCTATTATTGAGCTGAAACTGACCGGCCCGGCTTCACAGCGTTCGGCGATGGAAGAAGTCTGGCAGCAGGTGCGTCAGGTGGCCGGTGAAAGCCTGATTTATGAAGGCACAGAGGGATTACCCGCGTTGGTTGCCGGGCAGTTGAATCAGCGCGGATTAACGCTGGCGCTCAGTGAGCAATTTACCGGCGGGCTGATCAATTTACAGCTACAAAGCGTGCAGGCACCTTTAGCCGGTGGGGAATTGCTGCCGTTATCCTGTGTGGAAACTTTGCCTGAGCTTGCCGCCCGCGCTCAGTCGTTGGCTGCCCTGTGCGGTGCGCCGTTGGTATTGGCGGTTAGCGCAATGAAAGGTGAAAATCTTAGCGTAGCCTTACATACGCCAAACGGTACTTTCGGACAGACGGTTCGCTCTCAGGCCAGCCGTCACGGGTTAAGAATTCGACAGGAAACGAGCGCGATGCTGGGCCTGGAAATGCTGCGTCGCTGGCTGGCAGGAGGCAAAGTCTGCGGTCAGCACGGCTGGCTGACGGTGATTGAAATGCTGTGATATCACGGCGCAAACAAAAAAGCAGACAGTGCCATCACTCTGTCTGCTTTTTATCTATTTCGTCGATTTTTATTGCCGCCGCGGATTATTTTTCCTGCGCGCTGTGTACTTCCTTACTGGCTTCCCACAGACGATATTTCACTTCCACGCCTTGAGGCACGTATACCACGATTGGCAGGCGGCTGTTATAACGCTGCATGGTATAGTTACCCAGATTGGCGGTAACAAATGCCGGATGTTTAGCGCTTTCTGGGCAGGCCATCTGGGTTGATAAAACTCCAGAAATTTCATTCATTACCAGATAGTCATAACCCCAGCCATCCAAAGTATGGGATTCTAACTTGCCGCCCAACATATGGTGGTTACAGTCAACTTCCAGATTTTTGCCAATCAACAATTCAACTTTAAAGCGATCTTCATCAGGCCGCTGCGGCAGATAAATAACATGGCGGCTCATACCTGTTTCAGCGGCTGGGAAGGGCGCGATTTTTTCCAGCGGCTGCTGTTCTGGTGCCGCATTGTCTGCGGCGATAGCTCCGGCGGAGGCGGCAAGCAGTAAACCGGCGATCAGGGAAAATGTTTTATTCATATTGATTTCTCCTTGCGATTAATGCCGATAATTTTAACACAAAAGTATCATAAGGTTAGTATATGCAATTGGCTATAATCATATTATTCATAGATGATTATAGCCCTGATTTTTTGTTAAAATGCTGAATATAATTTTACAATGCTCGTTTTATAAAATGAAAAACTAAATTTTGTCTTATTATACCTCCTCATAGTACAAGGTATGTATGTGCCCAATGATTCCAAGGGTACGTGATTCCATATTTCTATTCATTATTGTTAATGAATGAATATTTTTTATATATTGATTTACTGTAATTGTAATAAGGAGAGGCTATGAATGTTGGTATGACATCAGGCGTTTATCAGATTAATAATTCAATGGAAAACGTCGCTGAAATTAAACGTGGTTCTCAGTTCACTCATTCGTTGGCTAAACTTTTAACTAAAGTAAAAAATGTCTACATTTCACTTGTTACCTCGGTGAGGTCATCAGCAGTATCGAAAGGGGAAGATAAAACTTCCCCTGAAGTGAAATCAGAAGGACGGTTACAAAAATTGCTAACCGGAATTAAACAATTATTTGGCTCTTTATCCACATCCTTTAATATCGACAAATCAAAATCATCAGCAGCGAGTTTTACGTTACACAGTCTATTTGATATTAAGGAGGTAGAGCGCGGCGATGGGATTGAAAAACTTTGTAAAAAAATAAAAGAGACTGCAAAGCATGAAGATATTCTTACTATGTTTAGGACGTCACCGTCGAGCGATGATGCACAAGAAATAAAACAAAAAAGGTTTGGCTTCGAACAATTTTGTTCAAGTCAGAATTGTACTCCTGAGGTTTTGTCCTCAATTTTCAAAAAAGAGATGAGTCATCTTTTGCCTAAATTAGATAATAATGATTTTAAGCGTCTTCCTGATATTCATCCCGAAAATAAACAAACGCTTGATGATTGCAAAAACGCGGTACGGAATGTCTTGATAGAGAAAATTAATCAGATGCCTGCGGATAAAATAAAACTTGTGGTTATGATGCTCAATACGCTAGCAGAAGTTAAAAAAGTGGCAATAGATAAAGAGGACCATACTCTAAGAGACATCAATGGACTTAACCGCTATGTGATTCCCCATTTGATTGGTGATGATCTTGAATCTCGCTATTTAGAAAAAATACCCGGTACCAATAAGATGATGAAAGATGATATTGAAGCTAAGTTAACTACGCCATTTAATCACTGGCAACATCTATCTATAGCGCAATCTGGTTACGTACAGGTATTTAACTGAGATAAAAGTTGGGTGGTGATATGTTTAATAAAAAACCGCGCTAGGGGCGCGGTCATCAGTAGTTTACTTTGTTTTATCTGTCTGCCTGAAAAAGTGCGTTGCAGACTAAATTTCCAGCTCAATATCACCCACCGGTTGGCAGCAGCAGGGGAGAATTTCCCCGTCTTGTACAAAGGCCAGCGGTTGCTGGGCGTAGCAAACTTCGCCTTTTAGCAAACGGATACGACAAGAACCGCAATAGCCCGAGCGGCATTGGTATTCGACCTGAATCTGATGCTGCTCCAGCACTTCCAACAGGTTGGATTCATTATCGGGATAGGGCAACTGCGTACCTGAAGTACGCAGATTGATAATAGATTTTTCCATGCAATTAAAGCTGGAAATCACTCAAATCGTCGGCGCTGACTTCGGAATCAATCTGACCGACCAGATAGGAGCTAACTTCCACTTCCTGCGGGGCAACCTGCACGTTGTCTGACACTAACCAGGAGTTAATCCATGGAATCGGGTTGGTGCGGGTTTTAAACGGAATGCCTAAACCTACGGCCTGCATACGGATATTGGTGATGTATTCCACGTATTGACACAGAATATCTTTATTCAGGCCGATCATCGAACCGTCGCGGAACAGGTATTCTGCCCATTCTTTTTCTTGCTGCGCGGCTAGTACGAATAGGTCGTAACACTGTTGCTGACATTCTTCGGCAATTTCAGCCATTTCCGGATCGTCTGCACCGGAGCGCATCAGGTTAAGAATATGTTGAGTGCCGGTCAGATGCAGAGCTTCGTCGCGGGCAATCATTTTGATGATCTTGGCATTGCCTTCCATCAGTTCGCGCTCGGCGAAGGCGAAAGAACAGGCGAAGCTAACGTAGAAGCGAATCGCTTCCAGCGCATTGACGCTCATCAGGCACAGATACAGCTGCTTTTTCAGCTCGCGCAGGTTAACGACCACGGTTTTACCGTTGACCTGATGGGTGCCTTCCCCCAGTAAATGGTAATAGCTGGTCATTTCAATCAGATCATCGTAATAAGCCGAAATATCTTTAGCGCGTTTCAGAATTTCTTCATTTGTCACGATATCGTCAAATACCACCGCCGGATCGTTCACGATATTGCGAATAATATGGGTGTAAGAACGAGAGTGAATCGTTTCCGAGAACGACCAGGTTTCTACCCAGGTTTCCAGTTCAGGAATGGAAATCAGCGGCAATAAAGCCACGTTCGGGCTACGACCTTGAATGGAATCCAGCAGCGTTTGATATTTCAGATTGCTGATAAAAATGTGTTTTTCGTGTTCCGGCAACGCGTTGTAATCGATGCGATCGCGGGAAACGTCAATTTCTTCAGGGCGCCAGAAGAAAGAAAGTTGCTTTTCAATCAGCTTCTCGAAAATTGGGTGTTTCTGTTGGTCGAAACGTGCCACGTTAACGGACTGACCAAGAAACATGGGTTCGAGTAACTGGTTGTTTTTGTTCTGAGAAAAAGTGGTATAGGCCATGATGTCCTCGAGGATATCGCAAAAGGCAAAAAGAAATGGCCCTCAGGATGACTCGATTTTTGCGCGGCCGAAACGGCAGGGCGCAAAATGATCAACCGCCAGCCAATCGCTGAATGGATTGTCCGGCGGGAGGGCCTTAACTAAAAATCAAATCTTACACGCACCGCCTTCGCAGTCGTCGTCTCCGGGCTGACCCTGAATGTCTTCCTGCACATCGTCAGCCCCGTCGCGGGTGTTTTGATAATACAGTGTCTTCACACCAAATTTATAGGTGGTCAGCAGGTCTTTTAGCAATTGCTTCATCGGCACTTTGCCTGATGGGAAACGAGCCGGATCGTAATTGGTATTAGCTGAAATGGCCTGATCGACGAATTTCTGCATTAAACCGACCAATTGCAGGTAGCCATCGTTATTTGGCATTTCCCACAGCAGTTCGTAAGCCTCTTTCAGGCGTTCATACTCAGGAACAACCTGACGCAAAATACCGTCTTTCGAGGCTTTGATACTGACATAGCCGCGCGGTGGCTCAATACCGTTGGTGGCATTGGAGATCTGCGAAGAAGTTTCTGATGGCATCAGGGCAGACAGCGTGGAGTTACGCAGGCCGAATTCCTGAATATCTTTACGCAGCGTTTCCCAATCGTAGTGCAGTGGCTCATCGCTGATCGCGTCCAAATCTTTCTTATAGGTATCGATCGGCAGAATACCTTGAGAATAAGTGGTTTCGTTAAACCACTGGCATGCGCCTTGCTCACGCGCTAACTGATTAGACGCTTTCAGCAGGTAATACTGAATGGCTTCAAAGGTACGGTGAGTCAGGTTATTTGCGCTGCCATCGGAGTAACGCACGCCGTTTTTCGCCAGATAGTAAGCGTAGTTAATCACGCCGACGCCCAGAGTACGACGACCCATAGCGCCACGGCGAGCCGCTTCGATCGGGTAATCCTGATAGTCCAACAAGGCATCCAGCGCGCGAACGGCCAGAATAGCCAGGTCTTCTAATTCATCCAGGCTATCAATTGCGCCGAGGTTGAAGGCAGACAGCGTACAAAGCGCAATTTCACCGTTCGGATCGTTGATGTCGTTCAGCGGTTTGGTCGGCAGCGCGATTTCCAGGCACAGGTTGGACTGGCGTACCGGCGCAATCTTCGGATCAAACGGGCTGTGGGTGTTGCAATGGTCAACGTTCTGAATGTAGATGCGGCCAGTTGATGCACGTTCCTGCATCATCAGGGAGAACAGTTCCACCGCTTTGACGCGTTGCTGACGGATGCTGCTGTCCTGCTCGTACTGGGTATACAGACGTTCGAATGCTTCCTGATCGGCGAAGAAGGCGTCATACAGCCCCGGTACGTCGGACGGGCTGAATAAAGTGATGTCGCCGCCTTGCAGCAGACGTTGATACATCAGCTTGTTGATTTGTACGCCGTAATCCATGTGGCGAACGCGGTTTCCTTCCACCCCACGGTTATTTTTCAACACCAGCAGGCTTTCAACTTCCAGATGCCACATCGGGTAGAACAGGGTGGCTGCGCCGCCGCGAACGCCGCCCTGCGAGCAGGATTTCACCGCGGTCTGGAAATGCTTGTAGAACGGAATACAGCCGGTGTGGAAAGCTTCGCCGCCGCGAATTGGGCTACCCAGCGCACGGATACGACCGGCGTTGATACCGATACCGGCGCGTTGAGAAACGTATTTCACAATGGCGCTAGAAGTGGCGTTGATAGAATCCAGGCTGTCGCCGCACTCGATCAGTACGCAAGAGCTGAACTGACGGGTAGGAGTACGTACGCCGGACATAATCGGCGTCGGCAGTGAAATCTTGAAGGTGGACACTGCATCATAGAAACGCTTGATGTAATCCATGCGGGTATCACGCGGGTAGCCGGAGAACAGGCAGGCCGCAACCAGGATATACAGGAATTGGGCGCTTTCGTAGATTTCACCGGTAACGCGGTTCTGTACCAGATATTTCCCTTCCAACTGCTTAACCGCAGCGTAGGAGAAGTTCATATCGCGCCAGTGGTCAATAAAACCGTCCATCTGCTCGAAGTCTTCAGCGGTGTAGTCTTCCAGCAGATGCTTATCGTATTTGCCCATGTCGACCATTTTGCTGACGTGGTCAAACAGTTTTGGCGGCTCAAACTGGCCGTAGGCTTTTTTACGCAGATGGAAAATCGCTAGACGCGCGGCCAGATATTGGTAATCCGGTGCGTCACGGGAGATCAAATCCGCTGCGGCTTTGATAATAGTTTCATGGATATCGGCGGTTTTGATGCCATCATAAAACTGGATGTGAGAACGTAATTCTACTTGAGATACTGAGACGTTATGTAAACCTTCCGCGGCCCAGTCGATGACTCGGTGGATTTTATCAAGGTTGATGCGCTCTTTGCTGCCATCGCGTTTAGTAACAAGTAGACTTTGGTTCATGTGTTCTTGACCTTTTTTCCCCTGTTCAGCCTACATAAAACACAAGTCTATGCTCTCCTTGATTGCAGTAATCATTGAGGGCAGTAGTGCATTGTTCAGTATGTAAACACTATATGTGGGGGTAGTATGTTGGTGAGATAACAAGATAGTGAGAAACGACGATTTTAGCAAGTGAACAAAACCGACGAATTGTGTGGATAACTTGGGGGTGAAATGTTACCAACGGCTTACAACCTGCGTCAGCACTGGAGATCTTGCTCCCTCAGTCTGGGGGATAAGATTTTACCGAAAATCTTAAAAATTTGATTGTTTGACGCTTTATTAAACGTTAGAAAAAAACGCGATAAGGTCTCTGTTTTAATGTCAAAAAAAGCGGCTTGGATCGCATTTTTCTGTTGACGGCGCATAAATCAACGTATTTCGGATAGAAGCTGATCAATCTGATAAAAATTCGGGCGACGCGCAGTTGGCCGCCATCGCCCTTAAAGCTATGAACTATTCAACGCTACCCATTAAGACTCTCTTGATCCCTTTGGGTGTGCAGCATGTAGTTGACGTCTACGTTGCGACCGAGCTTAAAGTGATCGGTCAGAGGATTATAATGCAGGCCAATAATTTGCTTTTCTCGTAGCGGAGTTTGGTCGATCCAACCGATCAATTCTGACGGACGAATGAATTTTTTCGAGTCGTGAGTGCCTTTCGGTACCATTTTCAAAATGTATTCAGCGCCAACTACCGCCATCAGCCAGGATTTGGTATTGCGGTTAATGGTAGAGAAGAATACGTGGCCGCCGGGTTTGACCAAACGGGCGCAGGCGCGAATCACCGAAGCCGGGTCTGGAACGTGCTCAAGCATCTCCATGCAGGTCACTACATCGTACTGCTGCGGATGCGCTTCAGCGTGAGACTCGACGGTTTCTTGTACGTAATCGAGCTTGACGCCGGTTTCCAAGGCGTGCAAACGAGCCACTTGCAGCGGCTCGGTGCCCATATCCAGCCCGGTGACTACTGCGCCTTCCCGCGCCATACTTTCCGCCAAAATGCCGCCGCCGCAGCCGACATCCAGAACTTTCTTACCGAAAATACCGTCTGCGCGTTGCAAAATATAGTTCAGTCGCAACGGATTTATCCGATGAAGGGGTTTGAATTCACCTTCTAAATCCCACCAACGGGAGGCGACGGCCTCGAACTTGGCGATCTCGCTTTCATCAACGTTAGGGCGGTTTGCTGGGGTTTCTGCACGCATGGCTGAATATCACTCCTCTATCTCTTTGCGCGGATTATACATGCTCCCCGCAGATTGGCGCAGTTTTGTATCGTCAGCCTAAGTTTCATCGGAAGCTTGTGGAACAGGAATTCGAGGATAAACTTGGCATATTCACGTCTGTAGTTTCCCCAAAATCTGCGGTTTGTGATATAGTTTCGTACCTTTGAATCCGGTAATTAGTAGAGGGATAGCGGCTCAATGAGCGACCTTGCCAGAGAAATAACACCGGTCAACATCGAAGAAGAGTTGAAAAACTCCTATTTGGATTATGCGATGTCCGTGATTGTGGGACGTGCGCTACCAGATGTTCGAGATGGATTGAAGCCGGTACACCGTCGCGTTCTGTTTGCGATGAATGTACTGGGTAACGACTGGAATAAACCATACAAAAAATCGGCCCGTGTAGTTGGGGACGTTATCGGTAAATATCACCCGCATGGTGACAGCGCGGTCTACGACACAATTGTGCGTATGGCTCAGCCGTTCTCACTGCGCTATATGCTGGTGGATGGGCAGGGCAACTTCGGTTCCGTTGACGGCGACTCCGCCGCGGCGATGCGTTATACCGAAGTGCGCATGTCAAAAATTGCTCACGAACTGCTGTCGGATCTGGAAAAAGATACCGTCGATTACGTGCCTAACTACGATGGCACCGAGCAGATTCCTGCCGTCATGCCAACTCGCATACCGAACCTGCTGGTCAACGGCGCGTCGGGTATTGCCGTCGGTATGGCAACCAACATTCCGCCGCATAACCTTTCTGAGGTTATCGATGGCTGTCTGGCGTATATCGAAGATGAAAACATCACCATTGAAGGGTTGATGGAACACATCCCAGGGCCAGATTTCCCAACGGGCGCCATTATCAATGGTCGCCGTGGTATTGAAGAAGCTTATCGTACTGGCCGTGGCAAAGTGTATGTCCGCGCCCGTGCTGAAGTGGAAGCTGATGCTAAAACCGGTCGCGAAACCATCATTGTTCACGAGATTCCGTATCAGGTGAACAAAGCGCGGCTGATTGAAAAAATCGCCGAGCTGGTGAAAGAGAAACGCGTCGAAGGCATTAGTGCGCTGCGCGACGAGTCTGATAAAGACGGTATGCGCATCGTTATCGAAGTGAAACGCGACGCGGTTGGGGAAGTGGTTCTTAACAACCTGTATTCTCTGACTCAATTGCAGGTCACTTTCGGTATGAACATGGTTGCCTTGTCTCAGGGCCAGCCAAAATTACTGAATCTGAAAGATATTCTGGTGGCATTCGTGCGTCACCGCCGCGAAGTGGTTACACGCCGGACTATCTTTGAACTGCGTAAAGCCCGCGACCGTGCTCATATCCTGGAAGCGCTGGCGATTGCACTGGCTAACATCGATCCGATTATCGAACTGATTCGCCGTGCGGCAACGCCTGCCGAAGCAAAAGCCGGTTTAATTGCCAATCCGTGGGAACTGGGTAACGTTGCTTCCATGCTGGAACGTGCTGGCGATGATGCTGCGCGCCCGGAATGGTTGGAACCAGAGTTTGGTATCCGCGACGGCAAATATTACCTCACCGAGCAACAGGCTCAGGCGATTCTGGATCTGCGTTTGCAGAAACTGACCGGTCTGGAGCATGAGAAACTGCTGGATGAGTATAAAGAACTGCTGACTTTGATCGCTGAGCTGATCTTTATTCTGGAAAACCCAGAGCGCTTGATGGAAGTGATTCGCGAAGAATTAGTGGCGATCAAAGAACAGTACAGTGACGCACGTCGTACTGAAATTACCGCTAATACTTCCGATATCAACATCGAAGACCTGATCAGTCAGGAAGACGTGGTTGTGACGCTATCCCATCAGGGTTACGTCAAATACCAGCCGCTTTCTGATTACGAAGCGCAGCGTCGCGGCGGTAAAGGTAAATCAGCAGCCCGTATCAAAGAAGAAGACTTCATCGATCGCCTGCTGGTTGCCAATACCCACGACACTATTCTGTGCTTCTCCAGCCGTGGTCGTCTGTACTGGATGAAGGTGTACCAATTGCCAGAAGCCAGCCGCGGTGCTCGTGGTCGCCCAATCGTTAACCTGCTGCCGTTAGAGCCGAATGAGCGTATTACCGCTATTCTGCCGGTGCGGGAATACGAAGAAGGGCGTCACGTCTTTATGGCAACCGCCAGCGGTACCGTGAAGAAAACTGCGCTGACCGAATTCAGCCGCCCTCGCAGCGCCGGCATTATTGCCGTCAATCTGAACGAAGGCGATGAGCTGATCGGCGTCGATCTGACCGATGGTAGCAACGAAGTCATGTTGTTCTCCACCGAAGGTAAAGTGGTTCGTTTCCCAGAAGAACAGGTTCGTTCGATGGGTCGAACCGCGACCGGCGTGCGCGGGATTAACCTGAATGGCGATGACCGCGTCGTGTCACTGATTATCCCTCGGGGTGACGGTGAGATTCTGACGGTGACAGAGAACGGCTACGGTAAACGTACTGCGGTAGAAGAATATCCTACCAAGTCTCGTGCAACGCAGGGCGTTATCTCCATCAAAGTCAGTGAGCGTAATGGTAAAGTGGTCGGTGCGGTTCAGGTTGCGCCAACTGACCAAATCATGATGATCACCGATGCCGGTACTTTGGTGCGTACTCGCGTTTCAGAAGTCAGCATTGTGGGCCGTAATACCCAGGGTGTGACGTTGATTCGTACTGCTGAAGACGAGCACGTTGTCGGCCTGCAACGAGTTGCAGAGCCAGAAGACGACGATGAGGATGAAGCACTTGAAGGTGAAGAAGGCAGCGCAGAGAACTCTGAGCTGCCAGCAGCACCGGAAGATGATGCCAACGACGCGCCGGAAGACGACAACGCATAATGTTAAAACAGGTGCGGAAAATCGCGCCTGTTATTGACTGCTGTGATGAAAAGACAAGCCAGCCTCAGTGCTGGCTTTTTTATGTGTTATCGGTAGTGTATTCTGTTAGCAGAACTGCCCATCCGGCAACGTTTTCACCATGGTATCCGATTGAAATATCTTTCTTCTTTTCGAACAACGCTAAAAATATCCCGCTATTTATTCCGGGTACTTGCCGTTATGCTGTGGTCGCTAGGCGCACTGCTGACCACCTTCTATATCCTGAATATTCTGAATGAGAAAAAATCGGATATTCGTCAGGAATATAATACCAATTTCGAACAGGCGCAGAATTACATCCGGCATTCTGCTGATATTATCCGTGATATCAGATATATGGCGGAAAATCGCCTCAGCGAGCTCAGTAATTCCGTCGAGATACGCAGCAATGGCATGGCGCATAAAGCCGGTGAGCCAAAATATTATCCGCTTAATGTCAACGCTGAATGTGGCGATCTGCGTTCTTCGTACCATTCTTCGCTGGAATCGCTGAGCGATCTGATTCTGTACTGGAAAGAGAACTTTGCCGCTGCGTACGACCTTAACCGGATCTTTTTCGTTGGCGCTGAAAGCCGCTGTCTGGTTGATTTCAATATACGTAATACGCCGTTGGATCAGAAAAACCTGCTTTCCGCTCTGCATGAACATATGCAGAAATATATGGATGCGAAAAATCAGGATAAAGACAACACTCTGTATTTTGTGGTGCCCGGCGCGCGCTCAGATACCGGTTATCTTTATGTGCTAACGCCGGTGTTTATTGGCAATAAGCTGGAAGCGTTGATTGGTACTGAGCAGACGATTCGTCTGGAGGACTTTATCTCAGCGGGAACCTTGCCGATTGGCGTTACTTTGCTCGATCAGAATAATGAGCCGGTGCTTCGTCTGGCTACCGGCGAACGCTATGCCTCTATGCTGGATGAATATCCGGACTCACCCTCCTATTTTGGCTATGCAGATGATTATAACGACCTGATCCTAAAGAAGAATTTACTGCCTTCATCGCTTAGCATTGCTTATTCATTGCCGGTGAAAACCGTGGTTGAACGTTTTAAGATGTTGATTTTTAACGCGCTGCTACTCAATGCTTTGTCTGCGGTTGTGATTTTTACTTTAGCCTGGGTATTTGAACGCAAAATGTTCCGCCCGGCAGAAAATAACGCTTCGCAGCTGGAAGAACACGAGCAATTTAACCGGAAAATCGTAGCTTCCGCGCCGGTGGGGATCAGCATTTTGCGGCTCAGCGATGGGACTAATATCCTGAGTAATGAGTTGGCTCATAACTATATTAATTTGCTGACCAACGAAGACCGGGAACGCATTACGCGAATTATCTGCGATCAGCAGGCTAATTTTGTCGATGTGATGACCAGTAATAACAATAATTTGCAAATCAGCTTCGTCCATTCCCGCTATCGTAATGAAGACGTGGCGATCTGTGTACTGGTGGACGTCAGTTCGCGGGTCAAAATGGAAGAGTCGTTACAGGAAATGGCCGCCGCCGCCGAGCAGGCTAGCCAGTCCAAGTCCATGTTTTTGGCTACGGTTAGCCACGAATTGCGCACGCCGCTGTATGGCATTATCGGCAACTTGGATTTACTACAAACCAAGGAGCTGCCGCCGGGCGTGGACCGCTTGGTCACGGCGATGAATAACTCTTCCGGTTTACTGCTGAAAATCATCAGCGATATTTTGGATTTCTCCAAAATCGAGTCAGAACAGCTAAAAATCGAGCCTCAGCCCTTCTCCTGCGTGGAAGTGATTACTCATATTACTGCGAACTATTTGCCGCTGGTGGTGAAAAAACGGCTTGGCCTGTACTGCTTTATTGAGCCTAACGTTCCGGTCATGATGAACGGCGATCCGGTGCGTTTACAGCAGGTCATATCCAACTTATTGAATAACGCCATTAAATTCACCGATACCGGCTGCATTATTGTGCAGGTCAGGCTGCACGGTCTGTATTTGGAATTCCGCGTACAGGATACCGGCGTTGGTATTAATGCGAAAGAAATCAATCAGTTATTTGATCCCTTCTTTCAGGTCGGTACTGGCGTACAGCGCCACTTCCAGGGAACGGGGTTGGGGCTGGCGATCTGCGAAAAGCTGATCAATATGATGGATGGCGATGTTGAGGTGAATTCCGAACCGGGTATCGGCAGCGTATTTTCAATCCGAATTCCGCTATATAACGCGACGTTACCGACGCCTCCGACTGGCAAATGCTGGAAGGGGAAGACTTTGCTGATGGAAGTGCGGAACGCCCGCCTCGAATCTTATCTGACCAGCCTGTTTTGCAGTTACGGCGCAGATATTCAGCGTTACAACGGTCAGGCAACCCGTGGGGATGAGGTGCTGATTACCGATTACATTCCGCAAGTCGCCACGCCGCTGTTGGCGCGAATTCATTTTTCTATCGAACATATTGGTTTACCGCAGGAAACCCGGCCAGGCTACTGGGTGGTCAGCACTTCAACGCTGCTGGAAGCCGTTCCTCTGTTGCATCGAATTTTGCTGGATGTATCGATTATGACGTCCACGCCGCTGCAATTACCGGTGCCGGATAAAGATAATCAGGTAGATAATAGCGATATGCGTATTCTGGTGGTAGATGACCATCCGATAAACCGTCGTTTATTAGCTGACCAGCTAACGTCCTTAGGTTATCAGGTGCTTACGGCTAATGACGGCATTGATGCATTGACGGTATTGGGTAGCAATCCTATTGATATCGTGTTGACAGATGTCAATATGCCAAATATGGATGGTTATCGCCTGACCCAATGTTTGCGCGAACAGGAGCTGCATTTCCCAGTGATTGGTGTAACGGCTAATGCGCTGGCGGAAGAGAAGCAACGCTGTCTGGATGCGGGAATGGATGACTGTCTGTCTAAGCCGGTGACGCTGGATACGCTGCGACAAATGCTTAATCACTACAGTGAAAAGGTGCGGCAGGGGCGGTGAGTGGATTTGAAATAATAAACCCGACGCGAGAAAGCCGGGTTTATTGGTAGGAAAACCGCTTTATTACCCTTTATATTACTCTTTATCAACCTGGCTGATGCTGACGGAAGACAGGTAATTTAGCAGGGCAATATCGTTATCCACACCCAGTTTCAGCATGGCTGATTTTTTCTGGCTACTGATGGTTTTGATGCTGCGGTTCAGTTTCCGGGCGATCTCTGTCACCAGGAAGCCTTCGGCAAACAGGCGCAACACTTCGCTTTCTTTTGGAGAAAGACGTTTGTCGCCGTAGCCGTTAGCGCTGATTTTTTCCAACAGTTTAGCCACGCTTTCCGGGGTGAATTTTTTCCCTTTCTGCAATGCGGCCAAGGCTTTGGGTAAATCGGTCGGCGCACCTTGTTTGAGCACAATCCCATCGATATCCAGATCCAAAACGGTGCTGAGAATCGCCGGGTTATTATTCATGGTCAAAACAATAATGGCCAGATGCGGAAAATGACGCTTGATATATTTGATCAACGTAATCCCGTCACCGTACTTGTCTCCAGGCATGGAGAGGTCGGTAATCAGAACGTTGGCATCAAGTTTTGACAAGCTGTTTATCAGTGCAGTGGAGTCTTCAAACTCACCGACTACATTTACCCATTCAATTTGTTCTAGTGATTTCCGAATGCCAAACAAAACGATTGGATGGTCATCTGCAATAATTACATTAAGGTTGTTCATGTTATGGGTTACCTTGCTGCAACAGCCTACTGACGAACGAATCAATCTGGCTGATGCTAGTTTCGATCTTCAACTGATCGCCGTTTGCGATATGCTGTTCTAATGTTTCACACAGTTGCTTGCCGAGAACCAGATTCAACATAGCAAACACGCCTTTCAATCGGTGCGCGGTCTGCGAGAGCGATATAAAATCACGTTGCTGGGCCTCAGTATACAGTTTCTTCAAATCTACCGGTACTGTCTCAACAAACAGCGCATAATAGTCACTAGATTTTAACTGTTGCTCATATCCGGAAATATTATCCTCGACAGGGTTTTCTTCCGCTGTTTCCACGCTATGAGCGGACTCATAGGAAGAAATCTGCTGCTCTATCAGTAACAGAATGGCGTCTATCACCGCGCTGCCAAGGTTGTAGTTAACCCGAATATAGTTCTGTTGCAACTGTTGTAAACCCGGCTCGTCTGAAGTCAGTAAGAGGGTATAAGGCGCATAGTTTTGCGGGTTATCCGTTAACATTACGTCATACTCCCTGCCCGGCAGACGATCGTCTGCAATAATACAATTTGCACCGAACGCATTCAGTAGCGTAGTCACGATGGATTTCACTTCATCTGAAGTAATATCCAGCATCACGGTTACGCCATCTAGTAATTTCTCCTCTTCATCTTCTTGATTTTCGTGCAATCCCATAGCAACGCGGACGGTGTAACGGGTACCGATGTCCACTTTACTGCGGATTTCCAGCTGCCCGTTCATTTTTTTGCATAACTGATTGCACAAAAAGAACGTCAGACCAGAGCCCTGACTATAGCGATCAACCAGCGTTTGGCTTAGGAACGGATAGCTGAGATTACTGATTTCTTCGTCTGAAATACCGGCACCGGTATCCACAATCTGAATAGTCAGTAACTCTGGATGCTCAGGTTCATGTTTCACCGTTAAGGTAATTTTACCGTAGCTGGTGGTCACAATGGCATAGTTCAGCAACAACGCTAGCACTTTACGCAATGCACGTTCATCACCGATATAGGTTTTGTCTACATCTGCCAAATAATGGTTGAATAAACTCAATCCTTTTCGGTTTATGGACGGCAAAGCTTGCAGCAATAGCTCATCGATCAGTCTGGATAGCGAGAAATTCTGCTGTTCCGGTTGCCAATCCTGCGTTTCCAGACGGGTGAGCAGAGTGATGTTATCGATGAGCGTTAGCACGCTATCTGAATGCTGAACCAACTCGTTGACTAGAGACTCACGTAACTCTGGATCGGTGTCCGGATGCTGTAGCAACCGGTGCGCTAGCTGATTTAACATGCTAACCGGTTGATTCAGCTCGATGCCCAGATTATGCAACATCAGCTTCCGCGCCTGTAGATTCTTATCGTATTCGCGCCGCGCCATTTGCAGTTTTTTGTTCACCAGTACTTCTTTATCCTGATCGTGCAGCAGGAAAAGGTAAGTTTTTGGGGATAATCGACTGCGGAACATTCGTATTTCATATACTTCGTTGTTAACCGTTCCCTGAATGACCCCGTGATGCTGTTCTGCCATATGGGCAATTTTTTGCAAATTAAGATGAGGCAGCAAGTGCTCGGCAATTTTGTTGCTGGCCACCAGCTTACTGGTCGCAAAGTTATATACCAGTAATCCTAAAGGCAGGCTGGCAATAATTTCCTGATTCAGAGACTTCTGTGCTTCCAATTGCTCGGCCATATCTTCACCGGGGCGAACATACTGATGGCGAATCAAATAGATGCACAGCAGCGTCAGGCCGAATAAGAACAGATTAGTTAAGATCAGCCAGGAATTATTGCGCGCCAGATCGAGGGCCAGACCGGTCAAGGGAACGCGATACACTACTTTGAGCGAGGCATTGGCCAGCGGAGCGGCAAACTCCAGCCATGAACCGTTAATGGCTACCGAGGCGGTAGCCAAATCTTCCGGAGCCATCCCGCCATCGCCAATTGGCGTGTTGTCCGGCTGGAGCAGGAAGCTGGAGCGCGCCATATTGACTGGAATCAGATCGTTAATCGGCAAATCAAAGGCGATAACCGTCGCCAGATGGCCGGGATGGTTGAAGGTGGTTCTGAGCGTAAAATAATAGGCATTTTGAAAACGCTGTTTACGTAACGGAGAAAAACTTTCCCGCTCATCCAGCGTATTGGCCTGTTGCAGCATTTCCGCCCGGCGAGACTCAGCGGACGCTGTCAGGTAGGTTTCCTTAAAGCGGGTGGTGAGCTCTTTTAGCGACTGAGTCGTAATCAGAATCAGGCTGTTATCCTGCCCGTTCAGGTAGTACATGGAAAAGGTGTCGCTCTGTGAACCCCAGCGGCTATCCAGATAGTTTGACATACGCAAAGTCATGCCCAGCGTGGCTCTATCATGATTACCGAAAATCACCGCATCAGTTTTAGCTCTGGGTTTTTCAATGAAATAAACATCAGGCCGCAGGCGGGTTTCTTCTACACCCGCGGGTAGCACCTCATCGGCATCATTGTAGGCGGGATTGGTCGCCAACTCGTAAATCTGATAGGTATTGTAGCGATAATCATCAATACGCTGCTGCAAGCTGGTAGCGATATTATTCAGAGCAAACTTTTTTTCTGCCAGATATGCGTTGGTATAGTTGTAGCCGTAGAGACCCACGGCGATCAGCAATAGCAGGATAAACAGCCAAAAACAGCGGGCGATATTGGTCAGGCTAAGAGGTAACGAATTATTTTGCATAGGGATAACGCTGATTCCTTGATTAACGCGTTACTGTCCGGGCGCTGGCCGTTACGCTGAGTAACAGAACCGCTACGCACCCGAAGGCAAAGGGCAAACTACTGAGCTGTGCGATAAAACCTATCAGCGCAGGACCTGCCAGAATACCGGCGTAGCCAATGGTTGTCATTGAGGCAATGGCTAAATTCGTTGGCATAACCCGCTGATTGCCCGCAGCGGTAAACAGAATCGGTACCACGTTCGAAGCCCCCAACCCGACCAGCATAAAACCAGCCATAGTTGCCGTAGGATTATCAAAGCTGATAGCAATAATAAAACCGGCGGCGGCAAATAGGCTACCGCCCAATAATACGGCATAGCGGCCTAGTTTATTCACGATACGATCGCCGTTCAAACGCCCCATCGTCATAGCGATGGCAAAAATAGCGTAGCCCATGCCGGCCTGAGAAGGTTCGATACCGCGTAAGCTAGTGAGAAACAATGCGCTCCAGTCCAACATTGAACCTTCAGCCAAAAACATCACGAAACACAGGAAACCGAGAAACATCACCCAGCCTTTAGGGCGTACAAACAGCGGGCCATCGTGCGGTTCTCCGCTGCCTGCCAGCAGGTTTCTGTTCGCCATCGCCAGCAAGGCAATAATGACTATTACGGTAATCAACACCGCGACTAAAGGAGAGAGACCTAGCCACAGTAGCGCACTGACTCCGCCAGCACCGGCGATACCGCCAACGCTGAACAGGCCGTGGAATCCTGACATCATGGCGCGACCGCTGGCCTTTTCGACAATCACCGCCTGAATATTCATTGCTACATCAATTACCCCGATAGCAGCCCCAAATAGCAGCAATGCCACGGCCATGCTGATGGGAGTATCCATCAGTACCAGCAGCGGTAAATCCAGACACAAAAGGGCACCGGCAATCAAAATAACCCGGCGACAGCCCCATTTCGCCGTCATTACGCCGGTCAACGGCATAGCCAGCAGGGATCCAACGCCAATACACAGTAGCAGTAACCCTAATGACGCATCATTAAGAGCAATTCTGGCTTTGGCGAAGGGGACTAGCGGCGCCCAGGCGGCCATTGCCAAACCGGCAATAAAAAAGGCCAGGCGGGTAGCGATCTGTTGAGGAACGCCGGGCAGTTCGTGTTGTTGCTCTATTTGGGTGCTCATGTTGATTTTGGCTTGTCGTGAGGGTGAATAACTAAAATTGAGACTTGTTTCTATCACAAAGCGAAATCCGGGTCGAAGATATTCACGGCTTCGGACGGATTAATCGTGGGTTAGCGTGCTGGGTTGATAAGGTCTGGGTCGTTTCATTGGGGGGTAATTCAGCCTGTTATTATTTTCTCTGGATTTTTTAATGATTAAAAAAATTTAATAATATGGTTTGGCGGTGATTCTTCCAGTGATTATCTATTTTTATCATATAAAAAAATTCATACACATCGTCAGGGACAAAAAAACCATAAAACAACGATAGGTCAATTGGCGAACTGCTTGATTAAATGTAAAGCCATTGCAATTAGTTAGTTAACTTTTTGTCACCCCGAATGACCCTTTAAGGTTCGCCCCGTCATTGATTCCCCTACTTTTTATCATGATTAGTATTCACTCAAATAATGAAAATATTTTTGTACAAGCGTTGAAATATCTACTTATATCTAAGTATTAGCTTTTGAAGTAACTACGCGAAATTTTAACAAAATAAATGTATTTATCGTGCCTTGGTTCATTTTTACGTTGTCATCAACACCGAAAACAAGCTTAAACCCAGATTAACAAGGTTTACTTTACTCTCCTGCGTCTGACTACCCGCCCTGGGGTGGTTTTACGTGGAGGTCGCGTCCTGCTTGCTTTGTGAGGTTACCTATGGCGAACACCGCTGCCGGCTCAGTTGATATCATTTCCCGCCTAAATGGCAAACAAATCACCCATGTTGCCAGTGGCAATCAAATTGTGGTGCTTAATGAACCCAGCGTGGTGCGTATCCATGCGGCTACGGATAGCGTTGTTCGCTATGAGCGTCAAGGTAACGATCTGATTTTACATATGAAAGATGGTAGCACCGTACGCTATCAACACTTTTTCAAGGCAGATGCAGAAGGCCACTACAGTGAGCTGGTGTTTGATGACGGCTTGCATCAACCGGTCTATGCCGTCTTCCCTCCGACGCTGTTGGCCGCAGGGGGCGAAACCGTTGCTCTGGTGCCGGAATTTGCCGCCATCGATGGGCTATCCAGCCTGGTCTTAAGCGACGGTATTGCCTCCAATGCTGTGCTGGCTGGCGTTTTAGGCTTTCTGGCCATCGGTGCCGGGATTGGTATCGCAGCGGGTAGCAGCGGCGGTGGTGGCAGCGGCGGCGGTAATCCCAATACGCCGACTTTGACGGTAAATCCGTTGACCGGTGACAACCGTTTGAACGCGAACGAAACCCATGCATCACAGGTATTGAGCGGCGAGACAACCTTTATTGCTGCGGGTCAGACAGTTACATTGATTTTGAACGGCGTAACCTATACCACCACCGTCGGTGCCGATGGTAAATGGAGTTTCAATCTGCCCGCTTCGGTACTAGAGGGTCTGCAAGACGGCCGCTATAGCGTGATTGTCAAAGTGACCACGCCAGGCGGACAGACGCTGGAAAAAGATTTCACGCTGGAAGTGGATACCGTTGCGCCAGCGCTCACGGTTTCACCTTTGGCTGGCGACGGTATTCTGGAAGGCGCGGAACTGACTCAGCCGCTGGTGGTGAATGGTACCGCGTCGGCTGGAGATGCAGGACAAACCGTAACCGTTGGCTTTAACGGACAGACATATACCACCACGGTAGGATCTGATGGCAGCTGGAGCGTGACAATTCCGCCTTCGGCCTTGACCGGTATCAGCGTGGGTTCTCATCCGGTCACGGTGACCGTTTCCGATGCGGCGGGCAATACTACCACGGTAACTCAACCCTTGACCGTCGCGGGCAATGCTTCGCTGACTATCGGCGATTTTGCGGTGAATAATATTCTGGATGGAGCGGAACAGCAGCTTAATCAAACCATTAGTGGCAGTACCAAAGGCATTACCACCGGGCAAACTGTAACTGTAACTTTGAATGGTAAAACCTACACCGCAACCGTGGATACGAATGGTAATTGGAACCTGTCCGTACCCGCCGCCGATCTGGCGTTGCTGATGAATGGCACTAGCACCATTCATGCCTCGGTTAACGATCCGGAAGGGCGTCAGGTCACCGGCAGCCATGATTTCATGGTGAATAACAACTTCAGCGCCATAGCTATCAGCCCGGTGTCCGGCGATGGCCTGATTAATGCGACCGAAGCGCAAAGCGATATGACCGTCAGCGGCAGTACCAGCAATGTTGCTGCCGGTACTCAATTGACGCTGACTTTAAATGGCAAAACCTATACTGCGACCGTTGGCCTCAACGGCAGTTGGAGCGCGCAGATTCCGGCGGCGGATCTGGCATTGCTGGCCGATGGCAACATCACATTGACTGTAAGCGGCACTGATGCCGCCGGTAATCCGGTCAGCGGATCGCAGCAACTGGGCATTTATATCCACGATCTGCCGTCAGCTAGCCTAACCTTGCCTTTTGGTGATGGTTCATTGAACGGCGTTGACGTGCAGGGGAATCAGACATTAAGCGGTTCGACCGGAGTCAGCGGTGCGGGGCAAACCGTGAGCGTCACCATTGGTGGCATGACTTATCCGGCAGTGGTAGCAGCGGACGGCAGCTGGTCTGTCAGCATTCCGACTTCTACCTTACAAGGTTTGGGGCAAGGCCCGCAGCCGATCTCGGTGACGGTGAGCGATATCGCAGGTAACACCAATACCCAAGTCACGCCGGTATTGGTGGATACTTTCGCGCCGACCATAACCCTTTCCCCTATTGCTGGCGACGGAACAATTAACGCAGCCGAAGCCGCGTTACCGGTTGCCATTAGCGGTACTTCTTCTGAAGCGGGCTCGACTATTACGGTGAGTTTCAACGGCGGCAGCTATATCGGCGTGGTGCAAAGCGACGGTACCTGGAGCGTGAATATACCTGCAAGCGCCTTTGTCGGTCTGCCGGATGGCCCGGCATTGGTTAGCGTGACGGTCACTGACGTCGCAGGCAATACGACGACGGTCAATAAAACCGTCATTATGGATGCCGCTCCGGCTAATTTGCCAACGTTGGATATCCATAACTTTGCTGGCGACAACGTACTGGATGGCGCCGAGCAAAAAGTGAATCAAACCATCAGCGGGAGTACGACTCATATCGAAGCGGGTCAGGTTGTGACCATTACTTTGAATGGGAAAACCTACACCGCGACGGTGGATGGAGTGGGGAACTGGAGTACTCAGGTGCCTGCTGCCGATTTGGCGTTGCTAGCCAATGGAACAACCACCATCAATGCTCAGGTTGGCGATGTCAGCGGTAACCTGGCGTTTAAGAGCGAAATTATTGACGTTGATAGCACCAAGGGGGGGCTGGCTATCAACACCATCGCTGGTGATAACTTACTGAATATTCAGGAAGCGTCCGCCTCTATCAATATTACCGGTACTTCTGCCAACGTAGCCGTGGGGACGCTGTTACAGGTGACGATCGGCGGGGTGCCTTATTTTACTACGGTTCAGGCCGGCGGCGTTTGGAGCGTAACCATCCCATCGGTTAGCCTGTTCGTGTTGCCTGATGGTAGTACTCCGGTCACCGTTTCCGGGGTCGATCTAGGGGGGAACCCGGTTTCCAGTACTCTGGACTTAGGCGTATTCATACATAATCCACCCAATATTTCGGTCGATCCGCTGTTTATCGATGACAGGCTGAACGCTGCAGAAGTAGCGGTCAATCAGACGATTACCGGTTCTACCGGGATTACCGGCCCTGGCCAAACCGTGGCTGTGACTTTTGGCGGTGTCACTTATCAGGGTAATGTGGCTGTGGATGGTAGCTGGAGCATAACGCTGCCCAGTGCGGCGTTACAGGCTCTGGGGCAAGGTCTGTTGCCTTTCAGTATCATCGTTAAGGATATTGCGGGTAACGAAGGATTCTTTGCGACCAGTATTCTGGTGGATACCGTTGCGCCAACGTTAGCCGTGAACCCGGTTGCCGATGATGGCATTATCAATCTGGCGGAAGCCACTGCAACGGTAGTGATCAGCGGAACCAGTTCGGAAATTGGGGCGCAGATCAGCGCGACGCTCAACGGAAAAACCTATTTTGCAACAGTATTGTCTAACGGTACCTGGCAGTTCAGCGTGCCGCCGGCAGATCTGGTGGGGCTGGCAGAGGGCAACTATTCGCTATCTGTTATGGTAAAAGACGGCGTTGGCAACACGACAACGGTTTCACAGAATCTGACGATCGATGCCGATCCGGCCAATTTACCAACGCTGACCATCAATCCCTTTGCGGGTAACAATATTCTGGACGGTGCCGAGCAACAGGTCACGCAAAGCATCAGCGGTGTCACCACTGGTATTGAAGCGGGTAAGAGCGTGACCGTGACTTTAAACGGTAAAAGCTATACCGCAATCGTAGCCGGTGACGGCAGTTGGAGCACGCAGGTTCCCTCCGCAGATTTGGTGTTACTGGCGAATGGCAGCGCCACTATTACTGCTAGCGTCAGCGATGCAGCCGGTAATCCGGCGGTAGGCTCGGAAACTATTACGGTAAATAACCAGTTAGCCGGGCTGAGTATCAATCCGGTCGCTGGCGATAACCTGATTAATGTGGCTGAGGCCGCCAGTAATATTACCGTGAGTGGCGCCTCGACCAATGTCAATGTCGGGCAAATTGTCACTCTGACGCTCAATGGCAAAACCTATACCGCGACGATTGGAGCGGGCGGCGTATGGAGTGCGCAAATACCAGCGGCTGATTTGGCTCTGCTGGCTGATGGAACAATGACCCTGACTGCCAGCGCTACCGATGCAGGGGGTAACCCGGTTTCTGGTTCAGTAGATTTGGGTATTTATATCCACAACCTGCCGGTCGTTAGCGTCGGTCCTCTGTTTGGCGATGGTGTGGTGAATATTGCCGAAGCGGCGGTAAATCAAACCATTACCGGTAGCACTGGCATTAACGGCGCGGGGCAGAAAGTATCCATCACCGTTGGCGGCGGAACCTATACCGGAATCGTGGCGGCGGATGGTAGCTGGAGCGTCACGCTGCCAAGTGCGGCGCTGCAAGGATTGAATCAAGGCAGTCAACCGCTGATAGTGACGGTTTCCGATGCCGCCGGTAATACCAACAGCCTGAGCACGCCGATTACGGTAGATACCCAAGCTCCGTTACTGACTCTGGCACCGATCGCTGGCGACAACATTATTAACAACCCTGAAGTTCAAGGCGTAATTACGCTAAACGGGACTAGCTCAGAGCTGGGCGCTACCGTTTTTGTCACGATCAATGGACAAACCTATACCGCGGTAGTTCAGCCGGGTGGTAACTGGAGTTTGTCATTGCCAGCGGGCGCGCTGTCTGGCCTGAGCGATGGTAACTATGCGTTCACGGTGAAAGTGACGGACGCGGCGGGCAATCCGACCACGGTAACGCAAAATGTCGCCGTTGATGCCGACCCGGCTCATTTACCAACTCTGAGTATTCATGTTTTTGCGGGGAATAATATTGTTGATGGTGCTGAGCAGCAGGCCGCGCAAATCATCAGCGGTGTCAGTACCGGATTAGAAGCTGGACGTATCGTTACCATTACCTTGAATGGCAAAACCTATACCGCCGCGGTCGGCAGTGACGGCAACTGGAATACGCAGATTCCGGCGGCAGATTTGGCTCTGCTAAGTAACAGCCCGTTCACCATGACCGCCAGCGCCACGGATATTAGCGGCAACCCAGCTAACGGTAGCCAAAGTATTACGGTAGATAACACCGCTAGCGGTTTGTCCATTAGCCCGCTAACCGGTGATAACCTGATTAATGTGGATGAAGCTCTGGCCGGTGTTACGGTTAATGGTACTTCCAGCAATGTGAACGTGGGTCAAAGCGTGGTTATCACGCTGAATGGCAAAATTTATACCGCGACGGTTCAGGCTAACGGTAGCTGGAGCACCACGATCCCGACCGTTGATTTAGGGTTACTGGCCGACGGAAACATTACTTTATTCGCCACCGCTACCGATGCTGCGGGCAATTCTGTTAGCAGCAGCGCCGATCTGGGCATCTATCTACACAGCCTGCCAAACCCACAGATCAACACGCCATTTGGTAATGGCACATTAGATGCGAGTGAGGCGGCGGTTACTCAAGCTATTACCGGTACAACCGGCGTCAGTGGGTTGGGGCAAACGGTGACAGTGACTATCTCTGGCGTCGAGTATCAGGCGCAGGTTGGTACCAATGGTCAGTGGGCGCTCAATCTGCCGAGTAGCGTTTTACAGGGGATCGGCCAGGGGGCGCAGACCATTGATGTGACTGCTACCGATGCCGCCGGTAACTTCGCTAGCCATTCAATCCCAATTTTCGTCGATACCGTGCCGCCAACGCTGACTGTAGGCAATATTTCCACCGATAACGTTGTGAATGCGTTGGAAGCAACAGCCATTATACCGATTAGCGGCACGACGTCTGAGCTGGGCGCGACCGTTAGCGTTACCATTAACGGCATCACCTATACCGGCTTAGCCAATGGTTTAGGCGTCTGGACCGTCAATATTCCGGCCAACATCTTGAATCAATTACCGGATGGGACTTATCCGGTACGAGTTAGCGTCGCGGATGCTGCGGGCAATACTACCGTGGATACCCAGAATATTAAGCTGGTGACTCAAGGCGTGCCGGTTCCATTCATGAATACGCCGTTTGGCGACGGATATTTAAACGCCGCCGAAGCGGGAACCAGCCAAATTCTGACTGGCAGCACCGGCGTTTCCGGTAGTGGTCAAAGCGTCACGGTAAACGTCGGCGGTACGCCTCACTTGGTCAGCGTGGACAGCACCGGGAACTGGCAGTTGGTGCTGCAAAGCAGTGAACTTTTGGCATTGCCAAACAGTCACGTGGCGATTGTCGTTACCGCGACCGATTCATACGGAAATAGCGTGGTGTTGAACGGATCTGCGGTGGTAGATAAATTGGCACCGACGCTGAATATTGCCCCGATTACCGGCGATAACATAATCAACGCCGCAGAAGAACTGGCACCTTTGGCCGTCACAGGGACGACAGATGTTAGCGAAGCCGGACGTACGGTTTCCGTGGTATTGAACGGGATAACTTACACCGGTCTGGTGCTGAGTGACGGTAGCTGGAGTGTGGCGCTGAGCAATTCGGCGGTGCAGGCATTGGCCGATGGCAACTATACCTTGACCGTTAGTGTGCAGGATCTGGCGGGTAACCAAACCTCGGTAGATCGGGTGATTACCATTGATGCTAACCCGGCTAATTTACCGACCATCACCATCGGCGCGATTTCCGGTGATAACTATATCAGTCGGGCTGAGTCAACACAGGACGTATTGATAAACGGTGTAACTGAACGCGTCGAGCAAGGTCGTCAGGTCACCGTTGTGTTAAATGGGAAAAGCTATTTCGGTACGGTGCAGCCGAACGGCAGTTGGTCGGTAACGGTACCGGCCGCAGACGCTACGCTGTTGCCGGAAGGGCCACTCACGGCGCGTGCCAACGTTAGCGATTTGGCCAATAACCCAGCCTCGGATGTTCATCAAGTCACGGTCATTGCGTCGCTGGCGGATCAGCCTTCTCTGACGGTTGGAACCGTGGCTGGCAACGATATTATTGATTTGCAGGAAAGTCACTCGCCGCTGATTATTTCAGGGACCAGCCAGCGGGTTCCGGCTAATCAAACGGTGACCGTGACGTTAAACAGTAAAACCTATACCGCGCAGGTTCAGGCCGACGGTAGCTGGCAGGTCAGCGTGCCTTCTGCCGATGTGAAAAACTTGCCGCAGGGCAGTAATACCATTGAAGCCAGCGTGAACGATGCGGCGCAGAACCCGGCTAATGCGACTCACCCTGTTAGCGTGGATACTCAGGCACCGCTGCTGGTGGTGGACGTGGATACCAGCATTAACGGCGTGCTGAATCTGGCGGACGCATTGCTGGGCTTGGTGGTTCACTGCACCTGTGTTGGCGATACGGGCCTACAGGTGACCGTTACCGTCGCGGGCAAACCTTATCAGGCGACGGTGCAGAATGACGGCACCTGGACTTTAACCATCCCAACGGCGGATTTACTGCTGCTGGGCGATGGTTCGTTGGTCGGCGGAATGAATGTAAGCGTCACTGATGCCGCCGGTAATAAATCCGAACAGGTGGTAGATTTGACCGTCGCGGTGCATCAATTACCGACGCTAACCTTCGACCCGCTGTTCACCGATGGCATTCTGAATCATGCCGAAGCTGCTGTAAGCACCACTTTGACCGGTGTCAGCAGTGGGCTGGACGTGGGGACACCGGTAACCTTAACCCTTAATGGTGTAGGTTATCTGGGCAGCGTGACCTCGTTGGGCGTGTGGCAGGTGAACGTCAATGCATCGGTACTAACCGGTTTGGCTGACGGCACGCTGCAAGTTTCGGTTTCCGCTACGGATCCGACTACCGGCAACCCGGCCAACGGTTCGGCCAGTCTGGATGTGCTAACGCATAATATTCCGAATGTCACTTTCCCAACCTTGCCGTTTGGCGACGGCCTTATCAGTAAAGCGGATTCCGATTTAACCCAGTTATTAACCGGTCAAACCGGCGCTACCGGTGCTGGACAGACAGTTTCCGTCAATATTAACGGTGTGGACTATCTGGCTAATGTGGCATTGAATGGTACCTGGACGCTGTCAGTGCCGAGTCTGATCCTCACCGGTTTGACCGACGGTTCACACACTATTACCGTCACGGCAACCGACCGCGCGAAAAACGTGAGCGTGGAAAGTGTAGACTTCACCTCGATTATCAACAGCATGCCAGTACCGACCATCAGTTCCGTCAGTTTTGGCACCGAGCTGAATGCGACCGAGGCGCTTTCTCCAGCGCTATTGACCGGTACTGTGGGAACCCCCGGGACTTTTGGCAATGTGCAGGGTGTCACGGTCTTTATCAACGGTTTTGGCTATACCGCCACGCTACCGAATCCGCAGGATGGCACCTGGTCTCTCAGCGTACCGTCAGCAATATTGAAGGCCTTGCCGGACGGTTCATGGCCGATTCAGGTGGTGACCACCGATGCGGCGGGTAATACAGGTTCTGTGACTGGCTCGGTCGATGTACTGATTCACGGTCTGCCAAATCCGACCTTCAATCTTCCGTTTGGCGATGGCATTTTGACGTACGCGGAAGGCGCACTGACGCAAAATCTGACCGGTACCACCGGCGCGCTCGGGGCGGGGCAAACGGTGACCGTCGTCATTGACTCACTGGCGGGGTTAACCTTTAGCGTTACTGCGAATGCGGACGGCACCTGGTCGCTGCCTCTGAGTTCCAATGTGTTGCAGTCTCTGGCTGGTGGAAACCATACCCTTAGCGTCACCGTCACCGACCGGGCGGGCAATGAAGCCACTATCACGCCGCCGCCGTTTTTATCGCAGCAGCAATTGCCTTTGCCAACCATCGATACTCTGTCGTTTGGCACCAGCCTGAACGCATCGGAAGCCGCTGGTCTGATTATTATTCGCGGGACTACCGGATTGAGCGGTTTGGGCCAGAACGTTTCTCTGAAAATTGATATTGCTGGCGTAAGTTACCCCGGCATTGTTGATTCAGTCGGCGGCTGGTCGGTGAACATTCCTGCCGGTGCGTTAGGTGGTTTACTCAACGGTTCCCATTCTGTCAATGTCACCGCGACCGATTCGGTGGGCAATAGCGGCAGCATCAGCACGCCGTTCGATAGTTATGTTGTGTTACCTGTTCCAACGATCAATACGCCAATCTTTGGCGACTATCTGAGCGCCAACGAATCGAACGCTGGAGTCACCTTTACCGGAAACTCCGGCACTTTAGGTGCGGGTCAAAGCGTGAAGTTTTACATCAATGGCTCAGAATATACGGCGACCGTTAACCCATTGACCGGATTCTGGACTGCGCCTGTTAGTTCTCCTGACTTAAAACTGTTGGTGGATGGCGTACAAACCATGAACGTAGTGGTGACGGACGCTGGCGGTAACGTTGTGAATACGACCCAAGAATTCACCTCCGTTATTCATAATTTGCCGACCATCACCGTTGGAGCTTACAGCTTCGGTAGCGAGCTGGACTTTAGCGAGAGTCATACTAATCAGACAATTAGCGGAACGACCACCCACATCGGTATTGGTCAGCAAATTACCGTGAATGTCGGCAGTCTGGGGCCGCTAACGGCTACCGTTGGTGTGGGCGGAATCTGGTCACTGACGTTAACGCCGGTTCAAATGACGGCGGCAAGCTTGGGCGCCAGCCCGGTACATGTTTCTACATCTTATACGGATATGGCCGGTAATCCGTCCACGGGCACCGATCTGCCAGACTTCACCCTGAGCCTGACGCCGCCGGCGGTTAACCTAACGATCAACGCGGTTGCTGGCGATAACGTCATTAACGTTGCGGATAATTTACAGGGTTTACCTACTGACCTTATTACCATTAGCGGCACCGTTACTGGTGCGAACCCCTTATTACAAACCGTTACGGTATTGATTAACGGCGTGCCGGTTTCCGTATCGTTACCGATTACCAGTAATACCTGGACCACTCAGGTATTGGCCTCGCTGTTTGCCAACAACGCGACAACCACCGTTGAAGCAACGCTGGTGGGCATTGGCAGCCCGGCTTCGGCCACGGTATCCGTTATCCGTGATACCACGGCTCCAACGCTGACGCTGGCTGATTTTGCGGGTGACAACATATTGACCATCGACGAATCTCAAAGCAGCAAGACAATCAGTGGCACCGCCTCACTGGATGTGGTTGGGCAGGTGGTTACCGTCACGCTGGGAGCCAAAACCTACTTTGCAGAGGTATTGGCGGGTGGCACTTGGAGCGTGACGGTGTCGCCTACCGATCTACAAGCGCTGGCGCAGGGGAACGTCACTCTGTCAGCCTCGGTGAAAGACAGTGTGGGTAACGTGGGTGGCGCGAGTGAAACCATTGTGGTTGATACCGTAGCGCCGCTTATTTTGCTGGATGTCGGTACTAATCTGTTGAATAACCTCGGCGGATTGTTATCAGGTACGGCGACCGGTGCGGAAGGTAAAACTTTGACCATTACGCTGGGGAGCAATCCGGCAAACGTGATCAACGTAGTGGTGGGATCCGATGGTAAATGGACGGCCAATATCGATCCCTCCAATCTGGTTGGTCTGATTAACGGTCCGCTGGTGGCGGATATTACCGTGACCGATGGCGTAGGTAATACCGCAGATACCCATGTGACTCTTAGCGTGGCGCTCAACAATACGCTGGCGCTGGTGGTTGACCCGCTGTTTAACGGTGGCTACCTGAACGCCGCCGGAACTTTGGTTTCGCAGGTTATTTCCGGCGTTGCCACCGGAGCCGGTTTAGGGGCCAAGGTGAATCTAACCCTCGGCGGTGTGTCGCTGGAAGCAACGGTGGGTAGCAATGGTAAATGGAGTCTGACGATTCCGAGTGCCCAGTTAGGTAACCTCAGCGACGGTTTGGTTCACTTGGATCTGGTGCTGACCGATGCTAACGGTAACATCACCAATAAAGTGGTGGATCTGAACGTACTGAGTCACTTGCTGCCGAGCTTTGGAACCACCAGTCAGGTGTTTGGCCCCGATGGCATTCTGAGCGCGGCGGAAGCCTTAACCACTCAGACGCTGAGCGGTGTAATTAACAACGTTGCGCCGGGGGCGTTAGTCACGGTAACCGTAGGCAGTGCCTTGCTGTACACCACGGTCGGCGCTGGCGGTGCCTGGAGCATCAATCTATTACCAGCGTTGCTGGGTGGATTACAGGATGGTTCGTTGCAAATTGGCGTTTCGGTGAAAGATGTGGCCGGGAATATTGTTAATTCGGCGCTAAATCTGAATGTTTTAACTCACAACCTGCCAAGCATTACCCTGAACCCGATCTTTGGCGATGGAATCCTGAATCTGGCGGATGTATCGCTGGGGCAGGTCATCAGCGGTGTGACCAAGAATCTACCGGCTGGATCGACCGTCAATATTCTGTTTGGCAGTACGCCACTCAGTGCCATCGTTGGGGCGGACGGTACCTTCTCCGTACCGGTTCCGGCGGGCTTGCTAAGTGCGCTGACCAACGGCACGGTGAATGTGACCGCTAACGCCAGCGATGCGGCGGGCAACCCGACATCGTCAACCGGTGTGCTGAATGTCAGCGTCACCTTACCGCAAATTACCTTGCCAGCACTGTTTGGTGATGGATCCCTGAGTTTGGCGGATACCGCAGTGGCTCAGTTGATATCCGGTACGGTGAGCGGTGTAGCCGCCGGAACTCAGGTTAAAGTGAGCCTAGGGGGGAAAGATTTCTTCGGCGTTACCGCAGCCAACGGCAGCTTCAACATTACTTTGCAACCGGCCGATCTGAAAGCGCTGGCGGACGGTAATCTGTCTGCCATTGTCTCGGTGACCGATGCGGCAGGCAACACCGGCACCGCCAACGGCGCGCTGAATGTCATTATCAACAACGTACCGAAACTGATACTCAACCCAATCTTCGGCGATGGTCTGCTCAGTCTGGCCGATTCCTTACTGCCGCAGATTATTAGCGGGCAGGTGGTCAACGGTGTGGTTGGCTCGCAGGTTCAGGTGACGGTGGGAGCCACGACGCTGTATGCAACGGTCGGAGCCGGTGGAATTTGGAGCCTGCCTGTGCTGCCAGGAATTCTCTCCGGATTACTGGACGGTACGCAAAACATCAGCGTTTCTCTCACTGATAGCGTCGGTAACACCAGTAGCGCCAGCGGCTCGGTAAAAGTGCAAATCCATGCACTGCCAACCCTGACGGTGCAACCGATCTTTGGCGACGGCGTTCTCAGCGTGGCGGATCTGTTGACGGCGCAAACCATCAGCGGGACGTCGACCAACGTGGCCGTGGGAACGCAGATCAGTGTCACGCTGAATGGAAAAACCTACCTGACTACGGTGGGGACCGGCGGTGGCTGGAGCGTGGCGGTACCACCATTGGATCTGAAAGCGATTCTGACCGATGGCAGCATATCGGTTAACGCGAGTCTGACGGATGCAGTGGGCAACCCGGCAACGGTTTCCGGCTTGCTGAATGTTATTTCTAACGCGCTGCCGAGCCTGACGTTAGACCCCATCTTTGGCAACGGTTTGCTGAACGCGACGGAAGCGGCGCTGACTCAAACTATCAGCGGGCAAACCACCAACGCGGTGGGTTCAACGGTGAATCTGACCGTAGGCGGGCTACATTTCAGTACCACCGTGGGCGCGAACGGCAGTTGGAGCATCGCCATACCGCCGACCAGTTTGTCCCAGTTGCTGGATGGCACTATTGGCGTTAGCGCCAACCTAGTGAACGCCGCGGGTAATAGCGCGGGCGCGGCAGTCAATGTGACGGTGGGCATTCACAACCTGCCTACTTTAAGTCTGGGCACCTTCTTTGGGACGGACCACTACCTGAACGCCGCCGAAGCGTTGGCCGCGCAGGTAATCTCCGGCACCAGTACTCATGCGGCGGGGGGGACCGTTACCATTACCTTGGGCGGCGCTACGCTGACGGCTAGCGTCAATCTGGATGGCACCTGGAGCGTGCCAATCACGCCATCGGTGCTGACCGGATTACTGGATGGTACTGCCAACATTGGCGTGACACTGACCGATGCCGTGGGCAATAGCATCACTGATAACTCCTCCTTTACCGTTAAAACCCATGCGTTACCGCTGCTGGGGATTAACCCGGTTACCAGCCTATTGGGGATATTGCTAAATGGTCTGGTGGTTTCCGGTAGCAGTAAAAACGTCAGCCCGCCTGCGCAAGTCAGCGTGACCTTGCTGGGCCAGACACTACAGGGCGATATTGCTCCAGATGGTAAATGGAGCGTGAAATTCACCGGTTCCATTCTGAATCTACTGAATCTGGGCAACCTGCTGACTACGCTGGTCAACGTCGCGGTTACTGATGAAGCCGGCAACCATAAAGAGTTAACCGTCGGCTTGGGCGTGGGGTCTGTGCTGCCGCTTTCTCTGTCGGCAGAATCAGAGGCTCAGGCCACCAGCTTTATGCTGACCAGCGATACTGACACCAGCCACACCACCACGTCAGATCAGCATCAAACGGCGGCGATTAATGGTGAAAGTACCGATACCGGATTACACACTGCGGCTGCGGCGAATACGGTACAGGCGGAATCCACGTTGGTCGAACCATTGGCGCAGCAAATCGATAGCATCCTAATCACGGATGTGACCGAGGGCGGCTACACCATCGGCGGCGTTACGCTGAATCTAGCGGATGGCACCGTGCTAAGCGGTGAGTCGCTGACCGGTAGCGTCGAGAACGATGAGTTCATTCTGAATACTATGGACTTTACTCATATCGACGGCGGTTTGGGCACCGATACCTTGTTGTTGGGCGGTCTGCATCAGGTGCTGGATCTCACCAGTCTGGGGCTGAAAGTAGAACATATCGAGGTTATTGATTTAGGCACCAGCGGGACTAACAGCATTGTGCTTAATCTACATGATGCTTTAACCATCACTGATAAACCGCAGGACGACCTGCTGATTAAAGGTGCGGAAGGTAGTCAGGTTACGTTGAGTCATACCGAAGGCGGCGTCTGGAGCAGCGTGAGCCAGCGTATCGTTGATGGGCAAACCTTTGACGTATACCACAACTCGTCATTAGACAGCAGCAATACTCTGGGTGATGTACTGGTGCAGCACGGTTTGCAGGTGCATCTGGCCTGAGGCTAAACGGCGGCGAGGTGACGGCATGTCCCTCGCCGTATTTTTATAATAAATCAGATGGTTAAACGCTGGATTCATCAGCGCGAAATACGAGGTTGGGAAGTATCGGAATGGGTGCCTGGGAGCGCCTTTTTCGCAGGGCGCAAAGCCAGTCGGCGTGACTGGCTGATACATCAGTACAGCAACATGATTCTAATAAAGAATCTCGGCAACGGAGTCGTGTCGGTGATGAAAAAAACACAGCAGCACCTTCTGCCCTGGCGCATTGTGGGCAACTTGTTGGCAGTAGGTATTTTTTCAATTGGAATTAATGCCGCTACGCTGGCTGAAAATGTGCCACCGGCGGCAGTTTTTAACTGGCAGGCGGCACCCAGCGAGGAAGCCCTTGCTGAACTCAGTCTGCGGGAAGCCATTCTGCGGGCTTTTGCACGTAATCCGCAAATCGCTCAGGCGTCCGCGCAAATTCGGGTGGGACAGGGGGATTTGGACGTCGCTGAAAGTGCCTGGTATCCGCAAATTTCTTTACAGGGAACGGCGGGGAAATCCCATCAAACTGATTCTGCCGGTAGCCTGAATAGCAACGCTTCTGCTGGTGTGATGCTCAGTCAGTTGTTGTATGACTTCGGGAAAACCGGAGGCAGCATTGATGAACAGAAACAACTCTCCGACGCCTATCGCTATGAATTGTTTAACACGATGACCGCCGTGGGGTTAAGCACTTTACAGGCCTATTTACAGGTCAAACGCTATCAGGCGCTCACCGCCGCGGCCAGAGACAATCTGGCTTCTCTAGAGCGAGTCAGAGACATTGCCCAACTGCGGGCGGATGCCGGTCTCAGCTCTCAGTCCGACGTATTACAGGCCGGAACCCGCATTGCCGGTATGGTGGCGACGCTGGAGCAATATCGGGCGCAGCAGCGCTCGGCTCAGGCGCAGCTTACGGTTCTTACCGGTGTGGTTTCCGACAATCTGCCGGATCTGCCTAAAACGCTACTCAATCAGAAAATTGCTCTAAACGCGATTCCTTATGATGCCAGCAGCGCGGTGCGGGGGGCGGAATCCAAGCAGCAGGCGGCAATGGAACGGGTACGACAAAATCAGGCGCAGCACTGGCCGACGTTTAAAGTACAGGCGGGGCGTACTCGCTATGAAAATGACTCACGATCTTACTGGGACGATCAGGTTCAGTTGGCAGTGGAAGCGCCTCTGTATCAAGGGGGCGCGGTCAGCGCACGAGTACGTTCTGCCGAAGGAGCCAGAGCTGCTGCGCAGGCTGAAGTGGAAAAAGCCAAGCTAGATGTGAACCAACGTGCCTCAACCGCTTATGCCGACATGATTGGGGCTCAGCAGCGCCAGCTCGCCGGCGAGCAGCAGTTACAAAGCGCGCGTCATACCCGCGAGGTTTATCAGGATGAATATAAGCTCAGCAAGCGCAGTCTGAACGATTTGCTCAGCGTGGAACAGGATGTATTGCAGGCCGATTCAATGCGTCTGATGGCGCTGTATGACGGCTGGGATGCCACCGCGCGTTATGCCGCTGCGGTAGATAATCTGGTCGATATGTTAGGAATTGATCGTGTGGCCCAGAGCGGTGAAAAACTCCCCGCTCTCTGATAACCGCCCCTTACGCGATTGAGGTAAGGATGAGGTGTTTAATTGACCGTTTCTGATGAGGCGACAGGGGTAACATGACAGTACAATCAACGCCAACGGAGGTTTGGATCACTGCAATGGCAAGGGTTGCCAGCCGCTATGGTCAACCGGCCGATATCCATTTCCTCGGCCAGCAAATGCGCTGGTATGAACAACTCAGCTGGCCACGCCAGTTGGAGCGACTCAGTAGTTTGCTGGGATTACAGGTAACGCTGGTTCCGATCAGCAAAGTCCATTGGCGCAATGAATTAATGCCGGTGCTGCTAGAGCTGGAACCGGGCAGCGTAGCGGTAGTCGAAGGCATCACTGAAGCAGGCCTCGCCAATTATTGGTTGAGCGACGGCGGCGATTTGGTGCGAGAAGCGGAGCTGACAGAGCTGCTGGCGCGCAGTCCGGGCATGGCCATTATGGTTGGCATTGCCGCCCGAGGCCGTGACCAGCGCATTGATGAATTTGTGCAACCTTACCGCAAACATTGGTTTTGGCGACATTTTCGCGGTGCCGGACGCAAAATTGCCGAAATTTCGCTGGCGTCAGTCATAGGTAACGTACTGGCGCTGGGGGGAATTCTCTTCTCCATGCAGGTCTACGACCGGGTGATTCCAGCACAGTCTTATTCGACGCTGTGGGTGCTGTTCATTGGCGTACTGCTGGCGGCGGCGATGGAGTATGTCATTCGACTGACCCGCACGCAGGTTTCGGATCTGATGGGGAAAAGCATCGATCTGAAAGTGTCCTCCATGCTGTTTGTGCGTGCGATGGCGATTAAGAACGAAGCGCGTCCGAAATCTACCGGTTCTTTTATCTCACAACTGCGTGAAATCGATCAGGTACGAGAGCTGCTGACGTCCACTACCGTGGGCGCGGCGGCGGATATGCCTTTTGTGCTGTTGTTTTTAGCGATAATGGCGTTTATCGGCGGCCCGTTGGTGATTATTCCGCTGCTGGCGATCCCGCTGATTGTGATTCCCGGTTTACTGATTCAATGGCCGATGGCCAAGCTGGCGAAAGAAGGGATGCGCGAAGGCGCATTGCGTAACGCCATTTTAGTCGAAACTATCGAAGGCATCGAAGACATAAAAGCGTTGCAGGCTGAGCCGTATTTCCAGCGTCAATGGGAACAAACTCATGAAGTCAGCGCTGCAGTAGGGATGAAACAGCGTCTGTGGGGCGCCCGCCTGACCGGTTGGGCATCAACGGTACAGCAGCTAACCTACGCCGGTATGCTGGTATTCGGTACTTATCTGGTTTTGGCCGGAGATATCACCACAGGTACGCTGGTCGCTAGCAGCCTGCTTTCCTCGCGAACTATTGCGCCGTTGATGCAATTAACCATGGTGTTTTCCCGTTGGCAACATGCCAAAAGTGCCATGACCGGTCTGGACGAATTGCTGAAAAAACCGCTGGATCGGCCAGAAGATGGCGAACTGGCGCATTGTCCGGTACTCAACGGCCACTATTTGCTGCGCAACGTGCAATACACCTACGATGCGGAGAAAGGGCAAAATGTTATTGGTATCGGCTCGCTGGAAATCAAACCCGGAGAGAAAGTGGCGATTCTTGGCAAAGTCGGTGCGGGGAAAACCACTTTACTGAAGCTATTAGCCGGTCAGGCTAGCGCCAGCAAAGGCAAAGTTATTATTGATGGCGTGGATATGCAGTGCATTGAACCCGCCGACTTGCGTCGCCAGTTGGGCTTTCTCTCGCAGGATTCCCGTCTGTTCTTCGGCTCCTTGCGCCAAAACCTGATGCTTGGTCATCCGCACGCTACTGAGCAGGAAATGCTTCAGGCGCTGCGTATCAGCGGTGCGCTCAGTTTGGTACAGCAGGACGCCGCCAGCTTGGATCGCATTATTAATGAAGGGGGACGCGGTTTGTCCGGCGGCCAGCGCCAAATGGTATTGCTTAGCCGAATGATATTGCGTAACCCGCAGGTAGTTCTGATGGATGAGCCTACCGCTTCTATGGATGAACAGCTAGAAGACTATGTTATTCGCCAAATGAATGCGTGGCTCACCGGGCGCACCTTAGTGCTAGTGACTCATCGGCCAGCGCTGCTGAAATTGGTTGACCGCATTATCGTGATGGAGGGGGGACGGGTGATTGCCGACGGCCCGCGCGACCAGATTCTCAATGCGGTATCCGCGGCAGAAAAATCCAGACAGGGTGCAGCGTAAGGGGAATTAGCATGGCAAATTTAGGCTTGCAGCAAGAAATGGCCCAACAGGAACGGCGGATTTCCGCCATTATCTGGTTTACGCTGGTGGGGATGGTGGTGATGTTTGTCTGGGCATATTTTGCCATTCTGGATGAAGTGACGGTGGGGGTAGGGAAGGTCACGCCCTCCAGCCGTGCGCAGCTGATTGAAAGTCTGGACGGCGGTATTATCGATGAGCTGTTGGTGCATGAAGGTGCCATTGTCAGTAAGCAACAGGTGCTGGCTCGTCTCGATCCCACGCGTTTTCAATCCAATTATGGCGAAGCTGCTGCGCGGGTGACGGCTTTGCGTGCTTCTTCAGAGCGTTTACGGGCGGAGCTGACAGGAGAGAAACTGGTTTTCAGCGCCAAAACCTTAAAAGAACCGGCTTTAGCAGCGCGAGAAATGCAGCTTTACCTCTCACGGCGACAAAATATGATGGAAACTGTCAGCAACCTTCAGCAGTCTCTCAAACTGGTTCAGCAAGAGCTGCAAATGACGGAGCCTCTGGTTGCGAAAGGTGCGGCCAGCCAGGTTGAGGTGATCCGACTACGGCGGCAAGTGAGTGAGATCCGCGGCAAAATCGATGATGCTCGCAACCAATATGCGGTCAGGGCGCGTGAAGAGCAGGTGAAAAACAATGCCGATCTGGATGCCCAGCTTCAGGTGGTTGCCGGCAAAGAAGATCAGCTGACGCGCACCACCTTGATATCGCCGGTGCGCGGCATAGTAAAAGATATTCAGGTTTCCACTGTGGGCGGCGTGTTACAACCCGGCGGTAAGCTGATGGAAATCGTTCCTATAGAAGAACAGCTCTTAATTGAAACGCGAATCAACCCGCGTGATATCGCCTATATTCGCCCCGGATTACCGGCCACGGTAAAAATTACTGCTTACGATTCATCAATTTATGGAAATCTTACCGGAGAGGTAGAGTCTGTATCGCCAGACACATTACAGGACGAAGTGCGGCGCGATCAGTTTTACTATCGCGTGTATGTACGCACCGACAGGGCAGAGTTAACCAATAAAGCCGGTAAAGCTTTCCCGATATTACCAGGAATGGTTGCTAGCGTAGAAATAAAAACCGGGCAAAAATCGGTGATGGATTACTTGATAAAACCGCTTAATAAAGTGAAGGAGTCTCTGCGGGAACGCTAATTATTTACTGAGAATCCTCAGTCTACGCTCAAAATAAACCCCCAAACCCTTTCTTGTTGAAGGATTTTATTTCGTTTGTTAGGCGGGGAATTCACTCGGTAATCTGAGCTTTACGTGCTGAAATAAATTAATGAAACTATACATCTCAATAATTATCACGTGTAACTATTTAGCAAACAGCAGAAACAAATATCCTCAATCTCTCCTTAATTGTGATAAATAAAAAAGCCGATCAAGAGATCGGCCGTTAAATAAACGTATTTATAGAGATGCTTTAATCCGAAATGTGGGTAATAGCAAAAATAATGATGATAGCGGAATTATTATATCGTGATGGCTTACGGTGTTTCTTATCAATTAGTGCTAAAAATGAACTACAGTTAATTCTTTGATTTTAATGTATTTTTTATTTTATCTTGATTTTTTGTGCTATAAATAATGTATTTTATAGTTCTGTGAAAGTTCGCTCGTATTTACATTATGAAACCCTTAGTTGCTGTATTGAAACATGTTCGGCTATTTAGTAGCATTTTCTGTATAGATTAATATTATTCTTATTACCACAATAGCAATACCCAATTGGGATAAATTGCTCGTCAGAGCAGTGGCGATAATAAGACATAATTACCGAGGATAATAACGATGAAACTTCGAGTTCTTTCTCTGCTGGTTCCAGCATTATTAGTAGCGGGTACCGCAGGCGCAGCTGAAATTTACAACAAAGACGGTAATAAACTGGATCTGTACGGAAAAATTGATGGCCTTCATTATTTTTCTGATAACAACGGTGTGGATGGCGATCAGTCTTACATGCGTTTTGGCCTGAAAGGCGAAACCCAAATTAGCGATCAACTGACTGGTTACGGCCAGTGGGAATATCAGGCAAACCTGAACAAAGCTGAAAGTGAAGATAACAAAAACTTCACTCGTGTCGGCTTTGCCGGTTTGAAGTTCGCTGACTTCGGTTCACTGGATTATGGCCGTAACTACGGCGTGGTTTATGACGTCACTTCCTGGACTGACGTACTGCCAGAATTCGGTGGCGACACTTACGGCCCGGATAACTTCCTGTCTCAGCGTGGCAACGGCATCCTAACCTACCGTAACAACAATTTCTTCGGTTTGGTTGATGGCCTGAACTTCGCTATGCAGTATCAAGGCAAAAACGGCAGTGGCACCGAAACCAATAATGGCCGTGATGTTCAGGGTCAAAATGGCGACGGCTACGGTATGTCCGTGTCCTACGATCTGGGCTGGGGCGTAAGCGCATCTGCGGCGTTCGCTAGTTCGAAACGGACTGACGACCAGAACGCTCCAGGTATCTATGGTCACGGCGACCGTGCGGATGCCTATACCGGTGGCCTGAAATATGACGCGAATAACGTTTATCTGGCGGCAAACTACACCCAAACTTACAACTTGACTCGTTTTGGTGATTTCAAAAACACCAGCGCTGACGCGGCTTACGGCTTCGCTAACAAAGCGCAAAACATTGAGTTAGTGGCTCAGTATCAATTTGATTTTGGTCTGCGTCCTTCCTTGGCTTACCTGCAATCCAAAGGTAAAGACATGGGTAACTACGGCGACCAGGATTTGGTTAAGTATGTTGACGTCGGCGCGACCTACTTCTTCAACAAAAACATGTCTACCTACGTTGATTACAAAATCAACCTGTTGGATGACACTGCCTTCACCAAAAATGCCGGTATCAACACTGATGATGTCGTCGCGGTTGGTTTGGTTTACCAGTTCTAATCCCGATGGTTCTGGGCAAGATCTGATGCAGAACGCGGCCAAATGGCCGCGTTTTTTACATACGCGCTCGGTGAGTCGGATTGGTTGAGGACATGCGTTGGGGCTGTAGGCGAAAATTTGGGGATAAACGGGTTCTTCAGCGCATTTTTATCGTTCCCGCTAAGATTTAGTCCGGTTTTGAACAAGATGGAATAAGTAAAAGAGTGAAGCGCTGCAACAGCAACGGGTTCAGTCACAAAAACAGAATTAATTTTGTTCAATCTGACTTTTTTTAATCAGATTCAGAACGAAGTTTGACCAAACGAATTAAATTCCCATTTTTTTTAAATGAAACACTAGACATATCATCGCGCTAAGATGATAATGCCGCCCATTGGAAGGATGGCTGAGTGGTTTAAGGCAGCGGTCTTGAAAACCGTCGACTGTAACAGGTCCTAGAGTTCGAATCTCTATCCTTCCGCCAAATTCGCCGGCATAGCTCAGTTGGTAGAGCAACTGACTTGTAATCAGTAGGTCCCGAGTTCGACTCTTGGTGCCGGCACCAGCAGTAAGAAAAAAGACATCTTCGGATGTCTTTTTTTTCGCCCAAAATTCACCTCCTGACCTTTGCCAACCTTCGGCTCTATCGAGCTAATCTCGGAAAGTCTTTATACTGAGCCATCGCCTATCGTGGGCATTATGCGGAATCACCTATGTTTCCCCCGTTAAAGACTCAGCGTTGTCGATTGCGAAAAATTCGCCCTACGGATATTAAACAGGTTTTTGCCGCACTGTCTGATCCGGCGGTAATTACCCACTACGGCGTGGCTTATTCCTCTCTGGCCGCCACGCAGATTCAGATGGATTGGTTTAGTAATATCTATGCGCAGCAGAGCGGTATCTGGTGGGGCATTTGCATTGCCGGAAACGATCGGGAAATTATCGGAGCCTGCGGGTTTAATCAATGGAATCACGACGTTCGCTCGCTGGAACTGGGCTATTGGCTACTGCCAGAATACTGGGGGCAGGGATTGACTCGCGAGTGCGTCAATATCATTTCCAGCCATGCCTTTACAGAAATGGGGATTCATCGTATTGAAGCCGTGGTCGAGCCGGAAAACCGCGCCAGTTGGCGACTATTGGAAAAATGTGGCTTTCATCATGAAGGCACGCGGCGGGAGTGCGAAATCAAAGATGGCAGGTTTATTAGCCTGAAAATTTACAGTCGCCTGGCAACCGATGAATATCCGGTAGGATTGCCCTGAGAAATGAAACGAAAGCATTGCTCGTTGTTGAACGCTGTATAAAGAAACTAAACATAACAAATTAATCATAAAAAACTGATCATAAGAAACTGAAGCCGCGAGCAGCCGTTTTAGCGATGCTGTCCTCGCAGATATGAAGCAGTCCGATCATTGATGGATTTTTGCTAATGAGTAAAAAGGGCATCGGTGAGATGCCCTTATGCCTACGAGTTATTGATCCGATAATGATTGGATCGTGATTTTAGCGACCATTGCTGGCTAAATCGGCTACCAGCTGGTTCACACCATCACTCATATTGGTGAATTTGGTCAGCTGTGTGCGCGTTACCACGACGAAAACACCGATGTTTTTTTCAGGAATCATCGCCATATAGGTAATAAAACCGCCGCCGCCGCCGGTTTTTTGAATAATTCCCGGCAAGCCATTTCTCGGAGCCATATACACCCAGCCTAAACCCAAGGCATCAGCCTGACCCGGTACGTCCATTCCTTTTAATGAAACCAGCTCATGCCGCTGGAAATACATCTTTTGTTCACGTTTCGCCGTGGCTTTTCTTGGACTGTTTTGCGTAGACAGGAACTGCTGCATCCAGCGTTGCATATCTTCTGGAGTGGAGTAAATTCCGCCGCTGCCTGCCGCCGCCGTAGTATTACGACAGGCACTTCCACCAACGCCAACCATCAGTCGAGCGCATTGTTCAGCCGTCGGCGTCAGGGTGGTATTTTTCATACCCAGCGGGCCGGTGATTTTTTCTCGCAGCAGCGTGGTGTAAGGTTTTCCAGCCGCTTTAGAAAGCGCATCCGCCAGCAGGTCATAGGCCAGATTTGAATAAGCCGCCCGGACACCCGGCGGTACCGTAACTTTGGCGGTTTTCAGCCATTGCCAACGGTCGCTCTTAGTCGGCCAGGTAAATACCGGCCTTTTTTGCGGGCCACCGGGCTGTTCACGAGGAAATCCACTGGTGTGGCTAGCTAAGCTCAACAAGGTGACCGGCTGTTTAGCGTTATAGCCGGGGACATAGGTGCCTTTTGGGGCATATTTTTTTAGCGGATCGGTGAGCTTCAGTTTCCCTTCTTCAGCCAGTTTCACCATGATTTCGCTAGTCATTAATTTTGTAATAGAAGCAATACGGATCAGTGAGTCCTGACGTGGGCGGATGTTATTGCCCGGTCGGGTTTCGCCAAAACTACGATTGACCACCTGATTGTTATCTATCACCACCAGCGCCATTCCCATTGCGCCACTGTTATAAAAAATATGCTCGGCGTGTTGATCCACAACTTGTGCCGTTAAACGTTCCGTTTGTGCATAACTGTGTACCGGCAGAGTGAACAGAGCCGCCACCAGTAAGGAAGTAGAGAAAGCTTTCAACTGTTTTTATCCATTTTCAAAAGCAGAAGGGAAATTCACCCTGCTATATTAGTCAGTTATTGTCAGAAGAAAATGAAGAAAGGTGCAGTAGCGCAATATATTTATCGTGGTTGAATATATAGAAAGTCGGCAATGGCCATGTCACCCGAGCTTTTTTTACTGCAAATCAACACAACATGTTGATATTAAATAAATAAAATTTTAAAGGCCTGTGTTCAGTTCTGAAAACGGTATCGGATTTTATTCGCACCATGAGCGCGCTGGTGTTTACCCGCAGAATTTACTTCAACGAAGGGAAGGGCGTTATCAAGGAGGAAACTTTGTACTACAGCCGGTTAGGCCGGAAGAATATACCGTATTGCTGAATGACCATGGTTCCCGCCTGTGGTGGCATCAATGGCCGCACCTGATTTCGACAAGAGGCCGGTATGGCTAACGGGTTCGTAAGCCCCTCATTCTTTAGGATGAAAGTCACCGCCCTTAATCAGCGACGGTTATCCTTGTGTCATTGGCTTTCCGCTATCGGTTTAATTAATATTGCGGCCGTTTCTTTAACACCCAACGGATTATTCCCCCAGCATTGCTCATATTGCCAACCGGTAAGCTCTTCAGCCACCGCGCGAGCGTGGGGAGGAATATCGGCTATAGCGCCACCGGCTTTGATGCGGGCAATCTCTTCTAACAAGATAGCGTGGTTTTTTCCTGTCTAATTTCATTTGCGTGGTATAAAAAATGGCGACCAACGCTAGCGCAATCACTCCAACAGCAAATACCCCAACAATGGCCTGAACCGCGATTTCTGGTTGTTCTGATTGGCCGGAAACAAAGCCGAAACTGCTGAGCCTCCAGCCCATGGAAAACACAATCACCGAACGCACCATCTTGCCGGCAAAAGTCATGGCACCGGCGTAAATCCCCTCGCGGCGGCGTCCGGTCAGCACTGCATCTACGTCGGCTAAAAAGGTATAAACCGTCCACGGAATGTAGTAAATGCCACCGGTACTCAGGGCGAATACGGCGGTAATGGCGAACAATACAACCACCGTGGTGGTTTCGGACCAACCGGTAAAATACAGCGCGGCGTAGGCGATTACGCTAACAATCACAACCCGTAATGCGATACGGAAAGGGCGGGCAAAGCCGATTTTGACGCAAACACCGATAAATATGGCGGTTGATATCAGTTGCATAATCGAACTGAAACTGTTGAGTTGAGAAACCAGTGTGGCATCTTGCCCCAGACCAAAAATAATAAAGTAGGTAAATGCTGAAGCGAATAACCATTCTGCACCGAAGCCAAACAGATACATTCCTAAATGCTTGCGGAAAATGCGCAGATGGACAGTGGACGCCATATCAACGCAGAGTTTTTTCAGCGCTTGTCCCAAGCTATTGGTGGTTTCTCTAAGAACTTCACTGGCCGGTCGTTCCCAGGAAGAAGAATACAGCGGGATCATTGCACTACACATAATCAAACCGTAGGCGATACCGGTATAAAGAAACGGCGTTGGCGAATCTTTCCCGTAGATAGCAATAAACTGGCCGGGGATAAAAGCCGACAGAAAGTTGGCCACTTTGCCAAAAATTGCTTTAGAACCAGTGAGTTTGGATCGTTTGGCAAAATCTGTCGTCATTTCGGTAGCCAGCGTTTCATAAGGCACCATAATTGAGGTATAGATAAGCTCGAACAGCGCGTAGGTCAGCAGGTAATACCAGAAACCAAAACCGCTCATCCACAATAAGGGATAAACCAATACTAGCGGGATACCGAGCAGGATAAAAAAGCGACGGCGGCCAAATAGACGACCCAGACGAGTGTTATAGAAATTATCCGTGATGTAGCCCATAACTGGGTTACTAATGGCATCCAGAATGCTGGCGATGGAGAAAATCGTCGCTGCTTCGACCACCGTTAACCCACAGAATATGCTATAGAAATACATCAACCAAGCGCCGCTTATAGCCAATGCGCCGCTGCCTAAGAGGTTGGCACTGCCGTAAGCCAAGGTATGCCGCGCTGAAATTTGTCTGTTCATTCTTATCGTCGAAAAAAATAAAACAATATTTTATTTATAGTGTTTTATTGTTTCTTTTATATGAGTTTACTTTGGTCAAAAATGAGTCAAGGATCACGAAACAGTGTTTTGAGTTTGAAAGAGACGAGTAACCTGATAAAAGTCAACCTAGGCTATAGGCATGAAAAACATGGGTGACATCATATCGATGTGCCCAACGCGGCGTTAGAAAAGTACAGGCTAATGAGTGATGGCTATTTTTTCGCCGCAATACGGTGATGAACGCGGTAATTTTGAGAAATTGGATCGTGATTTTTAGTCAGGTTCCAATTAGCCAACCGATGGTTGGAGCGGGTAGAAATAACGTTAGCTGACGCTGCCTATGAGGCTGTAAGCCACATTTGAGGAAAGACATGGCCAGAAAAAATCCGTATTACGATGCCAGCAAGCCGCATCACACCGAATTCGGGTTTCAGAATCTGGAGCCGGTGGCCCATCATTCGCGGGATCTCAAGCGTTGGCGCGAAGAACGGAAACGTCAATCATTGCCTAAGCCGCCGTCACAGGGGTATCCGGCGTTTATTGCCCAATGGTGGCAACAGGCCGAGTTTAGTGGTGAAGATGATGCTGCGTGGTGGTTAGGTCATGCCTGTGTCTTATTGCGTATCGGTGGGCGGACAGTGCTGTTTGATCCAGTGCTGTCATCGAGAGCCTCCCCACTGCATTTCTATGGCCCACATCGTAAAACGCCAGTCCCGACCAAGGTTGAAGGATTACCGAATATTGATGTGATTGTAATTTCGCATAATCATTACGATCATCTGGATGCCAGAACTGTCGCCCAGTTATTAAGACATTCTCCGCAGGTCAGTTTTATGGTTCCTCTAGGTTTAAAACCTTGGTTGCTGAATCACGGTGCCAAAATTATTCATGAATTGGATTGGTGGGAAAGTTATCAAATCGCCGATACCGAGTTTCATTGTGTTCCGGCTCGCCACTGGAGTATGCGCACGCCTTGGGATCGCAACCATTCGTTATGGTCTGGCTGGGTAGTGAAACAGCAGGGGATTAATTTTTACTTTTCTGGTGATACCGGCTATTGCCCGCAGTTGGTTGAAATTGGTGAACGGCTTGGTCCTTTTAACTATGCGGCTTTACCGATTGGAGCCTATGCGCCGAGATGGTTTATGCTGGCGCAGCATATGGATCCGCAGCAGTCGGTTCAGCTTTACCAGCAATTAAACGAACCTGTTACCATTCCAATTCACTGGGGCGTTTTTGAGTTAGCCGACGAATCCTTAGATGAACCGCCGGAACAGTTAGCGTTGGCGCTGGCTGCCGCTGATTGTGATAAAGACCACTTTAAACCGATTAAAATTGGCGGCCGTATCCCGTTAATAGCCTAACTCATTGAGGTCATAGCCAATGGCTTAGCGCGCTGTGGTTCCTTCAGATAACCAGGGTGAAGCAGTACTCCAGAAAATTACATTCGCACCTAAATAGTTCTCTGCATAATCGGTAAACTCAGCTTTGGTAAAGGGTTTGCCGGTTTTAGCATTGGTGTAGGTGAGGGTGGGTTCCTGGACGGCCATTCCAACCAGACTAAGCTTGCCTTTGTATTGATTAAAGAACGGATAGGCATTTTTCATCTGCGCTTTTTTATTTGGTACGATATCTGGCCCGCCCAGCCCCACCTTGTTTTTCGCAGCGAATTCAAACAGGCGTGACATGTATTGATGATCATTATTCCATTCACAAGGCCAAAAATTGACGTATTGCACCACATGAGATTTAGAGAAGACTTTACGGGCAAAGGCCATATTCTCCATCTCTGCGGCAAAGTATTTATCGCAGCTAAAGCCGGATTTATCCCTTTTAATATCGGGGTCAATGGCGGTTTCTGGCAGATTGACGCCAAATACCCGGCCGTCGAATTTTGTAGCTAATGCCGCCAGTAGTTTTTGATAGCGTTGTTGTACCGCCGGATTCCACTGCTGGGTTACCCAACCTGAACCCGCAGGCTTATTTTCGCCGGGATTATCATATTGCGGTACGATACCGCCGTTATAGCGCGGATCTTTCATTAGATAGGCAGGAACGTTTTTAGCTTGAGGCTCAAAGAAACGATCCTGAATTTGAATAAAAAGTTTCTTATTTAAACTATTAAGGTAGGCAAGGTCACGCTCGATCTGTGAAAAATCATACTGATCTTTGTCGGTTTCTAGCGCCTTCCAATTATAGACAATTTGTACTCCGCCAATATCAGGCCGCTGAATCAGAGAGGAAATAGTCGTTAAATCGTCTGAACCGGTATACAGAAAGTTTTGCGGTACAGCGCCAGTGGCAGCATAGGAAAATAACGTTATTAGCAGACCGGCGTGTAATAAAATATTTCCTGCTAGTTTCATATTCTTCCTTAAATAAGTTGGGCTAATTATTTTTCGCGAGTTAACGGCGATAACATTCGCAGCAATACATTCGCAGTAATAAATGTAACGCAATTAAACACAGAGTAATTAAACGTAAAGTAATAAAACTGGCTGATAGCGTACACGGCTAGGTACCGGTATTCAGCCCTCGTAGCGCTCGAATAGCCTTAGGCTCAAGATAGACTACTGTTCTATGACTGCTAATAATACGGCTTACAATGACGTTGCGTGGCCCGGTTTGCCACGCCTCGCTGCGGTAGAACTGTGCCTGTTTGCGCTCAAGCTCTGCGAGATTGGCGTATGAGCGAATCAGATAATAACTGTCTTCCAGTTCTACGCCTTTGCCATAAGCCACTACGTCCATACCGGCTTTCTGATGCAGTGGAATACTAATATCCTGCATAACCCGATGGAATATATTGCCGCTATCGGGCTGTAATTTATATAGAAGAATTTCGACCGTTCGATACATGTCTATCTCCGGATAGATGCAGATCGACGGAGATTAGCTTTCCATAGTCAGCCATTCGTCCGCTTCTTCAAACATCTCTTCGATCAATCTGTTCAGAGCAGATTTTTCCAACTTGGTCACGCCCGATACGTTGAGACCGTTGGCCTGCATGGCCTTAACGTGGACGTCAGCCTCTGGATGAATCCGATGCACACGTTTGGTCAACTCTTCTTTGATCAAATCAGTGGCGTTGGTCAGACCGCCGACGTTTCTTTTGTCATAAATCAATTCAATACGCATATCTTCCCCTAAAAATGTCAGGATAACCCATTCAAAAACAACTGGGTTAATATACAGTATTGGCGCGTTGACACCAAGCCGGTTTTTTCTGCTGCCAGGAATTTAGGACAGTATGTAAGACTGAACCTAGCGATATGTCAGGGTAAAACTCGCTACGCTATTGGCCGCCCCCGGCGTGATTTTGACCCCGGTTTGGTAATAACGAGCAGTCATCGGGATTTCATTAGCTCCAACCGTGGTGCTATCGAGTAAATTCGTGGGCGCGCCCAGCGGAAGGGGATTGCCATCATACAGGATCTGAATTCCCAGACCGCTAGCCACCTGTTCTCCTGTATTGCCGTTTAACGGCAATACATTGTCGCTACTGCCGGAAGTCCCCAGAGTGAGTGAAACTTTGGTGTCAACTTGGCAGTCCAGCCCGATGGTAAATGGGACGGAGCGGCCATAGCTGCCGGGGCCGGAGAAAGAATGACTATTGACGGTACCCATAGGAACCTGAATGGACGGCGTGGTGGTGTTACAGCCGTTGACCTGAATATCTACCGCTGGGAAGGATATTTGACCTAAACCCTTGCCATTTGTGATACCCAGACAGGTGTAACTCACACTGACCGGGTTATATGCCGGCAACGTGCCAGAGGTTATATCGGCATATTTCACCAGGAAATATTCCAGATTGGTGCGCATCAAATAGCCTTCATAGGTGTACTGTGGTGCGTAAACATCTAGCAATCCGTCTCTACCGTCGGTTCTGTACGCGATGCCGACGCCTTCCTTTGAAGTTTTATACACTGGCATTGAATCGTAATAGATGCCCGTCCATTTAGTGGATGTTCGTGGTTGAAGAACGAAGTTCCCCGGTGCGCCGAACGAGTTGTTTTTTACTACTTTTACCGCATAGCTATAAACGCCAGAGGCAAGTAATGAGCCTATCGGGGCATTCATTGGAACGGTAACGGGTCCCTGGCTGGTACTGGGGTAGATATCCCACACCGCCCAGCATTCAGCTTCGGCATAACTTTTGGGTGTGAAAACCAACGTCAGCAGAAGAATGAGATAAATCCCTTTTTGTCTTATGGACAACATTTTCAATCTATTCAGCATAAATTTCTCCTGCTCCATGAGAGAGTTTCCCTCATTAAGATAACGGGGGAATAGTGGTTAGCGTTTTCTTTTCCACTTAACCTTCCCCGTTATCTCTCCATTGTGGCCAATAAATATTATAAATTTCAATCAATTAGTTTTTTTGGCCGGATTTTAGCCAGCTTATCCAGTCGCGTATATTCCGGATTTAAATATCAATAATGGCGGCTTATTTTTCGCTGCGGCTGAAACTCTGGATCGGGCTGATGAGTAATACGGTTACGAATATCTCTTCTGAATATTTCGATAGTCCACATCCACACCACGTGACCGAACGTTTCGGATAAAAGCTCTTCAAAAGGCAGGTGCCACAGCGGTGGGCCCCAGCCGAAAAGTGGTAACAGCACGCCGTGGAAACCTAAAGTGACCAGAATGGCAAAAGCCGCGCCCTGCCAGAGTTTGATCGTCGGGAATATTTCAGCCACTAAGCAATAGAACAGGGCAAACAAGATGGAAAATAGCTGATGAACGCCCGCCACGCCCCAGTTAATAATATGGCCTGAATATTGATAGATCATATCGTTGACCTTGAAACCCAAATCTTGCAGCATCTCCGCCGGCGGAATGGCTCTGTCCGCTGTCCTTGGGGGAAAAGGGATCTCCGCTCCCCATTTGACGAAACTGGCAATATTCCCGCCTAAAAAACCGGCCCATAGGGCGGCGCTATAGTTCCTGTATTTTTTCTGTGTAGTAGCAAAACGTAATTCCATAAATATTCCTTGTTTAAAACGGCCAATACTTCGGTTTTTAGGCTGAATATTTTATTAAATTATATAATTTAATAAGTTAGAGCCTGTTGAATCACCCTTATTTAGAGAAAAGCGAAGATCGCCGGATGAGAAATAGTGTTCCGAGTGATGAAAAAATCGCTTTTATCTATCATCTTTTATCTATCATGCTGTGTTGCTCCTGTCCTCAATTTCCCGAAATGACAATATCTATCTGAAAAATATGAACTTTATATCAGTAATTCTCTCGTAGTGATTGACCAATCATCTGCTACCTGTAATTCAGCGTAATATTGGCCGTGCTGCTGGCTCGACCTGCGTTGATAAACTCTTCTTTCTGGTAATAACGGGCGGACAGTAGAATCTGCGCGCAGCCTGTTTCCGAGAATGAAATACCGCTAAACAGGTCCCCTAACGTGATAGGTTGCCCGCGGTATAACAGTTGAATGCCTATTCCTTGCGCCGTACCATTGCCGCTATCTAATGCCAGCAGGTCAGGCGAACCTTCAATGCCAGCGCCGCCGATCGCTATTTTGATTTTGTCCGTGGCGGTACAGTTGAGTGGGATTGAAAACGCCACTTCATTTGCAGTGCTATTCAGGCCGGAAAAGGCGCTTATTTTTACCCGTTCCAAAGGAATATGTAGCTTTGCCTTCTGAACGCCACAGGCTCGTACTCGAACTGAAGCCCCGTACATCAACCCATTCCAGTCGTAAAGGCCGTTTCCCCCGCTGGCGAAGCAGGAATAACCGATGTTGAATATTTTATGGCGTAATAGCTTTCCCCCCGAAATTGGCCCGTACTTAACCAGGTAATAATCAAGATTTGAGGATATGGCATCGCCCCTCAGGTTTTTACTGTTATGGGTTATTTGCCGCGTTTCGGCGCCACCTTTTGTTGGCGTCACGGTATAGGCCACGCCAACGCCCTCCAGATTGGTTTTAAATACACTGATTCCGCGATATTTAAGCCCGGTAAACTGAGTTAGCGGATTGATAGTGATAACAAAATCTCCCGCTGAACCCGCATACGAATTATCCATAATACGCGCCGCAATATGGGTTTGCCCTTGAGCCAGCAGGCTGCCTATGGGCGCACTTTTATCCACGTATACCGGTTTGGGAAAAACCAGAATCGGGGCGTGAGTGAGGAAAGAACGACATCCGGCCGCTCCCTCCCGCATTTCCCACATCATCAACATGAAAAATAAGGTGATATAGCCTAAATAGCGCGGTAATCTCCGAGCCCTCATCCTTGCTCCTTGCCTCAAAATGGCGGCCGCATACGTTTGACCGTCCTTTACTTAGCTATGTCATTACCGCTTTACAGCTGGCCTGTAGGGTCAGTACCGATGAACCGTTATCGTCAGAAGTTTCTGGTAGGATGTAGTCCGCCACGCACTTCTGCGGTGTGCCGTTGCTGTCCCATTCCACCAGTAAACTTCCCTTATCAGGGATACCGCTCAAATAAACCTCCGCATTATTGGCGACAATTCCGCTATTGATTGATAGGTCGTCATTATGTTTTAGCGATGCGTTGGCGCCGAACGGAATGGTTTTTCCATCGAAGTTCAGTTTGATTAACGCTCGTTTTCCCACGCGGGTTTTGAAATCAGCCAGTACAACGGCACCTTTGGTCGGCACCACGGTTTTGACACTGGTATCAATATCAATGTTTTCGCCCAAGGTTTGGGTGTCCAGCGCAATTCGGTTTTTACGATAAGTACTGACATAAGGAACGACCGCGTACCCTCGCCAGTCGGTATAGACGCCGCTGCTATTTTGCACCTTCACTCCGCTGGCTCCCGGCGCTTTAACCAATGCCAGTGTCTCACCTTGGGATTGCGAGAAAGTGACACCGAATGGATGCGCAACCACGCCTCCGCGCAGGTTATAGTTCAGGCGGCGGGAATCGTTGTCATAGCTGTAACCAGAGCCGATTTCGCCATAGGTGCCGCGATAGTTGGCGTTAAGGTTGCCGCTGGCACCGTTGCCCTGATTAGTATAATTCTGCTGAATGTTGTAATTCAGGTTGTTGTCCGCCAGCGCGGTGCCGCTCAAACCGAGCTGCTGGGTGGTACGCCCGGATTTGCTGTGGTTGACGTTGTAGGTAGACCAGCTGTTAGCTAACCAACGATCGAGAGGAACCTGCACGCTGAAAGCTAACACACTGTCGCTATTACCTACGCCCGGTGTCTGGGTGTGGCTATATGACAGACTGTAGTTAATGCCTCTATGATTCAGGTTATAACCGGTGCTGATATTGCGTTCATAACCAGATTGCCACCAATAATCCTGCTGATACCCAGAGATATAAAGATGACCGTATCCGCCCATAGACTGATTAAGGTTGAGCTGTATTTTGCTGCGTTTATTGTAGTTTGGGCGCCAGCCGTTGACATTTTCCCGATATTCATTAGCTTCACTTAAGGTATAAAAACCTTCAGTGGAATAGCGATAACCCGCCAAAGTAAAATTGGTATTAGTGGTACTAATATCTTTGGAATACTGGAACCGATAAGACTGCCCCTGGGTTTTTTTTCCTCCTCTATGAGAAGTATTAGCCTGAGTGGCATCGAGAGATATCGATCCTATATCGCCGAACCCATGACCGACTCCGAGCACGCCGGACGTGTATTTCTCTGCAGCCAATACTCCCCCGTACAAAGTGGTGTCTGCGGGCAACCCGTAAATCAGGGTTGACTGGGCAAAGTTCGGCGTTGCCGCAAAAGGGGTGGTAGTGCGATATTTCCCTGCCGTAACGGCATATTTCAACTGGCCTTCGCGCTGCATAATAGGCACGGCGGAGAAAGGCTGCACAAAGCTACGCTCAGTACCATCCGCTTCCCGAATAGTGACGTCCAACCCACCGCTGGATGAGGTTGGGTAGAGGTCGGTAATGGCAAAACTTCCGGGAGGAACATAGGTTTGGTAGATGATATAGCCGTTTTGTCGAATGATGACCTGAGCGTTACTCTGTGCGATACCGCGGACTACCGGGGCAAAACCGCGGCGGCTATCTGGCAGCATATTGGTATCGGAGGCTAACTGGACTCCGCGAAATTGAACGCTATCAAATACTTCGCCGGGCGTCGAACTGTCACCCAGGGTCAGTGCGCCTTTCAGCGGCTGAATATCCCGTTGTACGTAGGTATTAATGTTCTTCCACTCACGCCCACTCTTATTATTATCGGTGTAGGTGGAGTAGTTACGTAACCGCCAGGCACCTAAATTGGCTCCGCTACGCAAGTTAAGATAATAGTTACTGTTAGTCCCTTCACTACGCGAATCCCAGGTGTTAGAACCGGTAAAGCTGTAGTTAACCAGCGCGGCGGGAATCCCCTGATTCCATAACTTTGGGTCAATGGCATCGCGCGCTTCATTATTAAGCGCCGCTTGTGGAATGCTGATATCCAACCGCTGGCGGTTAAAGTTGAAACGAGTGAACGCTTCGGGAATATGTTGATCTAAATTGCTGAATGCTTGGGTCGGCGGTAACGTTTTAAGTGATGAAAAAGCCTCAATATTGACACCCATCGCAGCCAATTCTTTTGTGGTTAATTCCGGCAGAAGCTTGCCGTTACGATCCACAAAGGTCACCGAGCGTTCATCGACTTTGCTGTCGTTTAGGTAAATATCCACCCGATAGGTTCCGGGAATTTGCGAACCGGTGGTAGAAAACTGACCCAGACTGACGTTCTGAGGTGTACCTTCTTTCAATTCAAGCGCATAAGGATTGAAATAGTCTGCTGCCGAAACGTTGACTATCGGTGCAGCAGACGCGACAGAGACTAGAGTCCAAAGGATATGCCGGGTGAGTCCCGCTGGCTTGCAATGTTTTTCCATAACAAAATTCCTCCATTTGGGGCCGAAAAAAGCGTACGGATACCCCTTACCCGGTATGGATGGGCAAGATGTCATTTCAGTCAGGATTAGGTTTTGCGAATTAGAGAGAAACGGTCTCTTTGGCTGAAATGCCACCGTAATCGGTAATCGCCTGCCAGCTTATCTGCCCTGATGCGCCTGAAGGTAACGGCCAGCTGCGGCTGCTTTTCGGAGCGATCATATCCGCTTCTTTTATCTCTGATTTCCCAACGTTAAGTTCATAGAACGAAACGTAATAGGGCGTGGGATTAACCACTTCCAATTGATTACCTTTACGCTTGAACTGGAGAGATTTATAGGCATTTGCAGCCTGATTTCTCAGCAGCCCGGTTGGACGATAAAATAATTTGATACGCGATTGAACCGTGATTTGTAGCTGATTCTCATCGGTTTTATGCGTTGCCGGGATAGATTTAACGCTGAGCCAGAATACCGACTCGCGATCTTGCGGTAAGTTACCGCCGGCCCGAACAATACGCAGCGTATTCTCTTGCTCGGCATCCAATCGAAACAATGGTGGAGTGACGATAAAGGGAATCTTAGTCGTGTTTGATGCATCCAGATTATCGATCCAGGATTGAATCAGGTAAGGCCGATCCTTTTCCGGGTTGGTTACTGATAAAGAAGCCTCTTTTTTACTGCCATCGTATATGACGCGTGTGCTACCTATAACAATCCCAGCCTGAGCCTGATAGGTAATCGTTAGCAGGCAACATACAGAAATAAAAGAACGTATCCATGACATATCAGAATTCCTCATAACTAACTGCCCAGCAGATTCTCTGCCGGTAAAGATATTTTTCATGTAAAAATAAGCATCCTTGCCTCGCCCTTGAAACATGGGTGATCCTTTTGTTTGTATTTTTTAAATTTAATTAACCCTAACTAAAGCAGCGCTATTAGTTATAGGAAATACTAAACTGAGTGACTGCATTAGCTGGGCCGGTCGTGACAGTGGCATTGGTTGACATATATTTGGCAATGTAGCTAAAGACGGGATTCACACCTTTCGTCACGGCTTTTTGCGCGGAAGGAGCCGTCATGGGAATCAGAGTTGTACCGTCTGCTTCATAAATTGCGATACCCAACCCAGTAGCTACGCCAGTTTCAGTGGTCAACGCGAGCAGATTGGTATTATTTTCTGCAAAAGGACCATCAAACTTTACCAAGGCCTTTGTCACTGAATCTGGACAAGAGGTCAGGGTGATATCGAATTTTGCCGGCATGGCAGTGGCACCGACCGCTGGGAAAGCCTTGGCGCTGACATTACCTAAAGCAACCGTCTGGCTGGCGCTCGCTGTGCTAACGGTACAAGCTTCAGCAATAACTGTACCGGTGAAATTGATGGTGCCGTCTGCTGCATTTGCAGCATGAGAGAAAGAAGCAAATGCTGCGCTAGCGAGTAAAATAGTTGCGCGTAATTTAGTGTTCATAAAGGTCTCTCCATTTAAATAAATCACCCTAATTTACATCCTAATTTAGGGGCATTTTCTCAGCATTTAATCTCAGTGAAATAATAGGAGCCTTGTCTACTTAATAGTATTTGTAATAAAAATACTATTAATTTTTTTTGACTACCTATTCTCCGACTTACGTTGATATGACTCTGCGTAGGGTAGTTTCCATTTTCTCACGACGTAACATTTTTAACAATCACGTCACATTTGCAGTGTCATATTAACGGAGCATAGGTTTACACAAAAGATCAAAATGTAAAAACTTTATATCTTTTTTAAGTAAAATTAAGAATAAAAAACTGTTTTTATCAAATAACGCTGTTCCAATGAGGTCTCACACAGTTACATTTTGAAATATTGAGGTGATTATTCTGACTTAATTCAAATAAGCATTATTTATTAACGAATTATTATTAAATATTTCTCATTCCGATTGAATGAATTTATGGCGAATATTTAGACACCATGCAAAAAAAGTCTTAATGGATTTTAGTGGATTTAATGAACTTAAAAGAATAATTCCCCGTGCAGAGATCTCCGTTCTGATTAATTGATTTCGTATCTTAGCGATATAAAAACGGAGGAACTTGAGAATAAGATGTGATCTCAATTCTATTTTCCATAGCATGCTTTTCTGCCTAAAACTATTAAATAAATCATCTTGTTGATTTAATAGATAGGAGTGGGTTGTTAGTCATATATTTTGAATATTCTTCAAAATACCGAACTTAACAGGAAAAAAAATGAGTATGGGCGGATGAGTTAATCCAATGTCATTCGTAAACAGAGTTATGTGATTTTGAGTTTACAGGATGTTTGTCTCAATGAGAGTCGTTTTCATTGCAACCGATTATTTACACAAAGAGAGTATGGTTATCGTTCGCTTTTTCTAAGATTAATCTTAGGTATCTATATAAAACAATCGCCATATTTAATTAATTCAATTAGTTACATTAATGAGCGTTAATTCAAAGGTTACAGGGATGGCAATCCAGCCCAATCAGAAGAATCGGCCATAATATTGCTGCATAATCAGCACGATTGCCCAGATAATTTGATTGGATAAATATGCACTACGCAAAATGACCTCAATAGCTTGCCATCTTAAAGAAACCGGTTTCGGTAATTTCAATCGTCAGCGACTCACTATTGAATAGAAGTCGTTTACCAGTGCCTGAATCGGAGGCTGAGTGCATCATTTGACTGAAATGTAAGGTTACGGATGCCGAATCGCTCGCAGTAGCATGTTCTTTTCATCACACAAATAAACCTTGGGTAAAATGCGTTTTTTTTATACATTTCTGCTCTGTTGAATTGCTTCTGGTAGAAGTGAGGAAGTCGGCGCGAGATTCTGTCCGATACGGGTGCAAACCCTCAGATGAGGGAGTGTTAGCTTAAAAATTGTTCTACGTAGGCTTAACGCTGGCGAGAGGTTGTGAAAAAATCAGCAAACCAATCATCAAAAAGTTATTTGGCTAAGTCTCCTGTAGAGGCTGAAAAGCGCGTAGGCGAGTTTTGGCAAAATCTGCGTGTAACTTCTGCCAATCTTCTCCCAGATTCTTCGTAACGTCACCGGTGATAAAAGTGCTTACATATCAATACTTTAATTTATTTTTTCGACTTTATCTTGTCGCGTTTATCTAAGGTTTAATAATTTATGTTAAGAGTTGGCAAATTTTTTAGCACTAAATTCTGCTAAATATAGATTCATAGTTTATTTGACTGGCATGTTAAGTAACGGCTAATCGGGGTGTGTTTAGTAGCCACCGAGAGGGCTTATTCACTACGGGAACATTTAGGAGCCATAGAGATTTTTCTAGCTCCATAAATGTGGGCTTCGGATAAAAGGTTGTTTTTCTCTACTTCTCTATAAAAGTTCAAAAAACCATTGTCTGGTTTAAAACCGGTGTAAATAACTACCTGAACATGTATTGGTGGTTTTATCACTTTATCTCTAAAATGAGATGTAGCGCATCGTATTGGCCTTGACTGAGTGTGGTTAATGCGAAACGGATAAGTCTTGAAAGTATCTTATGTGGGCTTAGAGGCGCTGTAAGCGAATGTTTGGCTGGTATTCACTCAAGCTCTGACTATCAAAATACCTTTTTAAGGTTTTGCTAATGAATGTGGGGAAATGAGAACTTATTTCTCTTAGATTAAAAAGTATATTAGCACCACCATGGCGAATATTTGTTCATTTTCAGCGCGTTAACGTTCGGTTCTGATTGCACTGAAGCTCTAAAAGCGAAAATAGCAGCGAACTTGTTAGATTGCTTTATTTTACCGTCTCGGTAGCGGTTATTTATTACCCGTCTATGGCCAGTGTTATACACAGGGAAAATAGAAGAACAGAATGTAGACATACCTGCCCGGAACTGAATATTGCGCGGCTATGCTCTGCTATTGTGAAGGTTTGTTATTTTTGTGGCGTATTGTGAGTATCCCAGATCCACAGGTGATCATGGGAATCTGGCTAATGACTGATGCAGCGGCTAGACGTGTGGCGTGGGTTGTCTATTGATGCTGACCTGAAGTTGGGGGCGTTATCCTACTCGCCATCTGAAATTTACATCGGTGTCTGGTTGCTAATTTCTTTGGCTGGCGGGCAAATTCTGGCGGCCATACTAACCTAACTGGGCACCTAGTGGCGGTGGGCATTACCTTTACGATTTTAGCGATTACTGGTTGTATCCTGCGGATCGTATCCAGAAGCTATTTTATCGTCGACCATCTTTAAGCCTAGGCAACTTTATCGTTCAATATCAATAGTGGGGATGAGGTGCAGGTAGAGTATTTCGCGTTACTGGATTCGGTCATTCCAATGTTTAAGTCTGATCAAACAGATCTTTTGCCGGTTGAACAGCCAGAGATTAAGTCATCATTAACTGGGGAGGGGCACGGTATAATTCAGAATGTCTGATGAAGGTTGGTTGACTCTCCATGACGAGAAATTGCAGGGATAGCGAGCGAATACCGCTATTTTACCCGCAGTATTGACCGGCGTTATTTGTGAAAGGCGTAAAAAAACCAACCACAATGGGTTGGTTTTAAAAGGATTCTTTGGTCGGCATGAGAGGATTTGAACCTCCGACCCCCGACACCCCATGACGGTGCGCTACCAGGCTGCGCTACATGCCGACGCAGTAAATTTATACTACATTTTCTCTCCGATATTGCAAGAGTCGGGCGTAACGTTCGCTTGATTATTAATCGGTTAGGCTAATGTCACCTAGTTGGCAATAAAGCGTTTTACGTCGGTTAGCACCTGCAATAACAGCGCCAGCTGCGGTTTCTCATCTTTCACTTCATGGCCTTGCAGGTCAAAGGTTCGATAATTTCCACTGTTGTCGAGCACAATAGTTTGGGTTGGCGTAGTAATAACCAGCATGCCGTTTTCACCGGTAGCAAGCCAATTATGAATCCGCTGAGCGGCAAATAAATCCTCACCCTGCGAGTAATCTTCTGGCGAAGTGCGTACATGCAGTAAACGCTGCATCAGCGTCGTCATCACATCTTCATGGCTGGTCAGTTTATTCACTTTTTGTGCTGGAGTACTCGGCCAGTGAATAATCAGCGGAACCTGTAATTGGTGACGGTTAAAGTTGCTGCCAGCCCCCCAATCACCGTTGCCACTATCATTAAATTCTACGCCGTGAGACGCGGTGATCACCACCACGGTTTTATCCAGCAACCCTTTGGTTTTCAAGGTATCAATGATAGTCGCAATTTGCTGATCGACGTTTTTGGCACCGTCCTGATAATGGCTGATAAAGTCATTTGGCGCGGTCGGACTGCCACCTTCCACCGGGTCCTGCGATTCTTGTGAACCAATCAGGTTAACGTAGGAGAACCAAGGCGCCGGGCTGGATAAATTATTCAACCATTGTTGCCATTCCAGCGTTGTCGCGCTGTCGCTCTGACGTTTTGGCTCCGGTAACGAAAAATCGGACAAAAGAGCCTGGCGATAGAGCGCCGACTGGAAGCCGTCAGAGGAGAACAGGCCGAACTGGTAGCCTTGATTACCCAAGGCATTAATAAAGGCCGAAGGTTCACGGGCGGCCAAAATGCCGTCCAAATACGTCGGGGAAATCCCGTAAAACAGACCAAATAGGCCGGTTTCTTTCCGGTTTCCCGCGCTGTAATGACGATTGAACTGAATATTATATTGAGCAAAATCATTCAGCGCTGGCATGTCCTGCTTCAAACTATCAGGGCGAATCCCGTCCACGACGATCATCAGTAGGTTATAGCCGCTGCCCTTATCGCTAAAGGTAATGGTATTGAGCGGATATTCCACGGTAACGGCTTCGGGATTTCCTTGTTCGATAATGCGGCGTTGATATTCCTGTTGATCCAGCAGGCCGTGTTTCTCCAGAAACTTACGCGCCGTCATAGGATAGGAAAGCGGCAGATTTGCACGCTGCATGGTGATTGGCCGATAGAAATTGGCGTCCGCCCAGATATAAATCAGGTGGGAGGCGAAAAACGCAGAAATAAACACGGCAACCAGCGGTTTAACGAACTTTTGCCGGTTCAGGCTACGCAGCTTTTGCCAGCACCAGGTGCCAAAAAGCATCTCAACCAAAAAGATAATAGGCACAGAAACAAAGATTAACTGCCAGTCCCTGGCCAACTCGCTTTGATCGGGGTTAACCACCAGCTCCCACACCACCGGATTGAGGTGCAAGTGGAAACGGGTAAAAACCTCACTGTCCACCAGTAATAGGGTCAGACCTGTAGTGGCAAATGCGGCGGAAAGGAACCTGAGTAACCGCTGCGACATCACGACAAAGGTGAGTGGGAAAATCACCAATAGATAGGCAGCGAATACGATAAAACTGAAATGCCCTAGCCAACTGACCAGGGCATAGGTACGGCCAACCAAAGAGGCTGGCCAATCGGAAACAAATAGATAGCGGCTGCCCAGCACCAGGCTAAACAGAATATTGAATAAGGCGAACCAGTGCCCCCAACTGATCATTTGGGACACTTTTTCACGATAGCGCTGACGATTTGTCACCATATAGAGATAGCAGTCTTAATTAAGTAATTAATGAGCTTTATCTTCACGTACCGAAGCCTGAAGAGCCTCGGCGAAAGATCGCGCCAATACCTTGCGTTGCGCTGGGGCAATGCTGGTATTGAGCAGATTTGTAACCATATTCCCCAAAACCATCAAGGAAAGATCGGTTGGGGTGCGGTGTTTTTCCAGTACTTGAACCAGTTCAGAAAGCAACTGTTCAACGTGTTCGTCACTGTAACGAGATGATTGTGGCATAAAAAGTGTGCTCAACGCCTGACAAAGTCCCACATCTTACCGTATAGAGCCGCGCTTTTCCGCTACTTTATAGCATTAAGAATCAATTGCAGAGGATTCGGCGTTCACGCCGCTTTTGAGTTGCGGCATCAGAGCATCGGTGTTTGAATACGCCCCTAGCTAAAAGGAGTATTTATCATGAGCCTTGATATCGACCAAATTGCTTTACATCAATTGATCAAACGTGACGAACAGACCCTGGATGTGATGTTGCGGGACTCTTTACTGCCGACTAATGCGGTAGTTGAAGAAATGATGACGGAACTGCATCGTGTTTATAGCGCCAAAAGCAAGGCGTATGGTTTGTTTAATGAGCAAAGCGAGTTGGCCGATGCCTTAAAACGCTGCCGTAAAGGAGACGAAGATTTTCTCGCCTTTAGCCGCGCGGCTACCGTGCGTCTGCGGGATGAATTGGCGAAATATCCTTTTGCCGAAGGCGGCGTGGTGTTGTTTTGTCAGTATCGCTATCTGGCGGTTGAGTATTTATTGATCTCAGTGCTAAGCAGTTGCAACAGCATGCGGGTTGATGAGCAGCTAGATTTGAGCACAACTCATTATCTGGATATCAATCGCGCTGATATTGTGGCTCGCATTGATCTGACCGAATGGGAAACCAATCCGGAGTCCAGCCGTTATCTGACCTTCCTGAAAGGGCGCGTTGGTCGTAAGGTTTCTGACTTCTTTATGGATTTCCTGTCTGCCGCCGAAGGCCTGGACACCAAGGCGCAAAACCGCGGTTTACTGCAAGCCCTTGATGACTATTGCGCCGATGCGCAGTTGGATAAAAATGAGCGTCAGGCATATCGTCAACAGGCTTATAGTTATTGCAACGAACAGTTGCAGGCCGGCGAAGAAATTGCGTTGCAGGAACTGGCTCAGGAATTGCCTAAACTGGGTGAGAAGGACTTTAAAGAGTTCTCCACCGAGCAGGGTTATGCGCTGGAAGAGACGTTCCCTGCCGATCGTAGCACTTTGCGACAGCTGACCAAATTTTCCGGCAGCGGCGGTGGTTTAAGCATTAACTTCGATGCATTATTGCTGGGCGAACGTATTTTCTGGGATCCGGCCACCGATACGTTAACGATTAAAGGCACGCCGCCGAATTTACGCGATCAGTTACAGCGGCGTTTGAGCGGCGGCGACAAATCCTAAAATAGCCGCTCACTGCTCAAGTGTTATCGACGTAACGCCACGGAGTCTGGAAACCTTTAACATTGGTTTCTAAACTCGGTGGCGTTATTTTTTTATTACATATCCATGAGGTGAGTTTATTGTTTGTTTTCTATGGTTAAATTTAAGTGAGCTTAAATCTTTATTATTACTTTTCATTAAATCCTATTAGTTAATAATTTTATTGGTGGCTTTATGGTAATTCCGGATGCCATTGTTTATTTATTCTAATTTGTTTTTTATTTCACTCAAGCATAGTCTTATTGCTCACCATGGTGATGTTTATTTTCATTTAACTTAATTTAATTACCGAGGATTTAAATATGAAGACAATTGAAGCTACTGAGTTAAATCTTATTTCAGGCGCAGTAAACGTACCCACTCAGCCGATGGATATGACAATTGCTATCACCACGGCGACTGCGGCCGGTGCTACAACTGGCGCATTGTTTGGGCCGATTGGTGTAGCCATTGGCTCTGCAATTGGTGCGGCAACTGGTGCTATTGCATCAATGGGATGGTAACAGTTTTATTAAAATACTTAATGCTATTGTTTTTTAAATAGACATTTAGTTTGTTAAACCGGCTTCTCTGTTATTTATAGCAGAGAAGCTTTAATGCATGTAAAAATAATAAATCAGAAGTGAGGTAAATATTGCCTATTGGCTGATCTTTCGGGTGGTGTAGTATTTATTTCTTGAGTAGCACGCTATTTTAATTGGCTTTGTATGTGTTTTCGATCGAATCATTAATAGCCAGCAGCAGAAGGTAATAAAAATAGCAGCTAATAAAAATGCCAGTCAGAGTAAACCGACTGGCATCTCCCATCGCATCAGCGATGCTTTCTCATTTTCGGCGTCCCGAAATATCGATATCGCAGATTAAACGCGAACGAAATCGATATGAGTCAGTTTTGGTTTGAAAGCGTGACGCTGAACAGCCTGAACCTGAACTTTAACTTCTTTACCATCGATAACCAAAGAGATTGGCTCGTTGTAAAAACCTGGTTTGACTTCCATGTTTTTAGTGGTGTCATGGTCCAGAGCGATAGAAACCGCTGCTTCCTCGCCACCGTAAACGATAGCTGGGAATTTATTTGCTGCACGCAGGCGGCGGCTCGCACCCTTACCCTGGTCGTTACGTACTTCTGCATTGATAGTGATCATTTTGTTTTCTCTTAAAAGAAAATTTACCCTGCTACAGGCGACCCAGCAACAGGTTCGATAGTCGGCTTACTTTGGGCGAACCCAGAGTAAAGCGGGCGGCATTCTAGCGAAATATCGACCAGACAGCAAACAAAACCGCAAATAACTCAGGGCAGGAAGGCGCTAGCCAAGGGCGTTTGCCAGGCGAAAACGCCCCTGATAATCAAAAACCTTTTCGCGAATTTGCCACCCTTGGCCCCGTTTCCGGGCAACGACAAAATCGGGGTGACGCAGTAGCGCCTGCTGGGCGATCACGTCCGTCGCCGTTTGCCATTTTAAGGGGATTCCCGGCGCGCGTTGATGGGGACGCAGAAATATTTGCTCAAAGGCCATACGCTGTGCGGACGTGGTGAGGCGAAAGCGTTCGGTGGTACTGGTGCCGTCTTCATCGTAATAAGTGATTTTCAGCCATTCTCCTTTGGCATCCTTGCCTGATTCCAGCGCCATTCCTCCACAGCGCAGAACCAGTGCATCTTTCAGTCTTAGCGCGGCTTTGAGCATATCATCGGGATCGACCAGCACTTCCTGGCACTGATGACAGCGTCGGGCGGCAATGTCATTTTCTGCTCCGCAATGTGGACAGCTTTTAAACCGGAAACGATAGTCACATTGAGCGCGCTGGCCTTCATCATCTTCAAACCAGCCCTGACAGCGGCGGCCATAGTGTTCGATAATATCGCCGGATTCAGTGCATTTCCCCCAAAATACATTGGCAAAACCGCAGTCTGGGCAAAAGACCTGTACCGGCTGGCTGTCGCCATGAGGTTTACTGGTACCCACTTCGGGAGTGAACAGATCGTGTGGATTACCGGCGTAGTCGAGAATCAAGCAGTCTTCCTTTCCCGGTGATAATCGTAACCCGCGGCCGACGATTTGCTGATACAGGCTGACGGATTCGGTTGGGCGCAGAATGGCGATCAAATCCACGTGGGGCGCGTCAAAACCGGTAGTCAGTACCGCCACATTCACCAGATAACGTAATTCTTGTTGTTTAAACGCATTAATTAACGCGTCGCGTTCGGCGGCGGGGGTGACGGCGCTAATCAATGCCGCCTGTCCCGCGGGGAGCAGCCCGTACACCTCTTTAGCGTGCTCTACCGTAGCGGCAAAAATCATCACGCCTTTGCGAGTGGCTCCATATTCGACGATTTGGCTGACAATATGCGGCGTAATACGGCTTTGCTGTTTGATTTCCCGATCCAGGTCTTCCTCGCGAAACAGACCCTTGCTATTACTGGTCAGACGGCTGAAATCATACTGCACCACCGGCATATCCAGCCGTTCTGGCGGTACCAGGAAACCGTTTTTGATCATGTAGCGCAGGGGCAATTCATAGATGCAATCGCGGAATAAACTATTTTCATCACCACGGGTAATGCCGTGATAGTGGAATTGATAAATCCAGCCTTTGCCCAGACGATAGGGCGTTGCGGTCAAACCCAGTAGGCGAAGCTTCGGATTGTTTTTCCGTAAATGCTGAATGATTTGCTGATATTGGCTGTCGTCTTCATCGCTGATTCGATGGCATTCATCAATGATTAACAGGGAAAAGGCACTATCGAATAGTGAGAGATTACGTGCTACGGACTGCACGCTGCCAAAGACGACTTTGCCTTCGCTTTGTCGTTGCTGTAAACCTGCGGCAAAAATATCGGCATCCAGACCGTAAGCACAATATTTAGCGTGGTTTTGTGCCACTAGCTCTTTAACGTGGGCCAGAACCAATACTCGCCCGCGAGCCAGTTTAGCCAGCTCGGCAATGACCAAACTTTTACCCGCGCCGGTGGGCAGCACAATCAGAGCCGGTTCCGGGTGGCGGCGAAAGTGAGCAATAGTGGCGTCAACCGCTTCTTGCTGATAGGGGCGGAGTGTAAAAGCCATTGCTTAGGCTCCCCCAAGCGGAACGGTGGTCATTTGCAACATATCCTTAAGGTTTTTAGCGAAATCTATCCGGTTAAACTCGACATTATTTTCTATTATTATGCCTTTTCGGTGCCATAGGTGCGAGAACCTCTCGGTCGGGTGTAACTGTTCCTAGGATGATAGGACAACCCCCGTTATACTGATGTGTCTCATAGGCAGCAAATGATGTTCCTCCTACACGATTTTTACTGCTTCATTTAATTTCCAGCGTTGCTACACCTCAAAGTGGCAAGGCAACGTGTTGATTAGCAACACGACCAGACAAACAGGCAAAGTAGATTCAATGCGATTGGACAAGTTTTTATCTCAGCAATTAGGGGTTAGCCGTGCGTTGGTTGCGCGCGAGCTACGGGCAAAACGTGTGACCGTGGACGGCGAAATCGTCAAAACCGGCGCGATGAAGCTGACGCCAGAACAGGAAGTGATGTTTGATGGCAATCTGCTGCAACAGCAGGTGGGGCCGCGTTACTTTATGCTGAACAAGCCTCAGGGCTATGTCTGCTCCACCGACGATCCCGATCATCCAACCGTGCTGTATTTCCTCGATGAGCCGGTGGCCTATAAATTGCATGCGGCGGGGCGTTTGGATATCGACACCACCGGTTTGGTTTTGATGACTGACGATGGTCAATGGTCACATAGAATTACCTCACCAAAGCACCACTGCGAGAAAACCTATCTGGTGACGCTGGAGCATCCGGTGGCTGAAGATACCGCCGAGCAGTTTGCCGTGGGCGTACAATTGCATAACGAGGCTACCTTGACCAAACCGGCGCAGCTGGAAGTGATAGAGCCGCAATTGGTTCGTTTAACGATCAGTGAAGGGCGTTACCATCAGGTAAAACGCATGTTTGGTGCGGTAGGTAATCGCGTAGCCGCGTTACACCGCGAACGTATTGGTGCCATTGTGATGGATGAAGATCTGGCACCCGGCGAATACCGCCCGTTGACTGAAGAAGAAATTGCCAGCGTTGGCGCTCCGCATCTGAGTTAACAGCGCCATCGTTTATCAAAGCGATTATGTGTGAACCTAAGAGGGAATCCCTTGATTTTAGGGATTCCCAACGTCTCGGGCGTTGCCAAAACGAACCATTTCCCCCGCCATCGTGGTACGACTGCTCTGTTCGATCTGAATAATTTATTTGGAACGAACGGCTGTTGAAGGAGTTGCAAAGCGTGCAAGAAAAACGAACATCTCATATTGGTTTGATCTTAATTCTGGGTTTGCTTTCCATGCTGATGCCGTTGGCCATCGATATGTACTTGCCCAGTATGCCGATTATCGCCAGAGAGTTTGGCGTGGAGGATGGTCGCGTACAAATGACGCTGAGCGCTTATGTGCTCGGGTTTGCTATTGGTCAAATGTTCTATGGCCCGATGGCAGACAGTATTGGCCGTAAGCCGGTTATCCTGTGGGGAACGGTAATTTTTGCTCTGGCAGGCGTAGCCTGCGCCATGGCGCAATCGGTAGAGCAACTGGTCAATATGCGCTTCCTGCACGGTTTATCCGCCGCTGCGGCCAGTGTCGTGATCAACGCATTGATGCGAGATATGTTCACGAAAGATGAATTCTCTAGAATGATGTCATTTGTGGTGTTGGTGATGACCATCGCGCCGCTATTGGCACCAATTATTGGTGGCGCTTTGCTGGTGTGGTTTAGCTGGCACGCCATTTTCTGGAGTATGGCCGGCGCTGCGCTGGTTGGTGCGGTGCTGGTAGCGTTCTTTATTAAAGAAACGCTACCGCGAGAACGGCGACAAAAGTTCCACCTTCGCACCACAATTGGCAACTTTGGTTCACTGTTCCGTCATAAACGCGTACTGAGCTATATGCTGGCCAGCGGATTTTCCTTCGCCGGTATGTTCTCTTTCCTCAGCGCCGGGCCTTTTGTTTACATTGATCTTAACGGTGTGTCCCCGCAGAACTTCGGTTATTACTTTGCGCTGAATATTGTCTTTCTATTCCTGATGACGTTGATCAATAGCCGAAATGTGCGGCGCGTCGGAGCCATTAAGATGTTCCGTTTCGGCCTGTTTGTGCAGTTGGTTATGGGCATCGGTTTAGTGGCCGTGTCAGCTTTGGGACTGGGATTCTGGGCGCTGGTGTTGTGCGTGGCAGCCTACGTGGGCTGTATCGCAATGATTACATCCAACGCCATGGCGGTCATTCTGGATGATTTCCCGCACATGGCAGGGACGGCTTCATCTCTGGCTGGCACCTTGCGTTTTGGTATCGGTGCGTTGGTCGGAACCATTTTGTCATTGGCTCCTTCCCGCAGTGCCTGGCCAATGGTTAGCTCAATGGCTTTCTGTATCATTGCGGCAGTATTCTTCTATCTGTACGCCAGTCGTCCGGGCAAAAAGGCGGCCTGATTTGGTTTATCACGCTGCCGGTTGTTTCGCCGGCAGCGCAATGACCCACTTTACCTCAATGATTTTTCCCCGCTCGGCTTTCCCTTTTTTGTTCTTCTGCACCAAATATTTATTTTACTGATAATTTTATATATTCAATCACCTTCTGAAATGACCCAATCAGAAATAAGGTGATATTAGTAAGCGCGCTTATTATCATGTTGATTACTTGTTAATGTTGGCTTGAAATAAGTTAAAATAAGGAAAATAACATTTCGAAGAATATGCGGTTTTCGCGATTATTTTCCATGCATTAAATCCTCACTTAATAATATATTTATCAATGAGATGTCGGTGTTTTCTTCCTGGTTTTCGGCGGGGAGGTGTTCCTTATTTGTAAAATATTAACGAAAAGTAGGTAACCGACTTGCAAGAAAAATGGTTGAGAAGACATGCGGAAAGGTATACATATAACGAAAAAATGAGATCTAAATCTCAAACTCGCTTTTTGGGTTAGTGTAGGGAAGCGGGAAAGACGTCAGAAATGGCCAAATAAATAACCTTGTTAGTGATAGGTTTATGTATTGTTATAAATTTACACTTTGATGAGGTTCTAATCAGGCATAATGGCGCTTTAGCGGCTATAACTTAGTTAGCATGTGACTTTGTTGTGCTTTTGTAATAGTTATTGTTAATTTTTTACTAGGAAAGACGCGTGAATAATATTCAACTTTCGGTGGTTCATCGCCTGCCGCAAAGTTACCGCTGGCTGTCAGGCTTTACCGGTGTCAAGGTTGAACCGATTCCGCTAGCGACGATAGATGAAAAGAACAACCTGATGGGGTTGAAATTACTGAGTCATGACGGTAGCGCCGCCAGGCAGGTAATGCAGCGCCTGCACCTTTCGTTGCAAGAAATTCAGGTTGATTCTGCTATTGTCGAATGGGAAGGGGAGCCTTGCCTGTTTGTACACTGTCATGATGAAAGCGCCGCTATGTGCCGCTTGAAAAATGTCGGTGTTGCCATCGCAGAAAAAATGACAGCTCTCTATCCTTTCTAATCCTCCGCGGCAGAACTGTCTCTGAGAAACTTTTGCATGCTCAAGGTTCCTGCGGCTTTTAATCGGCTAGTTGCAATAACTGTCGGGTATAAGGCTGCGCCGGTGCGGTGAGTACCCGTTGGCAATCCCCTTGTTCTATCACTTCTCCCTGTTTCAGTACGATCAGCTGGTGGCACAGTGATTTCACTACCTGCAAATCGTGGCTGATAAACAGATAGCTTAATTGATACCGTTGCTGAAGCGATTTGAGTAGCGCCAGAATCTGTGCCTGCACCGATTTATCCAGCGATGAGGTTGGTTCATCGAGAATCAATAGCTGAGGCTGCAATATCAGCGCTCTGGCAATGGCAATGCGTTGACGTTGCCCGCCGGAAAACTCAGTGGGATAGCGGTGGCGAGTGGCCGGGTCTAATCCCACTTCTTCCATGGCGGCAATCACACGCTGTTCCCGCTCGGCGGCGCTGAGCTTCTGATGAACCTCCAGCCCTTCAGCGATAATTTGCCAGACCGCCAGACGGGGATTGAGCGCCGAGTAAGGATCCTGAAATACCACCTGAATACGGCTGCGGAAAGGCAGCATCTGCTTGTTATTAAAGCTATGTAGTGGTTGACCGTCGAAACAGATCTCCCCGCTGGACGGTAATAAACGCAGCAATGCCAGCCCAGTGGTGCTTTTTCCCGATCCTGACTCGCCGACCAAACCGAGACTTTCCCCCGGACGTAAATCAAAGCTGATACCTTTCACCGCGTAGTGATGGCCAACCGTTCGACGCAGTAACCCTTTTTTGATAGGAAAACCTACCTGAAGATTTTTGACGCGCAGCAGAGGCGCTGCCATCGGCGGTAGCGGTATTGGCTCGCCTTGAGGCTCGGCGTCGAGCAATTGCCGTGTGTATGGGTGCTGAGGGTGACTAAACAGCGTCTGGCGGTCACTCAGCTCCACTCTGCGCCCTTCGCGCATCACCGCCACGTTATCGGCCAGACGGCGCACGATATTCAGGTTATGAGTGATAAACAGCAAACTCATTCCCATTTCTTGCTTTAACTCTTTCAGCAAACTTAAAATCTGCGCCTGTACCGACACGTCGAGGGCGGTAGTGGGTTCATCAGCAATCAACAGCTTAGGCTGGGTGAGTACCGCCATAGCGATCATCACTCGTTGCTGTTCGCCCCCGGAAAGTTGATGAGGGAAATCTCCGAGCCGCCCTTTGGCATGGCGAATACCGACGCGATCCAGACAGCTGATAATCTCTGCACGCGCGCTTTCCCGCCCCATTCCGCGGTGGAGGGACAACACTTCCGCCAGCTGTTTTTCGATAGTATGCAGCGGATTCAGCGAGACCATGGGTTCCTGAAAAATCATAGCGATCTGGTTACCGCGAATTTTGCGCAGCGTATTTTCATCGGCATGGAGCAGCGATTGACCGGAAAATAGAATGTCTCCGCTCGGATAAACCACCGGCGGTGAAGGTAGTAAACGAAGTACCGACAGGGCGGTGACGCTCTTGCCCGATCCGGATTCGCCGACCAGTGCCAGAGTTTCACCAGCTTCTACCTGCAGGGAAAGCTGGCTGACAACCTGACGTTCCTGTTGGTTCTGGCGGAAAGCAATACTGAGATCCTGAATATCCAGCAGAGGAGTCGCCATATCAATACGCCTTACTTGGGTCGAAAGCGTCACGCACCGCTTCGCCGATGAAAATTAATAGGGAAAGCAGCATCGCCAACGCGATAAATGCGGTTAATCCTAACCAAGGGGCTTGCAGATTGTTTTTCCCTTCCAACAAGAGCCCTCCCAACGATGGTGAGCCGATCGGCAGGCCAAATCCGAGAAAATCCAGTGAGGTTAGCGTGGTAATAGACCCACAAAGAATAAACGGCAGGAATGTCAGAGTTGCTACCATCGCATTTGGTAGCATATGGCGCGACATAATCACCCGATCGCGCACGCCCATCGCGCGGGCTGCCCGAATATAATCGTAGTTGCGGGCACGTAAAAACTCGGCGCGCACCACGCCAACCAGCGCCATCCAGCCGAATAAAACGGTAATCGCCAGCAGCCACCAGAAATTGGGTTGAATAATGCTGGACAGCAAAATCACTAAAAATAACGTTGGCATACCTGACCAAACTTCAATAAATCGTTGCCCCCATAAATCGATTTTTCCACCGTAATAGCCCTGCACCGCCCCGACGCAAATGCCTATCACGCTGGAAAATAGCGTCAGGGTTATGCCAAACAGCATGGAAATACGAAAGCCATAGATAACCTTAGCCAATACGTCACCGCCGTTGCTGTCCGTGCCTAATAAATTGTGGCGATCGGGCGGAGAAGGGAAGGGAACCTGCGTGGAGAAGTTTATGGTGTTATTACCAAAGCGAATCGGCGCCCATATTGCCCAGCCGTGGTCTTCGATACGGCCTATTACGTAAGGGTCTTGATAGTCGGCGGCGGTAGTTAGAATACCGCCAAAGGCGGTTTCATCGTAGTTCACCATAAAGGGCATATAGAGTTTGCCCTGATAGCTGACCAGCAGGGGCTTATCGTTAGCAATAAGTTCTGCGAATAAACTGATGATAAACAGCGTCAAAAAAATCCACAGTGACCAATAACCGCGTCGGTTGTGTTTGAAACGCGCCCAACGGGCACGATTGATGGCGCTGAGTGGTTTCATTGGCGGCCCTCGAAATCAATGCGTGGGTCAACCAGCGTGTACGTAATGTCACTGATAATATTCAGTAATAAGCCAATTAGCGTGAAAATATACAGAGTGCCAAACATGACCGGATAATCTCGTTGTAGCGTGGCGTCGTAGCCCAGTAGGCCCAGACCATTCAGAGAAAACATCACTTCTATCAATAGTGAACCGGTGAAGAACATACTGATAAAGGTGGCGGGGAAACCGGCGATAACTAATAACATCGCATTGCGGAACACGTGACGATACAGAATTTTATCTTCGCTCAAACCTTTGGCGCGAGCGGTTACCACGTACTGCTTTCGAATTTCATCCAGAAAGGAATTCTTGGTCAACATGGTCAGAGTCGCAAAGCCGCCGATCACGGTAGCCAGCACCGGCAGTGTGATATGCCACAGATAATCAGTAATCTTCCCGTACCAGGGTAGGGTATCAAAATTACTGGATACCAGGCCGCGCAGCGGGAACCAATCGAAATAACTACCGCCGGCAAATACCACGATCAGCAAAATAGCGAACAGGAAGGAGGGAATGGCATAACCGATAATAATTAGCGTGCTGCTCCAAGTATCGAAGGCCGATCCGCTGCGCACCGCTTTTTTAATTCCCAACGGAATGGATACCAGGTAAATAATCAGGGTGCTCCATAACCCCAGGGTTATCGACACGGGCAGGCTGCTTTTTATCAACCCCATCACGGTTTCGCCGCGAAACAGGCTGTCGCCAAAATCAAAGCGGGCATAGCGCCAGAGCATATCGAAATAACGTTCATGCAGAGGCTTATCGAAACCGAAGCGCTGTTTAATTTCCGCTATGACTTCTGGGTCGAGTCCGCGTGAGCCGCGATATTGTCCTTCCCCTAATGGCCCGGCGTTCACGCCGACTTTCGCGCCGCCCAGATTCCCGTCTGAAGCACTGTTCAAACCGCTGTGCTGGCCAAATTCGATATTAGCTATGGCCTGATCCACCGGCCCGCCGGGAGCGATTTGCACAATAAAGAAATTGATAGTGATGATCGCCCACAGCGTTGGGATAACCAATAATAAACGACGTAATAAATAAGCGCCCATATGTTGCTCCTTAGCGCCGTTCAGCCGGCAAATGAGCCGCTTTATTTACGTCGAACCACCAGCTATCAAAGCCCAGAGAATAGGTTGGGCGCACCGCAGGCATAGAGAATTTATCCCAATAAGCAAAACGGGTGTGATTGGAATACCACATAGGAATCATAAAGTTATTCCATGTCAGCACTCGATCCAGCGCGCGACCAAGGGAGAGTAGGGCCTCCGGTTGCCCCTGATGGCTAATAATTTGCTGAATCAGAGAATCAATAGCCGGATCGCTGACGCCCGGACGGTTATACGTAGAATCAATATATTCTGAGCTCCAATATAGCCGCAGATAAGTGCTTGGGTAAGTGAAGGCGGGATAAACCGCCGGGAGCATATCGAAATCGCGGCTGCGCAGGCGGCTAAGGTACTGTGAACTATCTACCTCGCGAATATTCATGGTGATGCCCAAACGTTGCAGGTTATGTTTGAACGGCAGCACGTATTGGAAATTGCTGCCGCTGAGTAACAGCATTTCGAAGACAAAAGGTTGCCCCGTTTTGCTATTAACCAACCGCTGGTTTTTCACTTCCCAGCCGGCTTGCTGCAAGAGTTCGCGCGCTTTCAGCAGGTTATCCCGATCGTTGCCACTACCGTCGCTGGAAGGTGGTTGATAGATTTTGCTGAAAACTTCGTCGGGTATCTTGCCTTTTAGCGGTGCTAGCCAGGCTAATTCCGCGCTATCGGGATAACCGGTAGCCGCATAGTCGGTATTTTGGAAAAAACTGTTGGTGCGTTGGTAACTGTTGAAATAGAAAGCTTTATTCATCCAGTCGAAATCAAAGGCTAGGGTGAGCGCCTGACGTACGCGCCGATCGCTAAATAGCGGACGTTGGATATTAAAAGCCATCCAACGGGTATTTTGTGCCGATTTATCCTCTAAATCCTGCTTAATGATGTAGTTTTTGGCGAAATTGCTACCAACATACTGCGATGCCCAGCTTTTGGGCGACGTTTCTTCCCGCAGGTCAAAGGCACCGGATTTAAAGGCTTCCAGTGCGACTTTATCGTCTAAATAATAATCGTAACGGATGGAGTCAAAATTATACATTCCGCGATTGACGGGCAAATTGGCCGCCCAATAGTCGCGCACTCGTTGATAGGTAATATATTGGCCAATGCGGTAATCGCCAATGCGGTAAGGGCCGCTGCCTAGCGGCGGCTTGCTTAACGGCTCTCCCAGTTTACGGTTCTGCCAGTCGTGCGCGGGTAAAACCGGCAGCCCCAACATACTCAGCAACTTATCTTTACCCGGCTCTGGGAACTCAATGCGCACCGTCAGGCGGGAAATGGCTTTAACCTTCACGTCTTTATAAGCGATGCGAAATTGAGGAACGCCTTCGGTCATTAACTTATTAAAGGTAAATTCGACGTCGTTGGCGGTAATAGGAACATTGTCGTGGAAGCGAGCGTGAGGGTTGATATCAATTTCGACCCAGCGCATATCCGCAGGGTAGCGAGCAGATTCGGCAATCAGCGGATAATAGCTGCCGATTTCATCGTCAGAACTGGTAAACAGGCTATCGTACAGGCGTTCAAAGCCAACCGCAGGCACGCCGCGTAGGGCAAAGCGGTTAAAGTTATCAAAGGTGCCAATGGCGGACAGCGTAATATTGCCGCCTTTGGGTGCCGCCGGATTAACATAATCAAAATGAGTGAAATCAGCGGAATATTTTGGCTCGCCCAAAATTGAGAATGCCACGCCTTCGTTTAGCGTTTCTGCATGCAATCCTAGACTGAAAGTAGCAAATATTAGTGCGGTGAATGCCCGTAATAGCATGATAACGGTGAACCCCTGCGACAAACCTACATAGCAACTGTTTCAAGTAAAACTACCAGCTGTCCGGGTACGAAGGCAAACATTAAAGAAATTTGTTTTCATTACAAAACTTCAGCAATTTCTCCAGCGTTAACGGCCTGCTGAGTAAATAACCTTGCAGGAAGTGAACGCCGTGAGCAATCAGATATTGTGCCTGTTGCTCGGTCTCAATTCCTTCGGCCACGGTTTCAATTTTCAAATTCTTCGCCAGTATCAATACGGAGTCTAAAACGGGCGCGGTAAGGGTTTCAAATCCGATATTATTGATAAATGCCCGATCGATCTTAATATAGTCTAGCGTGAAGCGTTCCAGATAAATTAGCGCGCTGTGTCCGGTACCAAAATCATCTACGGCAATTTTCACGCCGTGCTCACGCAGCCAGGCGAATTGGGAAATAGCTTGTTCTTCTTCTACCATCCCACGTTCGGTTATTTCAAATATAGGGTCGAAGGTATCTAAGGGTAACCGCGCTAACAAACTTAAAACATCCTCACGGAATGTCGGCTCACCTAAATGAAGTGGTGAAATATTAAACGCCAGTTTGGTGCCGGTGGGAATGGAACCAACCATTCTGGCCGCATCCGCAATAATTAAATCAAACAAATGCTGGGTTAGTTGTTGTATCAAACCCTGAGCTTCGACAACGGGAATAAACAAATCCGGCGGAATACGACCCTCAGTCGGGTGCTCCCAACGCACCAGCGCTTCCAGCCCGGACATTTTACGGCTGGTTGCTTCGAATACCGGTTGATATTCGATAAAGAATTCACCGCGCTTCATACCGCGCAGAATCTCGGCCTCGGGGTTTTGGCGGTTGGACATAATGTAATAGGCAGAAATTCCGACAAAGGCGGCCAATAATAATCCGCCAAGTAAAATTATCCGAATATCACTGGCTGTGAAATTGACGCTATACAATAGTAACTTGATGGGATAACCCGGAATCTGGATCTCGCGAGAGGCTGTGTCGGGCAGTTGTTCAATTGGAATGACTTTGGCATTAAAGGTTGTCACGGCCTGGTTGCCAATAATAATCGCCATACCGTTGACGCCCTTATCATTAAAGTTAAGCAATAAATAAGGACGCAGGTTTAACTCTAAAGTTGTCAATACGCCGGTATTTCCGCGGCCAGGCTGACGTAGCCAAACGGCGACCGCCGGTTTATCTGGCAGAATAGGCGTACCCTGCTGAAGCTTGAAATCCAGAGTCTGGTATAAATTAAGTTTTGGGTAAATAGCGTTACTACTGACATGCATTTCGCCGGTAGCCGACGAGCAATAAGTGAAACCATTTCGTACCAGTAAGAATGTCCGCACGCCGTTCGTAAACGCTGCCTTATATTGCAGTGCAGGCTCCGCTAACTTGCAGGATTTCTCCGTTAATGGAATCAGCTGAGACATGGTGGTGGTTAAGTCATTTAAGAAATGCGAGGAGTAAGCGACTATTTGCTCGCTCTGGGCAGATAATCTTTTCTCACTGTTACGATAAAGAAAAGACAGAGTAACGGTAACAAAACAAATAAAGAATATCAGAGAAATAGTGGCACTTTTTTTAATCAGGCGGCGCGGGGATACAATATTGCGAAAGAACGCATTTTTTGAACCCATGATAACGCGACTCCCTGACCCGATGAAAAAAGTAATTATAAGTATAAATATCTTAGCGGTGAAGCGCTACTGGTTTGGTATTAGCCTCGATGCTTCAGAGCTGATATTAGACTAATAAATAAAATTTAATATTTTAAACTGACTTAATGGCAAAAATGTATTAAATAGACTTAATAATGTCTAACTTTAATTATTAATATGATTTTTACCTAAGCTAAGTTGGAACAATATGCTGCGGTTGGTTTAATCAACATCAAACAAGGAAACAGAGTAAGCCTTAGCTGTTTCTCGTCGGCGATTCTACAAGAGAATGAGGGATTGTGAACCCCATTGAGCAGAAAAAGGACGTTTCCTACAGCATAAGGGAACTAATCTGAAGGCGTTGCAGGTTCAACAGCAAAAAACGCTGCGACAAGGGCAGCGTTTTATCACTTCGTTTGGCATTTCTGAGCAAGCAGGGAACTGTCTCAATTAGCTTTGCGTGCGGTTACTCAGTACGCGGCGGCCATCTTGATAACGCTTATTCCAGTAAGTATCGGTCAGGTTCGAAATTGTCACACCGACACTGGTCGAAGCGTGGACAAATTTATCGTTACCCAGATAAATACCTACATGGCGTCCTGTCGAACCTGCGCGGAACAGCACAAGATCACCGGGGCGCAGTTTTGTACGCTGGATTTTTTTACCAATATCCTGCTGCTCTGAGGTTGAGCGCGGTAAATCCATGCCAAATTGTTCGCGGAAAGTCAGTTGTACAAAAGCGGAACAATCAATACCGCGTTTGCTGCTGCCGCCTAAGCGATAGCGAACCCCTTTCCAACCTGCGTACTGTTCTAAAATCTTTGACTTGATGTCAACGTTGCGAACCATCGCTTCGAATTCATCCTGAGAGGCTTGCAGTAAAAGACCGTTTTTATCATTAACTGCACGCATCTCAGTTTGCGTATTTTGTAGATTCGAAGCGTTGTTCGAGCTACACGCGGATAACATGACCGCGGCAGCTACTGCAGGTATTAACCGCAGAATGTATCTCATAATAGGTTGAGACTTGACCATTGTTATTGTTTTCCCTTGCTGTCCTTACGACGGATATCGCCACTAAAAAATGCCAAACGAAGTGAGACTAGGGTTCACACATCGATCAGACAATAACTTAAACGAATAAATGTGCAGAGACGCACAATTTTTATTGGATTAAGCGCAAAATGCTGATATTCGAGCGCAAACTTTTTCGAGGTTACCGGATTGACTTATAAAAGGCGAGTATTTTTGCACAGATTCTTATAAGAAATCCTGATGTAACATAATGTTATATTTTATTCCTTACTCGATTAGCAATCAGATACATCAAAAACCAGTTTAACTTATTGTTTTAAAGGTAAATAACTTGCTTATCATTGCTCTCCTCGTCATGACGAACTTTTGTACACTAATATAGCTCTCTAAAAATTATGCATGAATATGTACCAAAACAATTTGGGCAAGGGAAAAGTAAATCATGACCAGCAAGGCATTTAACTTGTAAACAAAAGCAGGTCTTTTTGGGAGTATTCCTAATTTATTGCCTCTGGAGGTATCTGACGAATCTTCTATTTGCGCATTGCGTGCATTGTTTATTCTGATATGGGTAACCTGATATAGATAAATAGCGCTGAGTATCCTTGGAAGGATATGTGCGTTCTAATGGCTAATTAGGCTGTCAGTAAAAGTGTAATGTGATTTGTGTCACCCTTTTAGGGTTTAATAACCACTTAATCAACTTCAGTCATAACCGTGGTTATCTGCGCAGGTTGCAGTTTTTCTATCACCTTGTTTCAGCGCTCAACGATTTAATATTTGGAATATGATAACGAACATATTGGTTTATCTTTAAGGCGATCGATGCGATTTTCGTCGAAATAGCGGTTCTAAAATAGAAGAAATTTTTAATTCGACTCCTTTCTAACTTTGTTGTTCTTTGCACTGCTCTACCAAATAAAAAATGTACCGTTGAGCTGGGGAAATGTCTTGCGGTTTGGGTGTGACTCGCAGTGAATTTGTCACCAACGCTGGTAGCCATGGTGGGGAAGATACTTTGGTCAAGGTGATTAATTTTTTCGAAAAGAATCAATCCATTAATTAACCAACCGAGAGCCGTATGCTGTCACATAATCAAACCTTAAAACGTCAAGATGATCTCCATAAATTGCTGAAGGATCACTACTCGTTATTTATTCAAGGGATTAGCGAGACACGGCACATTTCTCCTCGTACAGTGCGACGGAATATCCGCTCCCTGGTCATAAAGTATCCGAACATTAACAGGTTCTATGGTCGGGTTGCTATAGATGCATGTGTCCCTGGAAGATTTTCCTCAGAGTCAAATCATCCTTATTAGGGGAAATATAGGGAATAGCTGCGAGTTTACCTATGGGGAAGAAACCATCTGGTAAATTGGCCGCTATAAGTTTGATGTGTCTTTTATTTCAAACGAGCACTTTGACTTGGTACACGGAGTTTCCGTGCCCCGTCTTGATAACGTAAGAATGAAGCAGCAGCTAATGCTTTGTTCAGAAAAAAGTTATTTGATTGCAGAAGGGATTAAGTTCAATAAGTTCTCATTCCATAAGGTTGCCGATTTGACGCAGTTTGACGGCGTGATAACCGATGGCGCTATTCCAAAAAAGACGATTGATATGTCGATCAGCAAAAATACGGAAATAGATTTAATCGAGATCTAACGGGGAGCGGCGACTCCCCGTGGCGTGGAAATACGTATCAGAGCCGTGGACGCTGTGCGCTCGGCAGACGTTGATTTATCCAGTCAATGATTCGATCGCTGGCTGGCGTGAGTAATATCCAACTGGCACCGACCAATACAACGGAAAGCGCGCCGACGGCAATATCAGTAAACCAATGGGCGCCGATCATTATTCTTGGCAGAGAGAACACGATGGCGATAATCAACGCAATGGCAAAAGCCCCGCGTGAGAAATAGCGCAGCATGAAGCAGGCGAATATGATTAACATCATGCCATGGTCGCCGGGGAAGCTATCGCTGGAGGCGTCTTTGGTTGGGATACCAATAAGCTCGCTAACGCGGTTGATATTCTCAAATACCAGCGTCGGGCTTGGGCGTTTAACCGGTAATAAATGTCCGAGCTGGTTAAGAAATACGGCCGTCAGTAACATCACAAAACCCATTACGATTAAACGACGGCGTCCTGCCGGATTTTCTTTTAAGAAAAAATACATGTACAGCGTGCCCATGCACAGCAGAGAAATAACGTCGAAGGCACGGTTATTGGTTACCGCCACCACATGTAGGAAGGTTGGGCTGGAAAGCAGGCGCTCATTGAAGTAATGGAAAATGGCGGAATCGGGGCCGAACCACCAACCATGATTTTCAGGTAAGTACCAGGATAGGAACAGGGCTATACCCAATAGGTTGAGCATCAAGATTGTCGGTAAATTGCGGCGGGTCATGCGAAGGCCTATATATAATTAGATGTTTAAAACAGTAACGCAGATAAAAATACGTCGGGCATTATACCTACTTATGTAAACGAATATTCAACAAATTGCCCTGTAGCTTATTCCAGTCGTTGTCTCCGGAAGAAATCACTTCAATTCGACTGTCTGGCGGCGGAGTGGGGCGGGTCTCAATTTGTAAATCATTCCCCTGCCGATTAACCACCAACGCGCCTTCGGGAATACGCATCACGCCTTTAACACGTTCTACCGGACTCAAACGAACCCATTCAAGCAACGGCACGGTGTCAAATATCGCCTCGCTGTTAAATACCCAACCGCAGCTAGTATAACCTTGCCCCTGGTTAAGCGCTCTGCGCCAGGGTTCGCTACCGCTCAGGTTTAATGCAGCCAGGCCTTTTTTTGGGGATGATTCTCCGTGATGATGGCGTGCATCCGGCAGTTGGGTCTTATTGGTATGCAGAATATCCAATACGGAAATAGCTATTTTTCCCGAATCAGAGAAATATAGCGGACGCTGCGAATTCTGAGCTTGCTGCCATTTTGCCAATGCCTGACGGTCGGTATCGATATAAGTATCTTGCTTACTGGCAATAATGACATCCGCTGCGGCTAGCTGGTCGCGGAAATTCTCGTTTTCAGTGTAGCGTTCATCATGTAATTGGCGGGCATCCAGCAGGCACAGCGTGGCGCTAAGACTAATCCAGGGCTGATAAATATCGGCGGTTAACAGAGACAAAATTTGCTTTGGATGACCCAAACCGGTGGGTTCGATTAATAACCGATCCGGTTTGGCCTGCTGTAGCAGCATATTCAATCCCACTTGCATAGGTAAACCATTCACGCAGCACATACAGCCGCCGGGGATTTCTTTTAGTATCGCGCCACTATCGGATAATAACGCGCCATCGATGCCAATTTCTCCAAACTCATTAACTAGCACCGCCCATTTTTCATGTTCGGGTTTTTGCGCCAATAACTGGCGAATCAGGGTGGTTTTACCGCTGCCAAGAAAACCGGTAATCAGATTGGTTTTTGTCACCACATGCTCCCAGTAAAAAAACGTTGCGTTAAGCATACCGAAAAATAAAGGCAGCGGAACTGTCACATCATGCGCTTAAAAATATAATTTATTAAGTAGCTTAATAATCAATCAGTTATTAAGACAACTCTTAATGCAGAGCCTGAATAGGCTAACGACTGACGTTGATAATTTAACTATTTTAATGGGTTATGCGCCGATTAAGGTAGTAAATAATGCCTTATCAACACCATTGTTTTGAGCGAAATCCTCTACTCTTTAATTGAGTCTTAGCGGATTTTGAGGTGAACATGGGTCAATATCGAGTACTCAGCGTCGCACTGGTTTTATTTTCATGGACCGCATTGGCTTATGGCACAGCCACCAGCGGTATCGTTCGCTTTACTGGCTCCATTGTAGATGCACCCTGCCAGATTGATTTTTCTGCACAAACTCTGGCAACCCGATGTTATAGCAACGGAAAAAACCTTTCTCAACGTCAAGTTATCACGACGGGCATGAACACAACTTCCAACTTACCGGGGAATCTGGGCACTTCAGAAGTTCAATGGCTGAATAAAGAACGCAATCTGGCTATTGTCACCATTAATTATCGCTGAAAGAATAGCTATTGCTAAAAGAACAGTCGTAGCTAAAAGAATAATTATCTCTGACAAACCAACGCTTATCCATTCAACGCTAGCAGCCCGATTTAATTAAATCGGGCTAATCTGTAGCATAATTCTTTGCCTTTCTGTGAGCCTCTGCGCAGCTCTGCCGATTTTTCTGTCGGACCAGATGTTATACTTCCAGTCACATATAGGGATATTATCGGTTAAACCCACCTTTTTGGTCAGGCCAATTCAGCTTGGTACTGTTAAACAGGCTAGATTCAGGTAATAAAATAATGCGTTTATACCAAGAAGTCGGCGGGAAACTGCGCGATGCACTGAATGCGGGTGAATATATCGCAGGCGATCGCCTACCGCCAGAGCGAGATATTGCAGAAACATTTCAGGTCAGCCGCAGTGTGGTGCGGGAAGCGCTCATTATGCTTGAGCTGGAACAACGGGTGGAAGTCCGGAAAGGCTCGGGCGTGTATGTGCTTAGCAAACCAGAAAAAAATGCTGATGATGAGCAGCCCGAAATTATTGATAGCGGGTATGGACCGTTTGAATTGCTACAGGCCAGGCAACTGCTGGAAAGTGAAGTTGCCGCTTTTGCTGCATTGCAGGCCACCAAGGCCGATATTCTCAAAATGCGGCAGGCGATAGAGCAGGAAAGGCTGTCGCTAGAAGCCGGACAAATAGATGAAAGTGCCGATGAGCTTTTTCATAATCTTCTGGCGCAATCGACACAAAATAGCGTATTGGCCAGTATGGTGCGGGAAGCTTGGCAGGCGAGGGATACCAGCGTGATGTGGCAGGGCGTTCACCTGCACGTTGCCGATTTCAGCTACCGTTGGCAATGGCTGGAGGATCATCAAAAGATCTTGCAAGCGGTGTTACGGCGGGACAGCAAGGCGGCCAAACAGGCTATGTGGCAGCATTTGGAAAACGTGAAGAATATTTTGTTAGAAATTTCCGATTCCGATCATCCTGATTTTGACGGTTTTTTGTTTGAATCGGTGCCAACATTATCAGATAACGGATAAATAACGGGCAGGGATAAGTTGGGGATAGATGGTGTGAATAAAATTAATAGCGCGGCTAAACAATAGCGGCTAAACAATAAATGGGAATGCTTTGCGACAATGCCACTGATCGCCTTAGACGGCCAGTGGCATTGGATTGATCAGGCTTTCTCTAACAGGACGCGCACCGTTTCTTTGGCGCCATTTTGTTGTAACTGAACATAAGCCTGAGTGACGGCAGCGACAAATTCAGCCCGCTGCGGCAGCTCTTCGCCGAAGATGCTTTTTAGTGCCAGCAAAGCCTGCACTCGTTCTGCGCCGTCTCTGGTTTCCGCGACGCAGGCTTTAAAACTTTCCAGCATTGGATCGCGAATATCAATTTCCTGACCTGCATCGTCAATACCGCCGACATAACGCATCCAGCCTGCAATGCCCAGCGCCAGACAGGCGTAAGGTCCGCCGTTTTTCAGATGCCAACGCACGGAATCCAGCATTCGCTGCGGCAGTTTTTGGCTGCCGTCCATCGCGATTTGCCAGGTGCGGTGTTTCAGCGAAGGATTGCGGTAACGTTCGATAAGGCTATCTGCATATGCACCTAGATCGGTATTTTCGACGCTAAGCGTTGGTGCCTGTTCTGCCATCATCAACTGACGAGCGGCACGCACATAGTTGGCATCGGTCATACAATCGCTAATATGTTGATAACCCGCCAGATAACCTAAGTAAGCCAAGAAAGAATGGCTGCCGTTCAGCATGCGCAATTTCATTTCTTCAAAGGGCAGTACATCAGCCACTAACTGAGCGCCGACGGCCTGCCAGTTTGGGTGTCCGGCAACAAATTTATCTTCGATAACCCATTGAATAAATGGCTCGCAGGCTATGCCGCAGGGATCGGCTACGCCCAGTTCGGCGGCGATTTCATGCAGCGTTTCATTGGTTGCGGCCGGTACGATGCGATCCACCATGGTATTGGGGAAAGTGACGTTCTGGCGGATCCATTCGGCCAGTTCCGGATCGCGAACGGCGGCGAGGCTCAGTACCGTACTGCGAGCCACATCGCCATTTTCTGGAATGTTATCGCAAGAAAGTACGGTGAAAGGCGGCAAACCGCGTAAACGACGCAGGCGCAGCGCTTCAACCAGCACGCCGGGTGCAGAGGTTGGCGCTTCCGGTACGGCCAGATCGGCCTGAACCATCGGATGATTGAGATCTAACTGACCGCTGCCGGGTTCAATGCAGTAGCCTTTTTCAGTGATAGTCAGGGAGACAATGGCGACCTGGGGTTCAGCCAATTTATCCAACACCGCCATGATACCGTCTAAACGGGCATGCAGAGATTCGCGTACTGCGCCAACCACTATGGCCTGATTGCCTTCGGCACCTTTTTCCAGCACGGAATACAGATGGTCTTGCTTACGTAAGTCCTGAATCAGGGTATCCCCGCCGAACAGACTGACTTCACAAATCCCCCAGTCACCGCCCAGCTGATTCAGCACCCGATCGGTCAATAACGCCTGATGAGCGCGATGGAAGGCACCGAAACCCAGGTGAACGATACGGCTTTTCAACTGGCTACGATCGTAAGTCGGAAGGCGGACGGCGCCGGGAAGCGGGCTATTGGCAAGGGTCTTCATACATAAGCTCCAGAATGGTTTACCTTCCCAAATGTTCGCCTGAGCGTCTGGGAACCGGTATCAAATATAGGCAAGCTGGAAAGGTGTTGGACCAGTTTGGTAAGTCTGCTTCTCTGGGCTAACCCTCTCTATCAGGGAGAGGTTTTTCCGCTGCTTGTCATGATTAGCGGCTTGCAGTGTAAAGCGATATGATAGAAATTAAAATTGGTTAGTCCAAAATTGGTCATATTCGTGAGGTGGATCAACCAATATACTTTTGCTTTTTGACACTTTTTCACTAAAGAGTAAGGTTAAAGCTGAGTGATATCTATTGATAATCGGTATAACAACATTTCGGTAAAAGGTTAGATACGTGAAATTATGACCGCTTGGATACCGGATTGAGCTTTAGATGATGAATAACCGTGAAAAAGAAGACAGTTTGACTCCCGCATCGCAGTTATTGCCGATGGTGCAGTAACACGGGGTAATTCAATGATGACAATGACGCAGGTGAGAAGGTAAAGCAGATGGAACAAACATGGCGTTGGTATGGCCCGAATGACCCAGTTTCGCTGGATGACATCCGTCAGGCTGGGGCAACAGGCGTAGTAACTGCACTGCACCATATTCCAAACGGCGAAGTGTGGCCGGTGGAAGAAATTAAACAACGTCAGGCAGAACTGGCGGCGAAAAGTCTGGTGTGGTCGGTAGTAGAAAGTGTGCCGGTACATGAAGAGATCAAAACTCATTCAGGTGAAGTCGATAGGCACATTGCCAACTACCAGCAGACGCTGCGGAATCTGGCTGCCTGCGGTATCGATACCGTGTGTTACAACTTCATGCCGGTGCTGGACTGGACTCGTACCGATCTGGAATACACGCTGCCAGACGGTTCTAAAGCGCTGCGTTTTGACCAGATTGCCTTTGTAACCTTCGAACTACACATTCTGAAACGTCCGGGCGCGGCTAAAGACTATACGGCGGAAGAACAGGCGCAGGCAGCGGATTATTTCGATTCGATGACCGAGGCGGAAATTGCCCGGCTGACCGGCAATATTATTGCGGGTCTACCGGGAGCCGAAGAAGGCTATACTCTGGACCAGTTCCGCGCTCGTCTGGCTGAATACGACGGCATCGACAAAGCCAAATTGCGTGAGAATATGGCCTATTTCCTGCGTGCAATTGTGCCGGTGGCGGAGCAGGTAGGTTTACGTATGGCGGTGCATCCGGACGATCCTCCGCGTCCGATTCTTGGCCTGCCGCGCATTGTTTCCACCATTGAAGATATGCAGTGGCTGAAAGAGACCGTAGACAGTATTCACAACGGTTTTACCATGTGCACCGGTTCCTACGGCGTGCGGGCGGATAACGATCTGGTCAAGATGATCGAAACCTTTGGCGATCGCATTCATTTCACGCATTTGCGTTCAACCTGTCGTGAAGGTAATCCGAAAACCTTCCACGAAGGCGGACATTTGCAGGGCGACGTAGATATGTATGAAGTCGTGAAGGCGATTCTGACGGAAGAACAGCGCCGTCAGCGAGCAGGGGATCGGCGTCCTATTCCGATGCGTCCGGATCACGGCCACCAAATGCTGGATGATTTGCACAAGAAAACCAATCCGGGCTACTCGGCAATTGGGCGTTTGAAAGGTTTGGCTGAAGTGCGCGGCTTAGAGTTAGCGCTGAAGCGAGCGTTTTTCCCTGAATTGCGTTAATTCAGTGAAATGATGGTTAGTGGAATAATGATGGTTAAGGGCCGGTTTTACCGGCTCTTAACGTTGAATCAGCAAAGATTAATCTGCGCGCCCCATATAACGGCGTTCTGCGATATGAATGCGGATTTTCTCACCCGGGCTGATGTACTCGGGCACCTGAATTGACAGGCCGGTACTCATGATTGCCGGTTTGTTACGAGCACTGGCTGAAGCGCCCTTGATGCTCGGCGCGGTTTCCACAATTTCCATATCGACCGTCTGCGGCAATTCGAGCGCCAGCAACTGGCCTTCCATCGTCAATACTTGCATTCCCGGCATACCACCTTCAGGAATAAACAGCAGTTCTTCTTCGATCTGCTCTTTTTTGAAGTTGTACGGCGTATAGTCTTCTTCATCCATAAAGACATATTCGTCGCCGTCAATATAAGAGAAGTTGACCGCGCGGCGGGTTAGAGTGATGGTGTCGAGAATATCATCGCCCTTAAAACGCTCTTCCACTTTCAAACCGGTACGCACGTCTGAAAAACGCATTTTGTATAAAGTACTCGCACCACGGGCGCTTGGGCTTTGTACATCAATATCTTTCACCAACAGCAATTTGCCGTTGTAGTTGACTGCCATACCGCGCTTAATTTCGTTAGCTCTTGCCATAAAAATAACCTGCCAATCAGGATTGAAGATAAGTTGCGACAAATTACCCGTGCTGCGGGCTACAGGCAAGCAGATAGCGTAAAAAGAATGAGGAAAAAGCGCGAAAACCTGGCTTGGAACAAGCAATGATTCGATGGCGGATTATTGCGGGAAAAAGAATGTGCCGCCGGAGAGGAATTGGCCCGGCGGCGCAGAAGATTGGAACCTATTGATAGACCGGCAGTAAGCCCATTAATGCACAGATATGAGCCACGGCGTTAATCAGGCCAAAGGCGATGATAAAGCCGATCATCAGGCTGCCGCCCGGTGCTCGGTAAGTGGCCTGCGGGAAGCGGCGGCGAGTTGCGCGCGCCATCAGTGCCGGAACAATAACGGCCCAAATAGTGGCGGCCAGACCGGCAAAACCAATGGCGTACAGGAAACCATTCGGAAACAGTAAGGCACCGATGGTGGGTGGCACAAAGGTCACTAACGCTGATTTTGCCCGGCCAATGCCGTCATCGGCGAATTTAAAGAAATCGGCGATATAGTCGAACAGTCCCAGTGATACCCCGAGGAAGGAACTGGCCAGCGCCATATAGGAGAAGGCATTCAGCAATTGACCGGTCAATGGGCCTGCGGAAACCGTATCCATCTGTTTTAACAGGCTGCCAATGTTGCCGCCGTCGGCAATCACCAGTTTGAAAGCATCGCGCGCGATGTTGCCCTGAATCACATACTGCCACAGGATATAAATCGCCAGAGCAATCAGCGTGCCGAATAACAGACTGCGCACCACGGATTTACTGTCTTTGCGATAATACTTCACCAAACCGGGCACGTTGCCGTGATAGCCAAATGAGGTCAGCAGATAAGGCAGAGCCGCGAGCGCGTAGGGCAGATAGCTGGCGTCGCTTTGGCTATGGTTAAACAGTACGTCGGCTTTTACATGGGTATACATATCACCAACGGACATAACGAATGTGATTACCATCCCGCCAATCAATATGGTACTCAAACGGTCTACCGCGCGAGTAGATAACCAAACGATAAAGGCCACCAGCACCGCGAAGACTAAGCCTGACGTGGTTTGCCCCACGCCGATAATGCCGTCCAGAGTGTGGGCGATAATGGAGCCACCCGCCGAGATATAGGCGTAAGTCAGGATATACAGCACAAAGGTAATGGACAGGCCGTTGATTGAGCTCCACATGCGCCCCAGCAAGTCCTGCACCACCGTATGGAAACTGGCGCCAGTCGGGTAGTTGAGGTTAGCTTCCAGGATCATCAGGCCGGAAATCAGCATACATGCCCAAGTGTAGATCAGCAGCGCGACAGAACCGCTAAACCAAACGCCGGCGGTCACGATAGGAATAGAGAACATTCCTGCGCCGACGGCGGTACCTGCTACGATCATCGCGCCGCCGAGAACCGACGGACGGGATAGGGACTGAGTAGAGTCCATTGACATGCATTGCTCCTGAAAGACCCGCTGAGGGTAAGGTTCTTTTGTACTAGCTCAATGGTACAGTGGTGGCGGGGCGCTGTAAATAGCTGAATATACTTAGACTGAATAATTAGCCGGTTAATACTTCGGCCATCAGCGTCATTAATATCGCTATATGATGCTTATAGTTTAGACTTTGGTTAAATAATCGACAGGTCGATTGAGTGATTCATCTCAGTTATTGAGGCGGAATCATCCGGGGGAAGGATAGTGCTGGTAGTTATTGACGGCGATTGCTATTGTCCGCCATCTACTCTGCCAGCCCACCGGAGAATCACTGATGGACTGTCGCTCAGATTGCGGTGCTTGTTGTATTGCCCCCTCGATTTCCAGCCCCATTCCGGGTATGCCTTTCGGCAAATCTGCCAATACCCGTTGTATTCATTTAGCCATTGATATGCGTTGCGCCATTTTCCACTCTCCGCAGCGGCCTAAAGTGTGTGCCAGCCTGCAGGCTCGACGGGATATGTGTTTTACCCACCGCGATGAGGCTTTGGTGTATCTGATTCAGTTGGAAGCCGCCACCGCGCCATAATGGGCAATAGCGCCTGGTTTTGGGCATAAAAAAGGCGATATTGAATATCGCCTTTCATGTTTTATCTGCGGAGCCAGAGGTACATCCTCTGGCTTCATGTTGTCACCATTAAGCGCCTTCTGGCACCGCATGTGCGGTATTTTTTAGCACCTGACCGGTATATTTCTCAATTTCCAACTGCGCCATCTGGCCACAGTTACCCTGAGCCAGACTGGATGAGCCGATATCGAAAGTCAGGCAGTTGATATTGCCGTTTTTACAGATAGAGCCCGGTTCCGCCGGTTCTGCCGGATCGAACCACGCTCCCTCACTGACGCGAATCACGCCCGGACGAACGTCTTCGGTCACCACTGCGCCCACCAGGATCTGACCGCGATCGTTAAAGGCACGAACCAGATCGCCGTTGGTAATACCGCGTGCGCTAGCATCCTGCGGGTTGATCAGAATAGCTTCACGATCGGCTACCGCATATTTTTTCCGCAGCGGGGTGTTATCCAACTGGGAGTGCAACCGGTTGATCGGATGAGCGGTATTGAGCGACAACGGGTATTTTTTCGCTTCCGGCCCGCGATACCACTCGTATGGCGGCATCCAGGTAGGAATTCCCCGACAATCGGCATAACCCATTTTGGCAATGGTATCTGAATAAATCTCGATCTTGCCGGATGGCGTCCCCAGCGGGTTTAACAGTGGATTTTCCCGATAATCGGCAAAACGAATCCATTGTTTATTGGCCTCTGGAATCGGGAAGCGAACGTAGTTATTCGACTGCCAGAACATATCAAACGGCGGCAGAGCGACTCGCGCCGTTCTGGCCTGAGATTTCATATCGTCGTACATGGATTTGAGCCACTGGGTTTCGTCTTTGCCGTCGGTAAAGGCATCGAGAACGCCCAGTCTGGCGGCCATGGCAGCGAAGATATCAAAATCGTTACGAGATTCATGCTGCGGCGGTACGCATTGATGCATCGGGAAAACATACAGTTGCGAGTAATCGCCGCCCATTTCCAGATCGTTACGTTCGTAGCTGGTGGTGGCAGGTAGCACGATGTCGGCGTACTTGGCGGTTGCGGTCCAGTAAGGTTCGTTCACCACGATGGTTTCCGGATGCTGCCAGGCTTTGATCAGCTTATTGGTATCCTGATGCTGGTGGAAGGTGTTACCGCCAGCCACGTAGACCATTTTCACATCGGGATAAGTTACCTTGGTGCCATTAAAATCAATGGTTTTACCTGGATTAGCCAGACATTCCGCAATACGCGCCACCGGAATTGGAGCCGGTGAGTTCTTCGGCGCATTACCGGCGGAAATCCCCGGTAAAATGCCGCCTTTGGCCGTTGGGCTACCGCCGGAAGAGTAGTGATAGCTGAAACCGAACCCGCCGCCCGGCAGGCCGATTTGGCCGAGCATTGCCGCCACGGTCACCAGCAACCAGTGCTGTTGTTCTCCGTGATGCTGACGCTGAATGCCCCAGCCGCCCATGATCATTGTGCGCTGTTTGGCCATATCCCGCGCTAGCTGACGCAGAACTTCAGCATCTACGCCACTGATATCAGCGGCCCATTCGGCATTTTTCGGTTGACCGTCATTTTCACCTAACAGGTAGGACTGGAATTTATCAAAGCCGACGGTGTAGGTCTTAACGAAGTCCGGGTCATACAATTTTTCAGTCAATAAGGTATGGGCGATACCGATCAGCATCGCGCTATCGGTATAAGGGCGCGGAGCGATCCATTGAGCGTTAGTGAATTTGGCGCTGTCGTTATACACCGGATCGATGCTGATAACTTTGGTGCCTTTTTTCTTCAGCGCTTCAAAACCGGTCTGGCCCACGTGATCCGGAATGTTCCAGCTATTTTTTAGCGTGATCATCGGGTTACAACCCCACAGGATCACTAGCTCGCTGTTTTCTACCACGTTTGGCCAGGCGGTTTGCTGCTCGTAAACCTCCATAGAGCCGACGACGTGGGACATAATCACTTGCGCGGCGCCGGTAGAATAGTCACCGGCATAGCCGAGGAAACCGCCGGTCAGGTTCATCAGGCGTTGTAACAGGGTGCGGCTGTTGTGCAGCATTCCCACGCTTTTCCAGCCGTAAGAACCGGCGTACAGTGCCTGCGGGCCGTGATCTTTCTGTACGCGGGTAATTTCGCCACACACCAGTTCAATCGCTTTATCCCAACTGACACGAACCCACTCATCGCGGCCACGTAGCTCAGTACGGCTACCCGGCCCGCCTTCCAGCCAGCTTTTACGCACCATAGGATATTTGATGCGGTTTTCCGCGTGCACCTGATAAGGTGCCATGGTGATCAGATCGTTAGGGTAGGGATCGTCTTTTACCGGCTGAACGGCGACCATACGGCCATTTTCGACAATAGCTTCAAACGCGCCCCAGTGAGCGCCGGTCAGAATGCCTTTCTGTGCCTGGCGCAATGCCAAAAATTGAGGCAACGCCTGGCTAATAGCCTCTGCCAGCGCAGATTTAGGCCACAGGCCGGCCACTAAAGGTAACGCCGCTAACGCGCTGGTGCCCATCAGGAAACGGCGGCGGCTCATTTGTAACTGTTTTTGTTCGTATTTGCTCATTTTCGCCTCTCGTTTACGACTTGGCCGGCATATCACTGGCATGTTTTTGTACGTATTGTGTCAGTACGCGTAGCTGTTCCTGAGTCAGGGAAGTACGCGGTGCCATGCCTTTAATCACGCCAATCCACTGGTTAGCATTGAAACGATCCAGTGCAGTCAAACCGTGGCAACCGGTGCAGTTGGAAGACATCATATCGGCGGCGTAGCGCCAGATTTTTTGTTGATCGTCAACCAGCTGTTTCTTCGGTAACCAGACTTGTAGCGCCACCTGATGCCAGATCAGACCGGTTTCAGCATCGGTTTGTGAGGACGTGGTTTTCAGCGCTTTCTGCGCTTCTTCGCCCAGTAATACGCTGAGGATGCGTTTACCTTGAGCAGCGTAGAAGACTTCCGCTACGCCATCTTGCTGCCAGCCTTCCACGTCGACTAGCACCTGATCGCCTTGCTGTTTCACGACCTTAACTTCGGTAGACGGCATCAGATTACCGGCGTTATGGCTATCACCCGCCTGCATAAAGAAAGGTTCGGTGGCAATGGTGTATAACGTGGTTGCGTCAGCCGGTGTTTGTGCTGCGGCGGTGGCTAGCTCGGCAGCCCCAGCTTGAGTCAGCTCGCTCATATCCGGCAGGATGTGGGCCACGCCTTTGTGGCAATCAATACAGGTTTCCCCGTTTTTGATGGCGACCGGATGCTGAACGCGGGCTTCAGCACTTTGCGCGGTGATGTCCATGGCGTCATAATTATGGCAGGAGCGGCAGGTGGCGGAGTCGTTCTCTTTGAGGGTTTTCCACACCGATTGCGCCATCGCCAGCTTATGGGCTTCGTACTTCTCTGGCGTGCTGATGGTCCCGACCATTTCGCCGTAGATATCTTTCACCGCCCGGATTTTAGTCCACAGGTAATCCAGTGGCTCATGGGGAACGTGGCAATCAGCACATTCGGCGCGGATGCCTTTCGGGTTCTGGAAGTGGACGCTGCCCTGATACTCGGCCAAAGGCTGCTGCATGGTATGGCAGGAAACGCAGAAGGTAGTATCACTGGTTTTATGGAAAACGGTGGCAGTACCAGCCAGAAGTGCAGCGCCAAGAATGATGCCGATCAGTAATAGCCATAGCCATCCCCACCGACGTCGTTTACCGAGTTCAGTCTGTTTTTTGCTCATATTACACCCATGTTATGTGTCTAATTGTTTTGGTAACGCTAGATTGGCGAACGTTGGGCAAGACAAAATCCGTTGCCCATAAAAATAGTGCGTCTATTGTAAATGGATTTTTTGCTGAAAACTAACCAGATAGAGGTATTTGCAAGATTAGATCAAATTTGCTGAGTATAAATACAGGAAACGCACAATTTTTTACCAAGCATAGACAATAAATACTTGAAATGCTTGGTTATATAACTTTTTATATAGCGCTATTTTTTAGTTGGAAGAGGTATAAAAACGGCGAGTTAACCAGAGATGAATGGCATTTTTACTTGCCTCAAAGTGTGGTTCGGGCAGTTCATTGGGGGGGCACCAAATCCATTGGCTACATTTCTCCGGCTCTTTATTTTCCACCTCGCCGCCGGGATACTCGGCCAGTAAACATACCGAAACCGTATGTTTGCCTTCGGCCTGCCAGGTGGCGATATTATTGGTCAGAGCAATAACCTGTGGCTGCTGAATCAGCAGACCGGTTTCTTCAGCCACTTCCCGCTGCGCGCACTGTTCAAAGGATTCACCAGCCTCTACATGCCCGCCGGGAATCGACCAGTAGGGTGCATGCTTACCGCAGCGTTTTCCCAGTAATACCGAACCTTGAGGGTTCACTATGATGACGCCAACACCCACAACCACAGCCATATTTTTTCTCCATCAGCAAATCGTCAGCAAAGTATGCCATTTCTGCCTTAAACCCTACCAGTGAAAGCGTCTCCAGAGGTAAAATGTGCGTGACATCAAAAATCTGCTATGACAATTCGAAGAAAACTTGCATAAACCCAAATGTAGAAACACACTATTGAAACGTTTCAGCGTTATCTGCTTCACTGGGTGATAAAGGGTAACGCTCCTTTTTCTCATAAAAGCTGAAACGATTCAATTTCAGTAAGAGAGGAGACTTATGTTCCAGTTGTCACTGAAGGATATCCATTTGGCTGCCAACGCGGCCGATAAAAACGAAGCCATCAAGCAGGTAGCCGCAGCGCTGACCGACGCCGGTTGTGTCGATGCCGCCTATGTTGATGGGATGCTACAGCGCGAGCTGCAAACTTCTACTTACTTGGGTAACGGTATCGCCATTCCTCACGGCACCACCGATACCCGCGATCTGGTGCGCAACACAGGCGTGCAGGTATTTCAGTTTCCGCAGGGTATCGCTTGGGGCGAAGATCAAACCGCTTATATCGTCATAGGTATCGCGGCGCGTTCCGATGAGCATCTGGCGCTGCTACGCCAGCTGACTCACGTACTGAGTGACGATACGGTAGCGGCTCAGTTGGCAAAAACGACCTCACCAGAGGAATTGCGCAGCCTGTTGATGGGTGAGAAAAAAGCGGCTGAATTCCATTTCGATACTTCATTAATCGCCTTGGACATAGCGGCAGATAACCTGATTACCCTTCAGGCGCTGAACGCCGGTCGTTTACAGCAAATTGGTGCGGTTGATGCCAGCTTCGTTAGCGATGTGATTACTCGTTCGCCGCTGAATCTGGGGCAGGGGATCTGGCTGAGCGACAGCAGCGAAGGCAATCTGGTCAGTGCGGCAACCCTCAGCCGTCCGGCGGTGCCTTTTGAGCATAACGGTGAAAAAGTGGCGCTGTTGCTGACGCTGTCCGTAGCCGACCAACAGCCGCTGAACATGCTGAATTATTTAAGTGATTTACTGTTGGCGAAAAAAGCTGACGCCTTGCTGAACGCCGATGCCGCCACCGTGCTGGCATTGCTGACCAGCGAATATGTAGAACAGAGTCAGATGTTAAGCGCGGAGTTTGTCATCCGCAACGAACATGGGCTGCATGCGCGCCCAGGGACAATGTTAGTGAATACAATCAAACAGTTTACCAGTGAAATTACCGTTACCAATCTGGACGGCACAGGTAAACCGGCAAATGGACGTAGTCTGATGAAAGTTGTGGCATTGGGTGTGAAAAAAGGGAATCGTCTGCGCTTTACCGCCAGCGGTGAAGATGCGCAGGCTGCGCTGGATGCCATTGGCACCGCGATCTCAGCCGGTCTTGGGGAGGGCGCAGCATGAGCAGAAGAGTCGCGACTATCACCCTAAATCCAGCCTACGACCTGGTCGGTTTTTGCCCAGAAATTGAACGTGGCGAAGTGAATCTGGTAAAAACTGCCGGTCTGCACGCCGCCGGTAAAGGCATTAACGTTGCCAAGGTACTGAAAGATTTAGGTATCGACGTTACCGTGGGCGGTTTCCTCGGTAAAGACAATCAGGATGGATTCCAGCATTTATTCAGCAATTTAGGTATCGCTAACCGTTTTCAGGTAGTGCCGGGGCGTACCCGTATTAATGTAAAACTGACCGAAAAAGACGGCGAAGTGACAGATTTCAACTTCTCCGGTTTCGACGTTAGCAAGCAGGATTGGGATCGTTTTGTGGTGGATTCCCTGAGCTGGCTGGGTCAGTTCGATATGGTTGCCGTAAGCGGTAGCCTGCCAGCAGGCGTTAATCCCGATGATTTTACCGATTGGATGTCGCGCCTGCGCAGCCAGTGTCCGTGCATTATTTTTGATAGCAGCCGCGAAGCGCTGGTTGCCGGTTTGAAAGCGTCGCCGTGGTTGGTGAAACCTAACCGCCGCGAGTTGGAAATCTGGGCCGGTCGTCCGTTGCCCGCTTTATCTGACGTCGTCGAGGCCGCACATGCCTTGCGCGATCAGGGAATTGCTCACGTGGTGATTTCTCTGGGTGCGGAAGGGGCGCTGTGGGTGAATGCTTCCGGAGCCTGGTTGGCCAAGCCGCCTGCCTGTGAAGTGGTTAGCACCGTGGGTGCCGGTGACTCTATGGTGGGCGGTTTGATCTATGGCCTGCTGATGCGCGAATCCAGTGAACATACGCTGCGATTGGCAACGGCAGTTGCTGCTTTGGCCGTCAGCCAGAGCAACGTTGGCGTTACCGATCGTCCGCAGTTGGCCGCAATGATGGCTCGTGTGGATCTGAAACCTTTTAATTGATATTCGGAGGCGAAATGAAAACGCTACTGATACTAGACAGCGCGCATGGACAGGCCAGCGGCCATCTGGCGACGTTAATGCTGGGCGCCGCGGCCAGCAAAGCCGGTCTTACATGGGTTGATAAAGCGGAAGACGCGGAGCTGGTGATTGTTACCGGTTCGGCAATACCGGCCGACGGCGCATTAAACGGCAAAAAAGTGTATCTCGGCGACCTGGCTAAAGCGGTTCGCGATCCGGATGCTTTTCTGGCAGATGCCATTGCAAAAGCGCAACCTTATCAGGCTAGCGTTGAAGCTCCTGCGGCAGCATCAGCCAAAGGGCCAAAACGTATTGTGGCGGTTACTGCCTGTCCAACCGGCGTGGCGCACACCTTTATGGCTGCTGAAGCTATTGAAAGTGAAGCTAAAAAACGCGGCTGGTGGGTGAAGGTCGAAACCCGTGGCTCCGTAGGCGCTGGCAATGCGATTACGCCGGAGGAAGTGGCGGCGGCTGATTTAGTGATTGTGGCAGCCGATATTGAAGTGGATCTGGATAAATTTGCCGGTAAACCGATGTATCGCACTTCTACCGGTCTGGCGTTGAAGAAAACCGTGCAGGAATTGGATAAAGCTTTGGTTGAGGCTGAAGTGTATCAGCCGAAATCTGCCGGTAGCGCCAATACCGGCGTGAAAAAATCTGAGGGCGGTGGTGCTTATCGCCACCTGTTGACCGGTGTTTCTTACATGCTGCCGATGGTGGTTGCCGGTGGTTTGTGTATCGCGCTGTCCTTCGTATTCGGTATTAAAGCCTTTGAAGAAAAAGGGACGTTGGCTGCGGCCCTGATGCAAATCGGTGGTGGCTCTGCCTTTGCCCTGATGGTGCCGGTATTGGCCGGTTTTATTGCCTTCTCCATCGCTGACCGCCCAGGTTTAACGCCGGGTCTGATAGGCGGGATGCTGGCCGTCAGCACTGGCGCCGGTTTCCTCGGTGGGATTATCGCCGGTTTCCTCGCCGGTTATGTGGCTAAAGCCATCAGTACCAAACTGCGTTTACCGCAAAGTATGGAGGCGCTTAAGCCGATACTGATTATCCCACTGGTGGCCAGCCTGATAGTTGGTTTAGTGATGATTTATGTGGTCGGTACGCCGGTGGCAAAAATCATGAGTGGCCTGACTGCCTGGCTGCAATCCATGGGGACGGCCAATGCGGTGCTGCTGGGAGCCATTCTGGGTGCCATGATGTGTACCGATATGGGGGGGCCGGTGAACAAAGCCGCTTACGCCTTTGGTGTAGCACTGCTGAGCTCGTCAGTTTATGCACCAATGGCTGCCATCATGGCAGCGGGAATGGTGCCACCACTGGCAATGGGTCTGGCAACTCTGCTGGCACGTCATAAGTTCGACAAAGGCCAGCAGGAAGGGGGCAAAGCGGCGCTGGTACTGGGTCTGTGCTTTATCTCTGAAGGTGCGATTCCCTTCGCCGCTCGCGACCCAATGCGTGTGTTGCCGTGCTGTATCGCTGGTGGCGCGCTGACCGGTGCACTTTCTATGGCATTCGGCGCACAACTGATGGCACCTCACGGTGGTCTGTTCGTGCTGCTGATCCCTGGGGCGATTCATCCGGTACTGCTGTATCTGGTGGCGATCATCGCCGGTACTGTTTTGGCCGGTGGCTTGTACGCGATGCTGAAACGCCCTGATGCTGCATTGGTGAAAGTGGCTTAATGCATTATTAGCAACACTTAAATAGCATTAAAATAAATTATCGATACCAGTCAGTTAACCCTGACTGGTATTTTTTTATTGGAAATATAGAGTTTTATATTTCAGACGGTTAATTTGTTACTGGCCCCTTTATTAACTCGCCGTATGTATTGTTAGTCGAATAATAAATCTGACTTTGTTCAGTGTTTTTGACGTTTGATCAGAAGAATCGCAGCCCAATTCGTTATACCTCATCACTTATTTCGTCACCTTACTACGTTTTGTTTAATAAGGAGGGCGGGATGAATGGCTCTATTGTGTTAAACAAGCGTTAGAATTTGCTGACCATTAATGATGAATAATACGTCTTATCAATAAATAAGGTGTTATTACCGGAACACCTGTATCACCGCGCCGATGACGTGATTTCCCGCGATGATCTGCTCAGTACTTGCCGGCTGGATCGCGTGGTTTCGCCGGTATTTTTTCCGGGTACCATCAAACATATTCGCGATGTATTGCGCAAAACTACCTAGGCTGAAGTCATTACCCAGGCTGAAGTAATAAAGACGCATAAAAGGGGAGAGAAAGTCTATTTGAGTGGATTATCGGATAGCGGGCAGCTGCAATGGGGTAAGAATGCCAGCCAGCAGTATTGGGGGAGCGGCTCTCAACGGCGAAAAAGGCGCTGCCGAGCTGTATCTACTCAGTGGAGCTTGCCACTACAGCAAAATGCCCGTCGGGGTTAAACCCGCAGGCATACTTTAGATAATGGTGATGACTAGATTTCTTCCTGTGATTTCAGCCAGGCGATTTCTTCCGGCCAGATATCCGGGTTAACGGTTTCCAGAATCAGCGGAATATTGTCAAAACGCGGATCGCGCATAATGTAGCTGAAGACGGTTTTCCCGATGTTACCTTCGCCCAGACTGTGGTGGCGGTCGACCCGACTGTTAAATTCGCTTTTGGCATCATTCAAATGCATTCCACGTAAATATTCGAAACCGACGATCTCACCCAGCGCGGCAAAAGTATTCTGACAGTCTTCTTCTGTACGCAAATCATAGCCAGCGGCAAAGGCGTGGCAGGTATCAATACATACGCCGACGCGGCTTTTATCTTCTACACCGTCGATAATGGCGGCCAGATGTTCAAATTTGAACCCGAGATTACTGCCCTGACCAGCGGTGTTCTCGATGACGGCAGCCACGCCCTGAGTTGCATCCAGCGCGATATTGATCGATTCGGCAATGCGCGCCAGACAGCGGTCTTCATCGATTTGCATTAAATGGCTACCGGGGTGAAAGTTCAGCAAGGTCAGCCCCAGTTGCTGACAGCGCGTCAGCTCGTCGATGAAGGCTTCGCGAGATTTCTCCAGCGCTTCCGTGACCGGGTGGCCAAGGTTAATCAGGTAACTGTCGTGAGGCAAAATATGGGCGGGACTGTAGTTAAATTTCTCACAGGCTCGTTTGAATTTTTCAATCACATCTTCAGGAAGCGGAGCTGCACGCCATTGGCGCTGATTTTTAGTAAACAGGGCAAATGCGGTAGCCCCGATTTCGTTCGCCCGAATGACGGCTTGATCTACGCCGCCCGCAGCGCTGACATGTGCACCGACAAATTTCATTCAATTCTCCTTTAATCACTCGCTCATTATGACATTGATAACGACTTGATTGAATGGCTGAAGGCAGATTGCGGATAAAGGAATAAAAAACCCTCTGCCGAAGACCGGCAGAGGGTAGGATGTGACTTCAATGGGGAAATCAGCCAAGCCAATGTTGAACCAACAGATTAATGCCACCGCCGCCGATAATCAGCCAGACAAACAGCATGAGCGCCAGTAATAAAGGCTTCATTCCAGCCTGACGAATCGAGCCGATATGCGTGGTCAACCCTAGCGCGGCCATGGCCATTGCCAGCAAAATAGTGTCCAGCGTAATCAAATGGCTAACGACGGTTTCTGGCAGTAAATGCAGCGAATTGAAACCGGCCATGGCGATGAAAATCACCGCAAACCACGGAATGGTAATGGCACTTTTTTGATTCTGCGAACCGGATTCTGGCTGGCGACTGCGGCTGAGATAGGCTGACAGCACGAGCAGGAAAGGAGCCAGCATCATAACGCGAATCATTTTGGTGATGACTGCGGCATTTTCCGCATCCGAGCCGATAGCATGGCCAGCCGCGACGACCTGAGCCACTTCATGAATAGTTGAACCGGCAAAAATCCCAAAGGTTTCCTGACCGATCGGTAGCCATTGGTAGTGCAGATTTAGCTGATAAAACCACGGATAAATGAAAATGCACAAAGTACCGAAGATCACCACGGTTGCGACCGCCACCGCCACTTTACTGGCATCGGCTTTTAGCACCGGTTCGGTTGCCATCACCGCCGCAGCGCCGCAAATACTGCTACCGGCACCAATCAGCATCACGGTTTGCTGATCCAGCCCGAAAACTTTACGACCCAGCCAGCAAGCCAGCAGGAAGGTGGAGCTTAACGTCATCAGATCGATAAGCATGCCGGTTGCACCTACGTCAGCGACTTGCTGGAAGGTCAGACGAAAGCCATACAAAATGATACCCAGACGTAAAAGTTGTTGTTTTGCCAACAGCACGCCCGGTGAACAAGAAGGTTGTAGCCAGGGATACAGGGTATTGCCCACTAAAATACCGAACAATATGGCTAACGTGAGCGCCCCTAATCCCAGATTGATAAACCACGGCATATCGCCCACGTGAATCGCGGCGGCGGTCAGTGCTCCGGTTAGTACCAATCCGGGAACAAAACGCATCAGTGCCGCGGGCTGCGGCCGTTGTAGAGTCTGAATCTGGTGAGTTGCCATCGTTATCTCCTACATCCTGTAAACACGCCGAGATAGTACAGGATGTCAGAAGATTAGATAAATTGATTATATGGTTATAACTTATTTGTATAAGTGGTAAGGTGCGCGTTTTTCAACCGGAAAATAGATAAGCCGAAGTGGCCTACCCCAGTTTGAGCGCTTTCGTTGATTAATTATCCTATTGATAGAGTGTCAACTGCGGCTCGGGCGTGAGTCCCCATGCCTTTGGTCGAATGTTTGTCGGTTCATACTTTTTCCGAATATATAATCAAAAAAATGGTTACGACCTACTATCGCCTTACTGTTTATGCGTGAAAATAAATTCGCTGGTATACTGAGCATTGTAATTAGAGGTTTAACGTTTGAATGAAAAATACTAAAAAATATGAAAAATCGCTGCTGGCAATTATGTTGTTCACGGCAGTGTTATATCTTTTGATGCCTCCTGCGCTTATCGCCTATTTTTTCGGACTCTATAATCTGAATCCTTTTTCAATTGGCAACCTGCCGCATTTCAATCCGTTTAACACCGAACGTGGGTTGCCGCTGCACCAAATCTACTGTTATCTGCTGCTAGCCTGGCTGTTGCTGAATGGTCTGATAATTTTGGTTATCAACTTAATTCATCTGGTTTTTTTTCGATCTGGTGATGATGAATAACCACTGCATTAGCATTTATCAGTATTTTATTCGGCAATACCCGGCGCTTTTCTATAAAGGTGTTACCCTTAATACGATAATTATCAGCGGTAATACGGCACTAACTCGTAGCCACGCATCTTTATAACATTGTAAATTATAGGGTTGTGTTAAAACGCGGCGTTCAAAGCCAGCGTATTGAGGGCAGGGCTGCCAATTTCAATTACAGAGACTGTTATGCATATCACCTTGCGTCAGCTTGAAGTATTTACTGAGGTATTGAAAAGTGGTTCTACGACCCAGGCTTCGGTGGTTTTGGCATTGTCACAATCTGCTGTTAGCGCTGCGTTAGCTGATTTAGAAGGTCAATTAGGCGTGCAATTGTTCGACCGGGTGGGGAAACGCCTGGTGATAAACGAGCATGGGCGCCTGCTCTATCCTAAGGCTGTAGCCTTATTAGAGCAGACCAGTGAGATAGAAGAACTCTTCCGACAGGATGTTGGGTCACTCCGCATCGCTGCCAGTAGCACCATTGGCAATTATATGCTGCCCGCTATGTTGGCGCGCTATCGTCATGATTTTCCTGCAACTCCGTTAGAACTGAATATTGGCAACAGCCTGGATGTCATTACCGCCGTGGCTGATTTCCGGAGCGATCTTGGACTGATCGAAGGGCCGTGCCATATGCCTGAATTGGTCACCCAAACCTGGCTCAGTGACGAGCTGGTGGTGTTTGCTTCTCCAGATAATCCATTGTGCCATAAGCCGATTACGTTGGATGAACTGGCTGACGCCGTATGGATTTTGCGTGAGCGAGGTTCGGGAACGCGTGAGGTGTTGGATCACTTGCTGCTGACCCATTTGCCACACTTCACTTTACTGATGGAATTGGGCAATTCGGAAGCGATAAAGCATGCGGTGCGCTATGGCATGGGCATTAGCTGTCTTTCCCGGCGAGTCATCGCCGAGCAGCTCGCGAACGGCAGTTTGGTGGAGATATCACTGCCGCTACCGCCGTTGGTGCGGACGCTATATCTGGTTCATCATCGGCAAAAGCATCTGTCCAACGCGCTGCAACGTTTCCTGAGTTACTGTACTGAGACAGAGTAATCCCGATTTCGAGTTATGGATATTCCAGAGGTTCCCCCGTGATTGTGTTGATATTTTAGACAAAACCGCCTTTTTCATTAGGATTTCACTAATAATCTGATGGCGATCATGAAGGTATCTTATATCAGCGCATTCAGACTACCCACGCTGGCGGGATTTGTTACAATTCCGCCTCGTTTTTTTCAGGGCAGATTAGGTAAGAATGGCTCAGACAGATAATAAAATCCCCGTGCAGCATGGCGCGCAGAGATTACGCCGCGAGCTGAAATCGCGGCATTTAGCCATGATCGCTATCGGTGGCTCTATTGGTACCGGCCTGTTTGTCGCCTCGGGCGCTACGGTTTCGCAGGCAGGGCCAGGCGGAGCATTGCTCTCGTACGCACTGATCGGCTTGATGGTGTATTTCCTGATGACCAGCCTGGGCGAATTAGCTGCCTTTATGCCGGTTTCAGGCTCATTTTCCACCTACGGTTCCAAATATGTAGAAGAAGGTTTCGGCTTCGCGCTGGGCTGGAACTATTGGTATAACTGGGCGGTCACTATCGCCGTGGATCTGGTTGCGGCGCAGTTAGTCATGAACTATTGGTTCCCGGAAACTCCCGGATGGATCTGGAGCGCACTGTTCCTGGGGCTGATGTTCCTGCTGAATTACATTTCCGTTAAAGGTTTTGGCGAAGCGGAATATTGGTTCTCACTGATTAAAGTCACTACGGTTATCGTGTTCATCATCATCGGCGTACTGATGATTGTGGGCATCATGAAAGGTGGTGAAAGTGCGGGTTGGCACAACTGGACGATTGGCGATGCACCGTTTGCCGGTGGCTTCTCTGCGATGATTGGCGTGGCGATGATTGTCGGTTTCTCTTTCCAGGGCACCGAATTGATCGGTATTGCTGCCGGTGAATCGAAAGATCCGGGTAAAAATATCCCGAGAGCCATTCGCAAAGTGTTCTGGCGTATTCTGCTGTTCTATATTCTGGCAATTCTGATTATCAGCCTCATTATTCCTTATACCGATCCGAACCTGTTGCGCAACGATGTCAAAGACATCAGCGTCAGTCCGTTCACTCTGGTATTCCAGAACGCCGGCCTGCTATCCGCTGCGGCGGTGATGAATGCGGTCATTCTGACGGCGGTATTGTCTGCGGGTAACTCGGGTATGTACGCTTCGACCCGTATGCTGTTCACGTTGGCCTCGGAAGGTAAAGCGCCGCGTATCTTCGCCAAACTGTCCAAAGGCGGTGTGCCGCGTAACGCGCTGTATGCCACCACGGTGGTCGCTGGTTTGTGCTTCCTGAGCTCAATGTTCGGTAACCAAACGGTTTATCTGTGGTTACTGAATACTTCAGGTATGACCGGCTTTATCGCTTGGTTGGGGATTGCTATCAGTCATTACCGTTTCCGTCGCGGTTATATGAAGCAGGGCCGTGATCTTAACGATTTGCCATACCAGTCCGGGTTTTTCCCGCTGGGGCCAATTTTCGCCTTCGTGCTGTGCCTGATTATCACTCTGGGCCAGAACTATCAGGCGTTCCTGCAAGATCGCATCGACTGGTACGGCGTGACCGCAACCTATATCGGCATTCCACTGTTCCTGGTTATCTGGTTTGGCTACAAGCTGACTCGTGGAACCAAAGTAGTAAAATACGATGAAATGGAATTCCCGAAATGGAAAGATGAACATTAAGGTTTATTGTTTGCTTCGCTGAAAGCGTTCGGCAATATAAATTAATGTGATAGAAGGGCGATTATTTAATCGCCCTTTTTTAATGGGAATAATTCTCACCTTATTGTTTTTATGAAATCTTGGGCAAAAATTTTCGTGAAGATTGGTCGGATCTGTTTATTTAAGCTGACGGAAATGAAACGGGTAGGTTAATTTATTTTTATAAAATAGGTATTTACAAAAGATTACATTCAATAACCTTTAGCAATCTTATTGATAAGTATTATCGTTTGTTTTATTGTTAGCGCCATCTTATAAAGACGACCAAGGATATCTGCGTGAAATCTGTATCACGGAAAATGGCTAAAGGTGTAAGTATCAGTCTTTTGATGGGCAGCACATTAATGGCGGGTTTTAGCGCCTGGGCTGAAAATATTACTGATATGGCAGGGCGTTCGGTAGAAATTCCGGCCAAAGTCGATCGCATTTTATTAGGTGAAGGACGCTTATTCTACGCAGTCTCTCTGCTGGAAGGCAAAAAGCCCTTCGACCGAATTGTCGGCTGGCAGGGTGACTTCCGTAAACTGGATACCCAAACCTACGCCGTTTATAAAGCCAAATTCCCGCAGGTTGATAATATTCCGTTGATAGGCAATACCACTGCCGACAGTATCAGCCCGGAAAAAGTCCTGACGCTGAATCCCGATATCGCTATTTTTGGTTTATCTGGTCACGGACCGGGTAAAAACAGCGAATTGGTCAACCAGTTAGAGAAAGCCGGTGTGCCGGTGGTGTTCGTTGATTTCCGCACTTCTCCGCTGAAAAATACCCTGCCAAGTATGCGTGTATTGGGGAAAGTGTTGCACCGCGAACAGCAAGCCAATGATTACATCAAATTCTATGAAGATAATGTCCGTAAAGTGACTGACATTACCAACACCGTTCCCGCCGAGAAAAAACCAAGCGTGTTCATCGAGCTGCGTGCTGGCGCGATGGAAGAGTGCTGCGGCACTGCCGGTAAAGGTAACATGGGTGACTTTATCGATCAGGCCGGCGGTAATAACATCGCTAAAAACCTGCTGCCGGGAGCACTGGGTACGGTAAATCTGGAGAAAGTGCTTTCGGCTAATCCTGATATCTATATTGCTAGTGGTGGTAAAGCGCCGGACAATAACGCACCGGGCATATCTTTGGGGGCGCAAGTAACCCAAGAACAGGCTCAGGCAAGTCTGCAAAAGATTCTGGATCGTAAAGGCATCAATACCCTAAGTGCGGTAAAAGAGGGGCGAAGCTACGGTATCTGGCACAATTTCTACAACTCTCCTTATAACGTTTTAGCGATTCAGAGCTTTGCTAAATGGTTCTATCCGGAACAATTTGCCGACCTCGATCCAAATAAAACCATGGACAGCCTGTATTCTCAGTTCCTGGCTATTGAGCCAACCGGGACATATTGGGTTGATTCAAAGAAATAGTCTGTAACAGGTAACTGAAACAATGAGTGTAACTGCGGAACCCTTACCAAAAGTGAAAAGTCAGACTGATACCGGCGTCATGGGGCGCTATCAAAACATAGTGCGCCATCGATTGTTAATTTTGGCGGTATTGGCTTTGGCAATCCTCGGCTGCCTGCTGTTGGATTTCACCATGGGACCTTCCGGGTTATCACTCTCCTCCCTGTGGCAGACGCTGGTTGACCCTGCCAGCGCCGATGCGGGCACCCGAGTTATCGTGTGGGATATTCGTTTGCCTTATGCATTGATGGCGGTAGTGATCGGGCTTTCCCTCGGTTTGGCCGGTGCTGAAATGCAAACCATCCTGAATAACCCGCTGGCGAGTCCCTTTACTCTTGGGGTTTCCTCAGCGGCGGCTTTCGGCGCTGCGCTGGCGATAGTCTCCGGCATTGGCATTCCGGGGGTTCCGGATCAGTGGTTTATCTCGGTTAACGCCTTTATCTTTGCGTTGTTCGCGGCGTTGATGCTGGACGGCATTACGCGTTGGACGCGGGTGGCGACCTCCGGCGTGGTGTTATTTGGTATCGCGCTGGTATTCACCTTTAACGCATTGGTTTCCATGATGCAGTTCATCGCCAGCGAAGATACGCTGCAAGGGCTGGTATTCTGGACCATGGGCAGCCTGGCGCGAGCCTCTTGGACCAAACTGGGCATTATGCTCGGCATTTTTGCTCTGATGTTGCCTCTTTCCATGATGAGTTCATGGAAGCTGACTGCGCTGCGTTTGGGCGAAGATCGCGCCATTAGCTTTGGTATTGATGTGCGTCGCCTGCGTTTAGGCACTTTGTTGCGCATCAGTATGTTATCGGCTCTGGCGGTGGCATTCGTCGGCCCGATAGGCTTTATCGGTCTGGTTGCACCGCACATTGCCCGTATGATTTTCGGTGAAGATCACCGCTTTTATCTGCCAGCCAGCGCCCTGATTGGCGCATTGGTATTGTCTATGGCTTCCGTCGCATCGAAAAACCTGATTCCGGGCGTTATTATTCCCGTCGGCATCGTTACATCGCTGGTGGGCGTGCCGTTCTTCCTGAGTATTATTTTGCGCCATCGGGGGAATGTATGAATTCAGGTTTACGTATTGAGCATTTTAATACCGGCTATCCAAAACGTCCGGTTATTCAGAATCTGAGCGTACCTTTGCTGCCGCGTGGCAAGATCACCGTGTTGCTGGGGCCAAACGGCAGCGGGAAGTCCACGTTATTGCGTTCTTTAGCCGGTTTGAACCGAGCGGAAGGGCAGCTATGGCTGGATGGTAAAGATTTGATGCAAATGCCTTTTGCGCAACGAGCCGAACAAGTGGTGTATTTGCCGCAGTCGTTACCGGCCGGCGTGCATTTGCACGTATTGGAATCGATTATTGTCGCGCAGCGGGCGTCCGGTGGCCGTAGTCATGCCAGCAGCGAAGCGGAAGTCATGGCGTTGCTGGAGCAACTGGGTATTTCCCATCTGGCTTTAAGTTATCTGGATCAACTTTCCGGCGGTCAGAAGCAGTTAGTGGGTTTGGCTCAGTCGTTGATCCGCCAGCCATCGCTGTTATTGCTGGATGAACCGCTGAGCGCCTTGGATCTTAACTACCAATTCCACGTTATGGACCTGGTGCGGCAGGAAACCCAAAAGCGCAACATTATTACCGTTGTGGTGGTGCACGATATCAATATCGCTTTGCGTCACGGTGACCACGTTTTGATGTTGCAAAACGGTAATCTGATTGCCGATGGCGTACCGGAAGACGTGATTACTCCAGCTAGTCTGGCGAAGGTGTATGGCGTTAAAGGGCGAATTGAACGCTGTTCCCAAGGCACACCTCAAGTATTAATTGATGGATTAGTCACCGAACCGACAATTTAATTATATATTCTCACCGCCTTATTAAATTATTTCACATAAATAAGGCGGTGATATTAAGCCGTGCCCCGAAGTTATTATAAAAATAAAATTCAAGTGGAAATTCCGGAAGCAGTATTTCTGTTTCAATGAGCAATGACTCTAAATATATAAAAATAATATTTATACATTTCAATACCTCATGGAGAATGGTAATGGCAGTCTTTAGCAAAACGAAAACAGCGGTATTGATTACTGCTGCGATATTATCTGCCCAATCGCAGGCAGATAATAAAAATACCGCATCGACAGATACTCTGGTTGTTACCGCAACCGGTTTCCAGCAGCGTATTCAGGATTCGGCCGCATCTATCTCTGTAGTCACGCGTCAACAGATTGAGAATAAAGCCTATCGTGATGTGACCGATGCGTTGAAAGACGTTCCTGGCGTAGTTGTCACCGGCGGCGGCAGTAAAACTGATATCAGCATTCGTGGTATGGCGGCGAAATATACTCTGATTCTGGTGAACGGTAAACGGGTGGATACTCGCAGTACGCGCCCGAACAGCGATGGCTCCGGTATTGAGCAGGGCTGGTTACCACCGTTATCTGCCATTGAGCGCATTGAAGTGGTGCGCGGGCCGATGTCTTCCCTGTATGGCTCCGATGCCATGGGCGGGGTTATCAACATTATTACCCGTAAAGTTGGCAAAGAGTGGTCCGGTTCCCTGCGTGCGGATGCCACCTTGCAGGAAGATTCTAAATCCGGCGATATGTTCCAGACTAACGCCTATGCCTCCGGCCCGTTAATCGACGGTTTATTAGGATTAAAAGTCAGCGGTCTGCTTTCACATCGCAGCGAAGATAAAATCATTGACGGTTATAATGAACAGAGAATGCGTAATGGTGCTGCGACATTTAGTTTAACACCGGATGATAAAAACGAATTTGATTTTGAATTGGGTCATTATGTTCAAGATAGAAATGTGACGCCGGGTTATTCTGTCAAGAAAACAGATAAAAATAACGACGTTCAGTATGACCGAAATAACTATTCTATTACACATAATGGTTATTATGATTTCGGTAATTCAACCAGCTATGTTCAACGTGATGAAACGCGTAATCCATCGCGGAAAATGAAAAGCGTCGATAATGTCTTTAATACCCAAACGTCTTTCCTGCTAGATAATCACACATTAATTCTGGGCGGCCAATATCGCTTTGAAGAATTGTATGATGACAATAATCAGCTCAGCACGGCTAAAGATCTCAAGAAATTAAGCCGCTGGAGTTGGGCGCTGTTTGTCGAAGACGAATGGCAAATGACCAACGATTTCGCTCTGACCGGCGGTATTCGTATGGATCAGGATCAGAACTACGGGACTCACTGGACGCCGCGCTTGTATGGTGTATGGCATCTGGCTGAGGAATGGACGCTGAAAGGCGGCGTTTCTGCTGGTTATCGCTCACCTGATTTGCGTCAGGCAACGGATAATTGGGGACAATTAACGGGCGGTGGTAATGGTGCTCCGGCAATAATCATGGGGAACTCCAGCCTAAAACCGGAAAAAAGCGTGAGTGAAGAGATTGGCGTCCTTTGGGATAACCAGGATGATCTCAATGCCGGTATTACCGTCTTTAATACCCATTTCCGCGATAAAATAACGGAAAGTAGACAGTGTACTGATGTTGATGCAAGTGGCGAACCGAGTGGTGCGGCTTCTGGCCAGTGTAGGGTCAATGGTGAAAACTTCCAGTATATCAATGAGCGTCTTAACGTTGATGAAGCGACCATGCGCGGCGTTGAGGCGACATTCAATTGGGATATCAGCAAGGATTGGACTTTAGGTTCTAGCTATACATTTACTCAATCTAAGCAAAAAAGCGGCAAATTCTCTGGTCAACCGTTAAACCAAATGCCTAAACATATGGTAAACGCTACGCTGGACTGGAAAACGAGCGAAGACTTAGCGACCTGGATTCGGGCTAATTACCGTAGTAAAACCTCTGAATATCTGGATCGTACCAACCTGAAAGGCCGCACGCCGTCTTATACCTTTGTAGACCTAGGTGCTAACTATAAGCTCACTAAAGAACTCCGTTTAATGGGCGGTGTATACAACGTATTGGATAAGCGCGTTGATACCACGGTTAGCGACAAAGTGCTGGACGGTCGTCGTTATATGGTTGGTGTTAATTACGATTTCTGATTTTTTCTTAATTAAAGCGATTGATGAAGCCACTGAAAAGTGGCTTTTTTTATTCAATCTTGTCGTGGGGGAGCAGGTTGATGAATTTCTCGATTTTGCTTCCTTCGTGCTTTTTATGGTTTTCAAAATATGAACTTTGAACTTTGAACTTTGAACTTTGAACTTTGAACTTTGAACTTTGAACTTTGAACTTTGAACTTTGAACTTTGAACTTTGAAATCGGATCAGGTTTCAGTTGATATTTGCTTTGTGAATATTTCACTTCTACAGCCTCAACCAAGTCAAAGCGCGCAGGCGCGAGTCTTAACCATCCGCGCCTCCGCACAAAGCCGCTTGCTTCACAGGACACCTCGTTCATCACACCGGCTGACGGGCGCCTCCCTGCTAATGGCGTCTCGCTCCGCCGTCCACGGCGGGTTGCCCTATCCTCTGTTCTTCATTCAGCAGGCTGCGATGTGCTCTTATCTTAAAGGCCGAATTAAAAACACAGAAAACCGAACTATAAAGCTTTCAAAACATGATCCTGCCTGAATTATCGAAAACCCTCACCGCTTTTGTATATACGTCAACGCCAACGCTAGCGCCAAAACCAACCCTTTAATAATATCCATTGCATAGTAAGGCACTGAAAGCATCACCAAGCCATTTTGCAGCACGCCGAGAATCACCGCGCCAATCAGGGTGCCAAAGGCGTTTGGTTTGCCTGAGCCTGCCAGTGAAAAACCGATATAGGCCGCGGCCACCGCGTCCATCAGGTAACCGCTACCGGCGTTAACCTGTGAAGAACCGATGCGGGAAGCGAGCAAAATGCCGCCCAACGCAGCCAGCTGTGAGGAAAGCACATAGGCCAAAACCCGATAACGAACCGTGCGAATACCGGACAACCGTGCCGCTTCAGGATTGCCGCCAATGGCATACATACGACGGCCATGCTTGGTTAGCGATAGATAAAGCTGCACCACTAATGTCACAATGAGCATAATAATCACGATGACAGGGACTTGCCCCAACGCCGAAAACATCTCCGGAATCAGCCCTTCGGCCATATCGCCACTCGGCAACAGCATATTCTGGGTGATAGAACCGCCGTAGCTGTAGGTCATCGCCACGCCTTGAATGACAAATAAGCTGGCTAGCGTCGCCAACATATCGGGGATCTTCAGTACCACAATCAGGAAAGCGTTAAACAACCCGACCAAACCGCACACCAGCAAAGTCACAATGATAGCGCCGGTGGTACCGAAGCCGTACCAGACAAACAGCGACACCACTACTGCGTTGGCCAGTGAAGCGGTAGAGCCAACGGAAAGATCGAAACCGCCGATAGATAGTGATATCGATACGCCGATGGCGATCACCGTGACAATAGCGATAGATCGTAAAATATTGATGATATTGTTCGGATCAAGGAAGTTATCCGAAGCCAGACCAAACAGGGCGATCAACGCAACAACGGTAAGTAACATCCCCCACTTATACAGAAAATCAAATAGCTGATGACGCCAGGGCTGCACATTAGGTAGGGGCGAATCTTTACTCACGCGGGTGTTCCTCCGGTTGAAAATAGTAATAGCGTTTCTTCGTTAATTTCTGCGGCGTTCAGCTCGGCCACGATGCGACCATCCCACAGCACGCAAATTCGGTCACATAGGCCTACCAGTTCGGAGAATTCACCCGAGGCATAGATAATGCCTTTGCCCTGACGCGCCAAATCGTCGATCAGGCCGAATAGTTCCTGTTTGGCTTTGATATCAACGCCTTTGGTCGGTTCATCGAAAATCAGTATCTGTGCGTCTCCCCGTAGCCATTTACCGATAGCCACTTTTTGTTGATTGCCTCCGGAGAGTCGAGCCAATTTCTGCTGCGGCGCAGAGGTACGTATCCCTAAGCGCTGAATCAGTGTTTTAGCCCAGTTTAATTCCTGTCGGCGGCTGAAAATGCTCCAGCGGGAGAAACTGTCGTCGGCGCATACACTCAGATTCATAGGAATGCTTTCGTGAATAAAAATGCCTTCTTTGCGCCGTTCTTCCGGCACCAGCGCCAATCCTTGCGTCACTGAACGATCCGGCGAATGCGGTTGCCAGCGCTGACCACGTAATTCCGCCTGTTTCACCGTACAGGGCATCGCGCCAAACAGCGCTTTGCACAACTCGGTTTTTCCTGCGCCTGCCAAACCGGCAATGCCTAAAATTTCCCCTTGATTTAGCTGGAGGCTGATATCGCGCAGTTTATGTGGATCACGCAATCCACTGACGCTCAAAAGGGTTTTATCGCTGCAGGGCGGGCGGCGGGGAGGGAATATATCGTCTAGCTGATGACCCAGCATTTTCTCGACGATTTGCTCACTGCTCAGCCCGGCCATAGCGCCGTGGCTGATAAATCGCCCGTCTCGCAACACGGTAATCTGATCGCAAATCTCGCGTAATTCATGGATGCGGTGAGAAATAAATACGATAGCAATACCTTCCGATTTCAGGCGGCGTACCACCGTAAACAGACGGGCGCTTTCTTCCTGATCCAGCGGAGCCGTTGGCTCATCCAGAATCAAAAAACGACAGTGGTGGGAAAGGGCGCGCGCTAGCAGCACCTGCTGTTTTTCTGCCAGGGTGCAGGATTCCAAGCGCTGGCGAACGTTCAGCGGTAAACCCAATTGTTGGAGCAACTGCTCAGCCTGACGATAAAGCCGCGGCCAGTTGAACAGGTGGCCCGATTCTGCCAGCGTTGCCAGCATAATATTTTCTGCTACCGACAAGCTTGGCACCAAAGCAACATCTACCTCTTGCTGCACCACGTGAATTCCGAGCTGTTTAGCCTGAAGCGGCGAATGAATATCTACCCGCTGTCCGTCGATGAAAATTTCACCACTGTAGTGACCGTGCGCACCGGAAAGGATCGCCATTAGCGTTGATTTTCCCGCTCCGTTGGCTCCTACCAGTGCATGGGTTGATCCGCCTTCCAGCGAGAAATCGACCTGCTGTAAGGCATGAAAACCGGAAAACGAGAGTGAAATATTGCGCATTTCCAGGCGAGAAGGGGTGAGGGTAGGCATAAGTTTCTGTAACGGCCCCGCTAAATAGGTGAATACCGCCCAATAGTTAGCTTTATCGGTGGGGTAATAAAAACGTTTCGTCAGGCGAAAATCGTAAAAAAAACGTCAAAAAATGCGCTTGTTCTCGGTGTTTTTTAACATGTTTTAAATCATTAGCAATGAACTAATAGGGTTAAGCTATAGCAAATAATTATTAAACATCTTTGGCTTAGCCATTAAGATGAATCAGACCGGACAGGATTAAGACAGGTTAGAAAGTAATAATAATCGCCGTTGATAACAACTGAAAAAAATTCATAACATCAGCAAGGAAATGGCATGAGTGCGAACACAATCCGCGTGCAGGTAGGGCCTGCCAACTATTATTCTTTTACCGGTGCTATCGATAAGCTGAGTGAATTCTATCCACAGCCCGTATTGGAAAAAGCGCTGTGGATTTATGGTGAACGAGCATTAAACGCCGCGCAGGATTATCTGCCAGCGGAATTTCATTCCGCCAATGCTATTAAGGCGCGCTTTAACAGCCATTGCAGTGAATCCACCGTGGCAGAACTGGTCAGTGTGGCCGGTTCCGAGCGCCAGGTGGTGATCGGCGTTGGCGGCGGTGGCGTCCTGGATACCGCTAAAGTGGTAGCACGACGCTTAGGCCTACCGCTGGTGGTCATTCCTACCATTGCCGCGACCTGCGCCGCCTGGACGCCTCTATCCGTGTGGTATACCGAGCAGGGGCAGGCGCTGAATTATGAAATTTTCAATGATGCTAACCATTTGGTTTTGGTTGAACCGCGTATTATTTTGCAGGCTCCTGTGGCCTATCTGCTGGCCGGTATCGGCGATACCTTGGCTAAATGGTATGAAGCCGTTGTATTAAGCAGCGATCCTAAATCCTTACCGTTGACGGTGCGTCTGGGTCTACAGGCGGCGCTGGATGTGCGTAATGTTCTATTGGAACAGAGCGAGGCGGCATTGCAGGCAGTCGCGCGGCGCGAATTAACGCAGGATTTCCTCGATGTAGTTGACGCAATTATTGCCGGTGGCGGCATGGTGGGGGGATTAGGCGAGCGTTTCACCCGCGTGGCGGCGGCGCATGCGGTACACAACGGATTGACGGTATTGCCGCAAACCGCACGTTTCCTGCATGGAACAAAAGTGGCCTACGGAATTCTGGTACAAACCGCTTTGCTGGGGCAGGAACAGGCGTTGAAAGACCTGATTGCTGCCTTTAAAGTCTGGGGCTTACCAACCCATCTGGCCGCGCTAGACGTCAATATTCGCGACCGTGATGCCATTGAACAAGTGATTACCCGAATTCTTAAGCCGGGAGAGTCCATCCACGCACTGCCAATTAGCCTGAATAAACAGAAAATACGGGCGGCAATTGAGCAGGTAGACATCGCTGCGCAGGCCTTATAAGGCGTGGTAAGGGCTTTTTTTCTTCGCAGAGCGAAATAAACTGGTTTGGGATGGTTTTAACGTCTTGTCTTTTCATCTCGGATTAGGGCAGAATACGCGCCAAGAAATAGCCGACGTTTTAAATAACTCGTCGGTTATTTTTTTGCATTCGTGTTTTCACAAATCAAGAGGCCGGGCATCGATCCGGATAGATAAATAGGTCCGCGTGCGATTATTCACACCATGAAATCGCCGTTATGAGGAAAGAAAGATGGGGCAATTGTTCACTTTAGCGTCGGTGCCTACCGGCATGCGCTGCACACGCAGCGATTATGGGGCAGCAGGCATTTTTTCAACCCGCTATTCCGCTTTCATTACCCCACTTGCGTATCCCAGGCAGATACGAAGTTTCCCCGTCACCTCTCGACTTTGTGGTACAAACACAAATCTGGTCGAAGGTATGGGGAGGCTGAATCATGTCGCTTAATACAGCTGTTCAGGTCGGCACCAATCAGACAGGCACCAACAATCGCGTCCAACTCAGAAAAACTCTGACGTTGGTTCAAGTGGTTATGATGGGGCTTGCTTATCTGCAGCCGATGACCATTTTTGATACTTTTGGTATTGTTTCAGGCTTGACCGATGGTCACGTCGCGACTTCTTACGCCATCGCTTTGATCGCGGTTCTCTTTACCGCCGTTAGCTATGGCAAATTGGTGAAACGCTTCCCGTCCGCGGGCTCGGCCTACACCTACGCGCAGAAATCCATTAGCCCACACGTTGGCTTTATGGTGGGTTGGTCGTCATTGCTGGACTATCTGTTCATGCCAATGATCAACATTCTGCTGGCAAAAATTTATCTGGAAGCCATCTTCCCCGGCGTGCCTTCGTGGATCTTCGTTGGGGCGTTGGTCAGCCTGATGACCTTGTTCAACCTGCGCGGCATCAACGTGGTTGCTAACCTGAACTCCATCATTGTGGTGGTACAGGTAGCGATTATGGTGGTATTCGTCGGGCTATTGATTCATGGCGTTTATCAGGGTGAAGGTGCGGGTACATTAGTTAGCACCAAGCCGTTCTATTCAGAGAATGCCCATTTGGTGCCGATGATAACCGGTGCGACGATACTCTGTTTCTCATTCCTTGGGTTTGACGGTATCAGCTCATTGTCTGAAGAAACGCCAAATGCCGGCAAAGTGATTCCGAAAGCCATTTTCCTGACGGCGTTAATCGGCGGCATTATCTTTATCGCGGTATCTTATTTCTTGCAGTTATATTTCCCGGACATCTCGCGCTTCAGCGATCCTGATGCGTCACAGCCGGAAATCATGCTGTTCGTGGCCGGTAAGTTCTTCCAGTCTGTGATTCTGTGCTTCTCTTGCGTCACGGTACTGGCTTCAGGCATGGCGGCGCACGCCGGGGTTTCCCGACTGCTGTACGTCATGGGCCGCGATGGTGTATTCCCAGAGAAAGTGTTCGGTTACGTGCATCCGAAATGGCGTACTCCGGCCATCAATGTGCTGTTGGTCGGTGGCGTAGCGTTGTCTGCGGTGTCTTTCGACCTGGTTACCGCAACGGCGTTGATTAACTTTGGTGCGCTGGTGGCGTTTACCTTTGTTAACCTGTCGGTTATCTCCCAGTTCTATATCCGGGAGCGCCTGAACCGTACCCTTAAGGATCACATCAACTACCTGATTCTGCCGGTAATTGGTGCAGGTACCGTCGGCGTGCTGTGGATGAACCTGGAAAGCAGCTCAATGACCTTAGGTCTGGTTTGGGGGGCGATTGGTCTGGCGTATATGCTGTGGAAAACCCGTGTTTTCCGTCAGGCATTACCGCAGTTCAATGAAGAACTTGCACGATAATAAAACTTGATTGATTTGTGATGAAAAGCGGAGCCGATTGGCTCCGTTTTTTTGTCCGCAATCTGCGGGTAAAAAGAATTGGCCGTTGGAATAGGGCGAAATACGCTGTTTTATTATCAGTGCTGATCTGCACGACTCGGCAACCTGATGTTCAATATTGGTGTTATCGGCGGACTGAATAGCACCGCCGGGTAATCATTTTGGCGAGAAGTTAACTCACTAATTCGCGAGCATAATCGTACAATGATTTTAATAGCTCCAATTTATCTTTATCACTTTCATACAGATTGTAGAATTGCTCCAATTGCTGCACATACTCCTGTACCCGCTCAGGGCTTAGCACTTCGCGGCGATGGTTAAGCCAGCGCTGCTGCTCGCTGTCATCCAGAGTATTGGGGTAGTTTCTGGCGCGAAAACGGAACAGCAACTCATCCAAACGTCGATCCTGAAAACTCAGATCCAGCGCAGGCAGATTTTGCGGCGCAGTTTGCTGAATAATCTTCATTGCCGCTCGATCGGCGTCACTAAAGAAGCCGTCATAAAGCTGGGCATCCACATCGTTGGATGCAGCAAAAGGCGGGGCTTCAGCAAACAGGGCAACTACTTTTTCGCGTATCTGCGGGTTTTGTCGCAATAATTGCAAATTTTGCAGGCAACGTTGGCGATCGATACCTAAACGTTCGGCATTCTCTGCCAGCAGAGTTTTCGCTGGAGCCAGCACTGGACACTTATTGATATGCACCAGTTTGATTGGCACAGAAGATTGATTGGCAGAAAGCTGGTCTCGACGAGTATATAAGCGTTCACGCAAGGCGTCGGTATCCAGTTCCAGCAGCGGCGACATATCTCCGGCCAGATCGCACATGATGACGGCGTTTTTGTTATCCGGGTGCCAGGCCAGAGGTGCAACCCAGCTGGTGTTACCTCGCGCAGCACCAAACATGCCGGAAACGTGCACCAGCGGAGTCATCTCGGCAATGTCGATTAACGAATTGATTTTATGCTTATTACGATGCTGATAGAGATAATCAAACAACCGAGGTTGCGCCTGCTTAACCAGTTTTGCCATCGCAATGGTGGCATGTACGTCAGACATCGCGTCATGAGCCTGTAAATGTTCTACGCCATTGGCTTTGGTCAGATGTTCCAGTTTAAAGCTCGGCAGGCCGTCGTCATTTTCCGGCCAGATAATGCCTTCCGGACGCAAGGCATAACATGCGCGCATAACATCCAGTAAATCCCAACGAGAATTACCATTTTGCCAGCTGTAGGCGTAAGGATCGTAGAAGTTGCGATAAAAGATATTACGGCTGACTTCATCATCAAATCGAATATTGTTGTAACCCAAAATACAGGTTCCGGGCACGCTAAAAGCCTGATGAATCCGTTGGGAAAACTCAGCCTCGTTGACGCCTTTGGCCAGCGCGGTTTGCGGCGTAATGCCGGTAATCATCACCGCCTCGGGCTGTGGCAGATAATCGTCCGCCGGAGTGCAATACACCACCAATGGCTCTTCGATGATATTGAAATCCAGATCGGTTCGCACACCAGCAAACTGCGCCGGACGATCCAGCGCCGGATGTTGACCAAAAGTCTCGTAATCATGGACGTAAAACGTCGGTGATGAGGTTGGTTTTGCCATTCTTTTGTATTGACCTTTATTGACTCTGGCTTAGGGGCTGAGATTTACCCACGGCAGCCACTCACTTTGTAACAAGAATATCATCTCAGCATAGTTTTCACGTCAGTTTTATCATCACTAAAACCGAGGGGATCTCGGGTTACCCTAGTTAGATAAGATGAGAACGACCCCGCATGTGAATCGGAACATAATGATATTTATACTTAAAAAAATATTGAATCATTTATAAATTAAATAACTTTGACTTTAATGATTCATTAAACGAGTTATTTAACTTCCGTTTACTCAGCCCTTTATACAATGCTCGACATAAAATACTTAACAGGGTTTGAAACGGTGAAAACACTTTTATTGACCGGGGCAACGGGCTTTCTGGGCGGGGCAGTGCTGGAAAAGCTTCTGATAGAAAATTCGGATTTTAATTATTTATTATTGGTTCGGGCTAATACACCAGAGCAAGGCTTAGCCCGTATCAAACATAATTTAGAAAAATTTTATCTTTCGCCCCAAAATCTGAATAAAGTTACAGAACGACATATATTATTAGGTGATTTGGCTGAGCCAGAAAGTTTTATTTCCGATCCTCGGTTGGATGAGGTTACTCATGTTATCAACTGTGCGGCGGTAGCCTCTTTTGGCAATAATCCGTTAATCTGGAAGGTTAACGTTGAAGGCACACTGGCCTTTGCCAAACGTATGGCTCAGGTGACAGGTTTAAAACGCTTTGTACACGTTGGTACGGCGATGTCTTGTACGCCGGATGCAGGAAGTCTGGTTGATGAGCAGGTATTATCTCCGGCCAGTGAGGCGCATTTAGTCGAATACACCAAATCCAAATCAACCATTGAAAATCTGCTTTCAGAACAATGTCCTGATTTACCGCTGGTGTTCGCCCGACCGTCTATTGTTGTTGGCCATACCCGCTTAGGCTGCCAGCCTTCCAGCAGTATATTCTGGGTCTTCCGTATGGCATTAATGATGCGGAAGTTTATGTGTTCTCTGGACGATCATATTGACGTTATTCCTGTCGATTACTGCGCAGATGCATTGGTCTGCTTATTATTACATCCAGAATTACCTGACTATATTTATCATATCTCTGCCGGTGAAGAGAATAGCGTTAGTTTTGCCGAAATAGATAATGCGATGTCTCTGGCTGCGAAACAAAAACCAGTGGGAATAAATTATATGCAGGTTGATTACGGTGCCTTGGTACAAATGCGTAATCAGCTGAAAAATATATTTGGGCCTTGTAATGAACGCTTAATGCTAAAAGCTATGCGGTTATATGGCTCATTCGCCATGCTAAATGTGCGCTTTAATAATCAGCGACTATTGAGTTTGGGAATGGCAAAGCCGCCGCGCTTTACGGATTATGTCGCCTGTTGCGTAGAGTCCAGCCGCGGTTTAACCATTCAGGAACAAATGGCCATCGATTTTAAATAAAATTAGTACACCTTCTTACCCGGCAACAACAATTGCCAAGATTGTCATATTTTATCATGTTTGGCGGAGTGCCAGATGTTGGTTACTCCGCTAGAATTAGCCCTTTCCTGACGAATAGGGTGAGTGTGCTGTGCGCCTTGATAAAGCAATTACGCCACTGGATAATTTGATTTATAGCAATTACCGTATTGCCCACGCTTTACGAATTAGCGTGGCCTTTGTCCTAACCTTTCTTATCCTGCGTTTACTTGCCTTCCCTGATGCCACTTGGGCGCTAATTACTTTGGTCGTGGTGATGGGGCCGCTTTCCTATTGGGGAAACGTCTTTTCTCGCGCTATTCAACGTATTGGCGGAACTCTCTGCGGGGCAGCTTCGGGTCTGGTCGCGCTGTATCTTCAACAATATTCTCTAACCGCTATGCTCGCTTGGTGCTTTGTAGTGATGTTTGTCTGCGGTTATTTAACCTTGGGCAATCGGCCTTATATGGCTTTATTGATCGGTGTAACCTTGGCATTAGTTTGCGGTTCCGGCTCGGTCGATATGAGTACCGCTCTGTGGCGCAGCGCCGATGTTATTTTGGGTTCTTTACTCGCGTTGTTATTTACTAGCATTTATCCGCAGCGGGCTTTTACCCATTGGCGTATGCAATTAAGCACCAGCCTCCACGCCATCGGCACTATCTATGCTGCTTATTTATCACCTAATGTGGTCGATCGTCCTCGTTTAGAGGACAAAATGAAAAGCGAGTTAGCGCGATTGGTCAAAATGCGCGGTTATATCGCTTCGGCGACCAAAGAATCGGGTATTGATAAAGAGGTATTTAATGCGATTCAAACTCTGTATCGCAATGTGGTTTCTACGCTGGAACTGTTGGCCGATGCCTATTGGTCGTCTCGCGAAAGCCATTTTTTACTGCTGAATGTCCAAACTCTGCGCCATACTCAGTTGCTAACTATTCGTACTATGGATAATTTAAGTCAGTGCCTGCTCAGCGGCCAGCCGGAGTATGAGGAGGTCGCCGCCAGCGAATTGAGTGAGATCAGCGTAGAATTGGAAAAACTGCTTGAAGTTGCTACCAAAAATCAGCAAATCGAGGCGCCTATTTATGGCTATGTGTGGTTGAGCATAGAAATTACCCGCCAATTGAAAGAACTGGGCGATTTGATTGAGATGACCATGCGACGCTAGCCGATTATTTGGACGCGAAAGGCGATGAAATTTCTGTCTGACGGGTAAAAAAGGTAAGATAAGTCAATGAATCTTGTCTCTGATGGCTGCTAACCTGTATTGTTAAGATCGCGTGTTGTCACGACGTGATGGTGAACAGACAACCGGCCGTCAGCAATTGAATTTGTGTAAAACTTAGCTAAGGTGTGAAAATGGAAAATGTAAGCAAGCCAACTTTCCAGGACGTTTTGGAGTTCGTGCGTATGTTTCGTCGCAAAAATAAATTGCAGCGTGAAATTGTCGATAACGAAAAGAAAATTCGTGATAACCAAAAACGCGTTCTGTTGCTCGATAACTTGGGCGAATACATCAAACCTGGCATGAGTATTGAAGACGTGCAGGGCATTATCGCTAACATGCGCAGCGACTATGAAGATCGTGTTGATGATTACATCATCAAAAATGCCGATCTGTCGAAAGAACGTCGTGAACTGTCGAAAAAACTGAAAGCAATGGGCGAAGTTAAGTAACCTGAGCGATTTAGTTTAAAGATTGGAGAGCCAGATTGATGTCTGGCTCTTTTTTTATCTATTGAAAGTGAATATCCAAACCCGCGAGTTAGGAAAACCTTTGATTTAGCGTAATCATGGGCATAAATAATCGCCATTTAGCACATTTGAGCGATGGCGTTGTTGGGAATGCCTGGCAATGTTATTTGCCGGATAATTACATTATTTGCAATAGCAAAAAGCCCGACTAAGTTTCCTTAATCAGGCTTCTTTAATATGGCTCCTCTGACTGGACTCGAACCAGTGACATACGGATTAACAGTCCGCCGTTCTACCGACTGAACTACAGAGGAATCGTGTGAACGAGGCGAATAATAGCGAGGGCGGACGGGTTTGTCAAAGTAGAAAACCATTAAAAACGTGCGTTTGCTGAGAGAATGAGCTTATTGTCTTGTTTTTCAGCAAAATCAGCTCGTTATGGTGCAAGATTATGCTGTTTTATTTCTTTTCCCCTTTGCCTGTAACAAAGGGGAATGAGGTTGATAAGGAGAAATAAGAAAGAACAACGCTTAGGCTTTACTTCTGCGCAGTAATATTCGTGGGAAAAGATTATCTAAAACCCCTTTGCCACTGAGAGTGAAGGCCGAAAGCAGGGTAAAACTCAGAGCAATCGAGCCAAGAATGAAATAGGTATGGCTGAAACCGATCTGGTCATACATTTTGCCTGCAAAGGCCGAGAGAAATATCGCCGCTACCTGTTTGGAGAAGCAAAAACCAATTAAATAGATGGTGGCGGAAAATCGCACGTCAAATACTGAGGTAATGTATTTGAAGGAACCAATGAGCAGGAAGGGAACCTCAAAAGCGTGCAGCATCTTCAGGCAAATCACTTCCAGCGGCGTTGTGGCGAAAGCCGAGCCAAAAATACGGATCGACATAAACATCCCAGCCATCAGTAGCGCATTTTTGCTACCAATGCGGTTAATAATCCAGGGTGCGCAGAACATCAGCAGGGCGTTGGCCAATTCTCCAAGCGTGGTGACATAGCCAAATATTTCGGTGCCACGTTGTTTCGACTCAAAGAAGGACTTAAAGAAATTGGCAAACTGTTGATCGAAAACGTCATAGACGCAGGCAACGCCGATGATATACAGAATAAATAGCCACAGCTTGGGCATTTTAAACAGTTCGCCGACCATTTTCAGGTTAAATAGCGATTCGTTGGCGCCTAATTGATTCATTACTTCGGCGGAGCGGTTTTTATGAGGTTTGGCTATTAACAGTAATGTGGCCAATATCAGAGCGCTGCCTGATCCCATCCAAAACACCAGGTCCGGATTGACGTTAAACAGTATTCCGGCGGTAGAGGCGCAGATTCCCCAGCCAAAACAGCCAAACATCCGCGCTTGTCCGTATTCAAATCCGCTGGTACGGCTAACTCGCTCGACATAAGCTTCGATAGCGCCGGAGCCGCCGGAGAAAACAAAACCCAGATAGGCTCCGCCAACCAAGGATCCGAGCAGCGTGTTGTATTTCAGCAGCGGCGCGAAGATATACAGGAAGAAAGGAGCAAAGAAGATTAGCAGTAGGGTAATCGTCCAGAGTAGATGCTTTTTCAGCCCCAGTTTATCCGAAAGCACGCCGAATACCGGTTGAAAGCAAATGGCGAATAACGATAGAGAGGAAAAGACGATTCCGGTATCGGTTTTGCTCAGGCCAATCACGTCGGCTAACCAAATCGGCAGGAAAGGGAAACAGGCTGCCATAATAAAAAAATAGAAAAAGACAAACCAACCAAAAATCCAAAAGTTAGAGTTATTCTTATTAAAGAATGGGTTACTTTGCATACAACCCCCGTAAGGTACTCAATATGTTCTGCACAGGTTCGCTGGTTATCGTTCTCGGCCAGGTGCCTGCCAGGGTTATTCATCAGGGAAAGCGCGACGAACCTCGCCGCGCATTACCAACGGGAATTACAATTGTTCGAACTTGATCAAAATGGCACTTTCAGGATCCAGCACCGGTAAAGCTAAACCAACCTGTGCCAGCCATTCTCCATTGGCTTCGATCGGCTGAATCATCCATGGGGGTAATACTTTCATGGTATGCCCGCCTTGCTCGACGCTAATCAGTTCCGGTACGTCCAGCAGGCTAACGCGGTAACGAGCCTCTGGACGTAGATAAGGCATACGTAACTGACCAGGCAGAGACCAGGTTGGCATCGCCAGTTGGCTGACAATCAGTAGCGCCTGATCCTGCGATTCGCTGACTACGCCGTGCAGCAGGGTCGTGGGATCGTGGCTATCCAGCCGCACTACGTTGCCACTGTGTAATAAAGGTCGCAAAGATTTGTGCAGGGCGATATAGCGGGCAAAACCGCGCTGTTCTTCGCTGCTTTCTTTCACCGGATCCAATTCCACGCCCATATGGCCAAATAGCGCAGTCAGTCCACGAAAAGCGATATTGTGCTGCCGATAAGTGGTGTGGCAGAGTTTGCCACCAATATGGCTTCCCATGACTTCCGGCGGGAAGAAATAACTCATACCGCGTTGAATTTTCTGGCGTTCCAATGCGTCATTGTTATCTGAAGGCCAGAAGCGATGGGTGCGTTTGAGAATTTCATAGTCAATACGACCGCCGCCGGAGGCGCAGGATTCAAATTCGACGTGAGGATGATGCAATTGCAAAGTATCAAGTAGACGATACAGCGCTTCGGCTTGCCCGGTTGACCCCGCGCGGCCCTGATGACCGGGCTGAACGATTTCCCGATTCATATCCCATTTTACATAATCGATGTCATGCTCACCCAGCAGCCAGTCCATTCGCGCTAGCAGATAATCGAAGACCGCCGGATTTTGTAAATCCAACACGTATTGCCAGCGTCCGGTCGGCTGTTGATAGCCGGGAAGCGCCAATAGCCAGTCCGGGTGTGCACGATATAAATCAGAGTTCGGATTAACCATTTCGGGTTCGACCCAGATACCGAACTCCATGCCCAGATCTTTCACCTGCTGGATAACAGGTTGCAAGCCGTTGGGGTATTTCTTTTCATCCAGATACCAGTCTCCCAACGCCGCTCTATCGTGATTTCTTCCTTGGAACCAGCCATCGTCGATAATAAAGCGCTCGACGCCTAGGTCGGCCGCCTGCCGAGCCATCGACATAATGTACTGCGGGTTGTGATCGAAATAGATGCCTTCCCAGGTATTTAGATGCACCGGCCGGGCTTTGGGCTGCGGGAAGTGGACAATGTGTTGACGCACGAAGCGGTGTAACTGTTGGCTCATGCCATTCAGCCCGTGATTAGAATGGCTGGCATACAGCCAAGGCGTGGACTGGCTTTCTCCTTCCGCCAAACTGACTTCACCCGGTAAATATAGCGCTTCGGCCTGAAGCAGGCGACGTCCATCGGTTTTCACATCGGCGCGCAGACGATGGTTGCCGCTCCAGCCCAAATGAATACCCCAAACTTTACCTTGTTGTTCACTATAACCGTGGCAGCCGAGCACCATGCCGGGGAAATACTCGTGGGAGCTACGACCCCGGCGGTTTTCCTGCTGATAGCTACCGTGCTGCAAGGTCACGCGGTGGGGCTGGAACTCTTTTACCCAGCGACCATGGAAAGCCATCACTTCATCGGCCGTTTCATTGACTGGCAGCGTCAGCGCCAGACGATCCAGCCAGTAATTTTCGCAGCCCAAATTGGTTAAGCTGTTACGCAGGCTAAGAACGCCACTGGCGCTATCCAGATTCAGCTCTGAGGTCAGGCGCAGTCCCGCGATATCATCTTCGCCAATAATCGTTAGCTGATTATTTTTATGCTCGATTTGGGTGGTAACAAACACCGGCGACCAGTCCTTTCCGTCTCGATGTCCTTCCACGCTGGGGCTTCCGAACAGGCCATGCCCCAGTTCTGCCGCCAGCGTTAGCGGTACGTCAACGTCTAAACGTCCGTGTGGCACTGCCCGATTCAGGGTTTGAATATCTTCGGCATTGAAACTGTGCAGGTGCGGTCCCCAATAAAGAATTTCTGCATATGGCTGGCAACGAATGATGACGTCAGTGGCTGGGCTTTCCAGTCGCAGGATGCTTGGTTCCATATAATCCTCTCGGTAAGCTAGGAATGAATCAGTGAGGATTAGCATTGATCCGAAACGTTTCGGCTTAAACCGAAACGTTTCGGATCTGTGATGAAGTTAGAATAATATCGAGTCAACAAACATCGGATACATTAAATTTAGCGATGGAGTTAAGTGAAAAGAATGGTTTTTTTCTTTTTAAATCAGAGTATTAATTTGCTTTGTGCAGTGTGTCCCCAACGCCTAACTTTGGTTGCCACAAAACCTGTAGCTGTTCTACTGGCGCACCTTCAATTAAGGCCAACGTCATATCGGCGATTTTTTCTCCAACCGCAGCACGAGTCTCTTGAACAATCGGCGTGACGGTGGTTTCAACCAAAGAATCAGCCGGTAATCCATCAAATACAATCAATGAAATCCCTTGAGAACCCAGCAGGTTATGTTGCTGTAACGCCATTGCTGCGCCGTCTCCCAGCATATTACTGTCGGTTACTATGGCGGTAGGGGGCTGCGGCAACGCCAGCAAGTGCAGAGTGGCCAGATAGCCGGCGCGGCGGTTGCTATCAATTGGCTGCTGGTAACCCTCGTCCAGCGGAATCTGGTGGTTAGCCAATCCATCTAGATAACCTTGTAAGCGTTGATTAACATAGGTTTGCTGGCTATTTCCCCCCAGATAGGCAATACGTCGATGGCCAAGCTCCACCAGCTTTTCTACTGCCAGTAGCGTTCCGGCGCGATTATCAAAATCGAACCAGGCATAAGGGCTATCCAGTGAGCTGCGGCCCATCGCTAAAAAGGGTAAATGATGCTGAGCCAGATAGCGTAAACGACGGTCATTCTGCTGCGTGTGTGCCACGATCAACGCGTCAACCCGCTGGCTTTCTATCAGGCGGATAAACGACGGATGTTGGTCATGAGATACATCTGAAACCAGCAATAAATCAATATTATGCCGTGCCAGCGCGGCGCTGATGGTACTGATGGTTTCCAGAAAGGAGGCGTCGTTAAGCACGTTAGGTTGAAACGGATAAACTAGCCCAATCGCATCGGTTTTACCCATTTTCAAGCGCCTTGCCAAAGCATTAGGACGATAGCCCAAACGTTCGGCTACGGCTTCCACCCGCTGGCGAGTAATGGCGGATACATCGCTGTAGCCGTTCAGCGCCCGACTCACCGTCGTGGTGGACAGCTTTAATTCTTTGGCAATCATTTTTAACGACATAGGGATCTCGGCAGGAAGAAGAAAGGAATTATCCCATTGATTCAATATGGTAATAATTTAGGGCGTTGGGCAGTGAAATACCAGAGGAAATGCCCTTATTTGCGTGCCAGACCGCAGGGAAATAAGCGGTAATCGCTGTGTATTACCGCTTCAGGAGATGAACGAAAGCCTGCAGGACGCAGATTAAAGCGATTGAGTCTGGCTAATTTGAGCCCCGCTATCGTCAAAATAACTGTATGTCAGCGTGGCTCCGTGAGCGTTGGCGGGCAGGGGGTTTTCGGTGCTGTACTCACGTTCGCTGAATGGTGGGGTCATCATATCCATTTCCTGCAGGATATTAATCTTTTTCCCTTTGAGACTCAGCGTCATTTGCCCGAAAGAGACGTGATACGGCGTGGGATTGTGGCTCCGCAGCCGTGTTTCACCCGCGTTCTGTATCAGCGTGAAATTCACTTTCTTCATCGCAGCTTCGGGGGAGTGAGTCAGTCCTTTTGGGCGATAAAACACTTTCATTTGGGTGTTCATCGCCATGGCGACCTGCGGATTATCTTCATTATTGGAACGCTCTTTCGGCGGGATCTCGTACAAATTCAGCCAATAAACGGATTCTCGATCGCTGGCGGGTTGATTACCTTTGCTAATGATACGCAGGCTTTGCATTGATCCCGGCTGCATTTTAAAAACCGCAGGCAGCGGCAGGAAAGGGGCTTTGGCCTGATCCGGCGTGTTGTCTACGTCACCATCATCAATCCAGCTTTGTACCACTACGGGATATTTATTGGTATTAGCCAGCATTAGGGTATTTTCTCTTTCTCCCTGGAGAAAGATTATTCTGGTGGCGGAGGCCACAATACCGGCATCCGCATTGAGACTGATGATAAATAGCAGCAACATGGTTAGTGCGGATAACAGGTTTTTCCGCGTGCAGAGCGTATGAAATCGGATCATTGTACTTTCACCAAAACGTATGCGGTGGCATCGATTTTACCGGCGGTTGGTGCGCTCCCCGGGAGTTTTTTCAGCGTAGCGGTAAATTGGGTGGTGTAATTGTTATAACCGGCGGCGCTGCTGCCGTTGGCATTGGCGCCCGCGAGAATGGGATACCACCCAGCATTAGCAGTGGAGGTACAGTTACCGCTGCATCCTCCCCAGCCGACAAAATTCATCGGCGCACCGCTACTGTCTTCCAGCGTGATACCGACACCGGTGGCGATGCGGCTGTCGGTGCCGTACAGATCGGAAAGCAAATAGCTCACGCCGCCCGCCGTATTCACCAAACCTAATCCCTGCGCTTTCAAATACCCCGGTAAAGAGGTTTGGATACCGATTGAGGTTTGGCCGCTATTGATACCGGAAATGGTTCCAGTCTGGCATTCCACATCGACATTGATGCTGGCACTGCGGGTTTGGTCTTGAGCCAGTTCGCTAACGGTAATCGTGGGAAAAACCACATAAGGGGTGACATTGCGCACCACGCAGGTGTTTTTACGGCTCAGGGATGAGACCGGCGCGGTATTCATGCCAAAAGCCATATAGCGACCGGAACCCCAGGTATCGAAGCGGGTGGAGGAGTCATAGCCCGTTTCCGGCACATCGGCTCCCGGCCCTTTGAACACCACATAGCCATTTGGCTGATTACAGGTGTAATTACCGGAATATGTGTCTGCCGCCGGGCCGGGACAGCCCCAGGTTGAGGGGCCGGGAGTACGATCCACCGCGGCGACTTTTTTTAGCTCTGCGCGTATCTGGCTGAAATGTTTGCCTTTGATTTGAATTTTATTACCGAGTATGTCGTATTTAGTCAGACGAACCTGCTGCCAGATTCGGGTGAATTCCATGCCGGAATCCACGTGAATCAGTTTCAGCGCGGTGTAAGGGAAAAAGGTTTGGAAATAGTTATCCCCCATATTGGTATAGCCGCCGACGTTACTGTCGCCATTGGTTGCAAAAACCTCGTACAGACTGTCTTTATCCGCCAGATCGCACTCGTAGAGCACCGTTTCCGGATTGGCTAACGCTCGCGCCGGAACCAGACTGATAATGCTAGAAGCCAGAATAGAATCTACTGGCTGAATATAATTACTGGTCATATTGATATTGCCAAAGCGTAGGGGCGCGCCGTTGCTGTCGCCGCCCAGGTTGTATCCTTTCCAGACGCATTTGGCATAGCCGGGCAGGCTCAGTGTGAGCGAGACGGAAAATAGCGCCAGCGGGAGAAAATAGCGTTTAAGCGTAATTTTTTGGCAATACGAGGTTGATGACATCATATAACTTCCTGAATTAGTGCATATCATTGGCACAAAGTGCGTCAAAAGCGATCAGCGGCTGTTTATCATCAACGCCGTCCAAATCGTAAGGCAGAATGCAGCGCTGGTGGTCGCCATCGCCCCATTTAATCGTGAGTTTTCCCTGTCGTTCATCGGCACGCAGATAAGCCTGACCGGCCTGTCCAACCATGCCCACCACGATATTTTCTCGGTTATACACGTTGGCTCCCATCGGAACGATGCTGGTATCCGGACGCTTGATGGTAATGAGCAACGGATAGCCGTTTAGGGTACGGAAAGTGACTTTCACCGCGGAACCGGCATAAGGCGCGATGCGGCGTTCGCCGTCCTGTAATTCGGTTTTGAAATCCATTCCCTGCGGATCCAGGGAAATAGTGTTGTAGCGATAAGGGGTTAAAGTCGGCACCAATGCATAGCCGAAGCGATCGATACTGGCACCTTGCCCGTACATCACTTTGGCTCCTTCGGCACCTTTGGCTTCCACTAACGCAAAGGTTTCACTGAGATAGGGGCCTAGGGTGACGCCACCGCCGTGCACGGCGACAGCACCGCGCGCGCTGCCAGAGGCCTGCCAGTAACCGGTACTGAGTGAGGCGCTGCCGCTCAGGCTGGTGACCGGCAACCGTTGTTGCAGACTGCCGCTCCAGGTGTTTTCTTTATTGCGTTGGCTGCGCGAGAAATCCAGGCTGTAGCTGGCAGACTGATCTTCACCGGTGACGCCTGAAAGAGAGGTTTGATAGTTGGTACCGCTACTATTGCTGTGAATTGCGCCGATGGAAACATAAGGTGCACTCGGGCTGCTTCCCAGAGGGAATGACAGAGACAGCTGTGCCAGCGTTTCTTTTCCGGCGGGCGTTTGTAAGCCGCTTTCGATCGGCATACCTGTTATCGGATCTTCAAAATTGCCGCTGCCGGTCGAGCCGCCGGTCGTCTGGCGTGAAACGGAGAGATTCACATTGACCTGATTCCAGAGCAGCGTGGCGTAACCTAGCTGCAATTGGTTATCCCGACTGCGGCCATCGCGGTAATCCTGCGACGAGGCGGTGAAATACAGCGAGCCATAGTCCTGCAAACTCTGATTCATCGACATTTCAACCCGCGAGCGCTGCTGGTAGCTACCGGACTGCCAGGTTTCACCGCGACTGGTTGCTCGAACGCCAATGACATCGCCTAAATCACGATAGCCTTCGGTGGAATAACGATAGCCTGCCAGAGATAACGTGGTGCCCGTCGGCTGAAAGGTGCGGCTAAAGGAGGCGCGCACCATCCAGCCGTCTTGATGTTCATCATTAGGCAGTTGCGCGCTGGAGTAAGTGGTGTCGAAGCCCAGAGCGCCAATATAGTGAGCGAACACGCCGCCGAGCATAACGCCTTGATAACCTGAGGCTAAACGCAGGCCTCCGTTAGCGGTCAGGGCGTTACTGATACCGTACTGATAGGTTAGCTCGCTAAATGTTTCGCCATTCCCCACATCGCGTATCTGGCCGCTGGAAAAACTGTAGCGTGAAAAACCGGGGCGCAGTGATTCTGGCACCGAAGAAAAAGGTACGCGAAAGCTGCTGGTGGAACCGTCGGCTTCGGCGATGATGATCGTTAAATCGCCACCAAAGTTGGTGGCTGAAAGATCGGTTATTTCGAATTGCCCCGCAGACACGGCAGTTTGATAAATAGGACGATCATTCTGATAAACCGTTACGTTGGCATTGGTTTTAGCGATGCCTCGCACCACCGGCGCATAGCCGCGAAGGGAATCGGGCAGCATTCGGTCGTCGGTTGCCATGGTCACGCCTCTAAAACCCAGACTGGAAAAAAACTGGCCGGATGAAAACCCCTCGCCCAGCGTGATTTCGCTGCGCAGGCTTGGCAATGCGCGTTGAGCGTAAACCCGCGTGGTCGTCCAGTTTCCGCCGCGATTATTGTCATAGCGAAAGGAGCCCTGTTGGCGTAAACGCCACATGCCGGCGTTTACGCCGTTGGTTAGCCCAAGATAAGTGGAATCGGTATTCTGCGTGACGCCGTTGCGGTTATAAGCTACGTGATATTGGTTCAGATTATAATTACTGAAGCCTATGCTATCGCCGACGTTGAGGTTTTTCGGATCGACATAACCCCGAGGCACCTGCTTCACAAAACTTTGGGGTACGCCCAGATCGAAGCGTAATAAAGAATAATCAAAGTGCTGAGTGTTGCCCGGTAATAAAATTTCCAGAGGCTGACAATCTGTTTGTTTCTTGGCCTCTGCCAGTGCTTTATCGGCAATGCCCGCCTGAGCCAATTGTTCGAGAGAAAAACAGGCCTGAACCCCAGCGGTTTGCTGCGTGAATTTCAGATCTATTCTGTCGATAAAATGATTATTCATATAGAGATCGACCTGATAGATGCCGATCTCCAGATTATTCGCTTTATTAAATCTGGCGAGTGATCCTTCGCCTAGTGGGGAGCCACGTAATAAGGCTTCTTCAAAAACGTATTCATCTCTATTGCCATCATTAGGCACTGAGGCAAAGGCGGAGTGCGTTATCAGCAAACCCGGCCCCAGCGTATAAGACAACCAAGAGATTAATTTCACTTTCTATACCCACTGATTTCTTGATTAAACATAAACCAGTTATAAGCTATAAATGGTTGAGATATTCGCTCCGTAGTCGTTCACTAACGTAAGGGTAAGTTGCTGACCTTTAATCGCTTTTATTCCTTCTGGAATCGTCAGAATCGACGAAGATTTTGGGGATACCATCTCACTGCTGGCGAAAGAAATGATTTTATTATTCACCGTCATCTGCGCGTCTCGTAAGCTAATGAAATATCCGGTTGGGTTATTTATGGTTATTTTCTGTCCGGTGTTATCACTGAGGCTAACTTGTATTTTTTCATGCAGGTTATCGGTGTTTTCATTAAGCGCGGTTGGTCGATAAAATACCTTCAGGCGATTTTTTACAATCAGCACTAATTTATTATTGGCCTGTTTATCCGCTTTCATGGCGGGAATCTGTAGAAAGTTAAGATAGAAAACGGATTCGCGATCTTTGGGGAGATTACGTTCGATATAGGCCAGACGAACTACCTGACCGCTTTGTGGCTCCATACGAAATATTTGCGGAGTCAGTAAAAAAGGCACGTCGTCTTTGGTTGGTGATGACTGGTTATTACCATCATCCATCCAGATTTGCACCAAATTCGGATTATCGTCTTTGTTGCTGAGCTGTAATATTTTTTCCCGCGTGCCTTCCGGATAAACCACCCGCGTGCCTGTCATTACAACGCTTGCCTGCGCTGCAAAAGAAACAATGCTGGCCAAGGCCAGCAAGATGCAGGCAATGATGTTTTTAGCGTATATCGTCATTGGTATCTCATATTCTTGGCGTGTTGAATTAATTAGCCTGAACGGGTAGGCCAGCATCACTGGAATTATCAGGGGTAAGTAATGGCGTATTGTGCCGAAGCCATCACGCTACCGGCGACCGCATTTCCGCTTTCCGAAATATATTGCACGGAGAGATCCTGAGAGGCCGAAGTTGCGCCTGTTGCTAGCGTAATTCCCGGAACCTCAACGGGGCCGGAAGTTAAAATGACCGGGCGATCGGTTGAGTCTAATAGTTGGATTGCCACAAACTGAGCGGTACCGGTGTTACCCAAATTTCCGGCTGGGGTGACGTTCATTCCCTGGAATACCGAACTGATTTTGGTTTCTTTGCTGGCGACATTACAGCCGGTCAGGTTGATGGTGAAATTGGTTTTACCAGCGACGCTATTGGGGCCGGACAGACTGGCGGAAGCGACGGTGGGCAGTAATACAATCGGCGTATTTGCCGAGCCATTTATATCGACCTGACAGGTTTGTTCAGCTACCTCACCCTGAAACTTAATGGTGTTATTAGACGTGGCAGCCAATGCAACACCGGGCAAGGTGAATAGCAGGGCCATCAGTAGCGTTTTATTCATTCTGATCTCACTTACTTTATATGATTTAAGGACACAGACTTGTTCGGGGGGGAGGGCAAGATCTGCGAGGCACGGACGATGGCGATATCAACGACCGTGGTTAATCAGCGCGTAGTGTAGGTGGGATGACCTGCAAGCAGAATGAGAGGCGTCTTTGATTTCTATAGGAAACGTCCTACAAGCTTTGTAGGATAAAGGCTACTAGAGCTAAATAGGCTATTTTTTAGGAGGTTGGGTATTAATAAAACGGCGATTGGCGCTGAGCTTTGTTTTGTTATAGAGAAGCGTCATAGAGAGTAGGCAGAATTAAACGGGTAAAACGCCCTCTTTCGGTGATGGCGTTATTATCAGGCGCGGGTACAGGCCGTTTGCCCGAATTACCGGGCAGCGGCTTTGGCAATTTGCTCATTGGTTTGTATCAATAACGCCTGCCATATCGGCCAGTGTTCGGTTATTGCATGATGATTCCGACTGGATAACAAATCCTCAAACAGAATACAGCTTGCGACTAAATCTTCCGCGGCGACAAATTGAACGCCGCCTTTTATGCGATGTATCAGATTGGCAATTTCCTTGTAATCTGTTTCCCGTTCGAGGGGATTGTCACTTAGCTGAGTCATAATTTGCTGTAGGCGCGCCAAATCCAACTGATTACTGCTCAACAACGAGGCCAATAGCTCTTTTTCCACACCAGCGTTGCCACCGGAAAGCTGGCGGAGTTTACTGTGCATTGCGCGCGTATCTTCAGCCGCCTGCATCAACTCAGTCGGGACTTGGGCGGTGATAAAACCTTGCTGTGCCAGAATCATACGTAGGGAATCCAGCGTGACGGGTTTAATGAGGCAGGTATCCATTCCGGCTTTTTGACACTGCAACACGCTTTCTTGACGAGCATCGGCGGTACAGCCAATCACAATAATATGACTTAGCCGCTCATCGTTACGAATGCGATAAGTCAGCTCAAAACCATTCATTACCGGCATATTGTAATCGGTAATGACCAGATCGAACGTTTGTTCTTGCAGCAGCGCCCATGCTTGCGCACCATCATTGGCGGCGACTACCTGCTTCAGGCCGATGAACGCCAGTTGCTGGCGTAATACTTTACGATTCACCTCCATGTCGTCCACCACCAAAATATTCAGATGGCTGACTTGTTGCGGCATCGCGGAAAGTCTCGGTGGATTATCGGTTGCCACCGGTGTCAGTTCCGCCAGCGTCAGAGGCAGCGTGATAAACAGGCTGGTTCCTTTGCCCAGTTCACTTTCCATAGAAATATCGCCGCCCATCTTCATCACCAGTTGGCGACAAATCCACAGGCCTAAACCGGAGCCGCCAAAACGCGGCGATCCACCCTCATTGGCCTGACTGAATGGCTGGAACAGTGAAGCCTGCGCCGTATCGGAAATACCGATTCCAGTATCGGTAATATCTATGCTTATTATTCCCTGCTGAGGGGCGGTGGTTTCCCAGGTCACATCAATGGAAACGCCGCCTTGCTCGGTAAATTTCAGAGCGTTGCCCAACAGATTGCCAACAACCTGTTTCACCCGCAGCATATCTACCAACAATAATGGCGGTATTTGATCGTCAATCCAGCTGGAAAAGCGCAATTGACGCTCACTGGCGATAGGCTGATAAATTTGCAACAACCGCTCGAATTCAGCGCGAAAATCGGTCGCAACCGGATGTACGCTAAGTTGGCCAGCTTCAATTTTTGCCGAGTCGATAATGTCATCCAGCAGGCGAAGCAGCGATTGAGCAGAATTAGACACGGTTTTTAACGTTTCTTTTTGTACTGGCTGTTGGCCACGAATTTCCAGTTCCAGTAGCCCTAAAATGGCGTACATCGGCGTGCGTAGCTCATGGCTAATGGTTGCCAGGAAGGTACTTTTGGCTCGGTTGGCGCTTTCAGCCTCTAATCTGGCGGCTTCCAACTGGCGCTCGATGTTTTTACGCTGGCTAATATCCAGCCAGCCGCCTAATAGCCCTTTTTCAGCGCTATTTAATGGGATAATCCACAGGAAGATATCCCGCAGCTCGCCGCCAATTTCGATTGAAATATCCAGCATTTGCGGCTGCATATCCTGTAATACCTGTTGGCATAAATCATCAATTTGTCTATCCAGCGGAGTAATGAGCGGCCAGTCGGCATTGTCGCCATTTTGATTAAGCAGATCTTTTAGCTCATCTTCACGATCGGCGGCAAAGTAACGGTTGTAGGTCGCTAACTGCCCGTCGGCGGTGCGGATAAACACAGCGAACGGCAGGGCATTAATGATCGATTCCTGCTGTAATAATCGGGTATGTAATTGGCTGGCTTGACGCCGTTTATTAAATACCAGGTACCCAAGGTATAAACCGCATAGCAACAGCACCGCAGAGCTAATTTTAAGCAACAGCATCAGCCATTGGCTTTCAATAGAATCATCCGAGGCATACACAGGTTTGGGTTTATAAACGCTCCATTCGCTAATAATGCTATCCAGATCTTCCGGTGCAATGGAATCCAGCACTTTATCGATAATCGCTTTTAACTCTGGCACTTCCGGCCGGATAGCAAAAGCCATACCCAGGGGCTCTTCACTCGCGACCGCAACGATTTTAATATTGGGTTTGAAATCCTGCGAAGCAATAAAGTTGGCGGTCATCATATTTTTCAAAATAGCGTCAACTTTGCCCTGCTGTAACCAGCGCACCAGCGTCATGGTATCCGGCGCTTCGATAAAATTAATTTTCTGATTTAAGAATGGGTTGGAAATAATATTATTAGAGACGCTCCCGGCCTGTAATCCCACGCGTTTACCGGCCAGATCGGCGACATTATTAATATCCGTTCGGTCTTCACGCACTAATATTCCCCATAATGACTGGGAAAAGGGCGTGCTGAATAGCGCATCGTTATAAAGGCCATCGCGAACTGCCACGCCGGGCAGCATATCTATTTTCCCAGCGCGGAAATCTTGCAGCCCTTCACCGGTATTAGTGATAAAAACGGGTTCAAATTTAAGACCGGTACGGCGGGCAATCAAATTAATGAGTTCGACAGATAATCCTGCCATTTTCCCGGTACGACGATCGCGGAATATAATGGGAGCCAGATCGAGCGGAGCCAGATAAGTCACAATCGGATGACTATGAATCCAGTCTATTTCCTGCTCGGTGAGCAGCATTTTGGCATCGATATTGTAGTGATGTCGACTCCCAAACCAGCGCTGTTGAATATCGCCGGTTGCCCGGCTGGGCAGCAATTCCAGCACTACATTGAGATCGTCTATCAGCTTTTGATTGCTGGCTTTTGCCAGAAAGGAATAAGGCGCCGGGTGATAGGGGGCGAAATTGCGGATTTGTAACGTCAGCAGCTGTAGCTGATCGATTAAGTAGTTGGCTGAGGTCGCGTTAGCGACAAAAACATCGGCGTTACCATAGGCCACCGCCAATAATCCTTGTAGTTGGTTGGGATAGGCGACGATATTATCATTATGATAATTAAATAAAAATTCTGGTGATAGCGGTTCATTATTTACAATCGCTACGGTTTCAGGATGGCGGCGTTGGGTTGGGTCCCAATCTTTGCTGCGGACTTCGACGTGACGGTTAGTGAAGAAAGCGTGGGAGGCAATTAGCCCCGGCTGCGCCAGCATCGGCGTTCCTGCCATTAAATCAATCTGACCGTTTTCTAACGCATTGAGCACCAGCCCGTAATCGCAGTATCCGATCATCTGGAATGATAACTGACTGGAATCACTAATTATTTTTAGATAGTCGGCAACGATGCCTTCGATTGAATTATCATCGCGATTCACGACGAAAGGGGTGTTAGCGTCGATCACCACGCCCACTCTCAGGGTGCGGCGGCTGGATTGGCGCGTATCGATTTCTGGCGTTAACAGCAGGTCATCGCTGTAATTCTTGGCGATGCTATGTAACGTTAGCGGTTGGCCGGTATCACATCCCAGCCGGCTATTTATCGGTGCGGCCAGCGCAGGCGCGACAAGTATAAATAGCAGGAAAAACAGCCATGTAGATGGCTGGCTACACCAGATTGTGGGTATGCGCATAGTCAGCCAGCTCAATCACTGAGGATAGCCCCAGCTTGGTTAAAATGCGGGTTTTGTAGGTGCTGACCGTTTTATTACTAATAAACATCTCATCGGCGATTTGTTTATTGGACAATCCATTGACCAGATAACGCAAAACGTTAATTTCCCGTTCAGACAACATGCGCGCGCGGTTGACCGAATCATGGCTGGAAGGTTGCCCAGCGAGCTGGCTTAAGGCCTCGGATGGGAAGAACGAATAACCCCGCAGGACGTTTTGAGCGGCGAAGAGTATTTCGCTAATGTCTTTGTTTTTGCTGATAAAACCGTTGGCACCAGCTTGCAGTGCGCGCACGGCAAAAACCTGTTCGTTTTTGGCTGACAAGAACAACGACTTGCCGGTGAATCCACGTTGTTGCAGTTTTTTCAACAAAGAGAAACCGTCGAAGTTGGGTAATTCGATATCAATAATCACTAAATCAACAGGCTGGGCATTTAACATTGCCAGCGCTTCATTACCGTCGGCGGATTCATAAATCGCTGAGAATTCATTGTTCTGCGATAATAAGGCGCGGATAGCGACGCGAATTGCGGGATGATCATCGATTATCATTACAGACTTCATAAATACTCTCCAAAAAACGTTATTTTAAGGATATATCAAGCATAGCATGCTGAATTTCCCGGCTGACAGAGACACGAATAGTAAGATAAAAGAGACCACAATTAATGACTACCAATCCGCAATCAAACAGATTCTAATCACTGCTAACATATTATCAAGAAAAGAATTTTTTGATTACAATCCGTTATTGTTTCATCGCGATAGCCAGCTTCTGATCTAAAGAAAAATGAATGTATTCGGCGTTGGGATTTATCTTAGCTTAATCATAATGCTAGATTTTAAATTGGAAGGAATATATAAACTTATTGATAATGAATACTATTATTCAGCGATTGTGATGCGTTTAAATTTTCCCGTCGGGTTTCGTGTAAACGTAAATAAACCGCACAAAAAGATCCTAACGTAAAACACATAAGCAAAAAACCCGACTAAGTTTCCTTAATCGGGCTTCTCTAATATGGCTCCTCTGACTGGACTCGAACCAGTGACATACGGATTAACAGTCCGCCGTTCTACCGACTGAACTACAGAGGAATCGTGTGAACGGGGCGAATAATAGCGAGGTGAGAGGGGGATGTCAAAGGGGAATACGTTAATTTCGATCGTTTGCTCATAGAATGCGCAACTTATTGAGATTTTGTCATTTTTCGCACCATAACCCGCCTTTTTTTGCATATCAAGCAGATTGTAATCCCTTTGCGAGCGCCGTTAAGGCTGGCCATCGTGTATGGCCAATGAGCAAATAGGCTTTTTGGTCGGTTAAAACGAACATGCCGTAGGGATGAATCTGCAGAAAATAACTGTCCCCCGGTGCGGGTTGAAGTTGACGATATAGCGACTGTGGAGCGCCAATTTGCATGATTTTGCCTTTATTCATCACCAATACGGTGTCTGAAACGGCAAAGGGTTCGCTTTGAACGTGAGTAACATGCAGTGAAGGGATATTAAACTGCTGCTGCAATTCACGAATTTTATCGCGCATGCTGAGGCGCAGGTTGGCACCCAGATTACTAGCGGCTCGTTGAATAACAGTATCTTGGGTTTTAGGAGCAAAGCGCGAGCCAGGGTCACACGCTGTTGCTGGCTGCCAGAAATTTGAACGACATAACGATCGGCAAAACCGCCCACACCCGCCAGCGCTTCTTTCACCCGATCTTTAATTTCAGCCTTTGGGCGACCAAGCATTTTCAGACCGTAACCAATGTTTTCCCCTAGAGACATATGCGGGAACAGGGCGTAGGACTGGAATACCACACCAATATCCCGTTGCTGGATGGAACGGTCAGTCACATCCTCACCGTCAATAAAAGTTTGTTCGTCGCTGAAGCCCCGACCTAATAGCTGAGTAAAGTTATTCAGCGGCAGAGTGTCATCCGCGCACCAGTGGATGGTGAAACTGCCGTAGAAAATACTGCCGGACAGCAAGATGTTAAAGGCGATCCCGACATACAGCATCGCCGTGGTACCCCAAACCAGTATCACCGGTAGCGGTTGTACGTCTGCGCGAGAGGAGTTACCGGAAATGGTGACGTAGGAACGTTTAGCTATCCACATATAAGATCAGCGGCGCCAAACGTAACCCTTGCGGTAGCAGTATAGTGGCGTTCTGGCTCTCATCGCTCAGGTAAAAACTGATGGTCCAAAGAGCCAGTCAACTGAGGGTGAAGGATCTCGCTAAGAATAGCGAAATCCCCAGTGAGCGGAGCCGTAGCATGTCAGTGAGCGGTCAGCAGTTGATGGTGTAGTGCAAAGTGAACCAGTTCGACCGTTGTTTCACAGTTCAACTTACCCAAAATATTGGCGCGATGAACGTGAATGGTTTTATGGCTGAGAGCGAGCTGATCGGCAATGGACTTTACGCTAACGCCGCTGACCAGAAGTTGAAACACCTCCTTTTCCCGAGGCGTTAAGACATTCAACTGCTTAGGTTGCTGAGGCATGTGGCGCAGCGCTTGCAGCGCATTGGCACACAGATACAGCCCGCCGCCGCTAACGGATCGCACTGCCTGCACCAGTTCTTCCGGGCCGCAGCGCTTAGTTAGGTAACCGCTGGCTCCGGCATCGACCGCACTTTGCACAAAGGCGGTGGTGTCATAAATGCTCAGAATAATGGCGCGAAACTGCGGATGCTGTTGGCGCAGACGCTTGAGCAGGCTCAACCCACTTTCATCCGGCATAGAGATATCCAGAACCGCAACGTCAACATTGGTGGTTAGCAGATTTTGCCAGGCTTCAGCGGCGCTGCCGTACTCGCCGACAATGCGAATATCCTTTTCTAAAGATAATAATTGAGCAAACCCGGAACGAACCACTACGTGGTCGTCAATCAGCGCGACGTTTATCATAACTTTGTAATAATTTGGGAGAGTTATAAACATCATGCTTATCAATTCTTGTTTGGGCAATAATTGTTAGTGAAAATGTTGAGAGGTTAACAATTTAAAATGAAGAATGATCGAAGGGGAGAGGCACCCCCCTCTGGCGTCCGTAGGATTTCGGCACTTGCCGGAGAGGGATGGAAGGGCGATCAACCCAGCGTTTTGGCGCGATAAATTCGCTGTGGACGTCCAACCTTGCCGTAAATGATTTCCGCCTGTAGCGCATTGTTTGCAGAGCAGAATTCCAGATAACGCCGAGCGGTTGTGCGGCTGAGCCCTAAGGTCACGGCCACGTTTTCGGCGGTATACTCGGCATCACTATCGGCGAATAAAGCCTGAATTTTATCCAAAGTGAGCTGATCGATACCCTGGGGCAATACCGATTTTTGCGTACCCCGGGCGTAGGTGTTGTACATTGCGTCAATTTGGCGCTGGCTGACTTTATCGCCTTCCTGCAAAGCATGATGCCGGTGACTAAAGCGTTCCAGAGAGTGCTCTAGCCGCTCGTAAGCCACGGGTTTTATCAGGTAATCGAATACGCCGTAGCGTAATGCTTCAGCAACGGTGTCCATATCGCTGGCTGCGGTGACGAAAATGACACCGAAATTGCTGCCTTCAAGAGCCAGTTCCCTCAGGAATTCTAGCCCAGAGCCGTCGGGCAGGTAGTTATCCAGCAGGATCAAGTCCGGTTTAAAACGTGCCGCCATGCTACGCGCCTGCTGTAGATTTCCGGCTAACCATACCTGGCGGCAATAATTGCTTTGCTTGATAAACTCCGCGTGCATTTCTGCCAGTGGCGTTTCATCTTCCACCACTAAAATGTTAAGCCATTCCATGGGATCCCCTAGCTTTTGAGATCATAGGTCTTTGGAATAAAGACCGTGAATAAAGTACCCTGCGGTGGGTTCTTCTCAACGGTGATGGTGCCACCGCTCTGATGAACATAAGTCGCGACCAAATATAAGCCGATACCGTGTTCCTCTGAGTGTTTGGAACTGACACCGCGCTCAAACAGGCTGTCTTGCAGCTCAGGGTCAATACCGCAACCGTGATCGGCGACTTCTAGAATCAACTCATGGCCTTCATCGGATAAATACATTTCAATATTTTTATCTCCATCAGGGTTCTTCAGACTGGCTTCAAAAGCGTTATCCAGCAGGTTACCGATGATTGCCGCTAGCTCATTTTCACCTAGAGTTACAGGCAGTATGCCCAACTGACAGCCGGGAATAAAGGTTAAGCTCAGCCCCAACTCTTTGGCTCGATGGTATTTTCCAAACAACAGTGCCGCAATTTGCCGGTTTTTAAAGGTATCGCGCAGGGTATCAATGAGCGCCTGCTGGGAGGACGATTCGGTTTTTACCATCTCCAGCGCGCGATCAAACTCCTTCATTTGCAATAATCCGCTCAGAGTGGACATCCAGTTGAGATGTTCATGGCGAACGGTACGTAAATTTTCAACATACTGCTTTATCTGGCTGAGCTGTGCGCTGAGGGTATAAATATCATCCTGACTGCGGAAGCTGACCACCCAGCCTTGAAAAATATCATCAGTCCAAATACCGGCACGGTTTGCGATGATATTTAACCCATTAAAGGTACACAACTCATCCTGTCGGTTTCCGCCTTCCCGATCGAGGAAGAAATGATCCGGAGAAACCACTTCGCTAACGCTACGGCCAACCAATTGATATGGCGTGGCTGATACCCGTAACATTTTACGAGCGTTTTGGTTGATTGCCGTGATCTTGCCCTCAGGATCTACCGCCAATAGTCCTTCAAACACCGCCCCAAACAGGGCTTCCTGCTGACGAAGTACCCGCGCGATCTCCTTTGGTTCCATTCCCATCATTTGACGACGAATATGATTGGAAAACAACCAGGCAAGAAACAACAGGGTAATCAAAATAATAACAAAATAACTGGTGAGGGGAGTGAGATAACTCAAACGCCAGTGATCGATTTTACTGATTAGATAGCCGAGGGACACTACGCCGATAACTTTGCCATCGCTATCAAAGATCGGCGTTTTAGCCCGCATGGCTTTCCCCATCGATCCTTTGCCATAGATGATGTAGCTCTCGCCGCGTTCCAGTGCGCCTTCTTTAGTCCACTGCATCGGCAGGCCGATTTTGTCCGGATTAGGATGGTAAAGACGACGGGAATTGGCATCGCCAATCACAATGTAGTCAAAATCGGAGCTGGTGCCTAGCCGTGTAACAATTTGGGCTAAGCGTTGTTGGTCTCGCTGCTTGACCGCAGAAACCACGGAGTCCATAGAGGCAACAATTTTGGCCTGATTCATGGCCATTTTACTGACCTGATTGATCAGATATTGTTCGAAACTATGGGTTAGAAAGCGATCCATTGCCCCGATCAGGATAACGGAGAAAACCAATAGCATTAAAAATATGCGCAGCGGGAAGGCAATGTTCTTTAATCCACGCCATTTAAAAAAATGGGCTTTACCAGAAAGCACGTTATTCACCTTTTATGGCTGAATCAAATAAAACGACGAGTAACATAATTTAAATTAAATGATTAATGCAAATAAAAAAACATTATCTCTAATTAAATCAATTAAAATCATAAAATAAATTATATTTACTAAATTAACTGTGAATTAGGTCAATTAACCGAGAAGTTTTTATGTTTAGCATATATTTCTGAACAGGGCTTTCAAAAAGTAAGAATAAGAATTTATAAGAATTTTAATGCGTTAATTGCATTTATACTTTTAATAAAAAGTCATGATTCATCTGTTAATTGCATATGTTTATTGTGTTTTATTTGTTATTTAATGGTTATTCCAGAGAGAAAATTATGGATAGGGTATTTAGGATAATTAAGCGTTCAGACCATCAAAGGATTGTGGAAATAACGCATTTTTTACGTGAAAACGACTTAAATATTGATACTTCCGTTGAGGTGTTTATTACCGTCTCAGTAGATGAAAGATTGGTAGCCTGCGGTGGAATTGCTGGGAATATTATTAAATGTGTTGCCATTAGCGAGCAGGTGAGAGGGGAAGGGCTGGCGCTAACGCTGGCAACTGAACTCGTCAACCTGGCCTATGAACGGCACCACAGCCACTTATTTATCTATACCAAAATTGAGAATCAGTCCTTATTTAAACAGTGTGGATTCTACCCGATTGCCAGTGTGCCCGGCATTGTGGTGTTGATGGAAAACAGTTCCTGCCGTCTGTCTCGCTATGCGCGCCAGCTCTCGACCTTACGCCAGCCGGGCAAGAAAATAGGTTCCATCGTTATGAATGCCAACCCTTTTACTTTGGGGCATCAATATTTGGTACGGCAAGCGGCGGCGCAGTGCGATTGGTTACATCTATTTTTAGTCAAAGAAGATAACTCTCGTTTTCCTTATCAAGATCGCCTGCAACTGGTACTGAACGGCACAAAAGATATTGCCAATTTAACCGTGCACGCCGGTTCGGAATATATGATTTCCCGCGCTACTTTCCCCTGCTATTTCATAAAAGATCAGGGGGTGGCCGACGATTGTTATACCGAAATCGATCTGAAAATCTTTCGTCAATATTTGGCTCCGGCCTTGGGAATAACTCACCGCTTTGTCGGCACTGAGCCATTTTGCACCGTAACCGCCAAATATAACCGGGATATGAGTTACTGGCTGGAAACCCCCGATTTACCTTATCCGTCCATCGAGCTGGTGGAGATCGAGCGCCTGAAATATGGCGCAACCGCTATTTCTGCCTCGTGGGTACGCAAATTACTGGCGCAGGGGGATAAGGACACCATTAGCAAGCTGGTACCTGCCGCGACCTGCCACTACTTACAACGACTGCTGGCTCAGCCTGCAAAAGCGCCGGTCAGCGCGGTCAACAAATCTGTATTTCAATTAGGTGAATAATGAAAATTATCCGAGAAGCGGTCGCCGGCACTTTGGAGTCGAGCGATGTCATGGTGCGAATTGCCCCCCACGATCTGCCAGAAGTGGATTTGCTGATCAACAGCAGTGTGGAGAAACAGTTCGGAGAAGCCATTCGCGCCAGCGTATTGGCATTACTGGATCAACTGGGATTAACCCAGGTGCAAGTGATTATTGACGATAAAGGGGCGTTGGATTGCGTACTTCGCGCCCGTTTGGAGACAGCCTTGCTAAGAGCCTGTGACCTGCCGCACCTGCCCTGGAGCCAAAAATCATGAAACCAGAGATGAAGCAAAGAATGCGTCGCAGCATGCTGTTTGTTCCCGGCGCCAATGCGGCGATGGTCAGTAATGCTTTTATTTATCAGGCAGATGCCATCATGTTCGATCTGGAAGATTCGGTGATTCTGCGGGAAAAGGATGCAGCACGCCGTTTGGTCTTCCATGCCTTACAGCATCCTTTATATCAGGAGGTTGAAACCATTGTTCGAGTCAATGCGTTGGATTCGCTTTACGGGCTGGACGATCTGGAGGCGGTCGTTCGCGGTGGCACCGATATCGTCCGTTTGCCGAAAACCGATGATGCGCAAGATGTGATTGATATGGAAAGTGAAATTGCACGTATCGAAGCGGAGTGTGGCCGGGAACCCGGCAGTACCGGTATGCTGGCGGCTATCGAATCCGCTCAGGGGATTACTCAGGCGTTGGCGATTGCCCAATCTTCTCCTCGTTTGATAGGTATTGCTCTGGGCGCTGAGGATTACGTGCGCAATTTGCGTACCGAACGTTCCGCAGAAGGTGTTGAACTGTTGTTTGCCCGCTGCTCCATTTTGCAGGCGGCGCGAGCGGTGGGAATTCAGGCCTTCGATACCGTGTATTCCGATGCCAATAACGAAGCCGGTTTTCTACAAGAAGCGGCGTTAATCAAACAGTTGGGTTTTGACGGCAAATCACTGATTAACCCTCGCCAAATCGAATTGCTCCATAACCTATATGCCCCGACACAAAAAGAAGTGCGCCATGCGCAAGCGGTGGTGGACGCCGCTGAAGCGGCAGAAGCCGAAGGGCGGGGTGTGGTTTCGCTGAACGGCAAAATGGTGGATAGCCCGGTGATTGAACGCGCTAGGGCAGTCTTGCAACGAGCTGTGCTTTCCGGTTTACGCGACGAATAAGAGGGAATTAATCATGAAACGCCAACAACGGGTTGATGCCCTAAGTCAAAACCCAAATCTGACCGTCACGTCCTATCGGGAAGCGTCTAAAGCCAATTTGCAGGCTCAAAAACCGAGGGATATCAAGCTGTGTAGCTCACTGGAAAAGGCGATTCGTCGCTCTGGTTTGCAGGATGGCATGACCATTTCGTTCCACCATGCTTTTCGCGCGGGCGATATGACATTGAATCTGGTGATGGATGCCATCGCTGCGATGGGATTCAAAAATCTGACGCTGGCATCCAGTTCTCTGAGTGAGTGCCATGCGCCGCTGGTGGATCACATCCGTAAAGGTGTGGTTAGCCGCATTTATACCTCGGGGTTACGTGGCCCACTGGCAGAGGCCATTTCGCGCGGGTTGCTAGCAGAACCGGTACAAATTCATTCCCACGGTGGGCGGGTCAATTTGATCGAATCCGGCGAGCTGGCGATCGACGTGGCTTTCCTCGGTGTTCCTGCCTGCGACGCGTTCGGTAACGCCAACGGTTACACAGGCAATGCCTGTTGCGGTTCGCTGGGGTACGCCAAGGTGGATGCCGATTACGCCGGTAAAGTGGTGTTATTGACAGAAGTTATTGTTCCTTATCCACATAATCCAGCCAGCATAGGCCAGGATCGGGTTGATCTGATCGTACAGGTGGAACAGGTAGGGGATGCCGATAAGATCGGCGCAGATGCTACCCGTATGACCTCGAATCCTCGGGAACTGCTGATTGCTCGCCGTGCGGCGGAGGTGATCGCTGGCTCCGGCTATTTTAACGATGGCTTTTCTGTGCAAACCGGCACCGGCGGAGCATCGCTGGCGGTAAGCCGCTTCCTCGAGGATAAAATGCGCCGCCGCAATATTAAGGCCGGTTTCGCTCTTGGCGGCATCACCTCCACCATGGTGGACCTGCACGAAAAAGGGCTGATCGAAAAGCTGCTCGATGTGCAGAGTTTCGATCGCATGGCCGCATCCTCACTGGCGAGAAATCCCAATCACATTGAAATCAGCGCTAATCAATATGCCAATTTCAGCTCCAAAGGCGCGTCTGTCGATCGGCTGGACGTGGTGATTTTGAGTGCGCTGGAGATCGATACCGATTTTAACGTCAATGTGTTGACCGGCTCTGACGGTGTGCTGCGCGGAGCCTCTGGCGGGCACTGCGATACCGCCGCGGCTGCACGGCTGGCGATTATCGTTGCGCCATTGGTTCGCGGGCGTATTCCTACGCTGGTTGATGCTGTGACCACCTGCGTTACGCCAGGCTCCAGCGTAGATATTTTGGTTACCGATCATGGTATTGCTGTCAATCCTGCGCGCCCCGAGCTAGCCGAGCGTTTGCAGCAGGCTGGGCTGGAGGTCGTCACTATTGATTGGTTATATCAACGAGCGTTGCTACTCACCGGTCAACCGAAAGCCATTGCTTACACCGACAAAGTGGTGGCGGTGGTGCGCTATCGCGACGGCAGCGTTATCGACGTTGTGCATCAGATTCAGGAATAAGCGATGGATATCTTTTCACCGGGTTTGGCGGCGAATCGGAATATCAGCCTGCCGGAGTTATTAACTAGCCGGGAGGCACGCTATGCCCGCCAGCGAGCATGGCTGATGCGTTATGGCACTACGTTGATTTCACTCACCGTGGTTGCCCCCGGGGCGTTGAAAGACAGCCCGTTAACTCGCCGAATTTTTGGGCGGGCATGGCAAACGGTGACGGAGCTGACGCGGCAACAAGGTTGGGAATCCTTGGCGCAGGAGGCTTTCCCGCTACCGACCGGTTGTGAAGGGTTAATTGCTCTGAATCAACCCGCTGAAGCGGTAAAAGATGCGGCGCTACTGCTTGAGATGAAGCACCCGTTGGGGCGGCTGTGGGATATCGATGTGTTAGATAGCCACGGACGGATTTTGTCCCGTGGGGATGTGGGGTTGGCTCCGCGTCGTTGTCTGTTGTGCAACCGCCCGGCCAACGTGTGTGGTCGGGAGCGAACACATTCAGTGGATGAATTGTTAGTTCAAATGGAGTGGATGCTCGATGCCGCTATTGCCTGTTGATAACGCATTCCCGCTGACTTTTCAGCTACAGGACTATGCCGATCTGGCCTATTTCGCGCTATTGGCTGAGGTCAATCTAACGCCGAAGCCGGGGTTGGTGGATCGCTTTAACACCGGTGCGCATAAGGATATGAATCTGGATGATTTCTATCGCAGCGCCGAGGCTATTGCACCTTGGTTTTCTCGCTTTATCGAGCAAGGGATAGCCACTGAGCACCTGCAGGGAGAGGCGGCATTGTCTGCGCTGCGCCCGCTCGGATTAGCCTGCGAAAATGCCATGTTCCAGGCTACCGGTGGGGTTAATACCCATAAAGGTAGTGTGTTTTCCCTCGGGCTTCTGTGCTGTGCTCTGGGGCGTTTGTCCGCCAGAGGCGTGGCTATCAGCGCAGATGCCGTTTGCCAGGAAGCCGCCCAACTGTGCTGCGGACTGACGGAAAGGGAATTACAACGCAGAAATCTGCAACAAACGGCAGGTCAACGTCTGTTTACTCAACACGGTCTAACAGGGGCCAGAGGAGAGGCAGAATCCGGCTTTACTACCGTATTAACCCACGGATTGCCGGTGTATCAACGCTTGTTAAATCAAGGGATAGATCAGGAGTGCGCCTTGCTGGAAACCCTGCTGCAACTGATGGCGGTTAACGGTGATACCAATGTGGTGTCTCGTGGCGGCATGGCGGGGCTGTACTGGCTGCAACATCAGGCTGCGGAGATTCTGGCTAACGGTGGCATTAAAACGCCATTGGCAAAGGCTCGGCTGCGCCTGTTCGATGCCCAATGTATCGCTCGAAATTTGAGTCCGGGAGGAAGTGCCGATCTGCTGATTTTAACCTGGTTTTTGGCTCATATTCCCGATCGTCCACCTTACAAACACAATAATAACAATGCTATAGGAGTATCTCTATGTTGAAGTCACAAGAGAAGATATGGAAAGCCCTTGCTCCCTTTATTGTTCTAGGGATCTTGTTATTAATTCCCACACCAGAAGGTATGCCACCGCAAGCCTGGCGCTATTTTGCTATTTTTGTTGCCATGATTGTCGGGATGATTTTAGAGCCAATTCCTGCGACGGCGATAAGCTTTATCGCTGTGACGGTCTGCGTATTATCTGCCGACTGGGTGCTATTCTCGCCGGCTGAAGTGGCCGATAGTAGCTTTAAATCCGGTAAAGAAGCGCTGAAATGGGGGCTGGCCGGTTTCTCCAGTACCACGGTGTGGTTAGTTTTCGGTGCCTTTATCTTCGCCCTCGGCTATGAGGCAACCGGATTAGGCCGACGCATTGCTCTGTATATGGTCAAATTTATGGGGAAACGCACGCTGACGCTGGGTTATGCCATCGTCATCATCGATATTCTGCTGGCGCCGTTCACGCCATCGAATACGGCCCGAACCGGTGGTACGGTGTTTCCGGTAGTGAAAAACCTGCCGCCGCTGTTTGATTCATTCCCCAACGATCCGTCCTCGCGCCGTATCGGCGGTTATTTGATGTGGATGATGGTTATCGGCACCAGTATCAGTTCTTCCATGTTTGTAACCGGTGCGGCACCTAACGTTTTAGGCATTGAATTTGTTGGTAAAATAGCCGGTGTTCATATTGGCTGGATGCAATGGTTCCTCGCTTTCCTACCGGTAGGCTTGATTTTGTTGATCGTAGCTCCGTGGTTATCTTACGTGCTGTACAAACCGGGCGTGACTAAAAGCAGCGAAGTGTCTACCTGGGCCAATACCGCTTTACAGGAAATGGGTTCGCTGACGCGTAAGGAAATGACGTTAATAGGATTGGTATTGCTGAGTTTGTGTTTATGGGTCTTCGGTGCCAAGGCCATTAATGCGACGGCAGTGTGCCTGCTGGCGGTTTCCCTAATGCTGGCGTTGCAGGTGGTGTCGTGGAAGGCGATTACGCAATATTCGAGCGCCTGGAACACGCTGGTCAATCTGGCGACGTTAGTTGTTATGGCTAGCGGGCTAACTCGTTCCGGTTTTATTGATTGGTTTGCCGATACCATGAGCACGCATCTGGACGGTTTCTCACCCAAAATGACCGTGGCGGCGTTAGTGCTGGTGTTCTACTTCTCACATTATCTGTTTGCCAGCCTGTCGGCACACACCGCAACCATGCTGCCGGTCATTCTGGCGGTAGGGAAAGGTTTGTTCGGCGTACCTATGGATCATCTGTCGATGTTACTGGTGTTATCCATCGGTATTATGGGTGTATTAACGCCTTATGCGACCGGCCCCGGCGTGATTATTTACGGCTGCGGCTACGTTAAATCCAAAGATTACTGGCGATTAGGCGGCATTATGGGGCTGTTATATATCTCCATGCTACTGCTGGTAGGCTGGCCATTAATGAGTTTGTGGATGTAACCCGCAAACAGAAATTACGGGCGTTGGTGTGTATCCAGCGCCCGTTTGGCGTTCAGACTTGCATTCAGTGTTTCATTAAGAGTATTTATGCGAACTTTAACGCCTTATAGCCATGTTATAAAAGTGGTTATGTCGGTGTCAAAGCGCAAACTTAGTGCTAAACGGGTAATTAATCTTTAAAACGCGGCATAAATCACGGCATGTTTATTGTGGCCATCCTCCTCAGCTACTACTATAAAATCCCTTTTGGCGATTTGGTCTGATTATCCTGTGAACCCTGTTTTTATTCGGAACTTTGCCTTTTCCTCCATCCCGGCTGTCGGCCTAAATGGTCAGGCACCTTATGAGGGATTACTGGGGAAATGTGATTTTGATGTCCATGCCTATCAGGACAATCTGTTTGCTGTATACGGCATTGCCTTTCCTCCCAGCCTGCAAAAGGCGGTCACCAAGCGGCGAGCGGAGTATCTGGCCGGGCGCTTTGTTGCCAGGCAGGTACTCAATATGCTTGGCCCGAGGGACTACCATTTGGAAAACGGCCCCGACCGCGCGCCCTGCTGGCCAGACGGCATCCAAGGCACCCTGAGCCATAATGACAACCGGGTATTGTGCGCGGCACAAATTATTCCGTTACGCCTTTCTGCCGGCGGTAGTGGCATAGGGTTAGATGTAGAAAGCTGGATTGGTTCGGATCGGATTGACGAAATCTGGCCGGGCATTATTAACGATGCAGAGCACCATCAATTACAACGTGGACCGCTGCCGTTTAATAAAATGCTGACGCTGACGTTTTCTGCCAAAGAAAGTCTGTTTAAAGCGATTTATCCGCAGTTACGCTGCTATTTTGATTTTTTGGATGTGCGTCTGGTGGGATGTTCACTGGAGTCAGGCCGCTTTGAACTGGAGTTATTGCGAGAACTGAGTCCGGAATTTAAGGCAGGGCGTCGTTTTCAAGGCTGTTTTAAATTGATGGAAACTGACGTGCGTACTTTTGTGGCCTATTAACCGCGATTGTCTCCTCTTTTTGCGCCCTTGTTTTTCCTCATGGGTTCAATTAAGCCGAAACCTTGTGGTCTCGGCTTTTTTAATGCCAAAACTAAATCGTTAAGCTCTATGGGCTGATATAAACTGGACTCAGAGTTTCTATTCCTGAAGCTCCGGTGTCTCTGCGTGGGTACGGCAGAAGATGAATTAATGTCTGGCGTCATTCCGAACCCTCTGTTTTAAACGTTTCACACTGGATAATAAATTTACAAGGACACAAGTGGTGTTCATCCTGTCACTGCGATGGGGTAGTCTGGTGTTGTTAATGAATGCTGTTAGCCAATCTCATTCTAGATTTGACTTTTTATTGTTATAGGTAATCATCGAAAAATCAGCGATGTAACTGGAGGTTCTCCCTAGGTTTTCCCTTGAATGCTTATAATAAGTTAACATACGTTTTTATCTCCCTGGCTGCTCAACACCTTATAAAATCGCGGAAACAATTAACTCTATTGCGATAATTAAAGTGTGTCGGCATTATCCCGAAAAGTATTTCGTCTAAAAATTTTCCTATATAGTGAAAATATAACCTTGATGGATCTGTAAAAGATAGAGTTGTGATTAATATAACGAACGGACATGTTCTTCTTGTTGTTTACTTTGTAAGATTTCCCTCGCAAAGATTGTAATTCAAAATCATCACTAATTAGAACGACTTTCTTTTTTAATCGACTGAATAGTTGATGGATGTTGTTATTGTTTATCGTCATCTCTCTTTCTGGCCAAATCAAAGTGAGTAAATCATCCCTATCTATTAGCTGACCGTTTGACGCATGATTAACCAGTGCGATAAATAATAAATACTCTTTATTCGTTAACTCTACACTACCTTTCAGGCTATACACAATCTTTTCATCTGCCACTACAAAATACATCATAACTACTCCTCCTTAAAATTAGAATGCCCGCAATATATCGCAACAAAAGTAATTTTGTAAGGCTACCCTTGGTTATTGTTTGTTAATATTGATGAGCTTCATATTTTTACCAAATATAACGTAATAAGTTGTTGTTGTAATGCTTTGCTGCTATTTTTTTATATTTCTTTAGCCAGTGTAATTAGCTTATTATTTAATTAAACATAGCGATATTGAGCTTATCTTATTGATCCTTCTTATTCGATTGAACTAATTGTTCAATAATATGAACAAATACATGTGCAAAAATAGAGCGCTTGTCCCCTGTGTTTACAGAGTTTCTCTGTCATTTCGAAGATTCAGATATTACTTCATTGCTGCTTTTATCATCAGGTAAGTGTGGGTGAGTAGAGTGATTATCTTCATAAATGACTAAATCCAATAGACGCAGATTTATATTAATCTTGAGCCTGCGTCATTCTGACGTTAACTGCGGCTTAGCATCAATAATAGAGAGTAATATAATTCTTATATTGCTATTCAAGCTGATTATAAATTATTTAATTTTACACATATAATTAATTAAGTTGCTTATAGATGGTGAAGTTGGTTTGTTGTCTTTATGTAATTAATCACAAAAATAAAATTCAATTACTAAGTATCAAAAAACTATAAATATCGATTAGATTATGTTCGTTAGCTCAAATCAACGGGCTTGAGGTTACCTGGATGAATAAAATGGATGTTCAATGAAAACCTTCAGTTAGACAAAATAAATTCTTTGTTCTTTGTATTTAAAACACCAACGGAATCCGTTAATGGCAGCGAGCAGGATTTATATTTTTGCTGCTTTTATCTGCTTTCTCAGCATCCAAGATCTATTTATCACGAATGGGGAGGGCTATGAAAAATTATCAGGAAAAAGGCTGGTGACGGCCAGATTAAAGGGACGAGGCCGTAATGGCGAATGATCCCCAGTGGTTTAAACAGTACGGAAATCAGAAAAACACGATTGTTCGCTGGCCCGTAAGGCCGTGAAGAACAGGATGGGGAGGGGATATGACGTTAAAGATTCCGACTGATACACAGGCAATTACCTGGTTAATTATTGGCCTTTTTTCAGCTTGGGGAGGTGTTGTGAGATATCTCATGGATATGCAAGGGCACAGGGGGAGTTGGAGTTGGATGGGAATAATAAGTCAGATCATTATTTCAAGCTTCACTGGCCTTTTGGGGGGATTACTCAGCTTTGAAAATGGCAGTAGTCATTACATGACTTTTGCTATTGCAGGCTTATTTGGCACCTTGGGGAGTACGGCGTTGAGTTACCTGTGGCGGCGTTTCTTGGGGAGTCCGGAGAAAAATCGTGGGTAACTTTACTTTTAGTCAAATCAGTCAACGCAATCTACAAGGCATACACCCGGATCTCGTTCGGGTGGTGTACCTGGCACTCAAATTGTCCGAGGTGGATTTTCGCGTTATCGAAGGGCTGCGTGATAGCGCACGTCAACGGCAAATGGTGCTTAATGGCAAGAGCCAAACGCTCAATAGCCGGCATCTTACCGGTCATGCGGTCGATTTGGCGCCTTGGTTCAACAACACGATTCCCTGGAACGATTGGGGAGCGTTTGCTCAGGTTGCAGCGGCGATGAAACAGGCGGCGAAGCAACTACAAATTCCTGTGATCTGGGGCGGTGACTGGACGACGCTTAAGGATGGGCCGCACTTTGAGTTGCCGAGGATGCAGTATCCATGAGTCTGCTCAGTGTTTTGAAACGTGGTCTGCTACTTGCCACGCTATTTGCGGTTTTGGTTGGCGGGCTGTGGGTTGCTCAACTGAAAAAGACCGCGACATTACTGAATTCTGAAAATATCAGTCTGACGCAGCAGAATCAGCTTTATCTGCAACGGTTGCAAGGATATGACCAGCAGATGAAAACACTGGATGAGGCGTTAACCACTAATGCCATAACTCAGCGTCAGGCAGAGGAGAAATATCATGCGATCGAACAACAAATGCGGCGGCTGCTGGCTAATAGCCGCTGCGCTCGGGAGCCTGTGCCTGATGCTGTTATCCGGTTGCAGCAACGAGCACTTGGCCAAAGCCTGCCCGGTGCAGCCAATAGTACCGAAAGCGCTGCTATTGCCCCATGATCCCCCGTTATTTAACGTCACAAAGTGGGGGGACTATCCCGGTTATGTGGAAGAATTAAATCTATCGTTGGCGCGTTGTAATGCAGATAAAACGGCGGTGGCCCAAATAATGTCTCCCCAAAAAGGATAAATCTCTCTTTTAGTCAATTCAGACAAGGGCATTGACTCTATAAGATTGGCAAACATGGATTTACCGATTTTGTACTCAATATCGAGGCGCTGCCGTAAGCATGCCTGGCAAAAGCAGGATAATAGGTTATTGGTTGCGAAAGAAACACGGCGGTTAGGGGCGCTCTTCGCTAGGATGACAGTCAAGCTTACTGCAAAAAGAAATCTATGCTGGCACAAATCCGATGGCAAAAAGTAGGCGCGTTATGTTTCGCTCTTGGTGGGCTGCAATATATTTTTGCTTTCTTTTTTCTTATCAGAACAAGGTTTCATCAAATCGCTTGAAAGAGTACTTAACATAAGTTATCGAGAGCGTGTATATAGTATTATATATGATAACTTACACGCGGGGTGTAACTTAAATAAGGCTGCAGACTTATTAGGTATAAGTTCTGCAACCTTAAAACGTAAGTTGCAAATGGAGAATACAACATTCACAGCAATATTATTAGATGTAAGAATGAACCATGCTTTAAGTTTATTAAGAAATTCATCTCTTTCAATTTCACAAGTGTCTTATAAAAGTGGGTTTTATTCTGTATCGAATTTTTGTTCAAAATTTAAACGATATTTTGGTTTGTCACCAAAGCAAGTTTCGAAGAAATTAACCAAGAACATTAAACTTGAAGTTTTGAAGTTTTGAAGTTTTGAAGTTTTGAAGTTTTGACATCCTTCCTGCCCTCAATGATAGGGATTCCTACTGCGCTCAGGCTATCACCTGAATTATTTCGGTGGGTTTACTAGAGGCCAGAACAGAGATGCTTAAACTGAAAGCGCAGCCTAAACTTGCTGAGGAAGAACGAGATATTCTGAAAAAGGTAGCGCGGTACTTTGCAAGAGAGCCAGACTAAGGTACCGCTTCATCAACGATCACCAAGATGTCTGGTCGATCGCAGCTACGCGCACCTGGCAAGGCTGGCTCTACATGTTCGTGGTCATCGATCTTTTCTTTGCGTGTAATTTGGTAGGTTGCTCAATGAAACCGACGCTGTCACGTGAACTTGCACTGGACGTATTGCTGATGGCCGTCTGGCGGCGTATACCTGCGGAAAGCGTCATTTTACACAGGATCCCAGAACTGTCAGTATGGTAGCGATGACTGGCAACGGTTCTGCTGGGACAATAACCGGATCCGAGTATAAGTCGACGTGGCAGCTGCTGGTAGAATTGTTCTTCAGCCCCTAAAAAAGAACGTATTAGAAATCGAATCTCTAAAACCAGAGACATGGCCCAGGCGGATAGCTTCGATTATATCGAATTGTTCTACAACCTTACCGACGCCACCGTCATGTCGAGAGCTTTTAATAACTTTCATTAGTGCTCATAAAAGCAAGATAATACTTTATTTCAAACTCTTAAAGTGTTTCACCACAGGCCAGTTGTTCAGCGATCCATTTAGGTGTATTCCCTTGGCCTGTCCACGTCCTTTTCTCACCTTTTTCATCGAGATACTCATATTTTTACGGGCTCCGGGGCTTCCTATATTTATGGGTAATGCCAACGCCAGCAACCAATTCTAACGGGTCAGTTCCGTCTTAACTGTGTCTGAAAGTATGGGGATATGCTGTCAATGGAGAACTCAATACCTAGATTGCGGGTATTACCTAAGGCTTCTTTCAGCCAGTTGCGCGCGGTGTCGTCGGAGATCTCCCATACTGGTTCCGTCCCATAGCGTGTGAAGGTCGCTAAGTGGTCGCGCCGCCGTCGTGAAAACTGGCATCGAGCAGAGGTATCGTTCTTTTCACAGGCGTATCTTTGCCGTGCGGCTGGGTTTACCGGCCGTATGATTTTTCTGTTTCAAATAGCGCAGGCTTTCGGTATAACCGATGAAAAGCAAAAAACCCGACTAAGTTTCCTTAATCGGGCTTCTCTAATATGGCTCCTCTGACTGGACTCGAACCAGTGACATACGGATTAACAGTCCGCCGTTCTACCGACTGAACTACAGAGGAATCGTGTGAACGGGGCGCATAATATCCAGAGGCACCTGAACTGTCAACGCTAAATTCAGTAGAAATGCGCGTTTGCTCAGCATCTGAGCAAAAAATGCAGATTCGGTTGGAAAAACAAATGCTAGCGTTGAAAAATTCGTCAATATATTGAAATCAGATGAAAAATTACCGTTAGCTCTCTGTCAGCTGGCTTTCCCATCTTTTCAGACGGGCGAGGGGGTCTTGCAAATAAAACCGACAGAAATGGTGATAAACTGCCGGGAAGCGTGAGGCTAAAAGCTCCGGCGCGCTAAAGAAATATTCTGAAAGCACAGCGAAACATTCCGCCGGATCGCTAGCGGCATAGGCATCCATACTGGCTCCCTCAACGCCGACCATATCAATCTCGTCCTGAATATTATCCATTGCGCGGTGTAAATCGAATTCCCACGCCGCGACGTCACGCATGGGAATGGGAGGGACGCCGTTGGAATTACCGCCGTTGCGCATATCCAATTTGTGAGCCGCCTCGTGAATCACCAGATTAAAGCCGGAGAGATCGAAAGAATCTTGAATATCCTGCCAGTTTAAAACAATCGGCCCCTGTTCCCAGCTTTGTCCCGACTGCACCGTTTGGCCGCTGTGCACCAGCCCCAGATCATCCTGCCAGTCGTCTTCTACGATAAATGGGGCAGGGTAGATCAGGACTTCGTGAAAACCATCTAACCACCGCGCACCGAGTTCCATCACCGGCAGAGCAAATAACAGCGCCAAACGAGCCTGCATCAGTGCGGTTAACTCCAAGCCCTGCAAAGGTACCATACGTTTCTGCTGTAAAATCTGGCTGGCGACGGTGACTAACCGTTGCTGCTCCGCTTCATCCAATGGAGAAAGTAAAGGAATAGCCAGTGCTTCATGCCATTGCATCAGCATTTCCGCTTGCGGTTGATTTGCTTTCCACAGCCACTTCATCATCGTGTCGCTCGCAATGTGATTTCTTGGGTACCAAGGCAGGATGTTGTAAACATGCCGTAAAAAAGAGCATGATGGCAACTATAAGCACGGAGAGATGCCGGAGCGGCTGAACGGGACGGTCTCGAAAACCGTTGAGGGGGAAACCCCTCCGAGGGTTCAAATCCCTCTCTCTCCGCCACTATTCAATCAGTTAGGCGAGATTTTTTCAGCGACCCGCATCACAGTTAGTCTATTGTCGATATGTCGGGCTGCCATATTTATGGGCGACTTCACTTTTTTATTCGGTCAATAGGTGTCCAAAATCAGTGAAATATTATTTCACTCGAGCGCCCGGTAATCGCTTATCCTACGATGTAACACAAATGGCTAGCTGGGCTACGTGCTTGGGTAGTAAAAATGATGAGCGGTGTTTTGTTTATAAGTAAAATCCAATAGGACTACTTAGATTATAGTAGACTTTGAATTTTCATATAACCTATAGCGCGAGCCACGCGGCTACTTAAATATGGACTAAGAGATAATTAACGCTTGGGGGCGAATAAAAAGAATCTCTACAATAGAAGGCGTAGGATTCAAAAACGGCGCGGAAGCGACTAATGAAATCATTCAATCTGGTATCTAACCTACCCTCTTACATACTGATATTTTAGAGGAATAATTACTCAGGCGCTTGACCCGGAAAGCTTACTCAGACAGAAAGCGCACTTGGCTAGATATGCCCGCCCATTGCTGCTGATTTGAAAAATCTGCTGTCGGAAGAATAGGTAAGGAATATCCAGGGCTATTCAGAAAACGTTTAGCGCCCAATCTGGAAGTTTCTGTAACCGCTATAGAAAAAAAGTCTGCTAACAGGCGGTGATATAACTTATCGCTTTAACCTATGGAATTTAATTGCTTATATCACGGTAACTTACTTTACCTTCAAGTTTCTTGGTCTATCTTTGCTAAGCTAAATAGATAAACTAAAGGAGCATAAGAAGATGCAAATTCCCCCTAAACCTCCGAATGAGAACGCTCGTATTGCGACACTGCTCGCTTATAATATTCTTGATACTTCTCCCGAAGAACGTTTTGATCGAATCACTCGGCTAGCAAAACGCTTATTTAATGTCCCTATTGCCTTGATATCCTTGGTTGATGTTAACCGCCAGTGGTTTAAATCCAGCGTAGGTCTGGCCGAGTCGGAAACATCGCGAGATATCTCGTTTTGCGGTCATGCGATTTTGGAAGAGGGGATTTTGATGGTGCCCGATGCGTTAACCGATCAGCGCTTTTGCGATAATCCCTTGGTGATCGATGCACCGGGCATTCGTTTTTATGCGGGTTGCCCGTTAGTGGTGCCAAACGGTAGTAAGCTGGGCACTTTGTGTCTGATTGATGTAGAGCCGCGCTCTTTGGATGAAACCGATCAGCAGCTATTATGTGATCTGGCAAAAATGGCTGAGCAAGAAATTGCCGCGGTACAATTGGCTACTATTGACGAGTTGACGCAGTTGACCAATAGACGCGGTTTCGAAATATTGGCACAACATGCGTTAACTTATTGCGTACATAATAATATTCCGGCCAGCGTCGTGTTTTTTGATCTTAATAATTTTAAAGCGATCAATGATAATTTTGGTCACGCCGAAGGTGATAAAGCTTTAATGACTTTCGCGGACGAACTGCAACTATTCTTCAGTGAGACTGACATCGTTGCCCGCCTAGGGGGAGATGAATTTGTGGCGCTACTGACGGCATCTAGCTGCAAAGATATGGTGGACATACTCAGTCGCTTTAAAATTGCCTTAGAGCAAAGAAATCGTCGTGAACGACGAGGGTATGATATCTGTTTCAGCGTGGGTTATGCTAACTGCGATTTTGATAAGTTCACTACAATAAAAGCATTACTAGCTGTTGCAGATTCTTCTATGTATACACATAAACTAGAGTTACGCGATAAACGGAAATCTCAACATAAGAACTGAGCTAATGTTTCGGTTTTGCTGTCATGGTTTGAATCAACAAGAGTGCAAATATCCTTTGGAACTACGTTATCCTATGGCAATCGTTGGTCTATAAAGATAAAAACAACTGACGTACGCACGAAATATTTAAAATGAACTAAATAAGGTTAATAAATTAGCCAGTATTTCTACTAGAAGGCCTCGCTTGAACGAGGCTTTGTTGTTTAATAAACAGGAATAGTTAATCCCACCCTATTGCATTATTCTCAATCAACAATAGATTACTAATGGCACTTCGGTTATTTCCCTCAACCGGAGGGATGTATTTAGTTATGTAGATCATCGGTCAACGATATCGATGAGACACTCTAGGCCTATCTATAGCAAACAATTTAGCTCCATTTCCCAGTTTTTTTTATTCATTGAGATATTTGCACGGTATCGCTCGAAAATTAGCCAGATAGGTCGTGGCTTAACTTGATGAAAATGCATGCAAATTAGGTATTAAGATATACATTATTCATCTATGTTGTTTAAGATTTTATATGTAATATTATTTTGAACCAGCCAATCCAGCACCGTATAGCATAGATAAGAATCGCAATTAATTTTTAATTAAGGAATAGCATCGGATGAAGCAGACATTAAGATATTCGACAATAGCCCTTTCGTTATTCGGTGCTTTAATTTTGACCGGATGTAGCCCGGATAAAAAGAACGATAATCATATAAAAGTTGGTATTAGCGCAGGTATCGATCAGCCTCTTTGGGATGTGGTCAAAAAAACGGCTAAAGATAAATACAATCTCGATGTGGAAGTGGTGACATTTACGGATTATGTCTTACCGAATGAAGCGTTAAGCACTGGCGATATAGATGCTAATTCATTCCAGCACCGGCCTTATCTGGATCGCCAGACTGCGGAGCGGGGCTATAAATTAGCGGTTGTTGGTACTACCTTTGTTTATCCTATTGCTGGCTATTCTAAAAAAATAAAATCGCTGGCTGAATTGAAAGATAATGCTCAGGTTGCTGTACCGAATGATCCAACTAACCTCGGTCGTGCGCTGCTGTTATTACAAAAAGTTGAGCTGATAAAGCTGAAAGATGGCGTTGGTTTACTTCCTACCTCTCTGGACATTACTGAAAACCCGAAAAAATTGAAAATCGTCGAGATTGAGGCCGCGCAGCTCCCGCGTTCACTGGACGATAAAAACGTGGCTCTTGCCGTAATTAACACTAATTATTCGAGTCAGATTGGCCTAACGCCTAAGAAAGACGGTCTGTTTGTAGAAGATAAAGACTCGCCGTACGTCAATATTATTGTCGCTCGTGAAGATAATAAAGACAGCGAGAAAATCAAAAATCTGGTTAAAGCTTATCAAACCAATGAAGTCGTGGCCGCAGCAGATAAAATTTACCATGGCGATGCAGTGAAGGCCTGGTAATAATTTAAGGTGAAAAGTCTGGCTGCTTTAGTCAGTAACTAAAAATAGTATTATAAAAAGAAAAGCACTCACCCATTATTAGGTGAGTGCTTTTTTACTACATGTGTTTTTTAGCGAATGACAAAATGTCTTGTTTGAGGTCGGTTACTTTTTTCTCTGGAGATTTCTTGCAAACTTCAACGACTTTCGGTGTGACTAGCGTGTCAGTTTCCTGGAAATCTACATAGTCACCTTGCTTATATTCCGTGGTGTCATTTAACACCCAAAATACAACTGGGGTGTAAGATTTAGGATTTAAGTCAAGGAACTCTTTACAAGTCATATCTGCGGGAGTCGTTGCTGCGAAGGTGGTTGCAGCAGCGGAGAGTAATAGGCTTGTCAGTGCGATTTTTTTAAATGAATTATTAAACATACTGTTTTCCTTTTTATCTCTACCTTGCCAAGGACAATTTATATTTACGCTAAAAAACCCTTGTTAGCAGGAATATTCTGAACCCAAATAAGTTCATTGGTCAATATCAGAAAGGAAATTCTATATATATTGATGATGACAGGTAATCATCAATAGGCCAAGGTGATTTTAAATAAAATAAATTAGTTAATAATCAATAATTTAAATAGTTTCATTGTCATATTCCATGTATGGATTGCTTTTCTTATCTGTAAACTTTTGTTTAAATTGTAAATCATAGATTACACGAAATTCTAAAGGGGGGCTATTTTAACCATTTAAATTTGGCAATATTATTTTGCATTTTGCATTTTGCATTTTGCATTTTGCATTTTGCATTTTGCATTTTGCATTTTGCATTTTGCATTTTGCATTTTGCATTTTGCATTTTGCATTTTGCATTTTGCATTTTGCATTGGCTTTTAAATTAAATATAAGACCAGAATGAATTGGATAGTTGAAATTATTAATATGTTAGCGAAGATGCAACAATTGCATCACCTTAATAGTAAGGAGGTTACAGAAGCCGGCTATAAATAACAAAGCATGTCATTATCTAACATGGGGCAAATTCATTAATAAAAAATAATATACATTCGCATTTTAAATATATTAGTGAATCATGTTGTTGTAATCACAGTTCTCAACCATACTCCTCGTGATAAAGTTTATTATGAGTGGAGCGGGGGAATGATAACGATAAAGCGGAAGCTAAGCTTATCTGCAATGATATTAACATTTATCGGCAGTGCTATAACTATCCCAAAAGTAGTGGCGGAAGAAGTGGGATATACGCTGGAAAAAGTGGTGATATTGAGCCGCCATGGCGTGCGATCGCCAACTAAGCAAACGGAATTGATGAATGAGGTCACGCCCGATAAATGGCCCGAATGGCCGGTCAAAGCTGGGTATCTTACGCCAAGAGGTGAGCAGCTAGTTAAGATAATGGGACACTTCTACGGACAATATTTCCGTCATACCGGATTATTGCCGAAGGAAAGATGCCCGGCTGAGGGGCAGGTTTACGTTTATTCAGATATTGACCAGCGTACTTTATTAACTGGTCAGGCGTTAATAGACGGAATTGCTCCCCAGTGTGGATTTAAAATATTTCATCAGAAGAACTTAAAGCAGATCGATCCCTTGTTTCATCCCGTTGAGGCTGGTATCTGCGCTTTAAATGCAAAAAAAACGCAGGAAGCAATAGAAAAGAAGCTTGGCGCACCTATCACGACATTAAGTCAACGTTATGCTAAATCCCTGGCCTTAATGGGGAAGGTACTCAATTTTTCTGCTTCCCCATATTGTCAGAAAATGGAAAAGCAAGGGATGGATTGTAATTTTGCCGATCTATCACCTAACGAAGTTCAGGTAAATCAGGAAGGCAGCAAGGCTTCATTGAGTGGCCCGGTTGCTTTGTCTTCTACGCTGGCTGAAATATTTCTGCTACAAAACTCGCAGGGTATGCCGATAGTGGCCTGGCATCGTTTGCTGACGAGAGAGGATTGGCAGACTCTGATGCTTTTGCATAACTCGCAATTCGATCTCATGGCCAAAACTCCTTATATAGCACAGCATAAAGGAACTCCTTTATTACAACAGATAAATGTGGCGCTTTTACAGCCTGAGCAGGGAAAGGCTGGGCTAGATAAACAGCCCGCGACTAAAAAAACGCTAAGCAATACTCAATTACCCGATAACAATGCGGTATTTATTCTAGGTGGCCACGATACCAATATTGCAAATGTTGCCGGAATGCTGGGTTTAAATTGGACATTACCGCTGCAGCCGGATAATACCCCTCCGGGAGGTGGATTAGTTTTTGAACGTTGGCGAGATCAGCATGGACAAAGCTTCGTGGCGATTAAAATGTTCTACCAAACGCTAAATCAGCTGAGAAATATGGAGAAGTTGGATTTGTCGATTAACCCAGCCGGAATGGTTAGCATCGATATTCCTGGTTGCGAAAATGAAGGTGAAAATAAACTGTGCCGCTTAGCGACGTTCCAGAAGAAAGTCGTCGAGGCTATTGAGCCGGCCTGTAATCTGCCATAAGTGATAGCGGCGTAATAAACCAATAAGGCCACTGTAATGCAGGCGGCCTTATTGGTGGTTACGAGAGTAAAGTCAGATGAGAGATTGAAATCTTATTAAGGACGTTATTGGCCAAGACGAACTAGATCAAAAGGCACATAACGTTCGCAGGCGTGTTGTAACTCAACACACTGAGCGCGCTCGGCCTCAATATCAGAGAGTCCATCAGCATGTATTGCCTTCGCAACATCAATCAAACCTGACTGTGCGACCATAACGCGATGCCCAGGGCGAATTTGGTTTCTATTTCTGTCATAGACTTTAACCATATTGACCTCCAGTTAATCCTGTCAATTTGCGGCTATAGGCTACTTATCACGCCCCTAATTTCTTTGCCTCAGATCAAAAATTTTTAATTTTTTATAGCTGAGTTTTATCTACTGACCCAACAGCGAATGGATATGCAACCAGAAAGGAAAGGTCTGACTGCCGGATTGCTATTAAAAAAGCTTTATAGAAGGTAACAAGGATTGCAGAGCATAAGCACAACGAGTTTAAATCAGGTTTGGTACGTATGAGTCATTGGATTAGGGTGTTCAGTGATGACTTTCGGTTATTAACCATCTCGACTTATGGTCTGACTTAACAAAAATGTATAGTTCAAATGACTGATTTTTATCTGTAAACAAACTTATATGCTATTAGTGTGATATATTAGCTTGCTATTTATGAGCCGTACTGGTTTAATGCGTCATCGGTTTGGAACACAGACCTTATGAAAGCAGTTTTAGTAAAGCAGTTCACAGTATTAGCGTTATCCTCAATAGATACCTCTTCACCGCGAAACTCCTTCTTAAGTGCCCCATAAGAAATAACTGAAAGACAGACCTCTCTTGCCTTATGGCAGCTTAAATAAATAAAGGAAGTATCGCTATGTCTAATAAAATGACTGGTTTAGTAAAATGGTTTGACGCGGGTAAAGGCTTTGGTTTTATTACCCCAGCAGACGGTGGCAAAGATGTATTCGTGCATTTCTCTGCTATCCAGAGCAACGATTTTAAAACGCTGGATGAAGGTCAGCGCGTAGAGTTCTCGATTGAGAACGGCGCGAAAGGGCCTTCGGCGGCCAATGTTGTTGCCCTGTAAAGACAGGCAATAACGGCTAATTATCAGGTTAGAAATCCCCGGTTTTTGCTCTGATATGAATTGCCCAAATAAAGAACGCTTTGCGCGAGATACCAAGTTTGGAGATCCTTAGATCGATCCTTAAACTACGGTACTATGACGGCTCCTATGACTAGGAGCCGTTTTTTTGTGCTATTTTTCAGGTTAGTGACAACTTTCATTGCTACGGTATTCTTCGTAAAAATCATTCCACTGAATTAATTTATCACAGCCTGTTTAAGCACGTTAGAATTCGCAGGGCTAATCTCAAAGAGAATAGAGCAAACAGCGACGTGGGAATTTTTATAAAGAAACGCCCTCGTCTATCAAGACTGAGGGCGGCAAAGACTTCTATTCGAAAAAACCAGCGCCATTCCAGTTAATCGAGCTGAAGGGATTGGATAAGCGAAATAGCTAGATCAATCGTTGGCCAGTGAGCGCTTCAAGAATTTTCAACGGGGACTGCTCTGGGTGTTTCATACCCTTTACCGGTAATAGGAAGGTCTGTTCCAGCATATATTGGCCTCCCATTGCGGCATGTGGTGTTTGATCTGAAAAACAAATCCAACTGCTACCAGGCGGAAATTCGATCGCAACTTGTTGGCCATTTTGCTGATAATCTGCGTCAGATTTCATTTTATCGTGTAGCTGCAACATTAAATGATCGTAATGGCTGCGTCGGAGTTTGGTGATACCAACTTTATGCTGTAACCAACTGCTAATAGGTGAGTAGCGATCGAGTTTTGGCAGATAACGGCTCGCTAATTGCTGAAAATCTTCACCTACTCGCCAAGAGCGATTTTCACCGTGGGGATTAATATTGGTGAAAATACGAATAATCCGCTCACCGTAATTAGGCCTCGAGGGGAAAGCATCAACGTGTAAACGGCTATCATCTTTGCGCCAGGACGTTTTGTCCCGCCATGCGGCGACTGGATGCAGCCTTAGGCTGTTAGTTGGGCTGCGTAGGGCATGGGTATATTCAGGTAATAATTGTCCTAATAGACTAACGCAGTGTTGATAATAGCGCTCAAGCAGCTGGCGCGTTAGCTCGATTTTACTTTCATCTGTCACACCAGTAAGTTCACCTTCCAGAGGTTTGAAACTGATGTTTTTGCGTTTTATATCGACCAGCGCTGGGTTCAGTAATTGCTTCTCTTGTGAGCTTAACGGGAAAGCCAGATTCGGTAAAAAAAGAACTTTTCCCTGTTCTAAGGCTTCAATTGCATCGGGAATGACATGCTCATTCTTGCCCCAATGTTGGTGAGGGAGAGTGAGAATCATCGGATCTGGGGCGATAGAGTTAGAATTCATCAGATATCCGGCCTAGATTATTTTAGTCAGTGATAAATAATATAACTTTTTTTAAACAATTAATTGCACTTTTGTGGCGAATTGCGAGCAAACAGAACATTCCGGTTAGTGGCAGAGCAAGTAATGGAGTGGCACTTATGCAGAGTGTCCCATTAGGTGATTTTGGTTCTGAATTTTCTGAGGACAATGATGCTCAATGAGCTGAGCATCATGGTGCTAGATAAGGTTGTTTTAGAGAGGATGGCGATAGACGACGTATTGTATTCCTTAGGCTAAGAAACGTAGAAAAATTGAATTAATGTAGTGAAATATTAATATGTTAACTGAACTGTGATTGGTTCTAATAAATATGGACATAAAAAAGCCCTGATAATCAAGGCTTTTTTTATCAGGTACATATCATCTTATTAGACAGGCACGATTCTCGAGTCAGTAATCGAGGAGACTTGCTTTTTTGAGTAGGCCAGATCGTAAACATCGTAGAAATCGATTTCGCCTTTATTTTCTATGATGCGTTTAATTTTATTTTTAAAGTCATCATTGATATTTTTATTTTCAAGCAATTTAGCCACTGCTTCTGGAGACAGAGCGCGGCTGAAAAACCATTCGCCGTTATAGCAAACGCGGAGGTCGAGTACACCAATGTCTTCAAATTTAAATATCGGCTTTATTTCCATCAATAAAATTGCTGACATGATGACAAAAAATGCAGTAAAACCAATAACGTAATAAGTACCAAAATAAGGTGTTAAAAGCATCAGAATTAAAACAAAGAAATATGAAATCAGCATTGCCAAACACAAATACGGATGTTTATGAATGAACTCAATATTAAAGTCAAGACGACCATTCCGGTTTTCTTTTTTATTGATTTTCTCAATGTCTTCAATGAGTATTTCTTTTATTATATCCATTGCGATGACCTTGTAATTGCAGATGAGTCGGATAAAATTATTATCTATTGCTATAGATTAGCACGAGAAATGCGTCCTCAAGTATATCAGTTCGATGAATTACCTGACCTAACTGTTATAGGCAGTTTCTGCGTATCGTGAGTTTTTGAACACTGTTATCACCTGCTGGTGACGACGTAATTCCCTGCTTTACTGAGCTAAAATTTAGTAGAGCGTAGAACCTGATGAGATTGAACGCTCTACTTGTTTTATCAAGCACGGGGTGACTATTTGAGGTTAGAACGTGAGTACAATTTTACCAATATGAGTGCTCGCTTCCATTAACTCATGTGCGGCGGTGGCCTCCTTGATAGGGAAGGTCGCAAAAACCTGTGGTTTTAGCTTCCCTTTCTCTATCAATGGCCAAATTTTTAGTTGTAACTCTTCTGCAATGATTGCTTTTTCTGCCACGGTTCGTGAACGTAGCGTCGAGCCGGTATGTGTCAGGCGTTTTAATAGCATCGGCATCAAGTTCAGATCTTTAGCAGGACCATTTTGCGTACCTATTTGTACAATTCTGCCATTCATCGCAGCGGCTTCATAATTGCGTGCTACATAGTCACCAGCGATGAGATCGACAATGACGTCGGCACCGTTGCCTTCAGTGGCTAATTTTGTTTCAGCCACAAAATCCTGAGTACGGTAGTTAATCGCTACATCGGCGCCCATTGCCAGGCAAGCTTCTCGCTTATCTTCCGATCCGACGGTGACAATTATTTTGGCTGCGCCAAAAGCTTTGCTTAGCATGGTTGAGGTTGTACCAATGCCTGAGGAACCACCGTGTATCAGCACGGTTTCTCCTGCTTTTAAGCCGCCGCGCTGAAATAAATTAGCCCAGACGGTGAAAAAGGTTTCGGGTAACGCCGCCGCCTCGATCATTGATAATCCTTCCGGAACCGGGAGGGCGTTTGTTTCGTGTATCACACAATATTCAGCATAACCGCCGCCTGCGATCAGGCCGCAAACTTTGTCGCCCATCTTGAATCGGGATGTTTTCTGTCCTAAGGCCACAACTTCGCCTGAAATTTCTAAACCCGGAATGTCTGATGCGCCCGGTGGTGGGGCATACAGGCCGCGACGTTGCAGAACATCGGGCCGGTTAACGCCGGCAGCCGCAACTTTGACTAAAATTTGCCCTTCATCTGGTGTAGGGATAGGGCGTTTCCCTGCCATCAAGACGGAAGGTGGGCCAAATTGGGTTATTTCTATCGCAACCATGCGACTATCGGAGGTTATTGAAGACATATCATTCCTCTTTAGTTATGGCGAACTCATTGAGTAGCCAATGGCTTCTGATTTACAGAAAAGGTTAATAGTTTAATAAACCCCTCTGAGTGCTGACCATATTATCCTCATTGTGAGAATAATCCATTCGTAGAGTGCGAGTCAGATGTGAAAAGTAAGGTACGACAGAAAGTAATAAATAAAAAAGGCGCCCAATAGGGTGGGCGCATAAAAGTGCTAAAAATGAATAACTACAGGACTAAGAGATACTCTGGATCATTTTAATTGTATGGGTAAACCCATAGGCCGTTATATAGGTATAAATCCTAAACCTTGCTCCATAAAAAAGCCGGCTTAGTTTACTTAATTATTTGAACTGCCAGCAGACTTGGTAATGATAGTTTTCTGCATTCAGTAGGAAATCATCATTGACACTGGGACTCCAAGAATCGTCCCCACCAACGCCCATGTGGTAACCATCGATGTTTAACCAAGTCCCTTTTTCATGTTTCAGCAGATGTTGATGTGATGTTTCCATCAATTGTTGCAAGCCGTAGCGACTAATCCCGAAATGGAAGTTACCTGTTAGTTGTAAATTGCCATAGCTTAAACTGCGGGTGTTACAACGCAGGCCATTCTCACTAGGGAACGTATAGGGAGTGTGTAGCGATTCAAGAGGCAAAGTCCATTGGCTGAAAGTCGCAGATAGTTGGCGATCTGGATAATTTTCATGTGGACCCAGCCCAAGCCAACTTACTTGCGACTCGATAAGATTCAGTTGGCAGCACATGCCTATCCGGGCTGGAGATGGTGAGCCTGAGGCCCGCGTAACATTGACTTCAATTTTCATCTGATTTTGTTCATTGAAATGATAGACCCAACGGCTTTTTAATAAACCTCCTTGAGGAGCGTTATACTCATAATCTGCGGTTATCAATACGCCATTAGACATTGTGCTGGCATGTATTGAGATACAACGGCGATCAAGTTGATACATTCCGGCCTGTTTCCAGCGCTCAACCCAGGCATTTGGATCAATCCGCGTCGTTTCGCTGATACCAATATCATTATCTAATGGAGCGCGAATAAACTGATCCTGAAGCGGAGTAAGTAAAAGCGGTTTTTCATTAATTAACCACTGTTCTAATAAACCACTTTGTCGATCGAATAACCAACGCTGACGATTATTTTCAACAATCCAATATTGCTCATTAGATGTAAGTTGAGGATGTCCAATCACGGAGATATTTTGCTTCGATGCGGTGTTCGATGCGTGGGTTAATGAAGGCAGAATGGTAGGTAATTTCCATTGGTGCCACGCTGACTTGTGGTCTTCTTCAGACCACTGGGTAGCGGTTGGTTGTTTAATCTCAACGTGTAGCCACAATTCACCTTGTAACTTTAGGGGAGCTGGTAATGATCCTAACTCTAGCTTTTGGCTTAGCTCTGGGGCGATAACAATAGGTATATTTCCATGCTGAATTATTTCTCCATCCAGTTCTAGTCGCCAGTAAAAATGTTCATTGTCAGTATGACGGAATAGAAATTCACTGGTTACTTCCACTATGAGTGGGGTGGTGCTGACAAGCGTAAATTGAAAGAACTGCTGCGCTCGCTGTGCTTCATAAAGGCTAGGATGGGGAGTTCTATCAGGGAAAACCAATCCGTTCATACAAAATTGGCGGTCGTTAGGAGTATCACCAAAATCGCCACCGTAGGCCCAGTAGGCTTGCCCGTTTTCATCATGGCGAGTCAGACTTTGATCAACCCAATCCCAAACGAACCCCCCTTGTAAGCGTGGATGCTGCCGGAAGGCCTGCCAGTAACGATCAAAACCACCAAAACTATTCCCCATCGCGTGCGCATATTCACAAAGAATTAATGGCCGGGGCTCTTCGGGTAGACCAATCCATTTTTTTATCGACCACTTAGGCACGGCATCAAAAGGTTGGTCTTGATCCACTCTGGCATACATCGGACAGAGAATATCGGTAGCGGCAGTATTGGCTCCGCCACCTTCATATTGAACAGGACGGGTTGGATCGTTAGTTTTGATCCAGCGATATAGCGCATCGTGAGTTGCGCCATGGCCTGACTCATTACCAAGGGACCAGATGATAATGCAGGTATGATTACGGTCTCGTTGTACCATCCGAGTGACGCGTTCACTGAATGCATTGAGCCAACGTGGATCGTCAGACAGTCGGCTCATCGGTTGCATCCCGTGAGTTTCAATATTAGCCTCATCGACCACATAAAGGCCCAGTTGGTCGCATAAACGATACCACAGCGGGTGATTTGGGTAATGAGAGCAGCGAACGGCATTGAAATTATGCCGTTTCATTAACTGAATATCCTGACGCATAGTAGCTTCATCTATGGTCTGGCCTGTCAGCGGATGATGCTCATGACGATTGACTCCCCGGATAAGCAAGGGTTTGCCGTTTAGTTTGAGTAGCCCTTTATCAATTTCGATTTTCCTAAAACCTATGTCATAAGCTTCCGCCTCAATGATTTCTTGATCCAAAGACTTGAGAGCAACAACAACGCGATAAAGTGTAGGTTGTTCTGCGCTCCATAAGTGGGGCGATTCTACCGGTAGTACCAATTCGACACGTTCCGGATAGTTACCTCGTTCATCAATTGTTTTGCTCCCCATGTCCTGTTCTTGCTGCCCAATCAGAACATCATTTAGCCAAAGCTGAGCCTTTATCAAATAATTGTCGGCAATATGAGGTTGCAATAGAGGCAAATTGATCGCCGCCATAACGGAGAGCTCCGCGGAGCGAAAACCAGGTGCCATTAGTGTCTTAATCTGGATATTAGACAGATGGATATCTGGTTTATGCAGCAACGTCACGTCGCGGAAAATCCCGCTCATACGCCACATGTCCTGATCTTCAAGATAGCTGCCATCACTCCAGCGCAAGACCAACACGGCAATGCGGTTACTTCCGGTTTGAAGATAGGGACTAATATCGAATTCAGCAGGCAGGCGGCTGTCTTGCGAATATCCAACCCAGTTGCCGTTACACCACAGGTGAAAAGCCGAGTTTACACCGTCGAAAATGATGCGGGTTTGACCGGATGCTGGCCAGTCGGGATTGAGCATGAATTCAGTTGAATAACACCCCGTGGGATTTAAGTCAGGTACATAGGGTGGATTAACAGGTATCGGATATTGGACGTTAGTATAAATAGGTGTATCAAAACCAAATAACTGCCAATTTGAAGGTACAGGTAAAAGAGTTGATTTAGGTAAGTCCTGAGTAATCCAATCCTCGGGAACGGCCTCAGGGCGGTCAAAATAACTGAAATGCCAATATCCATTTAGAGAATGCAGACTTGCCGAATCGGTATCATCACGAGCCTGAGTAACATCACGCCAGCTGCGAAAGGGAGAATGTGCATCCAGTCGATTATATTGAGTGATACCTGGGTTTTCCCAGTCACGTCGAGACAGTATATTTGCCAGTGATTTCTCTCGATTACCTTGCCTTATCTCTGCATTCATTTTCAGCCTTCTTTTTCCGTTTGATTATCGGGGCTTGCATTTAGTCGATAGGCGACACTGAATCGCATAAATATAGCCACACAAATGTTATGCGCTCACATTTCTTGTTTTGCTTACCTTGAAGGGGAAGGAATCGCTTGTAAACGGGTAAAAAATGAATAAGCGAGTGAGATCGCATTTATTTTTGGTTATGCAAAAAATCGTAAAATTTTTTCCGAGAAGGTTCGTAAAATTTATTTATGGCTGATGATATGTGTGCCAATAACACGTAATTTTATTTCGAACTACAAGGTACCCAGACGATTCGCTATTTGTGTTCCGCAAGCTCTTGTGGTGTAGTTTGTGACATGATTGGAACGTTATTTACTGGGGCTGTTGTTTGACGAAGCACAAGTTCAGGGCTTAAAAGCAGAGAGTTTAGCTGGATGCCATGGCTAGTTCGCAGTAACGCGACCAATTGTTGCAGGCTTTTCTCGCCTAGCTGACGAAAATCTTGTCTGACGGTCGTTAAAGGGGGGTGAAAATAGGCACTATCGTCGGTGTCGTCGTATCCAACTATGGAAACATCTTTTGGAATGCTGAGACCTTGTTCCTGGAGGGCGCGTAAAACCCCCAAAGCCATCTGGTCACTGGCAACCAGAATAGCGGTAAAAGAGGTGCCGCTTTGTAAAAGGGATTTTGCGCAAAGATAGCCACTGTGTGCGCTCCAGTCTCCATAGAACACTTTCTGAGGCTTTAGGCCGCTCAAGGCTAATGTGGTTAACCAGCCTTGATAGCGCAGTTGGGAGGAAATTGTGTCTTTAGAGCCTGCGATCAGAACTATTTTCTGATGCCCTAACGCCAATAAATGTTCGGCACCTTGCCTGGCGCCATGAAACGGGTCAAAAACCACGCTATGAGCGGTTGATTGCGGATCAACGTCCAGAAATATGACGGGAACATTGGTGCATTGATGGGTTATTTCTGCGCTTTGCTGCTGAGTTAGTGGCGCATTGATTAATATCCCCTCAACTCGCTGAGCCAGGAGTTCATTCACAGCGCGCTGGCAGGCCTGCTCGTCAAAATGATCAATCATGGCGATGACGACGCTAAAACCTAATTGGCGGGCTTTTATCTTTATTGCAGAGGCAATCTGCGATGGCGCATGTAAAGATAAATCGGTTGTGACTAACCCAAGTGTACAGCTGTTCTTACCAGCCAGCTGTTGGGCAACGCGATTGGGTACATAGTGCAGTGCTGCCATTGCCTGTTCTATTTTAGCTCTGGTTTTGTCTGAGACATTCGGAGCCTGATTTAATACGCGAGAAACAGTCTGATAGGATACACCCGCGTAATGTGCGACATCATCGAGCGTTACGGATTTGGTTTTCATAAACAGCTTCTCAGCAACAGAACTTACTGAACATAATAGCAAAATTGTGGCATAAATTTTTGAACGCAGCAGTAAAAGGTTAAAATCGCCTGCCAGAAGCCAGAAGCCAGAAGCCAGAAGCCAGAAGCCAGAAGCCAGAAGCCAGAAGCCAGAA
>NZ_JBOBDP010000003.1:0-322507 GCF_050586585.1 Yersinia sp. J1
CGGCGACGGCATGGTTTTGCTGGTTCACCCTAACGGCTCCAAATATTGGCGGCTTCGTTATCGCTTTGGCGGTAAAGAAAAGATGCTGGCGCTGGGCAAATACCCTGAAGTATCGCTGGCTGATGCCAGGGCGTGGCGGGATGAGGCGGGGATGAATAGCGCAAAAGGGTAGTAGCGAGGTAGGGTGATTTCTAAGGCCGCTTCTTTTGTCATTGTCAGTTTTTAGCTGTTTTCGAGTTAATTAAAAGAGCAAGAAAATTTAAATTTACCTTAAGTTTAATTTATTTCTGAAATTGGATGGCGTGATTTTTTGATGTTCCATACAGGCAGATATGAGAAAGGTTTCTAGCGAGGTTTTTTTAATCTTATTCTTGACTATTTTGCTATTTTTTAAATTTAGAATAATAGCTTTTAGATTGATTTATTCGTCTTGTAGGGATTTTCCTACAGCGTTATGAGAAAATTCATATATCAGATGTAGGATATTTCATTTATTATTATACGCCATTTCATTTTTATTGGTTTTGATCAAATAAGATATATCGCTATTAAATTAAAAACATTTAGCACTTAAGTATGACAATCTTTACTTTATGGATACGAAACACCATATTTAACTGTGTTTTGCAGGATAAATATCTATTTAATTTAATTAAAACGATCTTTTAATCGGAAAAATCACAATTTACTAGATAAAAAGATCGTGTATAGTTCGTTCGTGTTGTTCGGGGTGAAATTTAAGGAAAGTTGATAATTCAGAGTATTTAGAAAAATCTGTTAACTATGACATATAGTGTAGGCATAAAGAAAGTCATAAGATGGGTATCTTCTTAATTATCCTCTATTTGTCTGCCTATAAAAAAATATTATCGGTTTTGCTATTCTGTCTTTTTAGAAGGTTTGTACCTTTTAATAATTATTTTGTTTTCTTATTTAATTTTTAATGGCTATTCAATTGCGGTGTTTTCAGCTAAGAATTTGAATTTATCGCACAATCATATCTGTATAAAAATATTATCTAATCAAAGGTCTTTATTATGTCTAATTTCAAGAGAAGTGTATTGGCTACAGCATTTATTTCTTCTGCGTTTATTTCTCAGGCATTTGCTGCCGATGAAGGTAATGGGCGAGTCCATTTTACTGGTACAGTAATTAATGCTCCTTGTTCGATTGCGCCAAATTCTACCGATATTAATGTCGATTTGGGACAGGTATCAAATAAGGTGCTGGAAACCGGCAATAAACATTCCGAGAACGTTAGCTATAACATCGATTTGCAAGATTGCGATCTGAGTGAGCAAACGGCTGGTTCAGTAACTTATCCGGCAATGTCTAAAGTTAGCGTGACCTTCGGTGGGGTTTCCGATGCCTCTGCTGTGGCTTTGCTGGCTAACACCGGTAGCGCGACTGGCGCGGGTATCCGCCTGATCGATGCTAATGGCGCATTACTAAAAGTTGGCGATACCAGCGCTGATATCAATCTGATCTCCGGTATTAACCAAATTGCTTTTGCAGCTCGTGTTGAGGCAACTGGTACAGCAGTGAAGGCCGGTACTATTGTTTCTCAGGCTACCTACGCACTGAACTATAAATAATCTCTTTTTTTATCACGTCGATTTAAGGGGAGGCAACTCCCCTTTGTTCATTTGTGCCAAAAAAGAAACGCTCTAAATCGATATAAATAATTATTTATACGCCATAAGACAGTGATTTATTTATGCAGAGTAATTCTAAAAGAAAAGCAATGATCTTTCGAATGATGCCAATATTATCGTTGGCAGGCATAGGTTTATTCCTGCCTGAGTGTGCTACGGCGGTAGAATTTAATACCAATATTATTGACGCTCAAGACCGTAATAATATTGATCTTTCTCGATTTGAAATTAATGACTATACGCCACCAGGTGATTATCTTCTGGATATTATGGTCAATGGCAGGTTATTACCTGATTCATCTCTGATTACCTATTTGCCTATTGATGAAGGGAGGTCAAGTAAGGTTTGTTTAACGCCTGAATTGGTCAATTCTTTAGGTCTTGCTCCAGCAGTGCGTAATTCAATGGGGTTATGGGATAACGGTCGATGCGTTTCTATCGATGATAAACAAGAAATAACGGAAAGTTACGATAAAGAAAAACAGCATTTGATTATTTCTATTCCGCAAGCCTGGCTAGCGTACAGCGATCCAAATTGGGTTCCGCCATCGCAATGGGATGATGGCGTACCCGGCGCTTTGCTGGATTACAACCTGTTTGGGAACTATTACGCACCTAATTCAGGGAGGAGTACGACAAATATCAGCAGCTACGGTACCGCAGGCGCCAATATGGGGTCTTGGCGTATTAGGGCCGACTACCAATATATTAATAGTGACAATGAAGGTACGCATTACAGTAATTTTGACTGGTCGCAGGTTTATGCTTTTCGTGCTATTTCGTCGATAGGTGCCAAATTTGTCGGTGGGCAGACGTACCTCAGCTCCAGTATTTTTGATTCTTTTCGTTTTTTGGGGGCTTCCCTCGCGACTGATGAGCGGATGTTGCCACCTACGCTGCGTGGCTATGCGCCACAAGTTATGGGAATTGCCCGTACCAATGCGCGTGTCGTTTTGAGCCAGAATGGCAGAACCCTTTATCAGACTAACGTTGCTCCAGGCCCATTTGTTATTCAAGACATTAGTGAAACGGTGCAGGGAAATATTGATGTGAGAGTAGAAGAAGAGGATGGGCATACCACTTCTTTTCAGGTCAGCGCTGCTAGCGTGCCATTTTTAACTCGTAAGGGTTCAGTGCGTTATAAGACCGCTTTGGGGCGGCCAATGCATGGCAGCCATAATGCGCTGGGCGATCCGATTTTCTTTAACGGGGAATTTTCCTGGGGAGCCTTCGACGATATATCGCTATATGGTGGCCTGATTGCCACGTCGCAGGATTACACAGCGGTTGCGATGGGAATGGGGCAAAATTTGCATGAGTTTGGTGCTTTATCCGTTGATGCGACTCACTCACAAGCTCAATTACCTGAGCAGGAAAAACTGAGCGGGGAAAGCTATCGGATCAACTATTCCAAACGTTTTGATCAGACTAATAGCCAAATCACCTTTGCCGGATACCGTTTCTCCGAAAAAAACTTTATGAGCATGAATCAGTATTTGGATCGGCTGAGTGGCAATAACTATCTACAAAATGACAAACAGACTTATACCCTGACGGCCAACCAATATCTGACATGGCCGGATGTCACGATGTATTTATCCGCGACGCATAAAACCTACTGGAATGATGTTTCCAGTAATAACTATGGGATTTCGCTCAGCAAGCTTTTGGATATTGGTCCGTTTCAGGGCATTTCTGCGGCTGTTTCTGCCAATAGAGTGAAATACGAGAACGAAACTGAAAACCAGATTTTCTTCTCTTTTAGTTTGCCAATTGGCGCAGGGCAGAAAATTAGCTATGACGCGCAGCGAGATAAGACGAACGGCTACACGCAAAATATTTCTTACTTTAATAGCCTGGATGCCAAAAATATCTGGCGTGTCAGTGCTGGCGGCGGAAATCCCGAATTGCAGAAGGGTGATGGTGTATTTCGCGGCGGTTACCAGCACCGTTCGCCTTATGGAGAATTTGGTATTGATGGTAGCCATAAAAATAACCAATACAACTCGGTGAATGCCAATTGGTATGGCTCATTAACGGCGACTGCGCAAGGCGTAGCCGCGCATCAGAATCCGTCGGGTAATGAACCCAGACTGATGATTGATACCGGTAATATTTCTGGAGTGTCTTTCAATATTAACTCTACCGTAACTAACGGTTTTGGTTTGGCCGTTGCCAATGGAGTGACAAGCTACCAGCAATCGGATGTTCGGGTTGATATGCAAAGTTTGTCTGATGATATCGAAGTGTATAACACAGTGATTCAGAAAACCCTGACCGAAGGTGCGATTGGCTACCGAAAGATTCGGGTGGTGAGAGGTCAGCAACTGATGGCAGTCATTCGTTTATCCGACGGTAGTTATCCGCCATTGGGTTCTTCGGTAGTAGCAGATAAAACCGGCGCTGAAATCGGAATAGTTGGAGAGAACGGGCTGGCTTATCTGGCCGGATTGGAAGAAGCGGCACAGTTAACCGTGCAATGGGGGAAAAATCAGTGTCGTCTGACATTGCCAGAGAATAAGGGTATCAACTCCGGAAAAATTTTACTGCCTTGCCAGTAACCCAATGATTAATTGACCTTCAGATTGACCTGAATGGCTCAGGCAATTGGGCAATAGAGAGTACAGAACTGACAAAATTTAAAGTGAGTATTAATGATGAATTTAGAAAAAAAAATGAGACGTATGACGGCTAGTCAGTCTAAAAACATGTTGGTGGTGCTGGCGTTAATGCTGCTCGGCACTATGAATAGTCAGGCGGCAATAAATTTGGACCGGACACGGATTGTTTTCGATAGTAGCGATAAATCGGTCAGCATTATTCTTGAAAATAAGAGTAAAACTTCCCCTTATCTGGCTCAGTCCTGGCTGGAAGATGCGAAAGGGAAAAAGATTGAGCGTCCTCTCGTCGCCTTGCCGCCGATGCAACGTATTGATGCAGGTCAAAAAAGTCAGGTTCGTATTATGAAATTGCCTGATGCCAGCACGCTTGCTACGGATCGCGAAACGTTATTCTATTTTAACGTGCGTGAAGTTCCGCCAAAAAGTGAAATGGCTAACGTGGTTCAGATTGCTATTCAGAATCGGGTAAAACTCTTTTATAGACCAACGGCGATTAAAGCGGATTATAAAGAGTCCTGGCAGGACAAACTTCAGCTTACTAAACAACGTGAAAGTCTGAAAATCTATAACCCGACGCCTTATTACGTGACGCTGGGATATTTGAGTCAGGATAATCGAGGTAATTTCCCCGGTTTTGATAGTGTGATGATTGCGCCTTTCAATACTGAAATCGTGAAAACTCCGGGCTATAGCGGAGATCATTATAGCTTGGGATATATGGATGATTTTGGCGGCTTGGTGTTGCGCATATTTAATTGCTCATCGGTTGAGTGCCAGATCCAGCCTGCGGAAAAGAATAAATAATGTTTATTGCCGTTTCGTTAATGGCCAAGGATAAATAATGATTCCTTTTTTTCTAGCTAAATTGCGCCGCTTCTATGGCTCGCTGGTTCTTTTGAGCGCAACTTTGTTACTGGCTCCAACGGCATATGCCCTTGATTGTGTAGAAGCGGGCACCGGCATGGTTATAAAACCGGCAATTCCGATTGGTGCATTGGCAATTCCATCCAATGTCGCTGCGGGAACTAAGGTCTGGGAATCTAATGATATTACGGTGACGGCTTACTGCGATAATGTGCTGGGAAGTGTCCGGGATCAAGTATGGTTTTATTTTAACCCGTTGAATAACGCATTAGGTCAGGGTTTGCAGTTAGGCGTGAGTTATTTAGGTCAGGAGTTAGAAACTAACGGTAAGGGAATAAATACCAATACGGCACCTATCGTTAAAGGGCAGAGCGTAACCGTGACCGTGACCTTCAGACTTTATATTAAAGTGACAGGAAACCCGCCCTCCAGCGGCACTTATCCCGGGGCTAATACTTTTACGGTTTTCCAGTTGGATGGCTCCAATGGGCTTAACCTTACTCCAGCAGCGAAGAATCTAAGATATTCTCTATCTGGATTAAGTTCGACGCGCTTTATTGCCTGCGGTGCGGATTTAGTGGTTTATCCGGAATCACAGGTCGTTAGTTTTGGTTCGTTTAATAAATCGCTGTTATCAACGACGGGAAATGGGATTAGCGCGCCATTTGCAATTACTTCAGTGAAGCAAGGCTGTTTGTCCAACTTTTCTATTCAGGCACAGTTTTCAACTACCAATCCGTTAATTGGTGATAATGCCATCGATATGCAAAATGGTTCTAAATTGACCATTTATGATGATGCTAATCAAGCGGTAGTATTTAACCGTTATGCTGATTTTGCCGTGATGAATGATGTGAATCAGGTAACGAAAAATTATACCGCTAGCCTGAATGCCATTCCGGGGCAAGCCATAAAATTGGGGCAGTTTGATGCGACGGCAATAGTTAAGATTAACTATTACTAGGTTGAGACAGGCAAGTGAAGACTGAAAAGATGCAGCCAGACGAGGCTGCATTTATGGTGCACCCAGATTAATTGATCAGGAATGATTTACCTTGCTGGAGTACTAAATCACAGGCTTTAGTTTTAATTTTTTCAGTGAGTTGGGCAGTGCCCAGATTATTGAGATCCAGACTTTTACCTTCGCCGGTTTTCAGTAATCCCCCCAGGCCTTCCTGATAGTCCTGACTTTTGGCATTTTCCGTACTGGTAATGCCCAATTTACTCATCAGCTGATCTTTAATTGCCGAAGTGCCATTGGCCGATAAAACGTTATTTTGAACGCAGTATTGCAAAATACCTGCGGCATTCGTCATGGTACTCGCGCTGAGTGCTTTATCGCCGCCGTTAAGCAGCCCGGTAAGCGAAGATAATGATGAAGAGCTATCCCCCGATTTACTGTACTCGTCCGCTGCATTTTTTACCGAGTCGAATAAACTGTTGGCTTGAGCACTACCGGTTACCAGAGTGCTGGAAAAGGCCAAAGCCAGTAATAGACGATGGGTGTTATTCATAGAAACTCCTGTTTCACATTGTGGGCTATAGCCAAAAGCCTGAAGCACTGAAGCAGTTAGATAGACCGTTAGTCGTTAACTTCACGGGCAGCATAACGTAAAAATATAACTTAGGAGAGCGTGTGATTTTAGCTCTACTGCATATTTACAGATTTAGAATCCGCATATCAGGTTGTCCGAAAGCTGATAACTTATCGGGTTGGATAATAGAAACACACTGAGAATCATCGGAAATCTACCCCTGAGTGACACATTATGGGATGATCATGACAACAACATAATTTAGGGGACGTTATGGCTTCGCTGAAAGATGTGGCTAATTTGGCTTCGGTATCATTAATGACTGTTTCTCGGGCGATTAATAACCCGGAGCAATTGCGGCCTGAAACCTATCAGCGAGTGGCGCAGGCCATCGAAGCTCTTAATTATGTGCCTGATTTTTCTGCGCGGAAAATGCGAGGTAACACCACGAAAACCTCGACGTTAGGAGTTTTGGCTTTCGATACGGCCACGACGCCATTTTCCGTTGAAATGCTGCTTTCGATTGAGCTGACGGCGCGAGAGTGCGGCTGGAATAGTTTTCTGGTGAACCAAACTTCAGCGGAAGACAGTGAACGCGCTGTTAATCAACTGCTTTCCCAGCGTCCAGATGGCATTATTTTTACCACTATGGGGTTACGCAGTATCCAGATCCCAGCGCGCTTAATGGATAAAAAGTTAGTGCTTGCTAACTGCGTGAGCGACAATTCGGATGTGGCCAGCTATATTCCAGACGATTTTTGGGGACAATATCAGGCGATAAAACGACTGATTGAACGTGGGTATCGCCGCCCTTTGTGTTTTTATCTGCCTGAAAATACGCTCGCTGCTCAGGCTCGTCGCGCTGGCGCTGAAAAAGCGTGGCAGGATGCCGGTCTGCCTTTAAGTGATTTACGTCAGGAACACATGATTTGGGGGGATGAGCATTACCCGGATGTCGTTACACTGCTAAATGCACACTGTCCTAATGGAAAACTAGATTTTGATATTTTGGTTTGCGGCAATGATCGTATCGCTTTTCTCGCTTATCAGGTGCTATTAGCCAAAGGCATTAAAATCCCGCAGCAAGTTGGGGTGCTCGGTTATGACAATATGGTCGGTATCGGTGGGCTATTTTTACCTCCGCTGACTACGGTGCAATTGCCGCATAATGAAATCGGCCGTGCCGCTGCTTTGCATTTAATCCAAGGCAGAACGGACAGCGAAATTCATAAAATTCCGTGTCCTCTGCTAGAAAGATCCTCTCTCTGACTTTCCAATTAAACCGACTGCGGTATTCATCCGCAGCCGTTTAATCCTAAATTTTTCAACCTGTTTTTAGCGTCCAGTATTGCCCACTCGCCAGCAAGGCCTGGCCATTATCTGCAAAAAGTGAAAGCTGGCGCAGGCCTTCACTTGGATAAATTCGACTGGTCAGGCTAGCTTCGCCATTATTTACAAACACCTCTATTGATGATTTATCGATAAATATTCTAAATGATAAGGTGTCGCCAGCGGGGATTTCGACGCTGCGATAGCCGGAAAGACGGTGCTGCGGATAATGGCGATTGAGGATCAACCGTTGAGCCTGGTTGTCGATAAAGACAGATACGCCTTCATCTGCGCCCTCAATTCCCCCCAAACGTAGGCCGAAGCGTTCGGCGTTGCTATCGTTGAGATTCCATTGCAACTGGATTTCCAGCGCGCTGGCCTCGTCGACTATTTGTCGGGTAGCGTTTTCCAATGGCAACTTTTCTAACTCTACGTGCTGGCGACGCAGCGTTTCCAGCTCAGATATGGGCTGCATCCATAACTTCCCATTATCCTTAATACTTAATTCTCGCGGTAAAGTCAGGCAACCGGCCCAATATTCCGCTTTAGAAGGCATATTGGATTCCCACATATCCATCCATCCAATAACAATTCGGCGACCATCTTTTGCTGTGAATGATTGCGGTGCATAAAAATCATGTCCCAGATCCAGCTCGACAAAAGGTTGGGCACGATGAAAGACCGTGCCGGGTCGCCAGGAACCGCGTAAATAACCGCTCTGGAACCGATTCCGGAAACGGTAGCCTTCGGCTTTTATACCTTGCGGGGAAAACATTAAAACCTGCTCCCCTCCCAGAGTGAAGAAGTCCGGGCACTCCCACATATAGCCCTCGCCGGTATCCGCTTTGGCTAGAACCTGTTGAAAAGTCCATTGGTGCAGCGTTTCGCCGCGGTATAGCAACACATGTCCGCAATCGACATGATCTCGCGCACCAATCACCATCCACCAAACGCCGTCTTGTTTCCATACCTTGGGATCGCGAAAATGCATGATGCCGTTCGGTGGAGTCAGGATAACGCCCTGTTTTTCAAAATTGATTCCATCTTGACTGGTTGCTAGACATTGCACTTCGCGAATAGCGCCATCATCTCCCGGTTGATTGAGCCAAACGTGACCGGTATAAATCAGGGTCAGCGTGCCATTATCATCTACCGCGCAGCCGCTGAAACAGCCGTCTTTATCCCACTCATCGCCCGGCGACAGTGCGATCGGCTGGTGTTGCCAATTCACCATATCGGTGCTGGTGGCGTGCCCCCAGTGCATGGGCCCCCAGTTTTCGTCATAGGGATGATGCTGGTAAAAGGCGTGATAAAGGCCGTTATGATAAATCAGTCCGTTGGGATCATTCATCCAACCCGCCGGAGGAGCCAGATGATAATTGGGGTAAAAAGCGTCCCCGACCTGAGGAATTAATTGTTGCAGCGCATGGTTAGCGCGATCCAGTTGCGTTTTCATAATCATTCACTTGGTTGATAAGTTAAGAGATAAGTGCTGGTTTCGGGGATCAGCGCGTAGCAGGAAGCAGGAAAGCAGAGTCAGGCCCAGCACCATGCCGCCCATGATCATGTAAGTTGCAGCGAAGCCGCGTAGGTCATAGCTATGTCCCGCCAATGGCGACAACACGCTGGCGCAAACCTGAGTGACAAATTGGAAACCCACCAGATATAAAGTGGCGGAGAGGCGTGGATCGAACTGGCTGGTGATGTATTTGAACATGGCGATCAATAGGATCGGCAGTTCAACGGCGTGTAGCAGTTTCATTAGGGAAATGGTGACGGCATCATCAGCTAATCCTGAACCGATAATTCGCAGCGACATGATCATACCGCTTAGTAGCAGAGCTTGTTTGGCACCAATGCGATTAACCAAGAAGGGAGCCAAAAACATGCCGCCTGCTTCCAGGAATACCTGTAGTGAATTCAGAAAACCGTACATTTCATTGCCATGGCGCGGATCTGAAAATAGAGAAGAGAAATAGACCGGGAATTGTTGGTCATAAACGTTATAAATACTGACGCCCATAACAAATACGACCAAAGCCCAAAAACGTGGCGTTTTAAGCAGGCCTAGAGCATCTGATAGGGTTAATGCGCTAGATTTGCCATATTCCAACTGATTGAGGGCATCGGTTTTAACTTCCCGAAGACAGAGTAATAACAGCAGAAAGACCACTGCCGATGAGGATGCCATCCAAAAATTGATATTAGGATTAATGTTAAACAGCATTCCGGCAAAGAAAGTGGCGCAGGCCCAGCCTAAAGATCCCCACATGCGTGCTTTGCCAAATTCAAAGCCGACAATACGGCTAACGCGTTCGGTATAGGATTCCAGTGCGCCGATGCCCGCGAAGAAAGTGGCTCCTATATATAATCCGCCCACAATTGCGCCAGCCAGCATGTTAAGTCGCAATAACGGAGCATAGATAAAGATGAAGAAGGGGCCGCTGAGCAGCAATAAGCCGCCAATCGCCCACAACAGATTTTTCCGTAGCCCTAATTTATCCTGAATAAAGCCGTATAGCGGTTGGGCGCATAACGCAGTGAGCGCGATGGCTGAAAATGTAGTGCCCGTTTCTGCGCCTTTTAAACCGACACTTTGATTTAACCATATGGAAAATAAAGAGAATGCCGAAGACCAGGTGAAGAAAAAAGTAAACAGCAGTCCGCTCAAAATCAGATATTGGTTACGAATGTTGCCTTTCATAGCAGTACCCTGATGGCTTTGTATGGCGCTATTGTTAACGTTAACTTTTCATCATGAGAAGCTAGCGTCTTCTTTATTTGCGATGTTAATCACAAATGTTAACGTTAACATTAATGGGTTGTGAGCTGGATACCATAAATTAATTGGTGGACAAGAAAGCAGAGGAATACAGGAAAAAGAGATGTTGATTTGTTTTGGCGATGGTTATTAGCATATTGATATGCAAAAACGATTGCCATAGGGTAAATGGCTGATATAGCATAATTGCCCTTATCTTTTGTTGCCTAAAATGGCGCATCCCATGATGAATACGTCAAATAAGACACAATCCCTCGATGGGCAACGTTCAGCCTCATTATCTTCGTCAACACTTCCCGATGCTGTCCGGAATAAAGAAAGTGTTCAACGTATCCTGGTTATCAAACTGCGGCATTTTGGTGATGTTCTTTTAACCACCCCGTTGTTAAATACGCTGCGAGAAAACTATCCGAATGCGTTGATAGATGTGCTGCTTTATGGTGGAACAGAAGCGATGCTGGCGGCAAATAGCACCGTTAATCATGCTTATATCGTCGATCGAGATTTAAAGCATGCTGGTCTCAAGGCACAAATTTGTGGCGAAAAAGCGTTGTTTAGCGATCTGAAAAAACAGCGATATGATCTGATCCTCAATTTATCCGATCAATGGCGCGCCGGCGTTTATTGCCGTTTATTACAGCCTAAATTCAGTATCAGTATTCGTTTTCCTAAACGGGATAACGGGCTGTGGCGCTACTGTCATTCCCGACTGGTGGATATTCCGCGGGCAGAAGAACAGCATACGGTATTAAATAATCTGGCGATTCTTGAGCCGCTTGGGATTGAGAATATCAGTACTCAAGTCACGATGGCATTCAGTCAGGCTAATATCGATCGGGTCGTCGAGATCCGCCAACAGAATCAACTTGATAGCTATGTGCTGATTCAACCTTCTGCCCGTTGGCGATTCAAGACATGGTCTGCCAGTCATTTCAGTCAATTGATCGATTCACTGACTCAGCAAGGTCAGAAGATCTTGCTGACCGGGGGACGCGACTCCGCCGAGTTGGATTATATTGCCGAAATTATTGGCGGCTGCGCTCAGCCTGAGAAGATTATTAATCTGGCGGGGACGTTGGATTTACCTGAATTAGCTGTATTAATTGATCAGGCAAAACTATTTATTGGGGTAGATTCGGTAGCGATGCATATGGCCGCAGCTCTGCAAACGCCAGCCGTGGTGCTGTTTGGCCCAAGTAATCTGCAACAGTGGTATCCTTGGCAGGCGCCACATACATTGATATGGGCAGGGAACTATCGGACGCTTCCTCAGCCAAATGAAATTGATACAGATACAACCGAGCGTTATCTGGACGCTATTCCGGTGAATGAAGTGAAAATTGCGGTTGATGCCTGGCTTAACGGCTCAGATCATTAATCCATGGCCATTCATTCTCCCCTTAACCCGTCTGAATTGAGAGTACCATGACGACAACATTAAGCTCTCCGGAGGTTCGCTCCCCGGAAATATCTTTGGCCAATCGCTTAAGCGGTTTACTGGCCGGCTTTGCTGCTTTTCTGCTAGGGGTAGCTCTGCCGACTGCCACTTCTTTCGTGAATATTGCGTTGGTTCTGATTATTATTTGTTTGATTATTCAGCGCGACAGGCTGCAATTCAAAGTGTTGGCAACCAACCCAATTGTTTATTTACCCGCGGTGATGTTCTTGCTGCTGGCGGCGTCATTATTATTCCATCATAACGATTACGGTTCTGAGATGGTGGGTAAAATGAAGAAGCTGCTGTATGTACTACCGCTGGCTTTATTTTTCCTGCATCAGAATCGTTTGATTAAGCTATTTGGTGCCGGTTTCCTGCTGGCAAACGCGGTTATATTGGCAGGTTCACTATTGGTTGGCGTATTGCACGTACCGCTAGGCATGATCGACCCGGCGAATCCGACGATATTTAAACTGCAAATTACCCAAAACTTCTTTATGGCATTAGCGGCGGTATTGTGGCTGATGCTGGCGTTTAAAAGCAGCGGTTGGAAGCGTTTGGGATATGGCGTTCTGGTTGCAGGTGCTTGCTATAGCGTGCTGTTTTTAGTACTGGGTCGTACCGGTTATGTGGCTCTGGTCGTAGGGTTAGGATCTTGGCTATTTTTCTCATTGGGAAACCGCCAACGTCTTGGTCTGGTGGCTTTAGGCATTATTGCATTTGCTATTATCGCGCTGGTTCCTAACCGGGCAACTGATCGTATTATGCTGGGCGTTAATGAAATTAAAGCCTGCATGGCATCAACTTCCGGCGATGAATATCAGGCTTGTAACTCTTCTATGGGGCAGCGTTCCGCCTTTGCTATGGAGGCTGCACGACTGATTAAGCAGGCACCTATTATGGGCAACGGTGCGGGCGGTTTCTTCTATTCGAATCCGGAAACTGGCTATAAGATCAATAACCCGCATAACCAATATCTGCTGGAAACTATTCAGTCTGGTATTTTGGGCGTGGTGATATTTTTGGCCTGGGTAGTGTGCTGTTTCCGTGCAGCCTGGCAGCAGGAGCCGAAGTTACGCAATCTGCTGCTGGCATTACTCTGTAGCTATATGGCCTGTAATTTCTTTAACTCCTTCCTGCTAGATTATTCAGAAGGCCATCTGTTCATGATACTGGCTGCGATACTGGCGGGATATTCGGTATCAGCGAAGCAAAAAAGGCCTCAGACGCTATAAGTTAGCCCTGGCTGATCGACGATAAAACGGCTCTTTATTGGAGCCGTTTTGCGTTGTCGCTCTCCTAACCTATGGCTGGCTTCTGGCAACCTGCAAACTTGTCTGAGAGGGACTCAATCTGTTTTGTCGTGGATTCTGGCGGTCAAAATAGTCAGATATGCACTTTATCTGATTAGCTCGTAACTGCAAGCCAGGGGTAACTGAGCGCCCGTTTTTAGCAGTAATAAACCCAATTATATATTTCCCATTCAAATCATAAATCTCAGAATCTAGAAACCATTTTATTCTCATTCTACTCAGCCACGTTAAATAACCCGGAGCAGCGTTTTTTTTTCTTATTGGGTAAATAATCGCCATTATGGGTACAGCACCGGATTAACTACTCTGTTAATAAGGCTGCTCTTAGCAGGCATAGCGCACAGGTTTAATTCAGGCGTGGGCAGTATCTGGAATGGCATACTAGAACGAGTGCCGAAGTGGCGCTGTAGCTGGATCTGAGAGGTTTGATGCGGTGAGTTTGTAGATGCAGGTTTGCATTTATAGTGCAGAATTTTGGTGAGTAGAATAATAACTTGGTAGTATGAAATTTGTACTGTAAATAAGACTGTTTGATGACATATCTGAAGCTAACGGAATTACATTATATTCTGTCTCCGCTGTCTGTATATGGATTATTTTCTCAGAAAAAATAGAGGTTTGATCAGCTTAAAGTGTAATAGTTGAGTAGCTTTAGGAAAATATAGATAATTCATTAAATAATGCTAATAATTTATACAAAATAAACAGTAAAAAAATTAACAAGCCATCACGATCTCTATATTATCGGTTTTTTATTTGATTTTTTGTGAATAAAAAACAGGTGAAAAATAATTTAATTTACTTTTTTCTATCAAGATGGCGATATTTAAATGAATGAATCATGACTAAGCATTGGTGATGGATATATTGATAAATAATAATTAGTTTGTTTTCTGTACAGCCGAGTGAAAATGAATTTGTGGAAAATAAATACTCATTTTTTAGTTTATATATTTTAATTAGACGTTTGCGGTGGGTTTTTATGCTGCTTGATTTGCTTTTGACCGACTCCAATGTTGTGAGAATCTAATGCATAGAAAATGAGTATTTATTATTTATAAGTGGATAAATGTAACTTAAAGCACTTAACATGATAATAACATGTGTTATTGGTGTGCGGTTTTTTTCGAATTAACAGTCACTATCTGTTATAGGAATAATCCTATTATTGCCTGACTCTATTCATTTGCTCTTGGCAATAGAATGCTTATGAATATAGGAGTTTTAAGCAGGATGTTTTTATTTTTAAACACTCATAATAAGATTGAGTCTGTAGTGTGGTTATCACTACATTTTTAACGTTAAAACCTCAGGGATAGCAAGGATTAACAAAAATTTATTTTCCATGGTTTGTTTTTTATTAATTTATTGATTTTATTGTATTTTTATCATTTTGCTTTACCGATCTAACTATTAATCATAGATGGTGTAATACCTAATATCAAGGCGGGGTTTATTTGTTTTGAATTGGCAGAGTTATCTGATTCTTTGTCATTAAAATTTAATGCGCGGTGATTATAAGGAAATCAAAACACTGTGGTGAAATTGGCTAATAAATTTAATGTGATGCGTAATTCGTTGATTGATAGTAATCATAAATCATGATGTGGATCACTTTTGGCCATTTGTAATATGTGTGATAATTTTTTCAATGATTTACATTTTGAAAAATCCAGCCTACTTTCGGGATATTACGCAATAGTTTTAAATCTGACTATGATAAAGATGTATTTCTATTCCTGAGCTGGTTCAGGTTGATTCTGCTGATCGCCTAAACAGAATCTACATTTATTAACCTATCCAACGTCATTGAGAGAATCATGGCAAACTCATCAGCGAATAAACTATCGTTACCCGCACTGACTTCTCTTGTAGTTGGTTCGATGATTGGCGCGGGTATTTTCTCCCTGCCAGCGACATTCGGACGAGCAACGGGTGGATTCGGCGCCATTATTGCCTGGTGTATCGCCGGTGGCGGTATGTTAATGCTGGCTTTCGTTTTTCAAACGTTAGCGCAGCGCAAACCTAATCTGGATTCCGGCGTATTCATTTACGCTAAAGAAGGTTTTGGAGATTATCTAGGATTCGCCTCAGCCCTGGGTTTTTGGGCCGGTACCTGTATTGGTAATGTCTCTTATTTTGTGTTGATCAAATCTACCCTAGGCGCGTTTTTCCCAATATTCGGTGACGGTAATACTATTCCGGCGGTATTAGTCGCCTCGGTGATCTTGTGGGGCTTCCATATTCTGGTATTACGCGGAGTTAAAGAAGCCGCAGCGATAAATACCATTGCCACCTTCGCGAAAATTATCCCAATCTTTATCTTTGTTATCGTTCTGATTTTTGCCTTTAAAGGCGATGTCTTTGCGCTGAACTTCTGGGGAACGCCGGATGTCGTTAAAGGGGCTGATTTATCTCATCTTAATGATTATGGCTACGTTGGCCACGCGGCGGCGGCAATGAGCACCGTGGTAGCCGAGCCTGAATCACTATTCTCGCAGGTGCGCAGTACCATGCTGGTCACGGTATTTGTGTTCCTGGGCATTGAGGGTGCCAGCGTTTATTCACGTTACGCTAAAGAACGCAGTCACGTTGGTATTGCGACGGTTTTAGGCTTTATTGGCGTGCTGTGTCTGCTGGTATTAATCACCATGCTGTCTTACGGCGTCATGCTGCGACCTGATTTAGCCGCTCTGCGTCAACCCTCCATGGCCGGTGTATTAGAAGCCATAGTAGGACGCTGGGGCGCAATATTTATCAGCGTCGGACTGATTATTTCCGTGCTCGGTGCTTATTTATCCTGGTCATTGCTGGCGGCCGAAGTGCTTTTTTCTGCGGCCAAAAGTAACAGTATGCCAAGAATATTTGCGACGGAAAATAGTAATGCAGTACCCTCCGCTGCGGTGTGGCTGACCAATATTTTTGTGCAAATATTCTTAGTTCTGACGCTATTTACCGATTATGCCTTCCAACTGGCACTGGAGTTAACCAGTTCTCTAACTTTGATTCCTTATCTGCTCGTGGGTGCTTACGGTCTGAAATTAGCCTGGACCGGCGAAACCTACGAAACCAATGCTAAAGGCCATCGAAAAGATCTGATTTTTGCATTGATCGCCACCTTCTACGCGGCGCTGATGTTGTACGCCGGTGGCATGAAATATCTGCTGTTGTCCGCCATTATTTACGGTCCAGGTACCATCCTGTTCATTATGGCGAAACGCGAGCAGCATCAGAAAGTCTTTAATGGCGCTGAAAAAATCTTGTTTGCCATCGTGATTATCGCAGCGGCGGTCGCGCTGTATAGCATTTTCACCGGAATCATCACCATATAATTTACTGGAGCTATTATGTCGGATAAGAAAACCAAGAAGTCAGGCGCTTACGGCGTACATTCAGAGGTTGGTACTTTACGCAAAGTTCTGGTTTGCGCGCCGGGTAAAGCCCATAACCGTCTGACACCAAGTAACTGTGACGAATTATTATTTGATGATGTTTTGTGGGTAGAAAGAGCCAAGCGCGACCATTTCGATTTCATGACCAAAATGCGTGAAAGAGGCGTGGACGTAGTAGAAATGCACAATCTCCTGACTGAGACCCTGCATAATCCGGTGGCAAAAAAATGGATTTTGGATCAGCAAATTGTACCTAATGAAGTTTCGTTAGGCATTTTGCATGAAACCCGCAGTTTCCTCGAAGGTTTGGATCCGCGAACGCTGGCTGAGTTTCTGATTGGCGGTTTATCTACGCGTGAATTACACGAAGTGGGTAAGTGCGACAAAGAAGAATTGAAGCTGATTCGTGAAGCCGTCGGTATTACCGAGTATTTACTGCCGCCGTTGCCAAACACTTTATACACCCGCGATACCACCTGTTGGATATACGGCGGCGTGACGTTAAATCCGCTGTACTGGCCTGCTCGCCATGAAGAAACCATCCTGACTACGGCGATTTATAAATTCCATCCTGATTTCGCCAATGCCGATATCAATGTGTGGTGGGGGGATCCGACTCAGCACCACGGTTCAGCCACGCTGGAAGGCGGCGATGTGATGCCGATTGGGAATAAAACCGTCCTGATTGGTATGAGCGAGCGAACTTCCCATCAGGCGATTACGCAACTGGCAGCTTCACTGTTTTCCAATAAGAAATCTGGGGTTGAGCGCGTGATGATTGCGGCGATGCCGAAGCTGCGCGCTGCCATGCATCTGGATACGGTTTTCACCTTCTGCGATCGCGATGTGGTGACGCTTTACCCGGCGATTGTTAATCAGATCCAGACTTTCTCACTACGTCCGGATGATGGCCCGACTGGCATGAAGCTGAGCCGAGATAAAGGCACCTTTGTTGACGCGGTAGCCGGTGCGCTCAATCTGAAAAAACTACGAGTTGTGGAAACTGAGGGCAACGATTACGACACTGAGCGCCAGCAGTGGGACAGCGGCAATAATATGGTCGCCATCTCTCCGGGCGTGGTCATGGCGTATGATCGCAATACCAAAACCAACACTCAGCTGCGTAAAGAAGGGGTGGAAGTGATTGAAATTGTGGGCAGTGAATTAGGCCGTGGTCGCGGGGGCGGTCACTGTATGACTTGCCCGCTTATCCGCGATGCCGTTGATTTTTAATTGCTGATAACCGCCAGCTGCGGAACGGTTCTCGCCAGCTGGCGACAGTGCTCTTAAAAAATAGTCGAGAGTGGACAGTGTTATCACGCTGGTTTGCTGTCGGCTATCTGTATTTAAAATCGCCGAGTGTTTTGGGCGACGTAATAGATTTTTAGAAAAGGACGGCACTGTGAAATACGTTTATACGGTACTTTTTCTGTTAATTGTCACATTAACCACTCTTTTTGCCTTTCAGAACAGCGGCGCCGTTCAGGTATCGCTACTCTTTAATGAGATAACCTTGCCCTTGTCCGTGCTGATCGTCCTGATTTACTTTTTGGGCATGTTGACTGGCGGAGTTCTGCTAACGCTGATGAATAAGCTGATTCGCAAAGTGATAAAAAAAACCGATAACAAAACCGATAGCAAGAACGCAGTCAATGGGCGCTGAGATAAGGGATAAACAGAATGTAAATCTGATGATGTTAGGCCGTTTGTTTCTGTCGTTGCGAAGCTATCTGCGGCTAATCCTAACCACAATGTCATCATATTTTCACTTTTTAACCCGATTTTTGCTGGTGCGTTTCAACCGCTGTTGCGCAATTGCAACCCCAATATTTGATTGAACGAGATCTTTATAGTGAAGACAAAAATTGTAGTGACTCTGTTGGCAACGCTGTTATTGGCTGGCTGCGATAAACCTGCGCCTGAAGTGATGGAAAGCGTGCGCCCGGTAAAAATATTTACGGTTGAAGACAGCGGCCAGAACGGCGTGCGTTATTTCCCGGCGCGATTGCAGGCTGGGGATGAAACGCAACTGTCATTTAAACGTGCGGGACAGCTTCAGCAATTACTGGTGCGAGAAGGTGAACAGGTTAAGAAAGGGCAGAATATTGCGATGTTGAATAACACCGATCTGACCTTGAGAGTACGGGATCGCCAATCGGCGTTTAATCTGGCTCGCGATCAGTTCAATCGTTTTAATACCTTGCAAGGGCGCAATGCCATTTCTCGCGCTGAGCTGGATATTCGCCGAGCCGAGCTGGAATCCGCTCAGGCAGCGCTGGATATCGCTCGCAAAGAGCTGAGTGATGCCACCATCAGCGCGCCTTTTGACGGTGTGATTGCTAACGTTAGCGCGCGTAATCATCAGGTCATGGCCCCGGGGCAGGTGGTTGCGACCTTGAGCGCACTGGATACGCTGGACGTGGTATTTAGCGTGCCGGAACGTTTATTTACCGCATTGGATATTGGTAACAAGGATTATCACCCTACGGTGCGTTTAAACCATTTACCGGATCGGGAATTCCTGGCCGAATATAAAGAGCACACTACCTCCACCAGCGCTGGCTCCATGACTTTCCAGGTGACGCTGACCATGAAACGTCCGCCGGACTTACCGCTGTTGTCTGGCATCAGCGGTAGCGTTCGTATCAATACGCATAAATTAACTGGTTCGACGAACGCATCGATTATTGTGCCGGTAGAAGCGGTATTTAATCCCGATAGCACCCAGCTCAATGATGCGCGAGTTTGGGTAGTTAAAGAGGATAAAGGCCAGCTCCACGTTGAAGAACGGGAAGTGCAGGTCGGGCAGCTGATGGCCAACGGTATCCGGATTACTTCGGGTTTGAACGACGGTGAGCAGATTGTTGCCGCCGGTACCAGCGAGCTTCGTCCACAGCAGTTGGTGCGGGCGTGGGTCCGTGAGCGGGGTCTGTAATGAAGCTAACGGACAATTTCATCAACAATAACACGCGAATCTGGCTAACGATTCTGTTGCTAGGAATTGGCGGACTTATTGCCTATCTGAATATCGGCCGTTTGGAAGATCCGGCTTTTACCATTAAAACCGCGGTGGTAGTCACTCGCTACGAAGGAGCCTCGGCGCAGCAGGTGGAAGAGGAGGTGACGCTGCCGCTGGAGAATGCCATCCAGGAGCTGTCTTACGTCGATAACGTCAGGTCAATCTCCAGCGCCGGTTTATCGCAAATTACCGTCAACGTAGGTTCCCAATACGGGCCGAACGAACTGCCGCAAATCTGGGATGAGTTACGCCGAAAAATCAGTGATAACAGCGCCCGTTTGCCTCCTGGGGCCGGTACGCCGCTGGTTAATGACGATTTTGGCGATGTATATGGTTTCTTCTTCTCGCTATCGGGAGAGGGCTACACCAATCAGGATTTACGTAATTTTGGCGAGCAATTACGCCGCGAGTTGGTACTGGTTAACGGCGTTGGGAAAGTCGCTATTGCCGGCATTTTACCGGAAGAAATTCAGATTGATATTTCGCGGGCGCAGATGACCGCCGCCGGTATTACTCCGCAGCATTTATCGGATTTGCTGAGTCGCCAGAACGTGGTTTCCAACTCCGGGCAACTGTTGGTTGGCAGCGAATCGATCCGCCTGCATCCAACCGGTGAATTTAATAGCGTGCAGGAATTGGGAAACTTATTGGTCAGCCAGCCGGGCAGCCCGAAAAGCGTCTATTTGCGTGATATTGCCACCGTGACTCAGGGAGTGACTCATTCGCCTACAAATATTTATCGTGCGAATGGTCAGCCTGCATTGGGGGTGGGGATTTCTTTTGCGCCTAACGTCAACGTCGTCACGGTGGGGAATGCCGTTAAATTGCGGTTAGCGCAGCTAGAGCCTGAACGGCCATCCGGCATGCACATCAGTATTTTTTACGATCAGTCTCATGAAGTGGAAGGCGCGGTAAACGGCTTTATCCTCAACTTCCTGCTGGCGTTACTGATCGTGGTCGTTACCTTATTAATCTTTATGGGCGCGCGCAGCGGCATTGTTATCGCGCTCTCTCTGGCACTGAACGTGCTGGGGACATTATTGATTATGTGGTTGTTTAATATTGAATTGCAGCGTATCTCCCTTGGTGCATTAATTATCGCCCTCAGTATGTTGGTGGATAATGCCATCGTGGTGGTGGAGGGAGTGCTGGTTGGGCGCCAGCGGGGAGATAATATTTTCACCGCGATCAGTAAAGTGGTGAAGCGCTCGATGTTCCCGTTGCTGGGCGCCACGATCATCGCGATTCTGGCCTTTGCACCTATTGGTTTATCAAATGATTCCACCGGCGAATATTGCCGCTCGCTGTTTGAAGTATTACTGATTTCGTTAATGCTGAGTTGGTTCACGGCGCTGACCTTAACCCCGGTATTCGCCAAATGGGCCTTCCAAAACCAAAAATCGGCTCCGGTTGATGAAGATAAGCCGGTTAAGCAGCCTTATGACGGCTGGTTATTCCGTAACTATCGGGTGGTGTTGAATAAGCTATTGCAGCATCGCAGCATCACGCTGGTGGTACTGACTGCGATGCTGGTGGCGTCTATTTACGGCTTTGGTAGCGTGCGGCAGAGCTTTTTCCCGCCTTCGAATACGCCGATCTTTTTTGTCGACTTATGGCTGCCGTATGGCACGGATATTAGCTATACCGAAAGCATCGCGGCGGAAGTAGAAAAGCATATCAAGGAGCAGGAGGGCGTTACCGATACCGTTGGCACTATTGGTCAGGGCGCGATGCGCTTTATGCTGACCTATAACGGCGAGCGGCAATATGCTAACTATGCGCAAATTATGGTGCGTACCGATCGGTTGAATCGCATTCCCGGATTGATCGAAGAAACCGAACAATTTATGCAGGATGAATACCCGCAGGTGAATGCGCGGTTGAAGCGCATCATGTTCGGGCCATCCAATAACAGCGCGATCGAAGCGCGATTTAACGGGCCAGATCCGGACGTATTGCGATCTCTGGCTACGCAGGCCGAAAAAGTGATTGTGGCCGATCCTCTGGCTGATGGCGCGCGTCATGATTGGCAGGATCGCAGCAAAATGATCCGTCCGCAATTCTCAGACTATCTGGGGCGTGAACTGGGCGTAGATAAGCGTGAAGTGGATAGCACTCTGCGGATGAGCTTTGGCGGCTTGCCGGTCGGGTTGTATCGGGATGGTACGCGGTTGATGCCGATTGTCCTTCGGACACCGGACGCCGAGCGGTTGAACGCAGAAAGGCTCAACGATGTCATGGTATGGAGCCAAGCGCGTCAGGCGTTTATTCCTATCGATAACGTTGTCACCAGCTTTGAAACCGAATGGGAAGATCCGCTCATTATGCGTTTGGATCGTAAACGCACGTTAACGGTGCAAACCGATCCAACATCGGAAGGCGGGGAAACTTCCGCCGAGTTGTTACAGCGGATCAGGCCGAATATCGAAGCGATCAAACTGCCGTCGGGCTATGAACTGGAGTGGGGAGGCGATTACGAAAGTACGAAAGAGGCACAGCAGGGGATCTTCACCAGCTTGCCAATCGCCTTCATTATCATGTTTGTCGTTACAGTGCTGATGTTTAGCTCGGTACGTAACGCTTTGGCTATCTGGCTAACGGTGCCTTTAGCTTTGATTGGCGTGACCGTTGGTTTCCTATTAACCGGAATTCCTTTTGGTTTTATGGCGTTACTTGGTCTATTAAGTCTGAGCGGTATGTTGATTCGTAACGGGATCGTATTGGTAGAAGAAATTAGCCTACAGCGACAGGAAAAACCGCTGCGGGATGCCATTATTGATGCCTCGACCGCCCGTTTACGGCCAATTATGCTCACGGCCTTTACCACGGTTCTGGGGCTGGCGCCGCTGCTGAGCGATGCGTTCTTCCAAAGTATGGCGGTGGTGATTATGTTCGGTCTGGGTTTTGCAACGGTACTGACTTTACTGGTATTGCCGGTGATTTACAGCTGTATGAATCCAGAGCCAAAACCGCAGCCGACTACCGAGTAATGTATTTTTTCAGCTAAAAAACCGTCCGATGGACGGTTTTTTTTCGGCTGTGGTCAGAACCTTGTTTATAAAAACGCTTTTTTATCGTTCCTCGATTTTCCCATCTGTGCGCCAGCTCTCTTATTAACTGAATTAACAACCCTCTTTGTTTCACAATGAAACTCGAATTTCCATTGGTGGTTTCATAATGGAACGTTTTCCCTGCCGGTTACTCAACGGTTTTTCTCGCTCTATAGTGGTTTTAGCCAAAGTAAAACCGTCTCCCGCCAAAGACCGATGCTGACCCGAGACGCCACCTTCTAAAATACATTTACGCTTCAGGAGCCAGATATGCTTAAAGTCATTCAATCTCCGTCTAAATATATACAAGGCGCTAACGCACTTCAGTCTATTGGTGAGTTCGCTAAGCTATTGGCAAATAACTATTTCGTCATCGCCGATGACTTCGTCATGAAACTCACGTCGGATACCGTTGGCAGCAGCCTGCAGGTCAGCGATGTTAAATATCACTTCAGCCAGTTCCGCGGCGAATGCTCTCGTAAGGAAATTGAACGCCTGACCGTAGAGCTGAAAAAACACGGTTGTAACGGAGTGATCGGTATCGGCGGCGGTAAAACCCTGGATACGGCGAAAGCCATCGCCCACTATCAACATATTCCGGTGGTCGTAGTGCCAACTATTGCCTCAACCGATGCGCCAACCAGCGCCCTGTCGGTGATTTATACCGAAGAAGGGGAGTTTGCTGAATATCTTATTTATCCAAAAAATCCGGATATTGTTCTGATGGACAGCGCGATTATCGCCAAAGCACCGGTGCGTTTATTAGTTGCCGGTATGGGGGATGCGCTTTCTACCTATTTTGAAGCACAAGCCTGTTTTGATGCCAAAGCTATCAGTATGGCGGGCGGAGCCTCAACGCTAGCCGCCGTGACGTTGGCGCGTTTGTGCTACGACACGCTGCTGACGGAAGGTTACAAAGCTAAGCTGGCCGTAGAAGCCGGTGTGGTTACCGAAGCGGTAGAACGCATTATTGAAGCCAACACTTACCTGAGCGGCATTGGTTTTGAAAGCAGCGGTCTGGCGGCGGCGCATGCCATTCATAACGGTTTTACCGTACTGGAAGAGTGCCACCACCTGTATCACGGCGAGAAGGTGGCTTTCGGTACGCTGACACAGTTGGTGCTGCAAAACAGCAGCATGGAGCAAATTGAAACCGTACTCGATTTTTGTCAGCAATTGGGGTTACCCATCACGCTGGGCGAAATGGGCGTTCATCAGGATATCGAAAAGAAAATCCGCGCAGTGGCCGAAGCCAGCTGTGCCGAGGGTGAAACCATCCACAATATGCCGTTTGCCGTTACGCCGGACAGTGTTTACGCGGCGATTTTGGTTGCCGATAGGCTGGGGCGCGCTTTCCTCAACTAAGTTGAATTCATTGTGATAACGAACCGGGCCGCCTGTGGGTCGCTCGGTTCTGCCCCACACGGGTAAACGAGCCTCTTTATGGAGCACAGCATGAAAAAACTGATTAATAGCGTTGAAAGCGTTTTACAGGAACAAATTCAAGGTTTAGTGGAAGCGCATCCGGAACTGACTCTGCATCAGGAACCGCTGTTTATTACTCGCCGAGATGCGCCGGTACAAGGCAAAGTGGCGCTGATGTCCGGTGGCGGCAGCGGTCATGAACCGATGCACTGCGGCTTTATTGGTGCAGGAATGCTGGACGGTGCCTGTCCCGGTGAGATTTTTACTTCGCCAACGCCGGATCAAATGTTCGAGTGCGGTCAGGCTATCGACGGCGGGAAAGGCGTGTTAATGCTGATAAAGAACTACACCGGCGACATTCTTAATTTTGAAACCGCAGCCGAACTGCTGCACAGCGAAGGCACCGCCGTCGCCACGCTGGTGATTGATGACGATGTCGCGGTAAAAGACAGCCTGTACACCGCCGGACGCCGTGGCGTCGCTAATACGGTGCTGATCGAAAAATTATTAGGTGCTGCCGCCGAACGCGGTGATTCACTGGATGAATGCGTGGCGTTAGGACAAAAAATCAATAATCAGGGACATTCCATCGGGATTGCCTTGGGAGCCTGTACGGTGCCTGCGGCGGGTAAACCGTCCTTTATTTTGGCTGAAAATGAAATGGAGTTTGGCGTGGGTATCCACGGCGAGCCGGGCATTGAACGCCGTTCCTTTACCTCCCTGGATAGCACCGTTGACGCAATGTTCCAGACGTTGATCGAACACGGACAGTATCAACGCACGTTGCGCCACTGGGATCGCCAGCTGGGCGATTGGCAGGAAACTCGTCAGAGCAAACAGCCGTTGGCGGCAGGGGATAGAGTCGTGGTGCTGGTGAATAATCTGGGCGCTACGCCGCTGTCTGAGCTGTACGGCGTTTGGCATCGGTTAGCCGCGCGCTGCGCCGAGTTTGGTTTGAAAGTCGAACGTAAACTGATTGGCTCTTACTGTACTTCGCTGGATATGCAGGGTATGTCGATTACGTTGCTAAAAGTGGATGATGAATTACTCACGCTGTGGGACGCACCGGTCAATACTCCTGCGCTGCGTTGGGGTTGTTAAATGTCGGAGGAAAAAATGGGATTAACCAAACAAGATATCGTCAATTGGCTGCAACTATGCGCCGAGGTTTTTACTCAACAACGGGATTTCCTCACTCAGCTAGACACTGAAATTGGCGATGGTGATCACGGGCTGAACATGAATCGCGGTTTTAACAAAGTGGTCGAAAAGCTCCCTTCGGTGGCAGACAAAGATATTGGGTTCATCCTGAAAAACACCGGTATGACGTTGTTATCCAGCGTAGGTGGAGCCAGTGGCCCGCTGTTTGGCACGTTCTTTATCCGAGCGGCGCAGAGTACTAATGCTAAACAAAGCCTCGATCTTTCCGCTCTGTGCCAAATGTTTAAGGACGGCGTTGAGGGCGTAGTGATGCGCGGTAAGGCAGAACCCGGTGATAAAACCATGTGCGATGTCTGGTGGGCTGTTGTGGATCAGTTGGAAAAGTCCAATCAGCAAGGTTTATCAGTGGTGGACGCATTGCAACAAACGGTGGAACGCTCGCAGCAGGCGCTGGCCAGCACCATTACCATGCAGGCGCGTAAAGGCCGTGCCAGTTATCTCGGTGAACGCAGTATTGGCCATCAGGACCCCGGCGCGACTTCGGCCATGCTAATGATGCAGGCGTTATTGCAGGTAACCAGCCGTTAGCCATGCGCGTTCCATGAACTGCTTGCCATAAAGTATCAAAAGTGTGTCCGTCAGGCCGGTGCGATAACCGCAGGGCAGTATCAGATTCCAGGAGGAAAGATGGTCAATATCGTTGTAGTTTCCCATAGTGCGTTACTGGCTCAGGGCGTTGCCGAGCTGGCGCAGCAAATGGCGCAGGGCGGATGTCGGTTGGCTCTGGCCGCAGGGGTGGACGACGTGGATCATCCCATCGGCACTGACGCCATTAAAGTGATGGAAGCCATTGAGTCAGTTTACGATCCCGCCGGGGTATTGGTGTTGATGGATCTTGGTAGCGCCGTGCTGAGCGCTGAAACCGCGTTGGACCTACTCGATCCGGAGATGGCGGCCAATGTGTTGCTGTGCGCGGCTCCTTTGGTAGAAGGCACGCTAGCGGCGGTAGTCGCGGCATCGGCAGGCTCATCATTACAACAGGTTCGTGCCGAAGCTATGGGCGCGCTGGTGGCGAAAAGTGGCCAATTAGGCGAAGAAATCCAGTCGGAAGAATCTGGCTCTGCGACGGGATTCGGCGATGATGCGCAAAGCGTCAGCTGGCGAGTGCAAAATCCCAACGGTTTACACGTTCGCCCAGCGGCAAAGTTGGTGGAGGCTTTGGCACCTTTTGACGCCGAGCTACTGCTGGAAAAGAGCGGTAAATGCGTGAACCCACGTAGCCTGAATCAACTGGCGATTTTGCAAGTACGTAAAGGGGATACCATTCGCCTGCTAGCTCGCGGAGCTCAGGCCGAATTGGCGCTGGCTGCGTTTGAACACTTGGCTCAGCAGCATTTTGGTGAATCAGTCGCGAACGGGGATAACGCGGAACTAGCGGGAATTATGGTGCCAAACGGAGTCGTTCGTGGGCCAATACTCCAGCTTCCTCCTGCGATGACGGCGTTTATTCCCCGCACTATCAGTGCCGAACAAGTAGCGGACGAACAGCAACGTTTACAACGGGCGCTGATCCAAACTGCGACAGATTTGGAATCTCTGGCTGCGCAGGTGGGAGAAACGCTTGGTGAAGAATTTGGGGAAATATTCAGCGCTCATCAGCTCCTAATCAGCGATGAAGAGCTGCAGCAGGCGGTCAATCAGCGGATGGCTCAAGAACGTGTTTGCGCCGAGTCCGCCCTGCAAAGTGAGTTGATGGCAATGGCCGCGGATTATCAGGCGCTGGATGATGAATACCTGCGGGTTCGCGAGCTGGATATTCGCGATATTCTTAATCGGGCGCTGGGACATCTGACCGGTTTGCCGTTGGTTTCGTTGCACATTGGTGGTAGCGCGTTGCTGGTGGCGGATGAGCTAATGCCATCGGCGTTGGCCGGGCTGCGCCGACAGCAAGTAAAAGGTATTTGCCTGAGTCAGGGGAGCACGGTGTCACACAGCGCGATCCTGTCCCGCGCCTTGGGGATTCCAATGGCGGTGGGGATGAGCGGCTGTTTGGATGCCACTCATACAGGCATGATGGCTGAACTGGATACAGCCAGTGGCGTGTTAAAAATCAAGGGGTAAGCTACCGGAGCGAAGGAGACTCGCCATCAAAGTAGCTATATTCCAGCAAAATAATATGTTCTCAGCGATATGAGAAAAGGAGCCAGAATTGGCTCCTTTTCTCTGCTTAACTATCAAGATATTAAACCGTTTCTCCGCCTTTAAACTGTCCGATATCCAGCCGGTGCAGCTTCACTTTACGCCACAGTGTGGTGCGGCCAATGCCCAGCAAGGTTGCCATTTCATTAAGCTGACCCTGACACACCAGCGCGGCGCGAATTATCGCCTGCCGTTCTAGCTCTTGCAGTGATAGCACGGGCTGCGGCTGCGGGGCGTCCGGTTCAAGAAGCAATTTTTCACCCAGCAAATGCTCAGGTAAGTCATTGAGACGAATTCGGTTATTGCGACAGGACATCGCAGCGCGTTCGACAACGCTTTTCAGCTCCTGATCGTTGCCCGGCCACGGATACTGATTGAGCTGGCGATTAACGTCTTCATCGGTCTGATACTGGCAGTGAAAATGCTGCCCTAAATCCCGCAGGGTATGGTGTACCAGCAGTTGAATATCCTGTTGGCGCTGGCGTAACGGCGGGATATGTAGTTCGAAAGACTGAAGGGTATAGAACAACTGGCGGCGAAAACGCCCCTGTTTGACTAGCAGCGGCAAATCCGCGCCAGTGGCGGCAATAATCCGCACATCCACCGGAATCACCCGATTGGAATTGACGCGCATCAGAATGCCGGTTTTAACGATCTGCAGCAGCGCGGACTGCATTTCCGGCGACAGGTATTCCACCTGCTCCAGATATAATGTGCCACCGTTGGCTAACTCGAATTTACTCGGTTGTCCGGCCTCGCCTTCGCTGGCATCGCTGCCGAGGAATTCTCGTGCCATTAAGCTTTGCGGCAATGCCTGACAGTTCAAAGCGATATAAGGGCCATCGGATCGTTCGCTGGCGTTATGAATCGCCTGCCCTAGTCGCTGTTTTCCCACGCCTTCTTCACCGTGTAGCAAGATAGGATGCTGGCCTTTAGCTGCCTGTTTGCCGTAACGAACCAAACGGCGCATTTCCAGAGAGCTAACCGGCATCTCATCGAAGGTATGGCTGGCCCGGCCCAATTGGTTGTGTACCATTTGGCGCAGCAGTTCCTGTGGATGCAACAATGCGATAAAGCCGCAACGATCGCCGTCGGGTATGGGTTTTAGCGTGAGTAACGCCGGAATAAACTGCTGTTGGTTCTCAAACGTCACCTCTACGTGGCTGAGAGGACTGCGCTGCTGAATTGCGTGGGTCAGCAGAGCGGGAAGCGTCAGTAACTGGTTGACCGGTTTTCCCAGACTATTGGTTGCATCCAGCCGCAAAATGGCGGCGGCGCGCCGATTGAGATACAGCAGGCAGCCACGCTGATCCCAGGCCATCACGCCGTCCTCCACGCCGTCCAGCAGGGCGTTTAACTCATTCAAATGGCGATTGGTTTCTGCCAGCAAGCTGTCCGCATGCAGGGAATTACCGATTTCCCGCGCAATAGCCAACGTCAGCGGTAAATCACTGGCGGCTTTTTCCGTTAGCAAACAGCCCAACACGATCACGGCTCGCTGTCGCCCGCTGTTGTCGTATACCGGCGTTGCGCAGAAATGCCACGGATGTAGCGCCAGCTTAAAGTGCTGACTGCCGCTGACCTGCATTGGGTTACCTTCGGCTATTGCTAGCGCCGGAGCGTTAGTACCGATCAAACCTTCGGCCCAGTAGCTACCGGCGGTAAAACCTAATTCACTGAGCTGGCGCAGCGTTTTCGGATGACCGCATTGCCACAGGGTACAGCCGCTTTCATCCAGAATAAGCAAGCTGCACTCGCGGGATTCCATATATTCATACGCATCTTCCAGCGCCGCTTGTCCCAGAACCAACAGATCGTTTTTACGCTGGCATATCGAGCTGAACGTTGCGCCAGCCGCCCGATGCGGAATTCGCCAAGTGGCGGGTTGCATCAGTTTATGACAGCGTTGCCAGGAATCATTCAGTGCGGGCGTAACCGCCGGCGCCTGAGAGTTGTAAGCTGATTCAGTAGGAAGCGGGGCAGACTTTGGGGCCAAAATAGATTTACCTCAACCAGACAGTGATCTCCAAAAACCGAGAATCACTATTAACTCTGATTATTGTCTAAATTGCTGTGAAGCCGCAGGCAAATGCGGCTGTCACTTTATTCGCAGCGAATTGACTGAGGGAATAGTGAGCTTTCAACCTATCAAGCTTTAGAGTCTGGATGACGCCAGTGAATTTGCCCCGGCAGAATCAGCCGCTGCTGTTCTAACGGTTGCTCGGCGATCAGAGCGGTAACCATCTCGAAGCTATGACGCGCTAGCCCTTGGCAGTCCTGAGCGATGGTATCGATTTTTAGCGGCAGGCAGTCAAACAGGTAATGATCGTCAAAGCTGCACAGGTGAATATCGCTATCCATCAATTGATATTGGTTCAGGTAACGCAGCACCCCTTCCAGCAGGCCACAGGCGGCGGTAAATACCGCTTTCGGTGGTCGGCCCAATTGAGCGCAAAGTTGAGCGATCATTTCATAGCCGGAGCTAGGCAGATAATTGCCGTTGAGTATCCATTCCGGGCGACATTCTACGCCAGCGCGCTGTAAACCCTGCTGAAATCCGCTCAGGCGGTCGCGCGTCGGTGAAATTCGCGGCTGGCCGCCGAGGAAATAAAACTCATCCTGATGTTGCTGCGCCACTTTCTCCACCAGCGTGGCGGTAGAGGTAATAGAATCGGTGATTACCAGTGGAAGATCCGATTCGCCGATCAGCCGATCCATTTGTATCACCGGCAGCCGAGTGTTGATCTTTTGGTATTCGCTATCGTTCAGCTGGCTGGAGGCGACGATCAAACCGTCAACCTGACGCTGCACCAGACTGTTCACCGCCATCATTTCCTGGCTAGGATTTTCATCGGTGCAGGCGATAAGCAGTTGTAACCCGGCTTCGCGACACAGCATTTCCAGCTCGCGGGAAATCAGGGCAAAACCATGATTGGTCATTTCAGGCACCACCAGACCCAGAGTATGGCTGCGGGTCGATCGCAAAGAACGAGCGTGGAAACTTGGCTGGTAATTGTGTTCGTTGGCCAGAGCGATAATGCGATCCCGGGTTTCGTCAGAAACACGATATTCCTTACTGCGACCATTCAGAACCAGGCTGGCGGTCGATTTAGACACACCAGCCAGTTTAGCTATATCGTTAATAGTAACACGTTTACTGTTTTTCACTGACTGCATCTGCCACCGGGAAAGATGCCCTTATTCTAACATGGGTGACAGTAACAACCAGTGCCGCAGGTGCAGTTCACCCTTGCCGCTGAAAATTGCCTGTGGTTCAGGCTGAGGGAAATAGCTGGAAGTCATGACGCCTTCACCATTGTTGATAAAGATTTCCACGCTACAGCGGTCGAAAAGCAGCTGTAACTGATGCACAGAACCGCGCCAGTAGCGGAACTCTCGCTCGCCTGTACGCAGATTATTGCGACTAAGAGTCAGGCGCTCGCCGTCCCACTCCAGCGTCATGGTGTCGGCCAGTTGTAGGGTGAACTCGCCGCTGATTTCCAACTGGATTTCCGCATTGTCGATGCGAAACGGTGGTGCGGCATCGGCGCTTCCTTTCCACTGGAAAAGAACGGTGCGTAGTGCGGTTAATTCACGGGCTGGTTGCTGAATAATTTTGCCATTACGCAGCGACAGCTCGCGCGGACTGCTCATCGTGTGAATCCAGCCGTAATTCACCGTTGGCTGATATAACTCATCCTGATTCGGAATGCCCATCCAGCCAAACAGTAAACGGCGGCCATCCGCTGCCAGCGTGGTTTGTGGGGCGTAGAATTCGAATCCGGCGTCCAGCTCGTGGAAAGCACCGTGGTTAAACTGGCCTTGCTGATAATCGAGTTTTCCGCAGACATAACCGGCCTGATAAGTATTGCGATAACGTTCGGCCTCCGCTGCCAGCCCTTGCGGACAGAAGATCAGCACATCTTCGTCGCCAAGCGTAAACAGATCCGGACATTCCCACATATAACCGAAGTCATTCAAACCATTGATACCAGAACCAGCGATTTCACCCAGACTTTGCCATTGATGCAGATCCGGCGAACGGAACAGCAACACTTTGCCTTTCAGCTCAAGATCCTGTGCGCCCAGCACCATGTACCACTGACCGTCGTGCTGCCAAACTTTCGGATCGCGCACATGGCCGGTATAGCCAGCAGGTAGGCTCAGTACTGGCCCCAGCTTATCGAATTCTCCGCGCGCATTCTCTCGCGCCAGACATTGAAATGCGGTGCGGCTACCATCTGGATATTTCACATTACCGGTATACATCAGGTGAATGCGTTCGTCGTGGATCACCGCAGAGCCAGAGTAACAGCCGTGGCTTTCATATTCTTCGCTCGGTGCCAGCGCCAGAGGCTGATGTTCCCAGTGAATCAAATCCGCACTGCGCCAGTGTCCCCAATATTTACTGCCGTGGGCGCAGGCCAGCGGATTCCATTGATAAAATAAATGATAGTAGCCAGCGTGATAGATAAAACCGTTAGGATCGTTCAGCAGCCCGATGCACGGAGCCAAATGCCAGCCGGGCCGATGTGGATCCCGCGCGGCCCGAACCTGACCGGACATCACCGCCAACGTGAGTTGTTTGAGTAAACTGGCTTCTTGCATTATTCACTGTCCGTTTTGTATTTCAGCAGCAGCGAGATGATAAAGGCCGAGCTGAAAGCGATAACCAAACCAATCAGATAGCTGACAATGGCACTGCTTTGAACGATAGCCAAACCGGGAATGCCGGTTAAACCAACGGCGGTCATACCGACGTGATTGGCAACCACCCAAGCACCGCCCAGAGCGCCGCCGGCTAGTGCGGCCAGAAACGGCTTCACAAAGCGCAGGTTAATACCAAAGATTGCCGCTTCGGTAATACCTAGCATGGCAGAGAAGGCCGACGGCACTGCTATAGCCTTGATTTTGACATCTTTGGTTTTGAAGTACACCGCCAGACAGGCACCGCCCTGAGCAACGTTAGCCATCGACCAAATCGGCAGCAGAAAGTTAACGCCAATGTTTGGGTTACCCAGTAATCCGGCCTCAATCGCGTGGAAACTATGATGGATACCGGTAATCACTATCACCGAATACAGGCCGCCGAACAGCAATCCGGCAAACCAGCCTGCGTGGGTGATCAAAGTGCTGAGGATCATTGAAATACCGTCGCCGAGTACCCGACCTGCCGGGCCGATGAACAGCAGTGCGATAAAACCGGAAATCACCACGGTGAGGAAGGGCGTCAGGATCAAATCCAGCGCGTTAGGCACCACTTTTCGCAGCCGTTTTTCCACCATGCTCATAAACCAGACCGCCAGTAACACCGGAAACACGGTGCCCTGATAGCCGATCATGGCGATTTCTAATCCGAAAAAATTCATGGTGTGGAAGCCGCCCGCAACGCCCCAGGCGTTGGTCAGTGCCGGATGAGTGAGAATCCCGCCCAACGTGGCACCCAAATAAGGGTTTCCGCCGAACTCTTTCGCGGCGGTAAAGCCAATCAGAATCGGCAAAATGATGAAGGCGGCGGAGCTGAACATATCCAGCATGATAAAGATGGCGTTGTCGGCGTCGGCCCAGCCATAGGTTTTCACCATCCCCAACAGACCCATTAATAGGCCAGAGGCGACGATAGCCGGAATAATTGGCACAAAAATATTCGACAGTAAACGAGCGACCCGTTGGAACGGATTGAGTTTTTTTGCGGCCAGATCGGCTGCTTCAGATTTACTGGATTCGTTTACGCCGGTTTGTCGGATAAATTCCGCGTGAACCTTATTGACCAAACCGGTGCCGAAAATAACCTGAATTTGACCGGCGTTACTGAAGCAACCTTTTACGCCATCCAGTTTTTCGATGGCGGATTTTTGTACCAGATTATCATCTGCCAATACCAGCCGCAGACGGGTGGCACAGTGGGCGGCACTGACGATATTTTCCTTGCCTCCCAGCAGCGGGAGCAGAGCCGAAACGGTCTCAGTCATGTTCATTTTTTTCCCTCATTCTATCCAGCAAAGCCGCGTTCAGATTCGCATAGCGGCCTTTCTCGTAGCGATACATTGTTATTTATATACAGGGTGACTTTATGGTATGTCCGCCGTCATTGCGGTTCGACGGCCAGTTATTATCAGAACCAGGTTTCCATTTGCACACCAAAGTTCCATTGGCCACCGGCGGTAAAATCATTTTTACCGAAAGCATCCTGCTGAGAGTAGTTATCCAGATCTTTGCTCCAGTCCATATAGGTAGCGAAAACGCGCAGTTCCGGACGACTGAAGAAATTCCCAATATCACCGGCTTTAAAGGTTGGTGCGAAGGTCAATTTATAGAAACCGCCGCTGACATCTTTATAGTTGTTGTAGCCCCGTGGGTCTAAATTCATATATTGGTAGGTGCCTTCGTAGGCCAGCGCAAAGTTTTCGGTAATTTCCTGAATAAAGCGGGCGTTGAATGTCACCCATTTATAGCTGTCACCTTGAACATAACGATCTTCACTCTGCTGAGCCATAATCGCCGGTGCCAGACTCCAGTTCTTGCTGAGCGGCGTGGTGCCGTAGGTGGCGATACGCCAGGTATCGGCGCTTTCGTTGAGATTGCCGTCGGAGCCAAGGCCTTTTACTTCGGCACCTAAGCCGTGGCCGTAAAGCACCGCGATTTTAGCTGTTCCTTCGCGCAGGCCGTAGAAGCTGTCGCCGTGGTAGGCCAGCATAGCGTGGAAGCCTTTCTCCGCTGCGTTATCGCTGGCGACAATGCCGTTGATTTTCCGCTGATCGTTATCCTTGGCACGCAGGCCACTTAGCATGAACTGGAATGGGCCAGCGAAGTTATTGGCAGTGAAAATGTAGTTCTGGATGTCATCATCGATGCCTTCAATGGCACCGAAATTACGACCGTAAAGTGAAAAGTTGCTTTTCAGATCTTCATTCCATTTCACATCGTAAATACCGCCGCCGGTGCCGCCGAGGAATACCACATCGCTATCCAGCCAGTGAATATCAAAGTTATCCCGATCGAAACGTTTACCGGCCCACAGAGTACTGTCCTTGAATATGCCTGTGAAAGTCGGCAGAGAGCCTAATTCCACGAAAGCCTGACGCACATTGAGTTTGCTGTTATTGCCGGTCCAATCGTTATAGTCGCGCTGACCGTCTGCCAGCATCGCTTTAAAGCGAGTCGTTGCGCCGTTTGACAGAGTCTGTTTTTTCTCCAGACTCAGCTCAACGTAAGTATCGGGTTCGTTGCCCAAACGCCCAATATTGCCGCCGGTACTGCCTGCTGGCGTAACGTCCGGGCCGCCTTGGGTACGGGCACCATTACTATTCATCAGCAGCCCGGAACGGGCATAGCCGTGGAACTCAAAGCCACTTTCTGCTGGCGTTTTGCTTTCCAGCTTCTCAGTGCGCTTAGCCACTTCTACTGTTTTTTCTTCCGCCTGCGCGGTGCGTGCTTCTAATTTTTTCGCCTGTTTTTCTGCAATTTCTGCTCGTGCTTCAGCCTGTTGCGCCCGGCGCTCTGCCTGGTGTAAGCGTTGTTCCAACGCATTTAAGCGCGCTTCAATGTCACTGGTGGAAGCTGCCGTAACGCTGGTGGCCGAGCATGAGAGAATAAGTCCAATAGTTACAGCGAGATAGCTAGGTTTTATCATCATTTTTATATCACTCGATATGTGATTCGTTGTTATTTGCTAAACAGCTAAACCGGTTTTTCATGGCTAACATAATGGAGTTAACCCTGAGTTAGCAAAACATTTTGCTAACCCGTTTCAGCCATTGTGATCCAGCTTACAAATCGATCGTTTCAAACGGAGCTGGCCGGGTTTTTAGCCATAAAAAAGCGCGCCGGGATCGGCGCGCTGGAGAAGTCACTCAATCAGAGGGGGGTTAAAGCGAGGTCATTACCTGAATACCGCAGACTCCTGTGGTGCTGAATGTTCGGTTTCATCGGCGGCGACCCATTTATAAATATCACCGCGCTTTTTGCTGGCATATTTGATTTTTACCCAAGTTTTATCGGTGTTTTCCAGAACGGTTAAATCCACGATCGCGACTTGATCGCCTTTCACCAGATACATCGCTGATTTCTGAGCTTTGTTCGGTGCATTATACAGACGTAACTTTTCATTTTTCACTGTATAAACATAGGGTTCACCTTCAATCCCAATAGCCTGTTGGCTGATTTTCTTACCTTGAGGATCGTAGTATCGTTCGAAAAAAGCGAAGGTTGAAATGTCGTGATCGGGAGCAACGCCCATGTTTAATTCCATATCCGAGGCCAGATAAAGCTTCCCTTGATCATCGTATTTAAATTTGTCGCTATACCAGACTGGGCCGCCACGGCAGGATGAAATGATGGTTTTGTTTTTCTCATCCAGCGTCACATCGGAAAACTGGCCGCAGGCGCCAGGATTATTCGGTTTTAGTGCTTTAAATTGGCCTGCTTCAGGCTGCCAGAGGTAGATGAAAGTCTCAAAATTCACCATGCCGACCGGCACATCGATGGCGATATCGTTATAACCATCGAAGTTGAAATCAGTGAAACTGGCTCCCGGATTTTTACCATCATCAATAAATTCAAAACCGCCCAGTTCCTGAGTTTTTCCGGAGGGTAACAGCACCTCGAAACGCCCGCCGTCGCTATTTGATCCTTCAAACTGCTCAATAGTTAATTGCCCTTTATGGTCTTTATCAATAACAAAAGGTGTTGGTGTAGCAAAAGCTGCCACGGGTAAGACGCTGAGCAGCAAGACCGCAGACAAAGATTTCACGTTGAGTTCCTTTCAGAAAAGAAAATAGCGGGCAGGTAGGTTCAGACAGGAAATATAGAGTGGGGTTGGAGGAAAGGCAAATAAGCGGTTACTGCCGAATAACTACGATAAAACAGAGAGATCCGGCAGGTATCAGCGGGCTAAACCGGGGTTTTTAAAAAATGAGCCAGTTGGCTGGAGCTTGGCAACGCGGTCATCGCGCCTTTGGCCGTGGTCGCCAGTGCGCCGCAGGCTTGAGCCTGAGCGATTGCAGCGGGAAGATCTGTGCCTTTGGCCCAGTCTGGCTGGTCAGCCAGGGCGGCCAGCAGCCCGGCGACGAAGGCATCTCCTGCGCCAGTAGTATCTACCGGAGTGACTTTGCGGCTCGGATATTGCTGCAAATCCGTGCGATTATGCAGCCATACGCCATCAGCCCCCAGCGTAACCAACAGCAGTTTGCACGGGAAGTGTGCCATTATTTGCTCTATAGCTAGGGTGGTTTCATCGGTTCCGCTGATAAATGCCAGTTCTTCCAGCGACAGTTTGACTACGTCCGCCAATTGTAGCGCCTGATGCAGGCACGGCAGCAATTCCTCCGGATTTTGCCAAATATCTTCCCGAATATTAGGATCGAAGCTGACCCAACCGCCGGCGGCTTTGATACGCTTCATCGCTTCAAATGCGGTGCTTCGACTGGGTTCACGGCTGAGCGCAATGGAGCAAACGTGAAGCCACTGATGGGCTTCAAATTCCGGTAAATCATCGGGTTGTAGGAATAAATCGGCGCTTGGATTGACCATAAAAGTAAAGGATCGCTCGCCGTTTCGATCTAAATCCACCACCACGGTTGAGGTGTGATGGTGAGGATCTTGCGTCATGTAGCGGGTATCGACATTTTCCTGCTGCAATATCTGCTGCATAAAGCGGCCAAAGCTATCGTTGCCCACTCGGCCAATAAAGGCGCTTTTACCGCCTAAACGGGCAATTCCCACGGCGACGTTTGCCGGTGCTCCGCCGGGACATTTAAGGTAACTATTTGAATTATCAGGCACCAGATCAACCACGGCATCGCCTAAAACCCACACTGAATTCTTCATGATGATCCTCAAATTTATCCGATCCTATTGGTGGCTAAAATTAGAAGAATCGGTTTAGCAAAGCAACAAAATTCCTGAAGTAATCAGAAAAAGTGAGTCATAACGTGATCTAATCGATTTTATTGCAGTGAGAAATATTGGGTAGTTTAAAAACAAAAGATATGGATTATCATTAGCGTTCGAATCTTATTATGCATTTATCAAGGATATATCATGTCCGTTAGTCTTCTCCGCGCAGCCCGCTGGCTATTGGCTTCGCTGGCGATCCTTATGTCCTGGTCTGCGTTGGCTGCACCTATTGTGGTTACCGATGTGGCGGGGCGTGAAGTGACATTGCCTCAGCCCGCCGCCAAAGTCATGTTGGCTGACGCCAGAGCCTTGCTGGCGCTGAATATTTTGCATCCGCAAACGCCGCTAAAAAATATTATTGCTTGGGATAATTCGCTAAAAGTCAAAGCGCCAGATCTGGTAGAGGCTTACGCGAAGACATTCCCTGAAATCAATAAGATTCCTATTTTTGAAAACCCCTACGTTTCTGATTTTAGCGTGGAACAAGCGGTAGTTTTCAGGCCAGATCTAATAATTTTTGATATTGGCTTGCTGGAAAAACTGAAAAGCAGCGGCGTGTTAGGGCAGTTGGAAAAAGCCGGACTGCCGGTATTAATCATCGATTTCCGTCAGCAGCCGCTCACCAATACGGTGCCAAGTATGAGATTACTCGGCAAAGTCTTTGGCGAAGAGGCGAACGCTGAATCCTTTATTCAGTTCTATCAGCAACGTTTGGATTTGGTTCGTGAGCGGGTTGCGGCCTTAAAACCAGAGCAGCGCCCCAGCGTGTTTATCGAACGCAGCGCCGGAATGAAAGGCGATGATTGTTGCAGCACTTTTGGGAAAGGCAGTTTCGGACAATTTATCGATGTTGCAGGCGGTAATAACGTTGGAAGCAAGCTGTTTCCGGCAATGGGCGGAGACGTTAACGTCGAGCAACTGATTGCCAGTAACCCGGATTTTTATCTGATGACCGGCGCTGACTGGAGTCGCGGGCACCGAGGTACTTTAGCGGTTCCGCTAGGTTATAGCACCGATGAAGCTACCACGCAGGCGCGTCTGAAACACCTGATGAATCGCACCGGCATCAGCGTGCTGCAATCGGTCAAAGATAAGAAGGTTATGGCGATTTATCATCAGTTTTACGATACGCCGTTCAACGTGATTGCCGTTGAAGCCATTGCTAAATTCCTGCATCCGGAGCTATTTAGCGATCTTGACCCTCTGGCAGATATCAAGATGTTGCATCAAAAATACACCGCGCTGGATTACAGCGGCGTGTTTTGGGTTCAGGCTAAATAATTCCTGCCACGCTCATTTCTCCTGCTAATCCTCCCCTTACGGGAGGATATTTCTGAGCCTGTTCTATTGAGGCAATATTATTTGCCATTTTGAATATTCGCTCTGCTCAAATGGCTTGTGCGCGTCATGTTTGTTTGTGGTTTTTTACGTAAACCTTTGCCGGCCAAGACTTCGACTGAAATAAACTCTGATTCGATTTATTGCCAATATCGATTTACTTGGTAAGCAGAATCATTAAGATTAGCGTTTCTAAAAAATACATTCATATACATTTCCTTTCGGAATAAACCTCATATGTTTACTTTTACTCGTCTTTCCTTGCTAGCTGCATCCATTGCGCTGGCATTGCCTACCTACGCCGCGGATAAAAAAACTCAGGCTGATGATAACCAGCCAACGGCCAATCAGGATGCACCCGCCACGGGTAAAAGCGACACGCTTTCGGTAGTGGGAAACTGGTTGGATAACACCGATAACAGTACGGTTGTGCTGAATCATCCGGGGGCGCGAACCATCGTCACCCAGCAGCGTTTGCAGGAAAAAGGTGCGCAGACTATCGGTGATTCACTGCGCGGTATTCCTGGTGTTCAGGTGCGCGAAAGCAACGGTACTGGCGGTAGCGATATTTCTCTTAACGTTGGCGTTCGTGGTTTAACTTCGCGTTTGTCACCGCGTTCCACCATTTTGCAGGATGGCATTCCGCTGGCGGTGGCTCCTTACGGACAGCCACAGCTCTCTATGGCGCCGTTATCCATCGGAAATCTACAGTCTATCGACGTGATTCGCGGCGGCGGTGCGGTACGTTATGGGCCGCAGAACGTCGGTGGAATTATTAACTTCAATACCAAAGCGATTCCTAAAGAGTTTAGCGGCGCGGTGAGCGCGCAGACTCAGGGCGCTAGCCACGGCGGCCTGAAAACCCTATCCAGCGCTTCTTTAGGCGGGACGGCGGATAACGGCTTCGGCGCGGCGTTGATGTACTCTGGTTTACACGGCCAGGGGTATCGCGATAGTAACGACAATACCGACATCGACGATTTTCTGCTGAAAACTCGTTATGAAATCACGCCTAATGATGAGCTGTTGGCCAACTTCCATTATTACGAAGCCCACGCCGGTATGCCAGGCGGCCTGACCAGTGCGCAATATGCGCAAAACCCCTTCCAGTCGACTCGACCATTCGATCAGTTCGATGGCCGTCGCCGCGATATGTCTTTCAAATATAAGCATCAGGAAGAAGATAAGCAGTTTGAATTACTGACTTATTTCACCAAAAGCTTCCGCGGTAGCAATATTGAATCTGAAGGCACTGGCAATAATGTGGGTAAAAAACGGATGGTTGCCTATCCGCGCAATTACACCACTTGGGCCATTGAGCCGAGTTATTCCCAATTATTCCGTTTAGGCAGCACTTCCCATGAGGTGACGGTAGGCTATCGTTATCTGAATGAAACCATGGACGAGAAAGCATATCGTTCTGTCTGGTATGCACCGAGTTCAGCGTCTTCTACACCGGCGACGCCGGATTACTACCAACACACCTCTGGCGGCACTGAAGCCCACGCGGTGTATATCGATGATGCGGTAAACGTTGGCAACTGGACAATCACTCCGGGCCTGCGTTATGAAAAAATCAGCACTAACGTCGATGATTCTTTCTCACAAACTTCTCGTGAGAAGCATTACAGCGAGCCACTGCCATCCCTGAACCTGATGTATCATCTGTCTGATGAATGGAAGCTGTTTGCTAACGCGAATACCTCTTTTGGCAGTATGCAGTACTTCCAACTGAGCAAAGGTGGCAACGGTAACGCGCCCGCGCCGGGTCTGACCGCAGAGAAGGCGCATACCTACGAGATTGGTACTCGCTTCGACGACACACTTCTCACCGGAGAAGTGACGCTGTTCTACATTGATTTCGATAACCAACTGCAATACATCAGCAACGATATCGGCTGGACCAATCTGGGCGCGACCAAACATCAAGGGATTGAAATGGCGTTCAGTTACGATTTGAGTGAATTGAACCCGACGCTGGACGGTGTGAGCGTTTATACCAGCTATACCTACACCAAAGCGACGACCGAAGGCGGCGCGTTTGCGGGTAAAGATCTACCGTTCTATTCCCGCCAGGTATATACCGTTGGAACCCGTTACCAGACCGGAAACTGGACTTGGAATCTGGATAGCTATGCGCAATCTAAACAGCGTTCACCGGGGAGCGGCCCGATTTATATTACCGAAGAAAGCGCCGACGGCCAGTTTGGTAATATTCCGGGTTATATGGTGTGGAATACTCGCGCCGAATATAATTTCGGGCCACAGTGGTCAAATCTGACGTTAGGCGCTGGGGTAAAAAACCTATTTGACCAACGTTATTTCACTCGTTCAAATGATAACAATTCCGGCAAATATGTCGGCGAGCCGCGCACCTTCTTCGTGCAAGGTTCTGTAGCTTTCTAAAGCCGTTCACCCGGCCAAATACTGGCCGGGTTTCTGATAGTGTTTCGAGCAATTTTTCCTGCTCCGCAATTTCCTTTCGCTATTTCGTGCAGCCATCCTTTCAAAAAAATTATGCCTGAAACAGCAGAAATAACATTCTATAAAAATAGTTACTAAACTAAATTAGCCGCGTTTAGATAGTCAAAATATACCTCGAGCGCGATAAGTTACGTGAATTATTTTCACAATAAACCGACTGATTCATTCCAATAAACTCAACGCATTTTTAATGTACTTATTTAATGGTTTGTATGACTAAATAAATTTTTTATCCCGTTTGGCGTGGTGAAATCCAATGTCTGCGGGGAGCGCTCTGGTATTTAACTGGCAGGGCAAATACATCGCCCCACAGGAAAGAGATAGTCTGGCTGACAACCGATATTTAGTGGACGGATTCCGCGGTAGCGAGCGTATCGCTGGCGAAAGCGACTTTATTGCGACCGTTTTTCTTGGCTTGATACAGTGCTTCATCCGCGGCTTTCAGCGAAGCTGGCAAATCCAAGGGTTGCAGCGGTGAAATGCCGGCGCTGAGCGTGACCGTAGTGGATACTTTATGATTGAAAACGTGGGGAATATCCAGCCCTAGTACGCGCTGGCGAACGCGCTCCGCCAGCTGTGAGGCGTATTCTTCGCTAACGTGGGTCAGCAATACCAGAAACTCTTCTCCACCGAAGCGCACCACGATATCTCGTGAACGCACAGCATCGCGAATGGCTGCAGCAACCCGCACCAAAGCCTGATCGCCCATGGTATGACCGTAGTTGTCGTTATAGGCCTTGAAATGGTCAATATCCAGCAACAAAACATAATGATTACCCGGCGACTGCGTTAGCAGGCTTTCCAGCTTACTTTCCAGGCCGCGTCGGTTATAAAGATTAGTTAATGGGTCTATCATGCTTAAATCACTGAATTTTTCTCGTTCATTATATAAATGGGCGACCAATTTTCGGGTGAATTCATCGCTGCGGCGCAGCATAAGATGATGTAAGCAAAAACCAATGAGTGGCAGCATAACAGTGAATATAATGCGGAAAATATTCTGGAAATCGTCCAGAAAAATCACGGCAATCGCCGCTGGCGCTGAATGTAAACAAAAGGCGATAAAGTTATCGGAAAGCGCGATAGTGCTGATAAAGAAAATTGTAAACAGGCTGATCAATAAGAAGTTATTTTCGTCTCGCCCCAAATATTCATATTTTAGAATGATTTGCCATGTCCACAGAATACCGAGAATAAATGCGAATATATTCAGTTTATTCGCATAATCCTTCGAAAAAAATATGTTAAATAACAATGCACTAATGCTGAGAATAGCAATCAATACCACCGGCAAAGTAAATGCTGGAGTGTAGTGAGCCGGTAATAACATATTAAAAATAGATGAAGACGCATTTAAAAATAAAAAGAGCAGTAAAGAGAGCCGATGCTTACTTTTCAATAGCTGATCGTAGGAATGGCCGTTCATATTAAATTCACTCTGTGTATGTAATGCTGTCCGCAGACAAATAAACAATATCCTCATGCCGCCTGATTTAAGGGGCACGATAAATAGTTTTTCTTTGAAATTATTCTTATTTAAATCTTTTTAAGATTTTTCTTAATACAAAATTACCATCTTTGGATCGGCATGTCATCATGATGTCGAGCTGCTACGCAAAATGATGCACTTAACTACAGAGTGTTATATGATATTGGTTATCATTATCACTTGGTGTGGGGGTATTATCATGATTGGAGCGACAATAGCAGCCTGCCGGTCGTGGAGGCTGAACGATTTCTTACTGAGTCGAATGGCCAGCGGATGGGGTGTTTTACTGCCTTGTGCGCTTTTACCTTTGCTGGGTTGGGGGGATTTTAGCGTGACCGAACTGCGTGGCATTATTGTCGCCGCGATGTTGGCAACGTTGAGTATGCTGTACCACCCGCGCCTGCGCCATTTTCTGTTGATTCCTTCCTGCCTGGCAATGGCTGGCGGTCTACTCGCAGTTTTGACACATCTATGAATACGGGCTGAATGACGGCGTATTTAGGGCAAAATAGGGAAGTTTTTTTGGGAAGATAACCAAGTGCTTTCGAGCGAGTACCGCTAAGTGAGCTATAGCCACATGCTATATCACTTGCACATACCAAGAAGGGAGAAAACCGAGGAATTCAATCAGTGTGGTGCGAAGGGAGGGACTTGAACCCTCACGTCCGTAAGAACACTAACACCTGAAGCTAGCGCGTCTACCAATTCCGCCACCATCGCACATCTGATTGTTTTTACTGCTTTAATTTATGTCACCAGCTTGGTGCGAAGGGAGGGACTTGAACCCTCACGTCCGTAAGAACACTAACACCTGAAGCTAGCGCGTCTACCAATTCCGCCACCATCGCATGATGCTGTGTAACATAAATCTTGTGATTGTTTGGTGCGAAGGGAGGGACTTGAACCCTCACGTCCGTAAGAACACTAACACCTGAAGCTAGCGCGTCTACCAATTCCGCCACCATCGCGTACCATGTTCATCACTTTTGTGATGCAACCACGGGGGCGAATTCTAGAGATTTTCCTGTTCAGGTCAATACTTATTTCCCTTTATCGGGACGGTTGCTGTAAAAAACAGCATATCCGCAGTTATTCGGCTGATTCATTGAGATATCGGGCTTTTCAGCGCTATTTTTCGTCAGCATTACTGATGAGTTCATCGGAAATTAAAAGCTTTCTCATCAATAAGAAGCCTGAAATATGTGAGAGAGTTCGGGTTGAAAGGCGGGCAAAGTACGGAATAAGTGAGTAAACGGTGTTTACGCCATGCGGCAGCGGCTATGCGCTGCAACATGACGTGCTGATCTTGAAAATTTCAACGTTAGCGTATTCAAACGCCAAATTATTACAGTATCAGATTATTAACGTTTGGCTTTTGCGCGGGGAGCGCGGCCAACGGTCGCCTGATAAACCTTAAAACGACCATTTTGTGCCAGTACTTCATGGCTGCCAAACGCGGCATCCAGCAGCGCCGGATAAGGCAGGAAAGAGTTAGCCACAATGCGCAGCTTGCCACCAACGTGCAAATGACCGGTTGCACCACGAATGAGCATTTCTGCCGCGTGGAAACTGGTTTGTAACCCATCATGGAACGGCGGGTTGGAAATGATCATATCGAAACGCCCCTGAATGTCAGAGTAAACGTTACTCGCGATCACTTCAGCTTCGATTTCGTTGGCAGCCAAGGTTGCCCGGCTGGCTTCAATGGCCGCTGCGCTAACGTCGCTCAGAGTCCATTTAATCTTCGGTGACTGTTTGGATAATACCGAAGCCAATACGCCTGCACCGCAGCCGACGTCCAGCACGCGACCTTTAAAAGGTTCGTTGAAGGTGGAGAGCAGCAGGTAGCTGCCGGAATCCAGCGCGTCTTTACTGAACACGCCCGGCAGGGTTTTGATGGTGACATCATCAACCTGATAGCTATGCCACCAGCCTTCCGGATCAAATTCAGGCTGTTTATCTAAACGCGCATGGTACAAACCGCAGCGGCGCGCGCTGTCGATTTTGGTCAACGTGGCAAAATCACTCAGCATTTCTTCTGCGCTACGTACGCCACAGCGGTTTTCACCGACGATAAAAATATCGGTGCCGATTGGCAGCATAGACAGCAGATTAGCCAGTTGGAACTGAGCTTCTTGCTTGCTTTTTGGCCAGTAGTAAATCAGCGTATCACTTTGCGCCAGAAAATCGGCGTCAGCCAGCAGACCGAATTGAACATTGTCTTCCAGCGTATTGCTCAGTAATTGCCAGTGGTGATATTGGTTAGTGTGAACACGCACCTCGGCGGCTTCGAACTGCGCCGGTAACGCGTCCTGTAGGTCGCCTGCAAAAATCACGCGGCGTTGAATAAACTCATCACTATGGCGCAGCATCACTTCACTGGCTGGGGTTAATGCGGACATCAGTCGTTGGCTCCTTAATAATATGATCGGGGATTATAGAGGTTTGTTGGCGCATATTCGATGTGTTTGCTAGCATAGCGCCGAAACACGGGTATCTTGACAGGAAATAGCATGGCATCAAGACGAGACTGGCTATTGCAGCAGCTTGGCATTACGCAGTGGACGCTACGCCGTCCCGCCGTGTTGCAAGGCGAAATTGCAGTAAGTTTACCCGAGGATATTCGCCTGCTTATTGTGGCGGAAACGCTCCCCGGTCAGGACGATCCTTTGCTGTGTGATATCGTGCGCAGCCTTGGCCTGAGTGCCGCTCAGATATATAGCCTGACGCCGGATCAGGTGGCGATGCTGCCGGAAGATACGCAGTGTAATAGTTGGCGATTGGGTATCAGCGAGCCGCTTGCGCTGGCCGGTGCACAATTACACAGCCCGGCGTTGACCGAGCTTTATCAAGATGCGGGCGCGAAGCGCGCACTTTGGCAGCAGATTTGTCACCATGAAGCAGATTTCTATCCTGACGCCAGCCGATCTGGCCACCGCGTATCAGATTGAGCAAGCCAGCCACGAATTTCCGTGGACGGAAAAAACCCTGTTCAGTAATCAGGGCGAACGTTATCTCAACTATAAGCTGACGGTCGATCAGCAAATGGCCGGTTTCGCGATTACGCAAATTGTATTGGACGAAGCCACGCTGTTTAATATCGCCATTGATCCGCAGCATCAGCGCCAAGGCTACGGCCGCTTACTGCTTGAACATTTGATTGAACAGTTGGAGACGCGTGATGTAGTCACACTTTGGCTGGAGGTAAGAGCCTCAAACGCCCGCGCCATCGCGCTGTATGACAGCCTTGGCTTTAATGAAGTATCGGTGCGGCGTAACTACTATCCCAGCGCGAATGGGCGCGAAGATGCCATTATGATGGCGTTACCTTTGGCTTAAAGCCGGTTTCGCTGTCGCAGGTATTTTCATCGATTGTCTATCCCGGTTAAATCAGGGAAAATATCGCGCTATAACACTGATTCTCGCTTTCCTGAATCATGCATGACTCCGAGTGATGCCAGAGCAGGGCGGCCCAAAGTAGAAATATCTAACTATGTCTCCAAGTGAATATGCACAAGAAGTGGCGAAAAGACGTACTTTCGCCATTATTTCCCACCCTGATGCCGGTAAAACCACCATCACTGAAAAAGTGTTGCTGTTCGGACAGGCTATCCAAACCGCCGGTACGGTAAAAGGCCGTGGCTCCAATAACCACGCCAAATCCGACTGGATGGAAATGGAGAAACAGCGCGGTATCTCCATCACCACCTCGGTGATGCAGTTCCCGTATAAGGAATGCCTGGTAAACCTGCTGGACACCCCGGGGCATGAAGACTTCTCCGAAGATACTTACCGTACTCTAACCGCCGTCGACTGCTGTTTGATGGTTATTGATGCGGCAAAAGGGGTAGAAGATCGTACCCGTAAGCTGATGGAAGTGACCCGCCTGCGCGATACGCCGATTCTGACCTTTATGAACAAATTGGATCGTGATATTCGTGATCCGATGGAAGTGCTGGATGAAGTGGAACGCGAACTGAAAATTGCCTGTTCTCCAATCACTTGGCCAATTGGCTGCGGTAAGTTGTTTAAAGGGGTTTACCACCTCTATAAAGATGAAACTTATCTGTACCAGACCGGTAAAGGCCACACCATTCAGGAAGTCCGGATTGTTAAAGGCCTGAATAACCCAGAGCTGGACGTTGCTGTAGGTGAAGATCTGGCCAAACAGTTCCGTCAGGAGCTGGAACTGGTGCAGGGCGCTTCCCATGAGTTCGATCATGAGGCTTTCCTGACCGGTGATTTAACGCCGGTCTTCTTCGGTACCGCATTAGGTAACTTTGGCGTGGATCACATGCTGGACGGCCTGGTTTCCTGGGCTCCGGCACCGATGCCGCGTAAAACCGACGTGCGTGAAGTGGTGGCGTCAGAAGAGAAATTCACCGGTTTCGTATTTAAAATTCAGGCCAATATGGACCCGAAACACCGTGACCGCGTGGCCTTTATGCGTGTAGTTTCCGGCCGATACGTAAAAGGTATGAAACTGCGTCAGGTTCGTACCAAGAAAGACGTTGTGATTTCTGATGCGTTGACTTTTATGGCCGGCGACCGTTCCCATGTGGAGGAGGCTTTTGCTGGCGATATCATCGGCTTGCACAACCACGGAACCATTCAGATTGGTGATACCTTCACTCAAGGTGAAGATATGAAGTTCACCGGTATCCCGAACTTTGCGCCAGAGCTATTCCGTCGTATTCGTCTGCGCGATCCGCTGAAGCAGAAACAATTGTTGAAAGGTCTGGTTCAGCTGTCAGAAGAAGGTGCGGTACAGGTATTCCGCCCAATCTCCAACAACGACCTGATCGTCGGTGCGGTAGGGGTGCTACAGTTTGAGGTGGTATCTTCCCGGCTGAAAAGTGAATACAACGTTGAAGCAGTATACGAATCGGTCAATGTTTCCACCGCCCGTTGGGTTGAGTGCAACGACGTGAAGAAATTCGAAGAGTTCAAACGTAAGAATGAGCTGAATCTGGCGCTGGATGGTGGCGATAATCTGAGCTATATCGCTCCAACCATGGTCAACCTGAATATTACTCAAGAGCGTTATCCGGACGTTATTTTCCGTAAAACTCGCGAGCATTAATCTCAGCTGTATCCCTTATAATTCGGGGCATCCACTGCCCCGAATCTTTAGTTTTCCTCATCATTTATACCTCTAAGATTCATCCTACTAATCTTCCGATGTTGCCCCTTTAGGCGGATTCCTACTGTCTTTTTTTATCTGTGGTCTATATTTATAAGCGTGTTAGGCAATCGTTCAGATAAAAACAGTATTCTGAATCAATCAGTTAAGCTTTTGTTTGTTCATTGCCAAACGACAGGTTTAATTCTGTTAAATCAGTCAGTAAGCGAAAATGTGCTCTGGATTAAGCGTTATTGTCAGTTGTAGCAGGCAGTTTTGCTTCAGTTTGTTAATCCGGACTTTGTTTATGGCTGAATTTAATGGTGTTTTAGGCCGGCATCGCAATTGTGGATTGCAATTGCAGTATGTCTGACCGAGCAAGCTCAATTTTTGCCCGTTTGGAAATATTGAAGCTACAGTAATTGTGAAGTATCCATTGAGTGAGCCACGAAAACGGTGGCGAAACAACTGACACTGACTGGCTTCACACCAAAAAGGAAAAATCGATGAAAAACACTACATTTGCACGTTCAGTGATGGCTGTTGTTTTAGGTTCTGCGTTGGTTAGCGGAAGCGTAATGGCTGAAGACACTTTACTCAATAAAGCATCCAGCACGATAGACAGCACCGGTGCGAAAATCGATAGCTCCATGAAAAAAGTTGATAATTACATGGATGAGAGCGCAACTACGGCTAAAGTTAAAAGTGCATTAGTTGAGGATAAAACTATTAAGAGCGGCGATATCTCGGTGAAAACTGAAAATGGCGTTGTTGTTCTGAGTGGTTTTGTATCCAGCCAGGCTGAAGCCGAGCGTGCGGTTGCTGTCGCAAGCAAGGTAGAAGGCGTGAAATCTGTCAGTGATAAGCTGCATGTAAAAGATCAGAAAACACAATCAGTTGGTGAATATGCCGGTGACGCAACCACGACCAGCAAAGTAAAAGCCAAACTGTTGGCCGATGATATCGTTCCATCGCGCAAAATTACCGTAGAAACCACCGCTGGTGTCGTCCTATTGACGGGCGACGTAGAAAATAAAGCGCAAGCTGAGCGGGCTGAAAGCATCGCGAAAGCCATCGACGGTGTGAAAAGTGTAAAAAACGATCTGAACATTAAGCCTTAATACTTCCACAGACGGTCTGTGGAGTAGCAGGCCGTTCTGAAGAGCTTAAAACCCAGAGTTGACCCGTTAGTCGTTGCTGAAGCGCTCTATGGATGGGGCTTTTTGAAGCTACAAATACCACAGTAAGCGTGTTGTTCAGCACTACAGCGGGTCAATTTTATTGAGATACGGATGGAAGGAGAGGGCTTATGTTTCGTTGGGGCATTATTTTTCTGGTAATAGCGTTGATTGCTGCGGCGCTGGGTTTCGGTGGGTTAGCCGGTACGGCGGCCTGGGCCGCCAAAGTGGTATTCGTCGTCGGTATCATACTCTTCTTAATCAGTTTGTTTACCGGACGTAAACGTCTTTAGCTAGCGTAGGAAGATTTTTACATTCTTGTTTTTATGCTGGAAAGCCGCTGTCATTAACAGCGGCTTTTTAATGGGCCAAATGAAGCTATTTAAGAAACCACCAATAGCGAATTAAGACGACATCATTAGCAAAAAGAGTCTGTTTTTCCGATGTTAATCGGTGATTTACTGGGCGTAAAACTGGCTATCAGCAATGATTCTTTACAAGAAGATTAACGAAAGCGCGTAAGACAAGCTATTCTCGGGGTCTATTGCTACTCACTAAGGATGGATGGTGGGACACAGAATACCTATCACGCTGGGCAATATTGAGCCATTAGCGTACAAACCCTATCAGCCCGGGAAAATGGCGTTGGTATGTGAAGGGGGCGGGCAGCGGGGGATTTTTACCGCCGGGGTGCTGGATGAATTTCAGCGAGCCCGCTTTAATCCATTCGATTTAATGATAGGTACTTCCGCCGGTGCGCAGAATCTATCCGCTTTCATCTGTGACCAGCCGGGCTATGCTCGTCGGGTTATCACGCGTTATACCACCAGTGCGAATTTCTTTAATCCTTTGCGCTTTGTTCGTGGCGGCCACCTGATCGATCTCGATTGGCTGGTCAATATCACCTCTGAGCAATTGCCGCTAGCTATTGATCATGCGGAAAAGCATTTGTCCAATGGACGTGAATTCTTGATGTGCGCCTGCCGCAGCGATGATTTCACGCCGACTTATATCGCGCCCAATAGAGAAAACTGGCTGCCGGCGATTAAAGCCTCCAGCGCCATTCCTGGATTTTATCGTTCAGGGGTGGAAATGGATGGAATCAGTTATCTGGACGGTGGTATCAGCGATGCCATACCGGTGGAGGAAGCTCATCGTCGCGGCGCAGATACCATTGTCGTGATTCGCACAGTGCCTTCGCAAATGTATTACACCCCGCAGTGGATGAAGCGCATGGAGCATTGGTTTAGCGAAAGCAGCCTGCAACAAATGGTGCGAATTATGCAGCAACACGAGCATAGCTATCATCGCATTCAAAAGTTTATTGAAAAGCCGCCGGGGAAATTACGGGTGTTTGAAATTTTCCCACCTAAGCCGCTAGCCAGTAACGCTTTGGGCAGTAAAATAGCTTCGCTAAATCGGGATTATCATTTGGGACGCCGCTGTGGTCGTTATTTTTTAGCAACCGTGGGCCACTGGTTATTGCCTCGAGATAAAAGGCCGGATGATAAGAGTAAGGTGGTTTTCTCTCGTCGTTTAATTAAACCCCGCCATGACATTCAGCCTGAAATTGTAGCCTCGTCATTGCTCTCTGAATCGGGTCACTTTGCTGAAACGGGGAAAATCTTACCCGCCGAGAATATGCCGTTAGCAAAGGGGCTTATTTTACCGGCTAAGCTTAGAAATAAAGTGGCGCAGGTGATTTCTGATTTCACTCCACCGGTCAAAGCAAAAAAATCTAAAGGTGATAAGGCATAATGTCAGGTTCTAACAGCAGCGCAGCTTATTTTATTGATACTCACTGTCATTTCGATTTTCCGCCGTTTAGCGGAGCGGAGGTGGCTAGTCTGACATCGGCTGCGCAGGCGAACGTTCGGCAAATCATTGTACCCGCTGTAGAAGCCGAATATTTCGATCGCATACAGGCTTTAGCTAATGATTATCCGGCGCTGTTTGCCGCTCTGGGAATGCACCCGCTGTATATCGACAGGCATCAGGAGCCGCATCTGACTTTACTGGATCAGCGGCTGTCGCAGAGATCGCCAAAAGTGGTTGCAGTGGGCGAGATTGGGCTGGATCTGTATATGGAAAATCCGCAGTTCTCTCGCCAATTGGCGTTATTACAAGCGCAGCTTAAATTAGCTAAACGGTATGATTTACCAGTGATTTTGCATTCTCGCCGCACTCACGATCAACTGGCCGCGGCGCTGCGTAAAGCCGATCTGCCGCGCACCGGTGTAGTACATGGTTTTGCCGGCAGTCTGGTACAAGCGCAGGCGTTTATTAAATTAGGCTATTACATCGGCGTGGGTGGCACTATTAGCTATGAGCGAGCGCAGAAAACCAGAAAAGTGATGGCCGAGTTACCGCTGGAAGCGCTGTTGCTGGAAACCGATGCGCCGGATATGCCGCTGGCCGGTTTTCAGGGACAACCGAATCGCCCTGAACGCACGGCGGACGTGTTCACTGTGCTGTGTGAATTACGATCCGAACCAGCGGATGTCATTGCGCAGCAGCTTTATGCCAACAGTGTGCGTTTGTTTAATCTTCCTCCGGCGTAATACCTTTCATTTCACCGCGCAGTTGTGCTGACTACCTCCATTCATCCCCGAGACTTAGTCGGCTAAGCTCCCAACCACTCACTCAGCTGCCGCGTGGCTGCAACGAAAAATGAACGGATGGCTAACAACGGGCTGAACGTCATTGAAGCCCCTGAATGAGTTACTTAGCGTGGTAACATCCTAACTACTAATAACGGCTATAATTATGTGAATCTGATCACGTTTCCAGTCATTTGGTTGCTTCTTTGTGTGTTTATTTGTGACAGGGATTGTTTGCGATTTGAGCCATGACGCTATAATCCCCCCGAATTCAAAAAAGAAATATGTGGTCTGAACGCATATTAAATCGTGTCATTCTCCATTTAATACATACACAGGGAACATCAGATGCAACCCATCATGAGTTTGGTCGGGATGGCGGTACTGATATTAATTGCTGTCTTACTCTCGAGTAACTTTAGGGCTATTAATATCCGCACCGTCGTAGGCGCTTTTATTATCCAGATTGGCGTCGGAGCATTGGTTTTGTATGTGCCGATCGGTCGCCGTATTTTGGGCGGAATGTCCGAAGGCGTAGCGAATGTGATCGCCTATGGTAACGAAGGGATTTCATTTATTTTCGGCGGACTGGTCTCCGACAAGATGTTTGAAGTTTTCGGCGGCGGTGGCTTTGTTTTCGCCCTGCGCGTTCTGCCGGTTATCGTCTTTTTCTCCTCACTGATCGCGGTACTTTATTACCTCGGAATCATGCAGCTGGTGATTCGCGTACTGGGTGGCGGCCTGCAAAAACTGCTGGGGACTTCCCGCACTGAATCCCTGTCGGCTACCGCGAATATCTTCGTTGGTCAGACAGAAGCGCCGTTGGTGGTACGTCCGTACATCTCTACCATGACACAATCTGAGCTGTTTGCCGTGATGTGCGGTGGCCTGGCGTCGGTTGCGGGTTCAGTATTGGCGGGTTATGCGCAAATGGGCGTGCCGTTGGAATACCTGATTGCCGCGTCCTTTATGGCCGCGCCAGGTGGCTTGCTGTTTGCCAAATTGATGGTGCCGGAAACTGAAAAAACGCACGATCACGAAGATGCAACCAAGCTGATTCCTGAAGCCGATCGCCCAGCGAACGTCATCGATGCAGCGGCAACCGGTGCGGCTTCCGGTATGCAATTGGCGTTGAACGTGGGTGCAATGCTGTTGGCATTCATCGCGTTAATCGCTTTGTTGAACGGCATTTTAGGCGGTATTGGCGGCTGGTTTGATTATCCGCAGCTCTCGCTGGAATTGATTCTAGGCTGGGTATTCTCGCCAATTGCTTTCCTGATTGGCGTGCCGTGGAGCGAAGCGACGGTGGCGGGTTCCTTTATCGGTCAGAAGATTATCGTCAATGAATTCGTGGCCTTTATGAACTTCGGTCAGTATTTGAAAGCCGATGAGTTGGTTATTGCCGCTGGTTTGCCAGTACTTTCCGATCATACCAAAGCCATTATTTCTTTTGCTCTGTGCGGTTTTGCCAACCTTTCATCCGTGGCAATTCTGTTGGGCGGTCTGGGCAGCATGGCGCCGAATCGCCGTCATGACATTGCTCGTTTCGGTTTGAAAGCGGTGGCAGCAGGGACTTTATCTAATCTGATGAGCGCCACCATTGCCGGTTTCTTCCTGGCTCTGTAATTCATATCGATTTGTAAAATATAATATTCTGCAAAGGTAGATTGTTTGTAGAATAGCGTGCTGGCGGGGACGGTTATCACCCGCCAGCCTGTTTTTCCCTTCCGGTGACTCAGGCCGTTTGTGCGTATTGTCATCACCGTCGTCGCACGGAATTAGATGAATAGGCTATTCTTGATGCGAGAGCGAAAGATAGTCTGCACTTATCGATAAATCAGGTTATTTTGTGACTCAATTCACATATAATTCAGACCTGTTACAAATAACTATTAATTAATGTGAGTATTAACACATCTCATTTGAGCGCTTCATGCTCAAATAGAGACAGCTGGCTTTTCTTGTGGAAAAGCTAAGTGCGGTGAGATGGATCTCAGTTGCCGCTGCGGGAGCAAATCCCAAGGGCGCTATCTTCAAGGAACCAAGTCCGCTCGCCAACGTGTTGAGCTGCATGGCCTGGAATTTCCATAGGAAATTGCCGTCAGTTCATAAATGAATGCTCGGTTTTGGCGCGGTGCCGAAGCTGAAATAGAGTTGGAGAGTTTTATGACCGATTTAACCGCCAGCGCGAAACGTGCGCTCAGTTTGATGGATTTGACCACTCTGAATGACGACGATACCGATCAAAAGGTTATCGATCTTTGTCATCAGGCAAAAACCCCTGCGGGTCATACTGCGGCTGTCTGCATTTATCCTCGTTTTATTCCGATTGCTCGTAAAACGCTACGGGAACAGGGTACCCCTGAGATCCGTATTGCCACAGTGACCAATTTCCCGCATGGCAATGACGATATCGACATTGCTTTGACCGAGACCCGCGCGGCTATTGCCTACGGCGCCGATGAAGTAGACGTGGTGTTCCCATATCGCGCGCTGATGGCTGGTAACGATAAAGTGGGCTTCGAGCTGGTAAAAGTGTGCAAAGAGGCCTGTGCCGCCGCCAACGTATTGCTGAAAGTCATCATCGAAACCGGTGAATTGAAACAGCAACATTTGATCCGTCAGGCTTCTGAAATTGCGATTAAAGCGGGCGCTGATTTCATTAAAACCTCAACCGGGAAAGTACCGGTGAACGCGACGCTGGAAAGTGCGGAAATCATGATTCGCACCATTCACGATTTGGGCGTAGGCAAAGAAGTCGGCTTCAAACCTGCTGGCGGTGTGCGTACTGCAGAAGACGCGGCTGCATTCCTGAAACTGGCGGACGGTATCATGGGCGAAGGTTGGGCGGATGCGCGCCACTTCCGCTTCGGTGCATCCAGCCTGTTAGCCAGCTTGCTGACCACTTTAGGTCATCACAGCACAGCCAAACCCGGCGGTTATTAATTATTGCAGATGCACGACGGGCACTGCGCCCGCCGTGTTGCTATTGCTGAAAAGGCACAATGCGCTTTTCGATTCCCATTCAGGTCAAGCAGGGGGATGCCTTGTTTCTGGCACAAGAAATTATTCGTAAAAAACGCGACGGTCTGCCGTTGAGCGAAGAAGAAATTCGTTTCTTCATCAATGGTATTCGCGACAATGTTGTTTCCGAAGGGCAGATCGCCGCTTTGGCGATGACCATTTATTTTCATGATATGAGCATGCCTGAACGCGTGGCGCTGACTATGGCGATGCGCGATTCCGGTACCGTGCTGGACTGGAAAAGTCTCAAGCTGAATGGCCCTATTGTGGATAAGCATTCTACCGGTGGCGTTGGCGATGTGACTTCGTTAATGCTCGGCCCAATGGTAGCGGCTTGCGGCGGTTATGTTCCTATGATTTCAGGCCGTGGCCTGGGCCATACCGGCGGTACACTGGATAAGCTGGAGGCCATTCCTGGCTTTGATATTTTCCCGGATGATAATACTTTCCGTAAGATTATTCAGGATGTTGGCGTCGCAATCATCGGCCAGACCAGTTCATTGGCTCCGGCGGATAAACGTTTTTACGCCACTCGCGATATTACTGCGACCGTGGATTCCATTCCGCTGATTACCGCTTCTATTCTGGCGAAGAAACTGGCGGAAGGCCTGGATGCGCTGGTGATGGACGTTAAAGTCGGTTCTGGTGCCTTTATGCCAACCTATCAACTGTCCGCAGATTTGGCGCAGGCGATTGTCGGCGTTGCCAACGGCGCGGGTTGTAAAACAACGGCTCTGCTGACTGATATGAATCAGGTGCTGGCATCCAGCGCCGGTAACGGTGTGGAAGTTCGTGAAGCCGTACGCTTCCTGACCGGTGAATATCGCAATCCGCGCTTGCTGGAAGTGACGATGGCGCTGTGCGTCGAAATGTTGCTTTCCGGCGGGTTGGCGAACTCCGAAACCGATGCGCGCGCTAAGCTACAGGCGGTATTGGATAACGGTAAAGCGGCAGAAGTCTTTGGTCGCATGATTGCGGCTCAGAAAGGCCCGACTGATTTCGTTGAACGTTACGACAGCTATTTGCCGGTGGCGATGCTGAGCAAACCGGTCTTTGCAGAAAAACCGGGCATTATCACCGCGATGGATACCCGCGCGCTGGGGATGTCTGTGGTAGCGCTGGGCGGCGGTCGTCGCCGTGCTACCGATTCAATCGACTACAGCGTTGGCCTGACCGATATGGCGCGTCTGGGCGATAAAATGGATAGCGAACGTCCGTTGGCAGTGATTCATGCCAACAATGAAAGTGACTGGCAGCAGGCGGCTGATGCAGTACGCGCGGCCATGACGCTGGGTGACAAAGCGTTAGAACAAACGCCGGTGGTTTATCGTCGGATTACCGAATAAGCTTTCTTTATTCACTACGAATTTGGCGCAGTAAGGCATGTTGGCCGTACTGCTCCCACAGCGTGAGTTCACGCAGGAGAAAATGATGAAACGTACATTTATTATGGTATTAGACTCATTTGGTATCGGTGCTAGCGCTGATGCTGGCAAGTTTAACGATGAAGGTGCCAACACCCTCGGCCACATCGCTGAAGCCTGTGCCCGCGGTGATGCTGATATTGGACGTAAAGGCCCGCTGACGTTGCCGAACCTGAGCCGTTTAGGGCTGGGTAAAGCCGCTGAAGAATCCTGCGGTACTTTCCCTGTGGGTCTGGATAAAGATGCTGACATCATTGGTGCCTATGCTTACGCCAGCGAATTATCTTCCGGTAAAGACACTCCGTCAGGCCATTGGGAAATTGCAGGTGTGCCAGTTCTGTTTGATTGGGGCTATTTCAGCGACGTTGAGAACAGTTTCCCGCAGGAATTGCTGGATAAACTGGTTAAGCGCGCCAACCTGCCGGGCTACCTAGGCAACTGCCATTCATCCGGTACTGTAATTTTGGATCAGTTGGGCGAAGAACATATGAAAACCGGCAAGCCGATTTTCTATACCTCTGCTGACTCGGTTTTCCAGATTGCTTGCCACGAAGAAACTTTCGGACTGGATCGTCTGTATGAGCTGTGTGAAATCGCTCGCGAAGAGTTAACCGAAGGCGGCTACAACATTGGTCGCGTTATCGCTCGTCCGTTTATCGGCGACAAACCGGGTAACTTCCAGCGTACTGGTAACCGCCACGATCTGGCCGTTGAACCGCCAGCGCCAACCATTTTGAAAAAGCTGGTTGATGAGAAACAGGGTGAGGTGGTTTCTATCGGCAAAATCGCCGATATCTACGCACACGTGGGCATCACTCACAAAGTCAAAGCTACCGGTATTGATGCTTTGTTCGACGCTACTTTGGAAGAAATGAAGAAAGCGGGCGATAACACCATCGTCTTTACCAACTTCGTGGATTTCGACTCTTCTTACGGCCACCGCCGCGATGTGGCAGGTTATGCCGCCGCGCTGGAACTGTTCGATCGCCGCTTGCCAGAATTGCTGGAATTGGTGAAAGATGACGACATTATCATCTTCACCGCTGACCACGGTTGCGATCCAACCTGGCCGGGTACCGATCACACCCGTGAGCACATTCCAGTGCTGGTTTACGGTCCCAAAGTGAAACCGGGTTCTCTCGGTCATCGCGATACTTTCGCTGACATCGGTCAGACCGTCGCGAAATATTTTGATTTGTCACCGATGGATTACGGCAAACCAATGTTTTGATTATCTGCGTCGGACCGTTTATGGCGGTCGACCGGTGATTTTATTTAATATTTTTGATTTATAAGGAAAATAATTATGGCTACGCCACATATCAATGCTGAAATGGGTGATTTTGCTGACGTTGTCCTGATGCCAGGGGACCCGCTGCGAGCAAAATTCATCGCAGAAACCTTCCTGCAAGACGTGCGTCAGGTTAACAATGTGCGTGGCATGCTGGGGTTCACCGGTACTTATAAAGGCCGCAAAATCTCGGTAATGGGTCACGGTATGGGTATTCCATCCTGCTCAATCTACGCGAAAGAACTGATCACCGATTTCGGCGTGAAAAAAATCATTCGCGTGGGTTCATGTGGCGCAGTTCGTAACGATGTAAAACTGCGTGACGTTGTGATTGGTATGGGTGCCTGCACCGATTCCAAAGTTAACCGTCTGCGTTTTAAAGATCACGATTATGCGGCTATCGCTGATTTCGATATGGTGCGTAACGCTGTTGACGCCGCTAAAGCCAAAGGCGTTCCAGCACGCGTCGGTAATATTTTCTCCGCTGATTTATTCTATACGCCAGACCCACAAATGTTTGATGTAATGGAAAAATACGGCATTTTGGGCGTGGAAATGGAAGCTGCCGGTATCTACGGCGTAGCGGCAGAATTTGGTGCTAAAGCGCTGACTATCTGTACCGTTTCTGACCATATCCGTACCGGTGAACAAACTACCGCAGAAGAACGCCAAACGACCTTCAACGACATGATTGAAATCGCGTTGGAATCTGTTCTGCTGGGCGATAAAGAGTAATAGCCCGGGCTACAATTTCTTCTGAGCCGCACACTCCGCTGCGGCTCTTTTTTTATCAATACTTTCTGTTTCTTTCTATATGCGTCAACAGGTTCCAGATATCACCCCTGAACATTGGCTACAAGCGCAGCGTTTGGTTGAGATATTTTGGCTTCGAGTGGCTGATCATTCAGCTATCTGTTTGGAATTCAGTGCGATAGCATTGCCAAATGCAGGAAAAGTTGGCTCACTCACGCCACGTATCCAACGCATGGCCTGAACCTACTTTTTGACCTGCGATTCCTCGGTTCTTTCCGTAGATTTGCTGGCAGTTGAATCCGCATTGGATGATTCCCCTGATTCGCTGTCTTCTTCTACCGGCGTATTGGCAGTGAGCAGATAAGGCGATTGCTGCCAGCGGCTACGGCGATGCTGCAATAAGGTTCTGGCCAGAATAATACCGACCGCCAGCGCGACCAGAATCATTAAACGCAGTAAGTTGGTGGTGTTATCCACCTGCTTGGATTCGGTTGCCAGTACGTGGGTATCTAACGTCATGCGCAAAAAGCCGCTAGGCCCGTTCTTGCCGGGAATCATCTCCACAATCTGATGATTGAAATAACTGCCGGGGCGTTTGCCGTCCAGCGCCAACCGGTCACGCACTTTGACTTTTTCGCCAGAATCCGCGACCAAAGTGCCGTCAATCAAATACACACTGGCATCCAGTATGCGACTCGCCTGCGTCAACTGTTTCAGGACTTCATCGACCTTCTGGCTATCCACGTCGTCATTGTTGCTATCCATAATCGGAGACAGGCTAAAAGCCACCTGTTTCGCCAGCGTTTTCGCCAGCTCTTCCACCTGTTCGGAGCGTGCCAACTGGTGGCTGAGGCTGAAATAGGATGCGCCCTGCATAAGCAGTACAAGCAAAGCTAGACAAATCAGTACGATAGCAGTGCGATGCAGTCGAAATTTTAATTTAGCCCGGGCCATGCAGGTTCCTTACGCGTTTTGATGACTTTATGTTGCCAGAAGCAAGGACGATAGGATAGCTTGATGCATCGTTTTTACCCTTCATCTTTCTCGCTGCTGCGGTGTTGGCTGCTTTTGCTCACCCCAGTCGCTTAGTGGGCTAAGCTCCTGAGGATTCGCTCAGTCGCTGCTTGGCCGCAACGAGAAATTATTGGGCTTATATCGCAGCTTTGCTGTGATGTGAGGCTATTGGGTATATATTGCCGATTCTGGGTTTCTACAGGAGCTTTTCATGTCAAATAGTCTGACCTATTGCGATCTCCCCGCGGAGATTTATCAGTGGCCCGGTTTGCCGCTTTCTTTGAGTGGTGACGAGGTTATGCCGCTGGATTATCGTGCGGGCCATACGGGTTGGCTGTTGTACGGCAGAAAGCTGGATAAACAACGTATTACCGATTTTCAACGCCGTTTGGGCGCGGCGATGGTGATTGTCTCCGCTTGGTGCGTCGATGACTATCAGGTGATTCGTCTGGCTGGTAGCCTGACACCGCGGATTAAAACGCTGGCGGACGAAAGCGGGCTCGATGTGGCTCCGCTAGGCGCAATTCCTCATTTGCGTACGCCGGGTTTATTGGTTATGGATATGGATTCCACGGCTATTCAGATCGAATGTATTGATGAAATAGCCAAATTAGCCGGCGTGGGCGACGAAGTGGCCGCTGTAACCGAGCGGGCAATGCAAGGGGAACTCGATTTCTCTGCCAGCCTGCGTCAGCGGGTAGGTACGCTGAAAGGAGCCGATGCCAATATTCTGAAACAGGTACGCGATACTTTGCCGCTGATGCCGGGGTTGGTCACGCTCGTGAAGAAATTACAGGCGCTGAACTGGCATGTGGCTATCGCTTCTGGCGGGTTCACTTATTATGCGGAATATCTGCGGGATAAGCTGCATCTGGACGCGGTAGCCGCCAATGAGCTGGAAATCCGTGACGGCAAACTGACCGGTCAGGTGCTGGGCCCGATTGTCGATGCGCAATACAAAGCCGACACACTGATTAAACTGGCGGAAAAACTGTCTATTCCGATTCAGCAAACCATTGCCATCGGCGACGGTGCCAACGATCTGAAAATGATGCAGGCAGCCGGTTTGGGGTTGGCGTTCCATGCTAAGCCTAAGGTTTATGCTAAAGCGAAAGTGGCGATTCGGCACGGTGATTTGATGAGCGTGCTGTGTATTTTAAGCGGCAGTCTGAAGCACGAAGAACGCTAATTCCCTACGTTTCTGGCGTGCTCGCTCAGTTTGCCGTCACGCCAGTAAACCGTAGGAAAATAGGCGGTTACAACGCTAAAACCTATTGAATTTTAAATTTATTGTTAGATCGTAATACAGAGGAAAAGACGTGGCTAAAGCACCAAAACGCGCATTTGTTTGTAATGAGTGCGGCGCAGATTATCCGCGCTGGCAGGGGCAGTGCAGTGCCTGTAACGCCTGGAATACCATTACCGAAGTGCGTCTGGCTGCGGCAACGCCTTCTTCGCGTAACGATCGCCTCGGTGGCTATGCGGGCGAGGCGGGTATCAGTCGGGTACAAAAGCTGTCAGATATCAGTCTGGAAGCGCTGCCGCGTTTCACCACCGGCTTCCTTGAGTTCGATCGGGTGTTAGGCGGCGGCGTGGTACCCGGCAGTGCCATTCTGATTGGTGGCAACCCCGGCGCGGGGAAAAGTACCCTGCTGTTACAGGTATTGTGCAAGCTATCTGAAGGCATGAAAACCCTGTATGTCACCGGTGAGGAATCGCTACAGCAGGTGGCGATGCGAGCGCATCGACTCGGTTTGCCCACCGGTAATCTGAATATGTTATCGGAAACTAGCATCGAGCAGATTTGCCTGATTGCAGAGCAAGAACAGCCTAAGCTGATGGTGATCGACTCCATTCAGGTGATGCATATGGCCGATATTCAGTCCTCTCCCGGCAGCGTGGCGCAGGTGCGCGAAACCGCCGCTTATCTAACACGTTTTGCTAAAACACGCGGCGTAGCGATAGTGATGGTTGGTCACGTGACTAAAGACGGCTCGCTGGCCGGTCCGAAAGTGTTGGAACACTGTATCGACTGTTCAGTGATGTTGGATGGCGACGGCGATTCCCGCTTCCGTACTCTTCGCAGCCATAAAAACCGCTTTGGTGCGGTGAATGAGTTGGGCGTTTTTGCCATGACGGAACAAGGGCTACGTGAAGTCAGTAATCCATCGGCAATTTTCCTCAGCCGGGGTGATGAAGTCACTGCCGGTAGCTCGGTGATGGTGGTGTGGGAAGGGACACGTCCGCTGTTGGTTGAGATTCAGGCGCTGGTGGATCATTCGATGATGTCGAATCCGCGGCGAGTAGCAGTAGGATTGGAACAGAATCGACTGGCTATCTTGCTGGCGGTTTTACACCGTCACGGCGGCCTGCAAATGTCGGATCAGGATGTTTTCGTTAACGTGGTCGGTGGGGTAAAAGTTACGGAAACCAGCGCCGATTTGGCGTTATTAATGTCATTGGTATCCAGCTTGCGGGATCGGCCCTTACCGCAGGATTTAGTGGTATTTGGCGAAGTCGGGCTGGCCGGTGAGATTCGCCCGGTGCCCAGTGGCCAGGAGCGAATTTCCGAGGCGGCGAAGCACGGTTTTAAGCGAGCCATAGTGCCGCACGCCAACATGCCGAAGAAGCCTCTGCCGAATATGCAGGTATTTGGCGTGAAAAAACTGGCCGACGCGCTGGCGGTTCTAGAGGATCTTTAAGCTGCATTTAGTCGTGTTGTTTGAGCAGCATACTGTGTTATTTTTGTTTAGCGTGCTAAACAGGAGGCAGTATGCTGCAGTTCGATTATTTAAAAACGGCAATCAAACAGAAAGGCTGCACGTTACAGCAAGTGGCCGAAGCCAGTGGCATGACCAAAGGATATTTAAGCCAGCTACTTAACGATAAAATCAAAAGCCCCAGTGCGCAAAAACTTGAAGCCCTGCATCGTTTTCTTGGGTTGGAATTCCCTCGCCGCGAGAAAAAGGTCGGCGTAGTGTTTGGTAAATTTTACCCGCTGCATACCGGCCACATCTATTTGATCCAACGAGCCTGTAGCCAGGTAGATGAACTACATATCATTCTGTGCCACGACGAACCTCGGGATCGGGAACTGTTCGAGAACAGCTCCATGTCACAACAGCCAACGGTTAGTGACCGTTTGCGCTGGCTGCTGCAAACGTTCAAATATCAAAAAAATATCCGCATTCACTCATTTGATGAGCACGGCATCGAACCCTATCCGCACGGGTGGGATGTCTGGAGCCGCGGCGTAAAGGCCTTTATGGCAGAAAAAGGCATAGTGCCAAGCTTTATCTATTCCAGCGAAAGTCAGGATGCGCCGCGCTATCGCGAACAGTTTGGTATCGAAACCATCCTGATCGATCCGCAGCGTTCATTTATGAAGATCAGCGGCCGTCAGATCCGCCGTGATCCTTTCCGTTACTGGGATTATATTCCTACCGAAGTCAAACCCTTCTTTGTCCGTACGGTGGCGATCCTCGGCGGGGAGTCCAGTGGAAAATCGACGCTGGTGAATAAATTAGCCAATATATTCAATACCACCAGCGCCTGGGAGTACGGGCGGGATTACGTATTTTCCCATTTGGGTGGCGATGAGATGGCGTTGCAATACTCAGATTACGACAAAATAGCCTTGGGGCAGGCGCAGTACGTGGATTTCGCGGTGAAATACGCCAATAAGGTTGCATTTATCGATACGGACTTCGTCACGACTCAGGCATTTTGTAAGAAATACGAAGGGCGGGAGCATCCTTTCGTGCAGGCATTGATCGATGAGTATCGCTTCGATCTGGTGATTCTGTTGGAGAATAATACTCCGTGGGTGGCCGACGGTTTACGCAGTCTGGGGAGTACTTCCGATCGGAAATCCTTCCAAAGCCTGCTGGAAGATATGCTGAGAGCCAATAACGTTGAATATGTTCACGTGGAATCGGCAGACTACGACGAGCGCTTCCTGCGCTGCGTTGAATTGGTTCAGCAATTGCTGGCCGCCGATCCACTGCGATTATCCCGCTCACCGATCAGCGAGCGGAACAGTCTGCAGAATGATAATTAATAAGCGATAACCAGCTTGCCCTGCATGCGTCCAGTCAGTACTTTTTGGTGCGCCGCGTGCAGGGTGTCAGTCGTCAGGCCGTGTAAAGTATCACTCAGCGTGCCGCGCAGTTCTCCTGCGTCGACATATTGAGCGACCTGTTTCAATATTTCTCCCTGTTGCGCCATATCCGGCGTGTTGAACATGCTGCGGGTAAACATCAATTCCCAGTGCAGAGCGGCACTTTTCAGTTTCAACGCGCTTTGATCGAGGGGATGAGTATTTTCCACGATGGTGCAAATGTGGCCCATCGGTGCGATGAGGTCGCCGATCGTCGCCCAGTGACCGTCGGTGTCATTCAGGCAGAAAATATAATCCACCTTATCGATCCCATTACTGGCCAGTTCTCCTTTTAGATCGCGATAATCGACGGTGAGATCTGCGCCGCGATCCAGACACCAGCTTGCAGAGACTGGGTTCGAGGCTGTGGCGATCACGTTAACCTGACTACGCAGCGCCGCCAGTGAGATGGCTATCGATCCCACGCCGCCGGCACCGCCAATGATCAACAGGGTTTTCCCCGCTGGCGCTTCCTGAATTTTTAGATGCTCAAATAGCCCTTCCCAGGCGGTCAATGCGGTCAACGGCATGGCAGCGGCTTCTGCCCAGTTCAGGCGATTCGGTTTACGCGCCACGATGCGGGCATCGACCAATTGATGCGTGGCGTTGCTGCCAGGACGCGTCAGATCACCGGCATACCAGACTTCATCTCCAACGCTAAAACCCTGTGTCGAGCTACCTACGCCAATGACTACGCCGCTGGCATCCCAGCCGAGCACTCGCGGCTGCTGTAAGCCATTTTTTTGTAGACCGGCGTGGACTTTGGTATCCACCGGATTAACCGATGCGGCTTTCACTTCCACTAAGAGATCGAAAGCACTGGGCGTTGGCTGATCCCACGGGATCTGAATGAAATCGGCGGGTTTCTGCGGATTAACTGCAATAGCGTAATGAGACATAGCCTAGCTCCTTTTTAGGTAGACCTTGAGTTTAGATCCGATTGACTAGAGTGATAAGATGGACAATCAATAACGCAGTGTTCGTCTATGGTGAACAATTATGTTTAAGCAGCTACAGGATATGGCGCTGTTTGCGCGAGTGGCCGAATGCGGCAGTTTTACCAAGGCGGCGGCCATCGCCGGTTTACCTAAATCCAGCGTCAGTCAGCGGATTAGCCTGTTGGAACACCGGTTGGGTATCCGGTTGCTGAATAGAACCACGCGTCAGATCAGCCTGACGTTCGCCGGTGAACGCTATTTGGTTCACTGTCAGGAAATGCTACAGGCGGCGGAGCGAGCCGATTTAACCCTACAGCGCTTGCTGGATAATCCCAGCGGCCGACTGCGAGTTTCCAGTCCGGCAGGGCTGGCCGCCACTTTGCTGGCGCGGATTGCCACGGATTTTCAACGACAATATCCCGATGTTTCTCTCGAGGTATTGGTCTCCGACGTTAAAGTGGATTTGGTGGAAGAAGGCTTCGATGTGGCGTTGCGCACTGGAAAACCGCAGGATTCTTCATTGATTGGACGCCGCTTGGGCTATGCGCCCCGCAATTTACTGGCTTCTCCTGATTATCTGACTCAATTTCCGCCGATTTTACATCCGCGTCAGTTGGAGGAACATCGTTGGATTACCCACCGCGCTTGGCCAGAACTGGTATTAAATCATCAGGATGAATATTTCCGTTGGCAGTTACCTAAGCTACACGTCACCGATAATTTGCTCTACGCCATTGAGTGCACACTATCGGCGGGTGGAATTACCTTGCTGCCCGCTTTTCTTAGTCGCGAAAAGGTCGCGCAGGGAAAATTAGTGGAAGTGTTGCCGGAATGGCTGGCCGAAGGGAATGAACTGTATTTGGTTTATCCCAGCCGGAAATTAAATTCACCGGCATTGAGCTGTTTTATTGATGTGGTTATGGGGCATCCGGTATTTACCCATTATGCCCAAGGATTAACGTAATATTTTTGGTGCGTTGGCTAAGTGAGAGCATTACTTTGCGGCAGAAGTGGGAAGCGCAACAATATCGTTAAAATCGGTCCCAAACCAATAGACGCCATAATCGCTCCAGTGTGGGCCTTCAATAAAATCCATCAGCGAAACCTGTTCGGTGTAAAAAACCTGACCGGCCTGATTTTCAATTTTAATGTAGCCGCTGTAATGAGAGCCGTCGCCGGGCGAGCCAATAGAGGGAATCAATTGGGTAATCTTATAAAAGCGCATAACGTATTGATGATTGGGACTCCATTCTTCCCTGACCAGAGTGCCTTGTTGCCACCAAAAATAGACTGCTCCACCCAGAATAAACAAAAATAGCGTCCATCGGATTTTGCGGATTCTTATTAATTTTTTCAGTGCTTCAGAGATTGAATATAATTTCATTTGCTATCCATGCGTCAGGCTAAAAAAATACTGCCCACCAAGGTGAGCAGTATTTAGCAGTGAATGACGAATTACTTGGTCATTTTCTTGTACTTAATACGGTGCGGTTCTAAGGCATCAGCGCCCAGCGTCCGCTTTTTCCACTCTTCGTATTCAGTAAAGTTACCTTCGAAGAATTCTACTTTCCCTTCATCCTGATAATCGATGATATGGGTAGCAATACGGTCGAGGAACCAACGGTCATGGGAAATAACCATCGCACAGCCCGGGAATTCCAGTAAGGCGTTTTCCAGTGCGCGCAGGGTTTCAATATCCAGGTCGTTGGTGGGTTCATCGAGCAGCAACATATTGCCGCCAACCTGCAACAATTTTGCCAGATGGATACGACCACGCTCACCGCCGGACAGCTCGCCGATGCGTTTGCCCTGATCGACACCTTTGAAGTTAAAGCGACCAACGTAGGCGCGGCTTGGCAATTCAAAGTTACCGATCTTCATGATGTCCTGACCGCCGGAAACTTCTTCCCACACGGTTTTGCTGTTATCCATGCTGTCGCGGAACTGATCGACAGAGGCTAACTGCACGGTTTCACCCAAGGTTATGGTGCCGGAATCAGGCTGTTCCTGACCGGACAACATACGGAACAACGTAGATTTACCCGCGCCGTTCGGCCCGATAATACCGACGATGGCGCCTTTCGGCAGTGCAAAGGTCAGATCGTCAATCAGCAGGCGGTCGCCATAGGATTTGCTCAGGTTCTGAACTTCCAGCACTTTGTCGCCTAAACGTGGACCAGGTGGAATGAACAACTCGCTGGTTTCGTTACGTTTTTGGTATTCAACGCTGTTAAGTTCTTCAAAGCGAGCCAAACGTGCCTTGCCTTTAGCCTGACGGCCTTTCGGATTCTGACGAACCCATTCCAGCTCTTTCTCGATAGATTTACGACGAGCGGCTTCGGAAGAGGCTTCCTGCGCCAGACGAGCGTCTTTCTGCTCCAGCCATGAGGAGTAGTTGCCTTCCCACGGAATACCTTCGCCGCGGTCAAGTTCGAGAATCCAGCCAGCCACGTTATCCAAGAAGTAACGGTCATGGGTAATCGCCACAACGGTGCCTTCATAGTCGTGCAGGAAGCGCTCCAGCCAAGCCACGGATTCGGCATCCAGGTGGTTGGTTGGTTCGTCCAGCAGCAGCATGTCCGGTTTTTCCAGCAGCAGGCGGCAGATCGCCACGCGACGACGCTCACCACCGGACAGATTGGCAATTTTGGCATCCCAAGGCGGCAGACGCAGCGCATCGGCAGCGCGTTCCAACTGATTATCCAGATTATGGCCATCGTGAGACTGGATAATCGCTTCCAGCTCGCCTTGCTCTTTCGCCAGCTTATCGAAGTCGGCGTCTGGATCGGCATACAGCGCGTAGACTTCGTCCAAACGAGTCAGCGCGCGTTTAACTTCGCTAACGGATTCTTCTACCGCTTCGCGTACCGTTTGTTCCAGATTCAGTTGAGGTTCCTGCGGCAGGTAACCGATTTTCAGGCCTGGTTGAGCGCGCGCTTCGCCTTCGATGTCGGTATCTACACCGGCCATAATGCGCAACAGGGTAGATTTACCGGAACCGTTCAGACCCAATACGCCGATTTTGGCGCCGGGGAAGAAGCTCAGGGAGATGTTTTTCAAAATATGACGCTTCGGCGGAACCACTTTGCCAACGCGATGCATGGTATAGACGTATTGAGCCACGTTGCTCTAGCCTCTCTATATCAGTTTTTATTAGGATGTCTGGTGCGGAGTGTAGCCCGTTTCGATAACGGATCCCATACATCCTTGAAGATAACGGAGTATAACCTTTTTGCGGGAGCGGCGGGCTGACCGCCCCCACAGAATGGGCTTATTCAGGTATCAGGGCGCGGTGACGACCATTGCCACGCGACGGTTTTCGGCTCGGCCTTTGGCCGTGCGGTTATCGGCAACCGGATTTAGCTTACCAAGCCCGCGAACTTCGATATTGGCTTTCGGCATACCGATGGAAGACAGGGTATTTGCGACGGCGCTGGCGCGGCCATAAGACAGTTGGTTATTGTAACTATCTTCACCCATTGAATCGGTGTGTCCGTCCAGACGAATATGGCTGATACCAACGTCCATCAAGGCGTGGCCGATTTTCTCTACGGTTTGCTCTCCCTGAGCATTCAGTTTCCCAACGTTGCTGCTAAATAGCACCTTATCTGACAGGCCAAATTCCCAACCGTTGTCCGTTAGTTTGAATCCCTGTTCCTGTAGAGCCGCTATTTGCTCCGCTGTCAGACCCTGAGGCTTATTCTGACAACCCGCTAGCAGCAATAACCCCAACGCCATCAAGCCAATCCACAGGCTACTCCTCAACTTTTGCATTGTAAGACCTTATTCTTTTACGCTGTGTATGTCAGGCTTTGGGGCAGAATCACCCGGCCGCCTCCATGATAATTGTTCTTCGCCAAATACATGGCCTCATCCGCACGCTGTAACAGTTCTACTGGCGTTTGCGCGTGTTCCGGATAGAACGCAATACCAATACTGATTGATGTTGTGATATCCGTGCCGTCAGGCAGTGTAATTGGGTGAGCCATACAATGAATGATATTGTCCGCGATCGATAATACATCATAGCTATTGCCGATTGACGTCAGTAGCACGGCAAATTCGTCACCGCCCAGACGAGCAACAAAATCAGTTTCACGTAATTGCGAACGGATACGTTCAGCCATGGTGATGAGTACGACGTCACCGGCGGCATGGCCATAATTATCATTAATCTCTTTGAAACTATCGGCATCGAGGAACATCAATGCCACCATATCCTTATCAGCGCATTCATTGAGCGTGCGGTTCAGGCTGACTTCAAAAAAGGCGCGATTGGCAAGCCCGGTCAGGCTGTCATGAGTCGCTCTATGGGTCAGGAAATCATTTTCCTGCGTTAAATGTGCCTGCCAGACTTCCAGCTCTTCCAGCAGCCCATTGAAATCGTTACTTAACTCATTAAGTTCTTTGATATGAGCCGATGGAACTCTTTGGCCAAAGCTACGATGCAGGCTCACATCGTGCGCCACTTCGGTTATACGGTTCAGCGAGCCGACAATTCTGCGGAGCATTCGGCGAGAAAGGAACAGGGCGACTAGCGTGCTGGCAATGATACCGGCTAGCATGGCAATCACCCCGCGCAACAGGAAACTGAGCAGGCTGCCGCCGTGGCCGACAATAATAATGGTACCTATGCGTTCACCGCTGTGCATGATAGGCAGTTCTACCGGGCCACTCAGTGCCCAATGGGCAACGCTTTGCTCCAGCTGGTGGAACGGGCCGTGGGCGGGTAGCGACCAACTGGCTATTAGCTTGCCATTGGCATCAACTATTTTAGCTTCGGCCACTTCTTCGCTGGCTGCAATCAACGCCAACGATTCATTGGCGGCAATATTATCGCCGAAAACTACGGCGGCTTCGGTGGTATAGCTAATTGAGCGGGCGATCAAATGCAGGTTGTGGTCGGCGTAAACACGCAGGGAAAAAATGGCAACCAGAGTAATAAAGATACCAGCCATCCCCACGGCAACCAGAGCCACGGTTAAATGTATGCGTTGAAGTATTTTCCCTAAGCTAGGTAATTTTACACGACGTTTATTTATTCTTTTAATCAGTCTCATAAACCATCAGCCTTCTTACGGGCGAGTTGCAGTACGCTCGGATGAACACGAACTCCTGTACGTGCTAACGCATCCATATTAACCTTAAAAGATGCCTGGTTATCTTCCACTAACAGACAAAAGGCGCTGCCGGTGGCGCATTCAGAATAATCCTCACTGATTGTCAGTATCGGATGACCTTGAGTGCGATTAATTAACTCCAACCGCTGCTCTGCAGTGGCACTTCCCAAATAAATAGCATCGCATTGGCTTGAAATAGCCGGGCTGGCAAACGGGAATCGCTCGACTTTAATTGGATGTTGCGTTGCCATTAACGCCGGGTTAAACAGGCCTTCTGCATAGTTGGTCGGGGCGACAACACATAACCTAATGACCTGCGGAGTCACCGGCCAGCGGGCATAGCTGATAATCCCCAAAACCATTTTGGTTGCGGCATCTGTCCGCGCCTGTATCACGTTCGCATTGGCAGGTTCTTCCGCCGATCTGGCGCCGGTAGAAAATACGAACGTAAATACAATCAATAGATACTGACAAATACGCCCAAAATGCCAGGGAGGCATAACGTATTGATCATTCTTACTGACGCCGTTGATTGCGCAAGTCGAGGTGGTCATTTTTGCGCTTCCTGTGGATCGGCCCCGGAAATATAAACAGGCAACATAGTCAGTGAGAAAAAGTCATTTTATTATCGGCGCTTAGATTTACCGTTTTTATTCTCTCTGATTGTATTACAAGATCACATTGTTGCAATGCTCGTCATGGTATCGGCAGGGCAGGGAATTTTCTTAAATATTTTCATTTCAGGGAAAAACCGCCCGGTTTTAACACCGGGCGGAGAAAGAAAGCGGGAAATGGTCAAACAGACTTTATGGAAGGTTTAAAACGCTGGATAACCCATTTCTCTATTTCAACAATAATGAAGATGGCAAGACCCACCAGTAATGTCAGGCCCCAGTAATAGGCTGGCAGAGGTTCGGTTCCAAAGGCTGTGTTCATAAACGGCAGATAGATAATTGCCAGTTGCAGCAAGATTAGAACGCCGGAAACCAGCCACAGACCTTTGTTAACGAACAACTCTTTGTTCAGCGGGAAGCGATCCGCCACGCGGCAGTTAAACATGTAAATCCACTGCGCGGTAACCAGCGTTTGCATGAGCACTGTACGGATAAATTCGGTGCTGTAACCTCGAGGTTCCAGATAAGCTTCCAGAATAAAGGCACTGATAGCAATCAAAGTACCGACAAAGGCGATACGCCAGATAGCGTGGCCGTCCAGTACATGGCGCGAAGGATCTCGCGGATTGCGGTTCATGATGCCTCTTTCTGCCGGTTCAAATGCCAGACCGAAAGAAAGCGTAGTAGAGGTCGCCATATTCATCCACAGAATTTGCAGCGGCGTTAACGGAATGACCGCCCCGGCAAGAATGGCAAAGATGATTAGCAGCCCCTGCGCCAGGTTGGTTGGCAGGATAAACAGGATGGTTTTCTTCAGGTTATCGTAAACCCGACGCCCTTCTTCTACCGCACTGGCGATGGTGGCGAAGTTATCATCAGAGAGCACCATATCGGCAGCTTCTTTAGTCACTTCGGTTCCTTTGATCCCCATCGCGATACCCACATCCGCCTGTTTCAGCGCCGGTGCATCGTTGACGCCATCGCCGGTCATGCCAACGATTTCACCTTTGGTTTGCAACGCTTTTACCAGACGCAGCTTATGCTCCGGGCTGGTTCGGGCGAAGATATCGTAACGAACCGCGGCTTCGGCCAGTTCCTCATCGTCCATATGTTCCAGCTGACTGCCGGTAATGGAATCCGTGCCGTTGCCTATTCCCAGTATCGCGCCAATTGCCATGGCGGTTTCCTGATGGTCGCCGGTGATCATTTTCACGCGAATACCGGCCTGCTGGCAGGTGGCTATCGCATCAATGGCTTCAGGGCGCGGCGGATCCATCATGCCGGCAATACCGACAAACACCATACCCTGTTGAATATCGGCATGATCCAGGTTGCTAATGCCCTCGTCAGTAGGTCGGAACGCCGCAGCCACCATACGCAAGCCCTGCTTGGCATAGCGAGCCATTTCAGCTTCCCAGTAATCGCGGCGGAACGGAGCGACGCCGTTTGCCGTCAGTTCCTGCTGGCAGAAGGTAAATAGTACGTCCGGCGCGCCGGTCAGGAAGATGCTGTTTTCCGACTGAATCTGATGGCTGGTGGCCATATATTTATAAGCGGAATCAAAAGGAATTTTACCGAGTTGATTAACCTGACCCAGCTCAATGCCGGATTTCGCCGCCAGTACTTTTAGCGCCCCTTCGGTTGGGCCGCCGGTAATCACCCAATGACCCTGATCGTTTTTCTGGATCTGGCTGTCATTACATAAATTCACCGCAGTGATGAATGTTTTCAGCGTTGGGTTTGCAGCTAAATCGGCCTGCTGGTCGCTGCCTTCCTGATAAATATTGCCAACGGGCTCATAGCTTTCACCTTCAACGCGATAGCAATGGTCGGCCAAAATTACCGCTTTCACGGTCATTTCGTTCATTGTCAGGGTGCCGGTTTTATCGGAACACACCACCGTCATTGCACCCAAAGTTTCTACCGTTGGCAGCTTACGGATAATCGCCCGTTTACGCGCCATGGACTGAACGCCCAGCGACAAAATAATTGAGATAATCGCCGGTAAGCCTTCCGGAACCGAGGCCACGGCCAGACTGATCAGCGCCAGCAACAGTTCATCAACCGGCAGGTCGCGTAGGATAAAGGCAAAAACAAACAGTACGGCCATCATCACCAGAATCAGGATGAAGATAGCTTTACCGAGGCGATCCATTTGCTGCAGTAGCGGAGTTCGGGTCGATTCAACGGTAGACATCATCTGGTTGATATGACCCAGCTCGGTGTCACCACCGGTGGCAATAACCACGCCTTTGGCCGTACCGGCGCTAATGGTGGTACCGGAAAACAGCAGATTTTTACGATCGCCAATAACGGATTCGCTTTCTATGACTCCGGTTTGTTTTTCCACCACCGTCGATTCGCCAGTAAGAATAGCTTCTTCGATCTGTAGGTTGTGGCCCTCCAGCAAACGCAGGTCAGCAGGAATTTTGTCACCGGGTTTCAGGGTAACGATATCGCCCGGCACCAGATCTTTTGCATCAATGGTTTGCGTAATGCCATCGCGAATAACCACGGCTTTACTGGAAAGCATGTTCTGAATGCTTTTCAGGGATTTCTCGGCCTTATTTTCCTGAACAAAACCGATCAGGGCGTTAATGACCGCGACGCATAAGATGATTATGGTATCGACGGAATGCCCCATCAGTCCTTTAACCAAGGCTGCGGCGAGCAGGATATAAATCAGAACATCATTAAAATGGGCAAGGAATTGGAGGAGGGGATGCTTGCGTTTCTTTTCTGGCAAGGCATTAGGCCCGTGCTTTTTTAGGCGTTTTGCTGCCTCCTGCTGGCTCAGACCTTCTGTAGTGGTATTGAGCTGCTCTAAGCTCTCATCCGTCGTGAGCTGATACCAGGTTTTGCCCGATGGGGGCGGCGAGGCTGACTTTTGGTTTGGTGTGTTATGCATTGAAGGAACCTTCTCCAAAGAATTAATAAATCTAAAATTAGCCGTCCTTGTGTCCTTTATTTACCGGAAAATAATGCCGGTTTAACGTCAAGCCAAAATACCTTTTGCCTTACGCTGTGAACACCTATAAGTTAATTATTTGATTTTTAAATAAAAATTAAATGCTAATGGGTTGAACAGAAACAGTGAAACAGCATAGTTATAGTGAGGAAGGATAGTAGATAATTATCAGTTTACTGCCTTGATCTGAGATAATAAAAATTAAGTAACAGAATGTTCCTATAGGCGCAGAACCTGAGTTTAGGCGCGATTTTTGCTACTGATATCTCTACAGTTACTTGCGTTATCGCTAAAAAATTTAACACCCAATCTCTCAGCTTCATTGGTAATTTATTTCGTTCAGCGGATAAGATGAATATGAATAGCCACTATTATAAAAAGGTTATTATTCCGTTCGTATTCCTAATTATGTGCTTATCTTCATTAAGCAAAACGTGGATTCTTCATAATAAGAATATCTGCAAAAGTGGGTAAAGACGCTGGAACATAGTGGCATATCGAGCGAAACTCTCAGCCAGCCTGAATTTGAAGCTCTGAACTAATTATGACTATGCTAATCAGAAGATCCGGTGAATATGACGTACAGCCAACAACCAGTGAGGAAACAGTAAGTATGGATAAGTGGCGATACCTGGCGATTGGCGTGTGTCTGGTGACAGCATCAGGAGCGGCGTCAGCAGATTCTCTTGATGCCCAACGGCAGCGCTATCAACAAGTTAAACAGGCGTGGGATAGCAACCAGATGGCAACGGTGGAACAGCTGTTACCAACGCTGCGCGATTATCCTTTGTATCCCTATCTGGAATATCGTCAGTTGACGCAAGATCTCGGCCAGGTCAGCGCGGCACAGATCAGTGATTTCCTTAACCGTAATCCAACGCTGCCGCCAGCGCGTTCGTTATCCTCGCGTTTTGTTAACGAGCTGGCGAACCGTGAAGATTGGCGTGGGTTATTGAGCTTTAGCCCACAGCCACCGAAGCCGGTAGCGGCTCGTTGTAATTATTACTATGCCAAATGGGCGACCGGCGAGCAGCAGGTCGCCTGGGACGGTGCCAGCGAAATCTGGTTGAACGGCCAGTCTTTACCGGGTAGCTGCGACAAGCTGTTTACGGTTTGGCAGCAGGCAGGGCACCAAACACCGCTGGCAACGCTGGCGCGGATGCGTTTGGCGCTCAAGGAAGGGAATGCCAGTCTGGTCAACTTCTTGCTGAAACAATTACCGAGTGATTATCAAACCATGGGGACGGCGCTGGCGAAGTTGCAAAGCGATCCGGCCAGCGTGGAAAGCTTTGCCCGCACCGTAGGGCCGACAGATTTTACCCGTTCTGCCACCATTATTGCTTTTACTCGCTTAGCGCGTCAGGACGTGGAAAACGCCCGCGCCATGATTCCCACGCTGACACGACTACAGAAGATGAGCGAGAAAGATAAACTGGAGCTGGAAGAGGCGGTTGCCTGGCGTTTGATGGGCAATGATGCCACTTACGAGCAGGCGAAATGGCGTGATGAAGTCACGTTGCGCAGCCACGCCACGCCGTTGCTTGAACGCCGTATTCGCATGGCGTTAGGCACCGGTGACCGTAAAGGGTTACAGGCATGGCTGGAGCGTTTACCTGCGGATGCAAAAGATAAAGACGAGTGGCGCTACTGGCGTGCAACCTTGCTGATTGAGCAGGGAAATAAAGCCGAAGGCGAGGCGATACTGCGTGAGTTGACCAAAGCTCGCGGTTTCTACCCAATGGTGGCGGCACAAAAGCTGAATATACCTTATCCAATCATGGTTGAAGTGGCGACCAAACCCGATACCTCATTGGCGGACAGCCCGGAAATTGCTCGGGTTCGCGAACTGATGTACTGGAATATGGATAATCTGGCACGTAACGAATGGAGCTATCTGGTCGCCAGCCGTAGTAAACCGCAGCAGGAAGCTCTGGCGCGCTATGCCTTTAACCAAAAGTGGGCCGATCTGAGCGTACAGGCGACGATAGTGGCGAAACTTTGGGATCATCTGGAAGAGCGCTTCCCTCTGGCCTGGCCGCAAGAATTCCGTCGGGCAACGGAAGGCAAAGGCATTACTCCAAGTTATGCGATGGCTATTGCCCGACAGGAAAGTGCATGGAACCCGAAAGCGCAGTCTCCTGTGGGAGCCGCAGGTTTAATGCAGGTGATGCCACGTACCGCAGATCATACGGTAAAACTGAATAATATCAGCGGCTATGTGAACAGCAGCCAATTGCTCGATCCGGTCACAAATATCGAAATTGGCACCAGCTATCTGGAAGAGGTCTATCAGCAGTTTGGCCGCAACCGGATTCTCGCCAGCGCGGCGTATAACGCCGGGCCATCGCGAGTGAATACCTGGCTTGGAAATAGCGCGGGGCAGATCGATGCCGTTGCTTTCATTGAAAGTATTCCTTTCTCTGAAACGCGCGGCTATGTCAAAAACGTCTTGGCTTACGACGCTTTCTATCGTCACTTTATGCACCGTCCGGCAAAGGTGCTGAGTGATGCGGAGTGGCAGAGGCGTTATTGATTTTTGCCAGTTTATGCTATGCTGCTGTACTAGTTAAATAGTATGGCAGCATACCATGACCGAAAATGTCGTAATCGATCCCGCTCTTTCCGCTGAAGATAACCAGAACTGGTTAAGCTTTATTGCGCTGCTGCAACAGGCCGTTGCGCAAGATCTTCACCAACCGTTGTTGCAACTGATGCTGACGCCCGATGAGCGTGCGGCTTTGGGGACGCGCGTGCGTATTATTCAGGAGTTAATGCGTGGTGAATTGAGTCAGCGGGAACTGAAGAACCAACTCGGCGCCGGTATTGCTACCATTACCCGAGGTTCTAATAGCCTGAAAGCCTCGCCACCGCAGCTGAAAAGCTGGTTGGAAGCGCAATTACTCAATAACGAATCGTCGTCGCAATCCTGAAACGATTGAAACGTCAGGTAAAGATTGAGCCTTTGCCTGACGCTCTATTGCCTAATCAGCTTTCCAGATAGACCGAGTTATGGAAAGGAACTAAAGCAAGTACTAACGCTTGATGGTAAACGCTGGTGCGTGACAGTTTACCATCGGTAAAGACTCCAATCGCACCACCCTGACGTTTCACTTCCGCATTACCTGTCAAAAGTGCCATTTCGTCGCCTAGTTCACGACCTTGATTAATTCCTTGTAATATAATTTGCGGTAGCATCAAACTGGCTGAGCGGGATTCTCCCCGCTGCTGCAAGTGTTCAACGACTATCCAGGCAAAGGTCATATTATCTTCGATACCGGCTTCGACCCCGACCCAAAAATCTGCTTCCGGCTTTATCTGACGTGCTGCGGCGACCCGCTGGCGTGCTCCGGTGCGGGTTTCGTCACTGCCAATTGGCTGGAGGGATACGCCGCTATCGACGTTGATACCTTCGATATGGCAGGCGTCTGCGCCAAAAACATCGTTGAAGGCGAGAGTGATAGCCCTGATCTTTGCAGGGTTGGTAGTTGCGGCAACAACATGGTACATAATGAGCTTAAGTATCCTTTAGCTAATTTTACGCAGTATAACGGAAATCAGACATGTTACAGGTATATCTCGTTCGTCATGGCGAAACCGAATGGAACGCGGCCCGCCGTATTCAAGGGCAATCAGACAGCCCGCTGACCGCAATCGGTGAACATCAGGCTCGTCTGGTCGCACGTCGGGTGAGCAGTGAAGGTATCACCCACGTCATCACCAGCGATTTGGGACGTACGCGACGCACGGCAGAAATCATTGCCGATGCCTGTGGCTGTGACGTTATTGTTGAGCCGCGTCTGCGTGAATTGAATATGGGCGTGTTGGAGGAGCGTGGCATCGACGGCTTAAACGCGCAGGAAGAACGGTGGCGCAAGCAGATGGTCGATGGTACTCCTGATGGGCGTATTCCTCAGGGTGAATCCATGGCTGAACTGGCGGCCCGTATGCGTGGGGCTTTGGAAAGCTGCCTTGAGCTACCTCCGGGCAGCAAACCGTTGTTGGTTAGCCACGGTATCGCGTTAGGTTGCCTGCTCAGCACTATTTTGGGGTTGCCGCCCCATGCTGAGCGACGCTTGCGTTTGCGCAATTGTTCGCTATCCCGCGTGGATTATCAGCAAAGTCCGTGGTTGGCATCAGGTTGGATAGTTGAGACCGCGGGCGATATCACGCATCTGGATATGCCCGCGTTGGACGAATTACAGCGTTAACGTCGGATAGGAATCAGATATTCGCAGTGTAACACCTTCGGAGGCTGGTCTTGTGGCCGGCCCTGAGGGAAGAAACGTTCGATATCATAGCCTTTGCGGCGAGTCATCTCCGACAGCGGCAGGCAGGTACCATACAGTGTCAGAATAAAGTCCTGTAGCCCTTCCGCCGGCCCTTCATAGATAAACTTAACGTATTCACCGCCCTGCAAAATAACCGGCTGGCCTTCAGTTACGTTGGCTGGAGTATGTTGAGGCTCAATGGCCGTGGTGTAGAATATCTCCTGCTCATCATCTTTTTCCTGATTTGGCCGGGAATGATGCAAGCCGTACAGTACCGGCGGCAGCTTATCCGCACCGCCAAGATATTGATGCCAGAAATGAGAGCGCAACTCGGTTCGGAACGTGGAAATTTGTTCCAGCGTGCATGAATAGCTTTGGGTTAAACCAACCAAATGCTGTTCTGGCAAGGTAATAAACTCGGCCTGAGGCAGGGTATAAGACCCCAACCGAATAGGCGGGCAGATGCCTAAGGAATGCCAGTCTTCCGCTCGACGATAGAGCGCAGGCGTTTGCGCAAACTGTTTTTTGAATGCGCGAGTAAAGGTTTGCTGGGAGTCGAAACGGTATTGCAGTGCAATATCCAGAATGGGCCGACTGGTTAGACGCAGCGCAACCGCAGCTTTAGATAGTCTTCTTGCTCGGATATAGGCACCAATAGCGTTACCGGTGACGTCTTTAAACATCCGTTGCAAATGCCATTTAGAGTAGCCTGCCTTGGCGGCGACATTGTCCAGTGATAAAGGCTGGTCTAAATGACTTTCTAGCCAGCTAAGCAGATCACGAATGATACTGGCTTGATCCATAGATCTTCCTCATAAAGCGGCCTGGATTAAAGTAATAGCTTGAGAGCTGAAAATTAGCTCCGCCGCATAGTAGCAATTTTTTTTGTCTCAGACTGCTTAAGATTTTTATTAGCAACTGTGCTAAATAATGTTGTTAAGCTGGCGAAAGCTTATTTCCAATGAATATCTTATTATCAGTACAAAAATTTAACTTTGCGTAATCTATCGGGTGTAATGGAGTAAGTGTATGAAAAAAAATTGGATATTGCTTTGCGGACTACTTTCTTTTGGCGCCATGAGCGTGCATGCGGAAGAGGTTGGCTCGGTGGATACGGTATTTAAGCTGTTTGGCCCTGACCATAAAATCGTCATTGAAGCCTTCGATGATCCTGATGTTAAAAATGTAACTTGTTATATCAGCCGTGCAAAAACCGGTGGAATCAAGGGCGGATTAGGGCTGGCAGAGGATACTGCCGATGCGGCTATCTCCTGTCAGCAGGTCGGACCGATTGAGTTATCAGAGAAAATCAAGAAAGGAAAATCTAAAGGGGAGGTGGTCTTCCAGAAACGCACTTCGCTTATTTTCAAAAAGCTTCAGGTCGTTCGTTTCTACGATGCAAATCGTAACGCTCTGGTGTATCTGACTTATTCTGACAAAGTCGTTGATGGTTCACCGAAGAATGCTATCAGCGCCGTGCCGATTATTCCTTGGACGCACGCCAACCCATAACGAAGAATTATAAGCAAAAAAAAGCCAGCACTTCAGCGCTGGCTTTTTTATAAAGTTGATAACCGGTTGATTACTCTTCCAGATCGCCACAGAAACGATAACCTTCGCCATGGATAGTAGCGATGATTTCTGGCGTATCCGGAGTGGATTCGAAATGTTTACGAATCCGGCGGATGGTAACGTCAACCGTACGGTCATGAGGTTTCAGCTCGCGGCCGGTCATTTTCTTCAGCAATTCGCCACGGGATTGAATTTTCCCTGGGTTTTCGCAGAAGTGCAGCATGGCGCGGAATTCACTGCGTGGCAGTTTATAGTGTTCGCCAGCAGGGCTGATCAGTGAGCGGCTATTGATGTCCAGCTCCCAACCGTTAAATTTATAGCTTTCAACCAGACGACGCTCTTCGCCCACGCTACCCAGATTCATGGTGCGTGACAGCAAGTTACGTGCACGAATAGTTAATTCGCGCGGATTGAAAGGCTTGGTGATGTAGTCATCAGCACCGATTTCCAGACCGAGAATCTTATCCACTTCATTATCGCGGCCAGTCAGGAACATCAGCGCAACGCTTGCCTGTTCACGAAGTTCCCGAGCCAACAATAAACCATTCTTGCCTGGCAGATTGATGTCCATGATAACCAGGTTGATATCATTCTCAGACAGAATGTGATGCATTTCAGCGCCATCATTGGCTTCATGAACTACGTAGCCTTCCGCCTCGAAAATGCTCTTCAGGGTGTTACGAGTGACTATCTCGTCTTCTACGATCAGAATGTGCGGGGTCTGCATGTTTGCTACCTAAAATTGCCAACAAAATAGAAATAGGAAGTACAGAAGTCTTTGTTACATAGGAATTTTTATTGACTTGTAACTCGTCATCCTATTTATCACATGACTAAAGTACGTAAACGCGTTCTTGATGCACTTTCCATCAACGTCAACAACATCGCTAGCTTGGTCGGGGTGTTACTCCCTACAGCCCCAAAGGTGACAAAAGCGGCGCATATCCTAACCCTATTAACAGCAACATAACAGTGTGAGCCGAATCTACCACCCAACAAAACTACGCTTTGTTGACATATATCAAATTCAATTGTAGCACGTTAACACTTTTGTGAAAAACACTTACAAGAATACCAGCTTAAGTGATAGTTGGTTAAAATAACTGATCGTTTCAGTGTATTTAATATTAAAAAAATCGGTTTATGTATAGGTGAATAATTTAATTTGTAATGCATTGATTTTTATTGTTTAAAATCAACATATTCTGAGTATCAGCCGTCAGTCATGATTTTCAACGTTGGGCCTCTCTTTCACTCAATAGATAAGATAAATTACCGTAAATGTTATATAAATGTAAACGGCCCGTCCGTTATATTTACATCAGCAGCGTTGCGGTGAAAAACAGCTTATTCACGTCCCATGCTCCCCAGGGAGGTCACCCGTAGCCAAACGTCCTTATTGCCTCGCTTTTTCCCCCTTTGGCTCTATAGGAACGAAAGAAGGAACGAAACACGCTTTCTCATTATTTGACGAAATGTCACCGTCGGCTCGCACAGAAAACAGAAAAAATGCTGCTGTACATACTAGGGATAAAATTCGCCTGCCTGGCTATATATTCCTTAATTTGTGATTTTATCGGTTTTTACTGCTTTTAATTTCTTTTTTATAGAATTTAAATTCTTTGATACCGATGCTTAATTCCGCGAGCCAGTTAACAAAAAAGTTTGACTTGGGTCGACTATTGCTTTAACCAATAGAGGGACAGCTTCAATTATGAAATGAGACAGACAGAAAACATGCGATTCATCAGCCTGACTACAACGATTATTACCACCACCGAAACCACAGGTTACGGGGCGGGCTGACGCGTACAGGAAACACAGAAAAAAGCCCGCATCTAAACAGTGCGGGCTTTTTTTTCGGCATAAATTCAGGAGAGAATCAGAAATGCGAGTGCTGAAATTTGGCGGGACCTCAGTTGCAAATGCGGAAAGATTTTTGCGCGTTGCCGATATTATCGAAAACAATGCGCGTCAGGGACAGGTCGCGACCGTACTGTCTGCGCCAGCTAAAATCACCAATCATTTGGTTGCGATGATTGATAAGACCGTGGCGGGGCAGGACATCTCTCCTACCATGAGCGATGCCGAAGCTATCTTTGCCGATCTGTTACGCGGCCTGTCAGAAGCGCAACCGGGTTTTGCCTATGATCGTTTAAAGGCTCTGGTTTCCCATGAATTTGCGCAACTGAAACAAGTGCTGCACGGAATTTCCCTGTTGGGGCAATGTCCGGACAGCATTAATGCGGCGATTATCTGCCGTGGCGAGAAGCTATCCATCGCGATGATGGAAGCGGTATTTCAGGCCAAAGGTTACCCGGTGACGGTAATCAACCCGGTTGAGAAACTGTTGGCGCAGGGCCACTATCTGGAATCTACCGTTGATATTGCCGAATCTACTCGGCGCATCGCCGCCAGTGCGATTCCAAACGACCATATCATCCTGATGGCCGGTTTCACCGCCGGTAACGATAAAGGGGAACTGGTGGTTTTGGGGCGTAACGGCTCTGATTATTCCGCCGCGGTTCTGGCCGCCTGTTTACGCGCAGACTGTTGCGAGATATGGACTGACGTCGACGGTGTGTACACTTGCGATCCGCGCACCGTGCCCGACGCCAGATTGCTCAAGTCGATGTCTTACCAAGAGGCGATGGAACTGTCCTATTTTGGCGCCAAAGTTCTCCACCCCCGCACCATCGCTCCGATTGCCCAGTTCCAGATTCCCTGTCTGATAAAAAATACCTCTAACCCGCAAGCTCCCGGCACTTTAATCGGTGGCGATAACAGCGATGACGCTTATCCGGTGAAAGGTATTACTAACCTGAATAATATGGCGATGATTAACGTCTCAGGGCCAGGAATGAAAGGCATGGTCGGCATGGCAGCGCGGGTCTTTGCCGTGATGTCACGCAGCGGAATTTCCGTGGTGTTAATCACTCAATCCTCTTCTGAATACAGCATCAGTTTCTGCGTACCTCAGGGCGAGCTGGCGCGTGCTCGCAGGGCGCTGGAGGAGGAGTTTTACCTCGAATTAAAAGATGGTGTACTCGACCCGCTGGACGTCATGGAGCGGCTGGCGATTATCTCCGTTGTCGGCGATGGTATGCGTACTTTGCGCGGTATTTCAGCGCGCTTCTTCTCCGCGCTGGCGCGAGCCAATATCAATATTATCGCTATTGCACAAGGTTCTTCCGAACGATCCATTTCCGTGGTGGTGAATAATGATTCTGTGACCACCGGCGTGCGGGTTTGCCACCAAATGCTGTTTAATACCGATCAGGTTATTGAAGTGTTTGTGATTGGCGCAGGCGGCGTCGGCAGTGCGTTGATCGAGCAGATCCACCGTCAGCAGCCTTGGCTGAAGCAAAAGCATATTGATTTACGCGTCTGCGGGATTGCCAATTCTAAAGCGTTGCTGACCAATGTCCACGGCATTGATTTGGCGAACTGGCAGGAGCAACTGGGCGCGGCTCAGGAGCCTTTCAACCTGAGCCGTTTGATTCGTCTGGTTAAGGAGTATCATTTACTGAATCCGGTTATTGTGGACTGTACTTCCAGTCAGGCCGTGGCCGATCAGTATGCCGATTTCTTGTCCGATGGTTTCCACATCGTGACGCCGAATAAGAAAGCCAACACCTCATCGATGAATTATTACCGCCAGCTCCGTGCTGCTGCGGCTAAATCCAGCCGTAAATTCCTGTACGACACCAATGTGGGCGCAGGCCTGCCGGTTATCGAGAATCTGCAAAACCTATTGAACGCCGGTGATGAGCTGGTGCATTTCTCCGGCATCCTTTCCGGTTCGCTGTCCTTTATCTTCGGTAAACTGGATGAAGGCATGTCGTTATCAGAAGCTACGCTGCAAGCCAAAGCTTTAGGTTATACCGAGCCCGATCCGCGCGATGATCTCTCCGGGATGGATGTTGCTCGTAAGCTATTGATTTTGGCTCGAGAAGCGGGTTACAAATTAGAACTGGCTGACATTGAAGTTGAATCCGTATTGCCACCATCTTTCGATGCCAGCGGCAATGTGGAAAGCTTCCTGAAACACCTGCCATCGCTAGACGCAGAGTTCGCTCGTCGGGTCGCTGATGCAACCGCGCAGGGCAAAGTGTTGCGCTATGTCGGCGTGATTGAAGACGGCCGCTGTCAGGTTCGTATGGATGCGGTCGATGACAACGATCCGTTGTATAAAGTCAAAAATGGTGAGAATGCGCTAGCCTTCTACACTCGTTACTACCAGCCAATTCCTTTGGTCTTACGTGGTTACGGTGCGGGTAACGATGTTACCGCAGCTGGCGTATTTGCCGATTTGTTACGCACATTATCCTGGAAGCTGGGAGTTTAATTATGGTTAAGGTCTATGCTCCGGCATCGATTGGCAATGTTAGCGTCGGTTTTGACGTGCTGGGTGCGGCGGTTTCACCCGTGGATGGCTCCTTGCTCGGCGATTGCGTTAGCGTAACGGCAGCAGACAGTTTCAGTTTGCAGAATGAAGGGCGCTTCTTCAGTAAGCTGCCTGTCGATCCAAAAGAGAATATCGTTTATCAGTGCTGGCAGCGTTTTTGTCAGGAAATAGGCAAGGAGATCCCGGTCTCAATGCGGTTGGAAAAAAATATGCCGATAGGTTCCGGCTTGGGCTCCAGCGCCTGTTCGGTCGTCGCCGGTTTAATGGCGATGAACGAATTTTGCGGCCAGCCACTGGATAAGGTCACTCTGCTTGGTCTGATGGGCGAGCTGGAAGGGCGGGTGTCCGGCAGCGTGCATTTCGATAACGTAGCGCCTTGCTATCTGGGGGGGCTACAGCTGATTTTGGAGCAAGCGGATTGCATTAGTCAGTCGGTGCCCGGCTTTGACGATTGGCTGTGGGTGATGGCTTATCCGGGAATTAAAGTTTCTACCGCTGAAGCGCGGGCGATTTTGCCTGCACAATATCGTCGGCAGGATTGCATCAGCCACGGGCGTAATCTGGCCGGTTTTATCCACGCCAGCCACACGCAGCAGCCTCTGTTAGCCGCTAAACTGATGAAAGATGTCATTGCGGAACCTTATCGTACGCAACTGCTGCCGGGCTTTGCCGCAGCGCGTCAGGCCGCACAGGATATTGGTGCACTGGCCTGCGGAATTTCCGGTTCCGGCCCAACCCTGTTTGCGGTGTGCAACGAAAGCGCCACCGCGCAACGCATGGCGGATTGGCTGCAAAAAAACTACCTGCAAAACGACGAAGGTTTTGTTCATATTTGCCGTCTGGATACCGCAGGCGCACGACTATTGGGATAACGCATGAAACTCTACAACCTTAAAGATCATAATGAGCAGGTCAGCTTTGCGCAGGCCATCAAGCAAGGCTTGGGTAAGAATCAGGGGCTGTTTTTTCCGCTGGAATTGCCAGAGTTTGAACTGACCGAAATTGATAACTTGCTAGATCAGGATTTTGTGACTCGCAGCAGCCGCATTTTATCCGCTTTTATCGGCGACGAAATAGCTCCTGAAACCCTGACCAAACGCGTTAAAGCCGCTTTTGAATTCCCGGCGCCAGTGGCTCCGGTCGAAAACGATGTCTCGATTCTGGAGCTTTTCCACGGCCCAACTTTGGCATTCAAAGACTTCGGCGCGCGCTTTATGGCGCAGATGCTGGCAGAAGTAGCCGGTGAGCAGCCCGTTACCATTTTGACCGCCACGTCTGGCGACACCGGTGCAGCGGTAGCTCATGCATTCTACGGTTTGAAAAACGTGCGAGTGGTGATTCTGTACCCGCGCGGTAAAATTAGCCCGTTGCAGGAAAAACTGTTCTGCACCTTGGGTGGTAACATTCATACCGTTGCTATCGAGGGTGATTTCGATGCCTGTCAGGCGCTGGTAAAACAGTCCTTTGATGACGAAGAGTTAAAACAAGAACTGCACCTTAACTCTGCTAACTCAATTAATATCAGCCGCTTGCTGGCTCAAATCTGTTACTACTTCGAGGCCGTGGCGCAGCTGCCGCAGGAAGCGCGTAACCAATTGGTGATTTCGGTACCGAGCGGTAACTTCGGCGATTTGACCGCAGGTCTGCTGGCGAAGTCTTTGGGGTTGCCGGTGAAACGCTTTATCGCCGCGACTAACGCTAATGACACTGTACCGCGCTTCCTGGTTAACGGTCAGTGGCAGCCTAAGGCTACCGTAGCAACTTTATCCAACGCGATGGACGTCAGCCAGCCGAATAACTGGCCGCGAGTAGAAGAGCTGTTCCGCCGTAAGATTTGGCAGTTGAAAGAACTGGGTCATGCAGCCATTAGCGATGAAGTGACCAAAGAAACCATGCGGGAACTGGCTGAAATGGGCTATATCTCTGAACCTCACGCCGCCATTGCTTACCGCGCGTTGCGCGATCAGCTGCAAGACGGCGAGTTCGGCCTGTTCCTCGGGACAGCGCATCCGGCGAAGTTTAAAGAGAGCGTAGAAGCGATTCTGGCGCAGGAATTACCGTTGCCGAAAGAGTTGGCTGTCAGAGCATCAATGCCATTGTTATCTCGTGATTTACCGGCAGATTACGATCAACTGCGCGCGTTCCTGATGGCATTACCGAAATAAGCTAGCGCGTTTTGCAAAATACAGCGAACTAACTAAAGCAGGAAAGGGCCGATTGGCCCTTTTCTATATGACTTTTATATATAAATAGTACATCAATCAGCTTAGTGCTGCTCGGGTCGTTTAAAGACCAGCTCGTTTTTCGCCGAGAGTCCCGAATCGAACTGATAGCCTTCCAGATTGAAATCCACCAATTGCTCGGTTTTACTCAACCGGTTCTGAATGATAAAGCGGCTCATCAACCCGCGGGCTTTTTTGGCGTAGAAACTGATAATTTTGTATTTACCGTTTTTCTCATCCAGGAATACCGGTTTGATGAGCGTACCGTTCAGTTTAGCCGGCTTTATTGCTTTAAAGTATTCATCCGAAGCCAGGTTAATCAGTACGTTATCGCCTTGCTGTTCCATCGCCTGATTCAGTTTCTCGGTCAGGGTATTCCCCCAAAAGGCGTATAAGTCCTTACCCTGTGAGTTAGCCAGTTTGGTGCCCATTTCCAGACGGTATGGCTGCATAAGATCCAACGGACGCAACAGGCCGTATAACCCGGAAAGCATACGCAAGTGCTTCTGAGCAAAGGCAAAATCTTCTTCGCTGAAATCCTGCGCCTGCATACCGGTGTAAACATCGCCTTTAAACGCTAGAATCGCCTGACGGGCATTTGCCGGCGTGAATTTCGGCTGCCATTCGCTAAAACGGGCGGCATTTAATCCAGCCAATTTATCGCTGATTTTCATCAGGCTGGCAATCTGGGGCGGAGTCAGTTCACGGCAAATCTCAATCAGAGCCTGAGACTGATCCAACAACTCGGGCTGAGTGTAGGTTTGGGTAGCCAATGGGCTTTGAAAATCGAGAGTTTTAGCCGGAGAGATAATAATAAGCATGACGACATCCTGTTTATCCAGATTGGCACACTGTAGCAAAAAGCGAGCGGTAACCAAACGAAGAATGGTCAATTGCTAAGATAGGAAGCATCGCGTGGCTAAATCGTCTCAGCATCATGATAATGAACCAAGTTGTTATTAATCCACGGGGTTCAACGCCTTTTCGCAGGCGAAAACGGTTGCTCGGAGAAGTCGGCGCGACCGGTGTTTTTTTAAACAGTTGAACTGCCTTGCACCGGGGCTTCTGCGTGTTATTATCAAGAAAAGGCTGGGTTGCAGAATGCCAAAAGTTCATGCACAAACGATGAGAAACGACAACATGACCGATAAACTTACTTCCCTACGTCAATTGACTACCGTTGTAGCTGACACCGGGGACATTGCGGCGATGAAACTGTATCAGCCGCAAGATGCCACGACTAACCCCTCTCTGATCCTGAACGCGGCTCAAATTCCTGAATACCGTAAATTGATTGACGACGCTATCGCCTGGGCTCGCGAGCAAAGCAGTGATAAAGCGCAGCAAGTCATCGATGCGGGTGACAAGCTGGCCGTTAACATCGGTCTGGAAATTCTGAAGCTGATCCCAGGCCGTATTTCTACCGAAGTTGATGCGCGTCTGTCTTACGACACCGTTGCCAGCGTAGCAAAAGCCAAACGCCTGATTAAAATGTACGGTGATGCGGGCATCAGCAAAGACCGTATCCTGATCAAGCTGGCTTCTACCTGGCAGGGCATCCGCGCCGCCGAGCAGTTAGAGAAAGAAGGCATCAACTGTAACCTGACTCTGCTGTTCTCCTTCGCTCAGGCGCGTGCTTGTGCTGAAGCGGGCGTATATCTGATTTCTCCGTTTGTTGGTCGTATTCTGGACTGGTACAAAGCGAACGGCGACAAGAAAGAGTTCGCACCAAACGAAGATCCGGGCGTGATTTCCGTTAAAGAAATCTACCAGTATTACAAAAAACACGGCTACAAAACCGTGGTGATGGGCGCAAGCTTCCGTAATATTGGTGAAATCATCGAACTGGCTGGCTGTGACCGTCTGACCATCGCTCCAACTCTGCTGAAAGAGTTGGCGGAAAGCGAAGGCCCACTGGAGCGTAAACTGTCTTACACCGGCAACATTGCCGCTGCGCCAGCGCCGCTGACTGAGGCTGAGTTCTACTGGGAACACAACCAAGACCCAATGGCCGTTGAGAAACTGACTGACGGTATCCGCAAGTTTGCTGTCGATCAGGGCAAACTTGAGAAGATGATTGCCGATCTGCTGTAATTTTATACCGGCAGGCAACATTGAACGAAAAAGGTGGCGTAAGCCGCCTTTTTTACGTCTGAAGCTCGCCTATTTCTGCTCTGTGACGGAACAAAACTATACTTGATTCTGTGAGTTGAGAGGGTTGAGGTAATAGCGTCGCGTAGTATCATCCCGCCCACAGAGAAAGATTTTTTCATTGAGGTCGTTGTATGCATACATTGCGTGTAGGTTTAGTGTCCATTTCCGATCGGGCATCCAATGGGATTTATCAGGATAAAGGCCTGCCAGCGTTGGAAGACTGGTTAAAAAGTGCCTTAACGAGTGAATTTACCCTCGAAACCCGTTTAATCCCCGATGAGCAAACGCTGATAGAGCAAACCCTGTGTGAGCTGGTGGATGAAATGGGCTGCCATTTGGTGTTGACCACCGGCGGAACGGGCCCGGCGCGTCGCGATGTGACGCCGGATGCGACTCTGGCCATCGCCGATCGTCAAATGCCCGGTTTCGGCGAGCAAATGCGCCAAATCAGTCTACACTTTGTTCCCACAGCGATTTTATCCCGCCAGGTTGGCGTGATTCGCAAACAGGCGCTGATACTGAATTTGCCCGGCCAGCCTAAGGCGATAAAAGAAACGCTGGAAGGAGTAAAAGACGCGGAAGGCAACGTGTTGGTTCATGGGATTTTTGCCAGTGTCCCATATTGCATTCAATTGTTGGATGGCCCGTACATTGAAACCAACAGTCAGGTGGTAGCAGCATTCCGTCCTAAAAGTGCCTTACGTGATACAAAAATCTAAATTCATATAGTTTCTGACATAAGATACCATTCTAAGCATGTGAGGATTTTTGTACGGTATAGTAATTTTTACTTTACAAAGAGTTGTAATATTTTTAACTCAATACTCTGGCTTATCACGGTGTCTTATGGATCAACAGCACAATCGCCGATTGAATCGGCAAGATTATAAAACTCTGACGTTAGCCGCTTTGGGCGGAGCTTTAGAGTTTTATGACTTCATTATCTACGTATTTTTTGCCGCGATTATCGGTGAACTCTTCTTCCCTCCCGATATGCCTGAGTGGCTACGTCAGGTGCAGACCTTTGGTATTTTCGCCGCCGGTTATCTGGCGCGACCATTGGGCGGCATTATCATGGCGCACTTCGGCGATTTGGTTGGTCGTAAGAAGATGTTTAGCCTGAGTATTCTGTTAATGGCTTTGCCGACGCTGGCCATTGGTCTGCTACCAACTTATGCCACTATCGGTATTGCCGCACCGTTGTTACTGCTGCTGATGCGCGTATTGCAAGGCGCGGCTATCGGTGGAGAAGTTCCGGGCGCCTGGGTATTTGTGGCCGAGCATGTACCGCGTAAACGCGTTGGTTTTGCCTGCGGCACCTTAACCGCCGGGTTGACGGCGGGCATTCTGCTAGGCTCTCTGGTGGCTGCGGGGATGAAAACCACCATAAGCACCGAGGCAATGATGAACGGCGGCTGGCGTATTCCATTCTTCCTCGGCGGTATTTTCGGCCTGTTCGCTATGTATCTTCGCCGCTGGTTACAGGAAACGCCGATCTTTAAAGAGATGCAGGCGCAGAAAGCGCTGGCAGAGGGTTTGCCCTTGAAATCGGTCGTGGTTAACCATAAAAAAGAAATCGTGGTTTCGATGCTGCTGACCTGGGTGCTGTCCGCTGGAATCGTGGTGGTTATCCTGTTGACGCCAACCTATCTGGAAAAACAGTACGGCGTGATGTCGGCGCTGGCGATGCAGGCGAATAGCGTGGCGATTGTGGCGCTGGTCTGCGGCTGCATACTCTCTGGGCTGGCCATTGATCGCTTTGGCGCGAGTAAAACCTTTATCGTCGGCAGCGTGTTACTGGCGGTAGCGACTTGGTCGTTTTATCAGGCTGATTTAACCGATCCTGTCAAGCTGTTCACTCATTATACCTTTGCTGGATTTAGCGTGGGGATTGTCGGTGCGGTACCTTATGTGATGGTCCGGGCTTTTCCGGCAGAAATCCGGTTTACTGGAATTTCATTTTCCTACAATGTGGCATACGCCATTTTTGGCGGGTTGACACCTATTTTGGTCACGTTATTGATGAAAGTTACGCCTATGGCACCTGCCTATTATATGTTGCTGTTATCAGTGGTCGGGTTCCTGTTGGGGATATATTTACGTAATGATATTAATAGTGATCTGAATGTACAGTTGTCAAAGAGGGTTCTGGCTGAGTAGATAACCGCCAATTAGATGATTATTCTAAATAAATAGCCCATACATCATGGGCTATTTTTAACTCGTATAATTTAAAATTCGTGCTTGAAATTAAAACCAACTTTTTGCTTAACACGAGCTGAGGGTTGCGAAATAACTTCAGAAAATAATGTTCTAGCGCCTTGTTGTTGTAAATATCTTGCCAGCGCTCTAACCGCTGCGGTCCCCGCTCCTCTGACTGTACCGTCGCGATCGGGAAATAGGACATAATCTGGTAGTGTTGCTGATGCAACCAGTTCAACTTCATCTTTGCTGTTAAAACGGTCGGCAAGAACAACCGCGATAATTTTTCCCTGTAGTTTGACTACCACATAGATTTCACCGGGGCGTTGAAGCCTTAATCTACGATGGATAATACCTGTAACGATATGCCCAGCATGGAGGAGTCTACTGAGGGCGCTGTTATTTTCATTTGCGCCGGAATCCGCGCCGAAATCCGCGTTGGAATCTGCACTGGAATCCGCACTGGAACCTTTGATATCTTGTTCGATATGCGTTCCTTGGTACTGCATCCCCCATTGCGCGATAGTTTCACTCAGCTTTTTACGCATGGCTCGAGCATTCTTAACTTCACTATCTGAAAGCTTTTCTTCTTCTTCCGGTGTTAGCGTTGGGATTATCTCTATTTCGAATTCAGTATCATTTTGCACAACGGGCTCACCCTGCGAAATTATTATTGGAGGCGTATCTCTATAGACAAATGTCTCTAGTAATAGCTCGTAAATACCTAAGGGTAATAGCTCTATCTGAGAGGGCGACTCATCAGAAGAAGAAGAGAAACTATAATTTAAGTAATTGAGTTGAGCATAGTCAAATGCTGTTTTAATATGATCAAGCGTATTTTCTGTGTTTTTCTCAGCTATTTTTTCTTTTATAGACTGAACTAATCGATTCCCTGTCTCTTTATTTTCTACTGTAACACCTATATTTCCTGTCCGGATGATGGAATCTAGGATTCTGCCAAAAAATGCGGCATTCCAAGTTTCGGGACTATGACCGAATAATAAGGTGAAGTCAGTCATAATATCCAGCGTCCATTCAATACAGTGAGGTCTTATTTGACGTGTTTGACGAGAATTAAGTAGAGAGTAAAGAGACACTCTACAGGCTTTTGCTACAGCAGGAAGACTCAGTGCCTGACCATGTTGATTGGTGTCGATATAAGTTAATGTCATATAATGATCAAAAATTTCTTGTATTTGTAACGCTGGTGTTCTTGACGGCTTTTTCTTCAGTGGACTACTGCTTCCAGCAATATGTAAAGTTTTACCTTGTGTATTACTGCTAAAATATTTATCTGCACGGAATACAATACCATCCAATTGTTGACATGTATCTTGCATTAGATAGTTATAGATATTTAAAAAAGGAGTAAAGGCGCATAGTATTTTACTGGTTTGTGCCACATCTCTTTTTTCCAAATACTTATCACCTGTATCTGCGGTGAGTATAGATTTTGCGAGAACTAAAGGATTATCTTTATTGTGGTTGGTTATGATTATTTCTGTATCTGTATCTGTATCTGTATCTGTATCTGTATCTGTATCTGTATCTGTATCTGTAAATGATGAAGCATCATTATCCCAACCAAAAGAAATAATGGGAGAAATATCTACTAGATTACTCTCCAACATTTGCATGTATTGAAGTTGTATTGTGTCTTTTTTTATTTGTATAATAAAAGCTAAGTTATCGATATTGTTGTAGTGATCAAAATAAAACTTATTTTTCATTTTTCGATCAGAAAACATAACGCCCCTGTTACTTATGCTAATATTCGGGCCACCAGAAATTTTGATGCTATACTTATCGCCTCCATTCGTACCTTTACTATCAAACTCTAGTAGAACCTGTTTGTTTTGTAAGCGTTCATCAGTCCAGTATTGACCAAATGCTTTAGTGATGTTTATTTTATAGTTATTTATAACAACACATCGTTGATCACAATTAATACCTTCTTTTTCTGATGCTTTAATGCTAGTGATGACATTGCTCATTTCCAGCGCTTGTAAATCGCTGTCATTGACGCTCTCTGTTAACCCGAAAAAAGGAGGATTGTAATTATCATTCTTATATACAGTTGCGAGCATACCAGGCGGAATGCTGATGGATTTTATTCTATCATTAGGAATAGGTAATTCTTTTTGTCCAGATTCAATAATGATTTCTGGATCGCTATATAAATCTATTTTCTGATGTGATGCTAAACAAGTACTTTCACCTTGAAAATCATCCTCTGTATAAAAACAGATTGCAGGTTCTACCTGATATGAGCCTATTTTATTATATAATTCTAATGCTATTAACTCAGGTAGATTAATATCATGTTTCACTCTTGTTTTTGTACCAGAGAAATTAATGCCACTATAAAGGGTGAGCACCATACCTGGTGGGATAGAAATTGATGCTATCTCATTATCAAAGCCATCATTATAAATAGAGCCTGATTCCCTTTCTGCGGAGCAAAATGATTCCCCTTCAAATTTGTCGAGTTCATAAAAACAGACTTTTGTTTCGTCTGAATAGGATGGTTGCGATATTATTAATATGATGCTTGCTAATAGTCTTGTAACTATACGCATAGGCTCTCCCTTTGATGTTATTGATTTTTATGTTTCATATCATCGACAGGGTTTCAATACTATATGATGCGTATTTTCTTTGCTTTATCTATTTTTATTTCTCTATTTTATTATTTAGCAGTGCTAATTTGAGATTTATGTAATTTAGATTTAAATATAAAAAAGTAAAAATAAAAAAACTCCGAATATAAACATTCAGAGTTTTTGGGATATGAATTTTCAAGCAAACTGTAATTAAACTATCGGTTGCTTAGGCAAAGTCTAGCGTGGTTCGCCAATCGGTAACACTGTGCGACCATATTGTTCGTTCAATACTTCAGCCATTGCCAGATAAATCGCGCTGGCACCGCAGATGATGCCTTCAAAACCAGCGAACACCAGCAGCGAGTGATTACCGGTAAAGTTACCGATAGCCAACAGGGCAAACAGCAGTGTCAGGCTGGCAAACACGAATTGAAGCGCGCGGTTGGCTGGCAAGGTGCCGAAGAACATAAACAGGGTAAAGATGCCCCAGATCCCGAGGTAAACGCCAAGGAACTGTGCGTCAGTGGCTTCTGCCATACCCATTTTAGGAAGCATCAGCAAGCCGACCAGACTCAGCCAGAATGCGCCGTAAGAAGTAAATGCAGTCGCGGCAAAGGTATTCCCTTTTTTATATTCCAGCAGACCAGCCAGAATTTGTGCCAAACCGCCGTAAAAAATCCCCATGCTCAGGATAACGGAAGTCAGGGGGAAGAAGCCCGCGTTGTGCAGGTTGAGCAAGACGGTGGTCATCCCAAAGCCCATCAGGCCTAGCGGGCCAGGATTCGCCAACTTGTTGGTGTTCATAAGTCCTCTGCAATAACAGATTGCTAAAAAAATGGATAAATATCCGAATAAGTATAAATCGCCTGAATGAGTAAAAAGTCGTCTATTCCCTCAGTGCGCGCGGCATCATAATGATCTGTTCGACCGGAAACAATGATCTTGAGTGCGATAAAAAGTAATTTTTTTTCATCTCCCCCCTTGATGATGGTTTTCATGGCCCCATCTTATTCCCAACCGCAGTGACTAATCGTGGTTAGCGGAAAATTGTCAGTAAATATTTGGCAGTTGAAAATTAGAAATCCGCCCATATATAGATTAGTAACTTGACCGATTATGACTTTTTTCGTGGAGGCGTTTTAGATGGGTAAAATTATTGGTATCGACTTGGGTACTACCAACTCTTGTGTAGCAATTATGGATGGTACAAAAGCACGCGTGCTGGAAAACAGCGAAGGCGACCGCACAACGCCTTCTATCATCGCGTATACCCAAGATGGTGAAACTCTGGTTGGTCAACCTGCTAAGCGTCAGGCTGTTACTAACCCACAGAACACCCTGTTTGCAATCAAGCGTTTGATTGGTCGTCGTTTCCAGGACGAAGAAGCACAGCGTGATAAAGACATCATGCCGTACAAAATCGTTGCTGCTGATAACGGCGATGCATGGCTGGAAGTGAAAGGCCAGAAAATTGCACCACCGCAGATCTCTGCTGAAGTGCTGAAGAAAATGAAGAAAACGGCTGAAGATTATCTGGGCGAGCCAGTAACTGAAGCGGTTATTACTGTACCTGCATACTTCAACGATGCTCAGCGCCAGGCAACTAAAGATGCTGGCCGTATCGCGGGTCTGGAAGTGAAACGTATCATCAACGAACCAACCGCAGCGGCACTGGCCTACGGTCTGGATAAAGAAGTTGGCAACCGTACTATCGCGGTTTACGACTTGGGTGGTGGTACTTTCGATATCTCCATCATCGAAATTGATGAAGTTGACGGCGAAAAAACCTTCGAAGTTCTGGCAACCAACGGTGATACCCACCTGGGTGGTGAAGACTTTGATAGCCGCCTGATCAACTACCTGGTTGAAGAATTCAAGAAAGACCAAGGTATGGATCTGCGTACCGATCCGTTGGCGATGCAACGTCTGAAAGAAGCAGCAGAAAAAGCGAAAATTGAACTGTCTTCTGCACAACAGACTGATGTTAACTTGCCATACATCACCGCTGATGGCAGTGGTCCAAAACACATGAACATCAAAGTGACTCGTGCAAAACTGGAGTCACTGGTAGAAGACTTGGTTAACCGTTCTATGGAACCGCTGAAAGTGGCTCTGAAAGACGCAGGTCTGTCTGTATCTGACATTCAGGACGTTATCCTGGTCGGTGGTCAGACTCGTATGCCAATGGTTCAGAAGAAAGTTGCTGACTTCTTCGGTAAAGAACCACGTAAAGACGTGAACCCGGATGAAGCCGTTGCTATCGGTGCAGCAGTTCAGGGCGGCGTTCTGTCTGGTGAAGTAAAAGATGTGTTGCTGTTGGACGTTACTCCATTGTCTCTGGGTATCGAAACAATGGGTGGTGTGATGACTCCGCTTATCACTAAAAACACCACCATCCCTACTAAGCACAGCCAGGTGTTCTCTACTGCAGAAGACAATCAGTCTGCGGTAACCATCCATGTGCTGCAGGGTGAGCGTAAACGTGCGCAGGACAACAAGTCTCTGGGGCAGTTTAACCTGGATGGCATTCAGGCCGCGCCTCGCGGTATGGCACAAATCGAAGTTACCTTCGATATCGATGCCGACGGTATCTTGCATGTGTCTGCGAAAGACAAAAATACCGGTCGCGAGCAGAAGATCACCATTAAGGCATCTTCAGGTCTGAACGAGGAAGAAATCCAAAAAATGGTACGCGATGCGGAAGCTAACGCTGAAGCAGACCGTAAGTTTGAAGAGCTGGTTCAGACTCGCAACCAGGCTGACCACCTGATTCATGGCACTCGTAAACAGTTGGAAGAAGCTGGCGACAAACTGCCAGCAGAAGACAAAACTGCCATTGAAGATGCACTGAAAGCGCTGGAAGCAGCGGTTAAAGGCGAAGACAAAGCGGAAATCGAAGCGAAAACTCAGGCACTGGTCCAGGTTTCTGGCAAGTTGCTGGAAATGGCACAGCAGCAGCAGGCGGCAGCCGGCGAAGCGGGCGATGCCAGCGCGAAGAAAGAAGACGACGTTGTTGACGCCGAATTCGAAGAAGTAAAAGACAAAAAATAATAGCCCTTAAGCGGGCACAGCAGTGGTAAGAGATACTGTTGCTGGAAACCAGCACGGGCGTCGAGGAAACTCTACGCCCGTGCACGCATGTTAAGGGTAGGAAAAACAGAATGGCGAAGAGAGACTATTACGAGATTTTAGGCGTCCCCAAGACGGCGGATGAGCGTGAAATCAAAAAGGCCTATAAGCGCCTGGCGATGAAATTCCATCCGGATCGTAATCAGGAACAGGACGCCGAAGGTAAATTCAAAGAAGTTAAAGAAGCCTACGAAATCCTGACCGATGCGCAAAAGCGCGCTGCTTACGATCAATATGGCCATGCGGCTTTTGAACAGGGCGGTATGGGCGGCGGCGGCGGATTTGGCGGCGGCGCTGATTTTAGCGATATCTTTGGCGATGTATTTGGTGACATTTTTGGCGGCGGTCGTCGTCAGCAGCGCGCCAGTCGTGGTTCCGACCTGCGTTACAATATGGATTTGACGTTAGAAGAAGCGGTTCGTGGTGTAACCAAAGAAATCCGCATTCCAACGTTAGACGAGTGTGATGTTTGCCACGGCAGCGGAGCAAAACCAGGCAGTTCTCCGATCACTTGTCCGACTTGCCATGGTGCAGGTCAGGTACAGATGCGTCAAGGCTTCTTCACCGTGCAACAGGCGTGTCCTCATTGCCACGGCCGGGGCCAAATTATCAAAGATCCGTGCAACAAATGTCATGGTCATGGCCGCGTTGAAAAATCCAAAACCCTTTCGGTTAAGATCCCGGCGGGTGTGGATACCGGCGACCGTATCCGTTTAGCGGGCGAAGGTGAAGCTGGTGAACACGGCGCACCATCAGGCGATTTGTACGTTCAGGTTCAGGTGAAAGCTCACCCGATCTTCGAGCGTGAAGGCAATAATCTGTATTGCGAAGTGCCAATTAACTTTGCAATGGCAGCGCTGGGCGGTGAAATTGAAGTACCGACGCTGGATGGCCGGGTTAAACTGAAGGTTCCTGCGGAAACGCAAACCGGTAAATTATTCCGTATGCGCGGTAAAGGCGTTAAATCAGTTCGCGGGGGCAGCCAGGGTGACTTGCTGTGCCGTGTAGTCGTTGAAACGCCGGTAAGTTTGAGCGAGAAACAGAAACAGTTACTGCGTGAACTAGAAGAAAGTTTCGGTGGTGCAGCGGGCGAGAAAAACAGCCCACGCTCTAAAAGCTTCCTCGACGGTGTGAAAAAATTCTTTGATGATTTGACCCGTTAATCATAGAACCTATGATTAGGTAGTGGAAACTAAATCCCTGGTATATACCGGGGATTTTTTTCGCCAATACTAGCAGCTGCAACGTGATGTTAATCATTAATTGCTCGGTTTATCCGAGTGTTTAATGCAATAAAAACGACTATTTTCGAGTTAATAATTAGCCTAGAATTTGTAAATTATTTGCCAATCTCTTTGGTTGGTTTCTCTGTCCGATGTAGGGAGTATTCATTGTGACAAATATTATTCGCCAATTCTTACGACTAGAAGCGGCCGGGGGCATGATTTTGATCGTGGCCGCGGTGGTTGCTTTACTGATGGCTAACAGCCCACTACAGGGTATTTATCAAACGTTCTTAGACATTCCGGTCGCGGTAAAAATTGCGTCATTGGATATCAGTAAACCGCTATTGCTGTGGATTAATGATGGTTTAATGGCCATCTTCTTTTTGGTCGTTGGGCTGGAAGTTAAGCGCGAACTGATGGAAGGTTCTTTGGCTGGCCGTGATAAAGCGGTATTTCCGGCTATCGCGGCATTAGGCGGGATGTTGGCTCCGGCGTTGATTTATCTGTTATTTAACGGTGCAGATGAAGTTACCCGTCAGGGGTGGGCTATTCCAGCGGCAACGGATATTGCCTTTGCGCTCGGTGTGATGGCGCTATTGGGTAACCGCGTTCCAACCAGTTTGAAAGTGTTTTTACTGGCGCTGGCGATTATTGACGATCTGGGCGTCATTATTATCATCGCATTTTTTTATACTCAGGATGTTTCTCTGGCCGCATTGGGCGCGGCAGCCGCAGCGATTGCGCTCTTGGCTTATATGAACTGGCGCGGAGTCGGGAAAACCTCGGTTTATCTACTTGTCGGCCTGATTCTGTGGGTGAGTATTCTGAAATCCGGAGTTCATGCGACGCTGGCCGGTGTGATTGTCGGCTTTATGATTCCGTTGCATACCAAAGATAAGTCTTCACCTTCCGAATCTTTAGAGCACGGGCTGCATCCGTGGGTGGCTTATCTGATTTTACCGCTGTTTGCTTTCGCTAACGCGGGCGTATCTCTTGAAGGCGTTTCGCTTGCGGGACTGACGTCGTTGCTACCTTTGGGGATTGCCAGCGGGCTGTTTATTGGTAAGCCGTTGGGGATTTTCCTCTTCAGTTGGGTCGCGGTGAAGGTTGGCATCGCCAAACTGCCGGAATCCATTAACTTTAAACAGATTTTTGCAGTGTCAGTGCTGTGCGGTATCGGTTTTACTATGTCTATCTTCATTGCTTCACTGGCGTTCGAAGGTGGAAGCGAAGCTTTGAGCACTTACTCTCGCTTAGGTATATTGCTGGGTTCTACAGCCGCAGCGATTGTGGGATACACACTGCTACGCTTGGTTTTACCGAACAAAACGCCGGCCGTTACCGCAAAATAATTGTCGTAAATCATTAGAAGGAATAGGCCGAACTGCCGATGTAGTGCTCTTTTACAACGTCGGCAGTTTTGCTTGATGGGTTCCCGAGATCGCATTATGTTTTGATCTCAGAACAAAGGAAGTTGATCGCTCGGGAAATTGATCACCCTATCGGGCGATACGTTAAGGAGATCACTGCATGCGAATGTCACATATCAATTTTAACCACCTCTACTATTTTTGGCAGGTGTGTAAGGAAGGCTCGGTAGTTGGAGCGGCGGAAGCATTGTTTCTCACGCCACAGACCATTACTGGTCAGATTAAAGCCTTGGAAGAACGCTTGGGCGGGAAACTATTTAAACGCCAAGGGCGCGGGCTGGTACCTTCAGAGTTAGGCCAGTTGGTTTTTCGTTACGCCGATAAAATGTTCATGCTTAGCCATGAAATGCTGGATATCGTTAATTACCGTAAAGAATCTAACCTGCTGTTTGACGTCGGCGTGGCCGATGCGTTATCCAAACGATTGGTTAGCCGAGTATTAGAAACCGCCGTGGTGGATAACGAGCAGATACATTTACGCTGCTTCGAATCTACCCACGAAATGTTGTTAGAGCAGTTAAGTCAGCACAAGCTGGATATGATCTTGTCTGACTGTCCGGTAGATTCCAGCCAACAAGAAGGGCTGTTTTCCGTTAAGCTGGGCGAGTGCAGCGTGAGTTTTTATTGCCGTCAGCCAATACCGGAAGCGCCTTTTCCTGCGTGTTTGCAGGAGCGTCGTTTGTTAATCCCAGGTCGCCGTTCTATGCTTGGGCGCAAGTTACTGAACTGGATAAACAGCAAAGGAATTCAGGTTGAGATTCTGGGCGAGTTTGATGATGCCGCATTGATGAAGGCGTTTGGGGTCTATCACAATGCAATTTTTGTCGCGCCATCTATGTATGCCGATGATATCTTTTCAAATGAACAGGTTGTGGAAATCGGGCGTTTAGATAATGTGCATGAAGAATATTACGTTATCTTTGCAGAACGAATGATTCAGCATCCTGCGGTACAGCGTGTGTGTAATAAAGATTTCACGTCATTATTTAACAGTTGAAAGCTCAGTGGTTAAAGTTTAATCGCTGGGCATTTAATAGCCGAAAGTTTGACTGTTGATGATTTAACCGCTGAAAGTCGGTTTGATAGATAAGAACGTAGTCAGCAAAGAGGATGCTCTATCAGATTATCGGGTAGGATAAACTGGTAGGGCGACCTAAGATTTGAATCTGTGACCAAATTGCAGATATAAAAAAACCGGCCTAGGCCGGTCTTTTTACAAGCAGTCAACTTAATGCATTACTGCATTGCGTTGATTTGCGCTGTCAGGTTTGACTTATGACGCGCTGCTTTGTTTTTGTGGATCAGACCTTTACAGGACTGACGATCCACAATTGGTTGCATTTCATTAAATGCTTTTTGCGCCGCGTCTTTATCGCCAGCTGCAATTGCCGCATATACCTTCTTAATGAAGGTACGCACCATTGAGCGACGGCTAGCGTTATGCTTGCGGCGTTTCTCAGACTGTACGGCGCGTTTCTTAGCTGATTTGATATTAGCCAAGGTCCAACTCCCAAATATATTCTATTGAGGACAATTCAAAGGCCGAGGAATATGCCCTTTTTGCCTTCGTTTGTCAATGGATTTGTGCAAATAAGCGCCGTTTGTACGGGCGGCACTTGCTACGTTGTGATGGAGCGGGATTTTACCAGCTTCGAGCGGTGGAATACAGTCTTTCGAAAGAAAATTCCACCGGCCTCACCTATTAAGCCTTCGGCGATGGTTTTTGCAAAAGTCTTAACGGGGGGTCTGTATCCAACTGCTCGCGCATTCTACAGGATAAACTGGCGTAAAAGTGTTTTAACTGCGTATTATCGGTAAATTGCTATGACTATTGGAGTAAAGGTGCCAATCGCGGGTTAACCTTAACCGCTGTACAAGGTATAATCCGGCGATTTCCACTGTTTTGAGCCAGCTATGGAGCTAATTCGCGGTATACATAATATCCGGGCACGCCACCATGGTTGCGTGCTAACTATCGGTAATTTCGACGGTGTCCATCGTGGGCATCTGGCATTACTGGAGCAACTCAAGCGCGAAGGTCAGCGCTTAGGGCTACCGGTAATGGTGATGATATTTGAGCCGCAGCCTTTGGAACTATTCGCAGCGGAAAAAGCACCGGCCCGGTTAACGCGTTTACGTGATAAAGCCAAATATTTGGCACAGGCCGGCGTTGACTACTTATTGTGCGTTAAATTTGAACCGCGTTTTGCTGCCAATATGGCCCAGACCTTTGTGGCTCAGTTACTGGTAGAAAAGCTCGGCGTTAAGTTTCTGGCGGTTGGGGATGATTTTCGCTTTGGCGCCGGGCGTCAGGGGGATTTCCGACTGTTGCAGCAGGCTGGTGCCGAGTACGGTTTCGATGTTATCAGCACCGACAGTTTCTGTGACGGTGGCTTACGCATTAGCAGCACGGCGATTCGTCAGGCGCTGCATGATGACGATTTGTCACTGGCAGAAACGTTGCTTGGGCACCCTTACAGCATTTCTGGACGGGTTGTTCATGGTGATGAGCTGGGGCGAACCATTGGTTTTCCTACGGCGAATTTACCGTTAAAACGTTTAGTCGCTCCGGTCAAAGGAGTGTACGCGGTTGAAGTGTATGGCTTGGATCCAGAGCCGTTACCCGGCGTTGCCAATATCGGCACGCGGCCGACCGTTGCCGGCATTCGCCAGCAGCTGGAGGTTCATCTGCTTGATGTAACTATGGATCTTTATGGGCGCCACATTGATGTGGTGCTGCGCGCAAAATTGCGTGATGAACAGCGGTTTGCTTCCCTCGATGCTTTGAAGCAGCAAATCGCCAATGATGTGGTGACGGCCCGAAATTTCTTCGGGCTAAAGACACCGGTTTAATATTTCTAGCCGAAAACGGAACCGAGAATCTAATGAGTGACTACAAGAATACCCTGAACTTGCCGGAAACAGGGTTCCCGATGCGCGGCGATCTGGCAAAACGCGAACCTGAGATGCTGAAACGTTGGTATGAGCAGGATTTGTACGGGAAAATTCGTGCGGCCAAGAAAGGTAAAAAGTCCTTTATTTTGCACGATGGCCCTCCGTACGCGAACGGCAATATTCATATTGGTCACTCGGTTAATAAAATTCTCAAAGACATTATTATTAAATCGAAAGGTATGGCCGGCTTTGACTCGCCTTATATTCCAGGCTGGGACTGCCACGGTCTGCCTATCGAATTGAAAGTTGAGCAACTGATTGGTAAACCGGGTGAAAAAGTCACCGCGGCCGAGTTCCGTGCGGCCTGTCGTAAGTACGCGACAGAGCAGGTAGAAGGCCAGAAAAAGGACTTTATCCGTCTGGGCGTGTTGGGTGACTGGGATCATCCTTACCTGACGATGGACTTCAAAACTGAAGCCAACATCATTCGCGCACTGGGTAAAATCATCGATAACGGCCATCTGCACAAAGGTGCTAAGCCGGTGCACTGGTGTACCGACTGTGGTTCATCTTTGGCCGAAGCGGAAGTGGAATATTACGATAAGACTTCTCCGTCTATCGACGTGCGCTTTAACGCCGCTGATGCAGCCACCGTTGCCGCGAAATTTGGCGTTTCTGACGTTACCGGCCCGATTTCTCTGGTGATCTGGACAACCACGCCGTGGACTCTGCCAGCTAACCGCGCGATTTCACTGAATCCAGAATTTGTGTATCAGCTGGTGAAAGTGGGCGACGAGAATTTGATTCTGGCTGCCGATCTGGTGGAAAGCGTGATGAAACGCGCCGGAATCATCGAGTGGACTGTGTTGGGCAACTGCCAGGGCGCGGATCTCGAGCTGCTGCGTTTCCGTCATCCGTTCCTGGATTTCGACGTGCCGGCAATTTTGGGCGATCACGTGACTCTGGATGCCGGTACCGGTGCGGTTCATACCGCTCCTGGCCACGGCCCAGACGACTTTGTAATCGGTCAGAAATACGGTTTGGAAGTGGCGAATCCGGTAGGGCCAAACGGCTGCTACCTCACCGGCACTTACCCAATGCTGGACGGCGTATTTGTTTTCAAAGCTAACGATATGATCGTTGAGCTACTGCGTGAGAAAGGCGCTTTGCTGCACGTAGAGAAAATGTCTCACAGCTACCCGTGCTGCTGGCGTCACAAAACGCCGATTATCTTCCGCGCGACGCCACAATGGTTCATCAGCATGGATCAGAAAGGTCTGCGTAAGCAGTCGTTGGAAGAAATCAAAGACGTGCAGTGGATTCCAGATTGGGGTCAAGCGCGTATTGAGACCATGGTTGCCAACCGTCCTGACTGGTGTATTTCCCGTCAGCGCACCTGGGGCGTGCCGATGTCTCTGTTTGTACACAAAGAAACTGAAGCCCTACATCCGCGCAGCACTGAGCTGATGGAAGAAGTGGCGAAGCGTGTAGAGCAGGATGGCATTCAGGCGTGGTGGGATCTGGATCCCGCGGAAATTCTGGGTGCGGACGCCGACGATTACATGAAAGTACCAGACACGCTGGACGTTTGGTTTGACTCAGGTTCAACCCATTCTTCAGTGGTTGACGTGCGTCCTGAATTTAACGGCTATGCTCCGGATATGTATCTGGAAGGTTCTGACCAGCATCGCGGCTGGTTTATGTCATCACTGATGATTGCAACTGCAATCAAAGGCAAAGCGCCTTACCGCCAGGTGCTGACTCACGGTTTCACCGTTGATGGCCAGGGCCGCAAAATGTCCAAATCCATCGGTAATACCGTCAGCCCACAGGATGTGATGAACAAATTGGGTGGCGACATCCTGCGTCTGTGGGTGGCTTCGACGGATTACACCGGCGAAATCGCCGTGTCAGATGAAATTCTGAAGCGCTCTGCCGATTCTTATCGTCGTATCCGTAACACCGCGCGCTTCCTACTGGCTAACCTGAACGGTTTCGATCCGGTTCAGCACATGGTTCAGCCGGAAGATATGGTGGTACTGGATCGCTGGGCGGTAGGTCGCGCGCAGGCGGCGCAGGCTGGCATCATCGAAGCTTACGAAAATTATGATTTCCATCTGGTTGTCCAGCGTCTGATGCAGTTCTGTTCGGTCGAAATGGGCTCGTTCTATCTGGATATCATTAAAGACCGTCAGTACACGGCGAAAGGCGACAGCGTTGCCCGCCGTAGCTGCCAAAGCGCGTTGTTCCATATCGCCGAAGCGCTGGTGCGCTGGATGGCGCCGATCATGTCCTTTACTGCCGACGAGATCTGGAACCAACTGCCGGGCGAGCGTCCAGAGTATGTCTTCACTGAAGAATGGTATCAGGGGCTGTTTGGCCTGACCGGCACTGAAAGCATGAACGACAGCTTCTGGGACGAACTGCTGAAAGTCCGTGGCGAAGTGAATAAGGTTCTGGAACAGGCTCGTAGCGATAAGCGCATCGGTGGCTCTCTGGAAGCGGATGTGACTCTGTTTGCCGAACCTGAACTGGCGGCGCGTCTGAACAGCCTGCAAGATGAGCTGCGTTTTGTATTGCTGACTTCCGGCGCTCACGTAGCGGATTACGCTGCAGCAGGGGATGATGCACAGCAAAGTGAACTCATCAGCGGCCTGAAAATCACCTTCAAGAAAGCCGATGGCGAGAAATGCCCGCGTTGCTGGCACTACACGCAGGATATCGGTCTGGTAGCGGAACACGCAGATTTATGTGGTCGCTGTGTTACTAACGTGGCCGGTGACGGCGAAGAGCGTAAGTTTGCCTAATGAGTAAGCCGATTTGTTCGACCGGATTGCGCTGGCTGTGGCTGGCGGTATTGGTGGTGGCATTGGATTTGGGGAGCAAGCAGTGGGTGATGACTCACCTTGCGTTGGGAGAGTCGATCCCTCTGATCCCTTTCTTTAATATGACCTATGCACAAAATCCGGGGGCGGCGTTTAGCTTCCTGGCGGATAAAGATGGCTGGCAGCGCTGGTTCTTTGCGCTGATCGCCGTCGGTATATCGGTGACGCTGGCGGTACTGATGTACCGCTCCAGCGGCAAACAACGTCTGATAAACTGTGCTTATGCGCTGATTATCGGCGGTGCCTTAGGCAATTTATTTGATCGTATGGTACATGGCGTCGTTATCGATTTTATTCATTTCTACGTTAATGACTGGCATTTTCCGATCTTCAATCTGGCCGACACGGCTATTTGTATCGGTGCAGCGCTAGTGGTATTTGAAGGGTTTTTAAGCCCTTCAGAAAAAGCCGCACCAAAGAAAGGTGAGTAATATGTCAGACCGGGTACAGGATAACAGTGCCGTTTTGGTGCATTTTACGCTGAAACTGGAAGATGGCTCTACGGCTGAATCCACGCGCACACACGGTAAGCCTGCGCTATTTCGCTTAGGCGATGGCAGCTTATCCGATCAGTTGGAAGAAGAGCTGCTTGGCCTACAGATTGGTGACAAGCATGCCTTTACTTTGCCACCGGAAGCGGCGTTCGGTCTGGAAAACCCGGATCTGATTCAATACTTTAGTCGACGTGATTTTGCTCAAACCGGCTTGCCGGATGCGGGCACTATCATGCTGTTTACCACCCGAGACGGCAGTGAAATGCCGGGCGTGGTGCGTGAAGTGGCTGAAGAATCCGTCACCGTTGATTTCAATCATCCGTTGGCCGGTCAATCTATCAGCTTTGATATAGAAGTGCTGGAGATTGATCCTCAACAGGAGGAATCTCATGCAAATACTGCTGGCTAATCCACGAGGCTTTTGCGCCGGAGTCGATAGAGCTATCAGCATTGTAGAACGCGCGTTGGAGATGTACGGCGCGCCGATCTATGTTCGTCATGAAGTGGTGCATAATCGCTACGTGGTGGATAGCCTGCGCCAGCGCGGAGCGATCTTTATCGAGGAAATATCGGAAGTGCCAGATGGCTCTATTCTGATATTTTCTGCCCATGGCGTTTCCCAGGCCGTTCGGGCAGAAGCCCGCTCGCGCCAGTTGACGATGCTGTTTGATGCGACCTGTCCGTTAGTGACCAAGGTTCATATGGAAGTGGCTCGTGCCAGCCGTAAGGGCAAAGAGGCGATTCTGATTGGACATGCGGGCCACCCGGAAGTGGAAGGCACCATGGGGCAATACAGTAACCCGGAAGGGGGAATGTATCTGGTTGAATCGCCAGCGGACGTGTGGACGCTGGAAGTAAAAAACGAAGATAATCTGTGCTTTATGACGCAAACCACTTTGTCGGTTGATGATACGTCTGAAGTGATAGATGCGCTGCATAAACGCTTCCCTAAGATTATCGGTCCGCGTAAAGATGATATTTGCTACGCTACCACTAACCGACAGGAAGCGGTGCGCAATCTGGCGGATAAAGCGGACGTGGTTTTGGTCGTCGGCTCGAAAAACTCGTCTAACTCGAACCGTTTAGCCGAACTGGCACAACGGATGGGCAAAGCGGCTTATCTCATTGGCTCTGCTGATGATATACAAGAAATTTGGCTGAACAATGTTTCCTGCATCGGTGTGACTGCTGGAGCCTCAGCGCCGGATATTCTGGTACGGCAAGTCATTGCTCGCCTGCAAGATCTGGGGGCGGGTCACTCGATTGAACTGAGTGGCAGGGAAGAGAATATTGTTTTCGAAGTGCCAAAAGAGCTTAGGGTTAACGTAAAGCAGGTCGACTAAGTTAGCCGAATATAAAAAAGCAGCCTTGGGGCTGCTTTTTTTATGGCAAAAGAAAACCCAAGGTAACGGTTTGGATACAGTAATGTTAAATGAGTTTCTTCTGGCTACTCCTTGAAAATGCATGAATATGCGTAAAGATGCAGCGCTGAAAATTTGCCCGTTTTCGGTTTGTTATGCAGAAATTGAGAGAATTCCATCTGATTATCCGATGCGCCGGCGCTTTTTACCTGCAATAGATGAGTAATTAAGTGCTTTCACTGATAAAAATGAGCGGATATCATTTTTTTCTAATACAGCTTAAATAGTCTGGCAGACTCAGTGACAGACCGCTAATCTGAACCCTGATCAGGGCTGATATAAAACAACAAGAGGATTTATGACTGATTCAGCAATTCGTGTCGCTATTGTCGGTGCCGGTGGCCGTATGGGGCGACAATTGATTCAGGCCGTGCATCAAATTCCTGGAGTAACTCTGGGTGCTGCGCTGGAGCGCAAAGGTTCGTCACTGGTAGGCACTGATGCCGGCGAACTGGCCGGTATAGGGTTGCTAAATATCAAGGTGGCAGATGATGTTGCCGAAGCAATAAACAGCTTTGATATCCTTGTGGACTTTACTCGTCCAGAAGGCTCGTTGGCGCATTTGGCTCTGTGCCGCCAGCACGGAAAAGGTATGGTTATTGGTACGACTGGCTTTGATGAAGCTGGCAAAGCTGCGATTAGCGCCGCGGCGGCAGATATTGCGATTGTTTTTGCGGCCAATTTTAGCGTAGGCGTCAATCTGGTCCTCAAGCTGTTAGAGAAGGCCGCTAAAGTCATGGGTGACTACGCCGATATCGAAATTATTGAAGCTCACCACCGCCATAAAGTCGATGCGCCTTCGGGCACTGCGTTGGCGATGGGAGAAGCGATTGCGGAAACGTTAGGGCGCGATTTAAAAGACTGCGCCGTTTATAGTCGCGAAGGTTATACCGGCGAGCGTAAGGAAGGGACTATCGGTTTTGCTACCGTCCGTGCGGGGGATATTGTGGGTGAGCATACTGCGATGTTTGCAGATATTGGCGAACGGGTTGAGATCACCCATAAAGCGACCAGTCGTATGACTTTTGCTAATGGAGCAATTAAATCCGCAATCTGGCTATCAACTCAGGATAAAGGATTGTTTGATATGCGAGATGTCTTGGGTTTAAACGATTTATAATATGTAATGTACCGCTGTGATGTGGTTATTCCTATCATAACTATCTGATAGTAGAGCGATATTTTTATCGCTCTTTTTTATTTTGTTATTTTAAGTGTTAAGTGGTTATTTTATTATTAGATGGCTGTTTTTGTGTTTTTTAATGTGTTTTTCAGCGTTTTATTGAAATTTTACGACTCCTATCATTGCCAATTTGCCTTTTCTCTCTCCGAATACGTTAAAATTCACTCTATCACCCTCGCAACCGTTTACTATGTTAACTTAGTTTGTATTTTTGCCGCCATAAACCCACTATTTTGGCGAGATGGGCAAAAAACAAAGAAAAAATGGTACTTTGGCTAGACAAGAGCCTAGCTCATCATTAAAATGCGCCCAATTTGCCAAAAATTAGCTTTGAGGGCGGTTTTTGCATTGATTTAGATCGTTAATTCTGAATTAATATGCAGATAATGTGACTGTTTATTCCTTGGAGGGTGTTTTGATTAAGTCAGCGCTATTGGTTCTCGAAGACGGAACCCAATTTCACGGTCGGGCCATCGGGGCAGAAGGTTCGGCAGTGGGGGAAGTGGTCTTCAATACGTCGATGACCGGTTATCAAGAAATCCTCACTGATCCTTCCTATTCCCGCCAGATCGTTACTCTTACTTATCCCCATATCGGCAATGTCGGCACCAACGCCGCCGATGAAGAATCCTCCGCAGTACACGCCCAAGGTCTTGTTATCCGCGACCTGCCACTGATTGCCAGCAACTACCGTAATGAAGAAGGCTTATCCGAATATCTCAAACGCCACAACATCGTTGCGATTGCAGATATCGATACCCGTAAGCTGACTCGTTTACTGCGTGAGAAAGGCGCTCAGAACGGTTGCATCATCGCTGGCGACCTGACGGATGCGGCTGTGGCACTGGAAAAAGCTAAAGCTTTCCCCGGTCTGAAAGGGATGGATTTAGCAAAAGAGGTCACGACCAAAGAAGCTTACACCTGGCTGCAGGGGAGCTGGACGCTGGAAGGCGAACTACCGGCGGCGAAAAAAGCTGAAGAATTACCTTTCCATGTAGTGGCTTACGATTATGGCGTAAAGCGTAATATTCTGCGTATGCTGGTGGATCGTGGCTGCCGTCTGACGGTTGTTCCAGCACAGACTCCGGCGGAAGACGTGCTGAAGCTGAATCCAGACGGGATCTTCCTGTCCAACGGCCCGGGCGATCCGGAACCCTGCGACTACGCCATTACCGCGATTAAACGTTTTCTCGAAACCGATATTCCAGTCTTTGGAATCTGTTTAGGTCACCAACTGCTGGCACTGGCCAGCGGCGCAAAAACGGTAAAAATGAAGTTTGGCCACCACGGCGGCAACCATCCGGTGAAAGATTTGGATGGCAACTGCGTGATGATTACCGCACAAAACCACGGCTTCGCGGTGGATGAAACCTCATTACCTGCCACTTTACGTACAACCCACACTTCGTTATTCGATGGTTCTCTGCAAGGTATCCATCGTACTGATAAAGCAGCGTTCAGCTTCCAGGGGCACCCTGAAGCGAGCCCGGGGCCACATGATGCCGCTCCGCTGTTTGACCACTTTATCGAACTGATTGAAGCCTACCGCGCATCATCATCAGCAAGCACTAATAGCAAGTAATCAGGAGCTAAGACCATGCCAAAACGTACAGATATAAAAAGCATCCTGATTCTCGGCGCTGGCCCGATTGTTATCGGACAGGCCTGTGAGTTCGATTATTCAGGTGCTCAAGCCTGTAAAGCCCTGCGTGAAGAAGGTTATCGGGTTATTTTGGTGAACTCCAACCCGGCAACCATCATGACCGATCCGGAAATGGCCGATGCGACCTACATCGAGCCGATTCACTGGGAAGTGGTTCGCAAAATCATTGAAAAAGAACGTCCAGACGCAGTATTACCAACCATGGGCGGCCAAACCGCGCTGAACTGTGCGTTGGAACTGGAACGTCAGGGCGTGCTGGCCGAGTTTGGCGTGACCATGATTGGTGCCACCGCCGACGCCATTGATAAAGCAGAAGACCGCCGTCGCTTTGATATCGCGATGAAGAAAATCGGTCTGGATACGGCGCGCTCCGGCATCGCTCACAATATGGAAGAAGCGCTGGCCGTTGCGGCTGACGTGGGTTTCCCTTGCATCATTCGTCCGTCCTTCACCATGGGAGGCACCGGCGGCGGTATTGCCTACAACCGTGAAGAGTTCGAAGAAATCTGCGAGCGCGGTCTGGATTTGTCTCCAACTAAAGAACTGTTGATTGACGAATCTCTGATCGGCTGGAAAGAGTACGAGATGGAAGTGGTGCGTGATAAAAACGACAACTGCATCATCGTCTGTTCCATCGAAAACTTCGACGCTATGGGGATCCACACCGGTGACTCCATCACCGTTGCGCCAGCGCAGACTCTGACGGATAAAGAATATCAAATCATGCGTAACGCCTCGATGGCGGTACTGCGTGAAATCGGCGTGGAAACCGGCGGCTCCAACGTTCAGTTCTCGGTTAACCCAAAAACTGGCCGTCTGATTGTTATTGAGATGAACCCGCGCGTATCCCGCTCTTCGGCGCTGGCATCCAAAGCAACTGGTTTCCCGATTGCCAAGATTGCCGCCAAGCTGGCGGTAGGTTACACGCTGGATGAACTGACCAACGATATCACCGGTGGCCGTACTCCGGCGTCATTTGAGCCCTCCATCGATTACGTTGTGACCAAAATCCCTCGCTTTAATTTCGAGAAATTTGCCGGTGCCAACGACCGCCTGACGACCCAAATGAAATCGGTCGGCGAAGTGATGGCGATTGGCCGTACTCAGCAAGAATCCTTGCAGAAAGCCTTACGTGGTCTGGAAGTGGGCGCGACCGGCTTTGATCCAAAAGTCAGCCTGGACGATCCGGAAGCGCTGACCAAGATTCGCCGCGAGCTGAAAGACGCTGGCGCAGAGCGTATCTGGTACATCGCCGATGCGTTCCGCGCCGGTATGTCCGTAGACGGCGTTTTCAACCTGACCAACGTTGACCGCTGGTTCCTGGTGCAGATTGAAGAACTGGTTCGTCTGGAAGAGAAAGTAGCTGAATGCGGTATCAACGGCTTGAATTATGAATTCCTGCGCCAGTTGAAGCGTAAAGGTTTTGCTGATGCGCGTCTGGCTAAACTGGTTGGCGTAGCCGAAAGCGAAGTGCGCAAGCTACGCTACAAATTTGACCTGCATCCGGTTTACAAACGTGTGGATACCTGTGCGGCAGAATTCTCTACTGATACAGCCTATATGTACTCAACCTATGAGGAAGAGTGCGAATCTAACCCAACCAGCGATCGTCCGAAAATCATGGTGTTGGGCGGTGGTCCTAACCGTATCGGTCAGGGGATTGAATTCGATTATTGTTGCGTTCACGCCTCGCTGGCGCTGCGTGAAGACGGTTACGAAACCATCATGGTGAACTGTAACCCTGAAACGGTTTCCACGGATTACGATACTTCTGACCGTCTGTACTTCGAGTCAGTGACGCTGGAAGACGTGCTGGAAATCGTACGTATTGAGAAGCCACAGGGTGTTATCGTACAGTACGGCGGCCAGACTCCGCTGAAACTGGCTCGCGAACTGGAAGCTGCCGGCGTTCCTGTTATCGGTACCAGCCCTGATGCCATTGACCGCGCAGAAGACCGTGAGCGTTTTCAGCAGGCGGTGAATCGTCTGGGTCTCAAGCAACCGGCTAACGCCACCGTTGCCACTATCGAACAAGCGGTAGATAAGGCTAGCGGCTTGGGTTATCCGTTGGTGGTGCGTCCTTCCTATGTACTGGGTGGCCGCGCAATGGAAATCGTCTATGACGAAACCGACCTGCGCCGTTACTTCCAGAATGCGGTGAGCGTGTCTAACGATGCACCAGTATTACTGGATCGTTTCCTCGATGACGCGGTGGAAGTGGATGTGGACGCGATTTGCGACGGTGAGCGTGTGCTGATCGGCGGAATTATGGAGCATATCGAGCAGGCAGGGGTTCACTCCGGTGACTCAGCTTGTTCATTGCCAGCCTACACGCTAAGCAAAGAAATTCAGGATGTTATGCGTCAGCAGGTTGAGAAGCTGGCGTTTGAACTGTGCGTTCGCGGTTTGATGAACGTCCAGTTCGCGGTGAAGAACAACGAAGTTTATCTGATTGAAGTGAACCCACGCGCTGCTCGTACCGTACCTTTCGTTTCTAAAGCCACCGGTATGCCATTAGCGAAGATTGCCGCTCGAGTTATGGCTGGCAAATCACTGGCAGAGCAAGGGATAACCGAAGAAATCATCCCGCCATATTACTCGGTAAAAGAAGTGGTACTGCCGTTTAATAAGTTCCCTGGCGTTGACCCGATTCTTGGGCCAGAAATGCGTTCAACCGGTGAAGTTATGGGCGTTGGCCGTACCTTCGCAGAAGCATTCTCGAAGGCGATGCTGGGCAGCCAGTCCGGTATGAAGAAAAGTGGTCGTGCGCTGTTGTCGGTGCGCGAAGGGGATAAAGCTCGCGTGGTTGATTTGGCTGCCAAGCTGCTGAAACAAGGCTTCGAACTGGATGCAACCCATGGTACTGCGGTGGTGTTAGGGGAAGCGGGCATAAATCCACGTTTGGTCAACAAGGTACATGAAGGCCGTCCTCACATTCAGGATCGTATTAAGAATGGCGAGTACACCTACATTGTCAATACCACGGCGGGACGTCAGGCTATCGAAGACTCCAAGCTGATTCGTCGCAGTGCCTTACAGTATAAAGTGCACTATGACACCACGTTAAACGGTGGTTTCGCGACGGCAATGGCGCTGAATGCGGATCCAACCGAGCAAGTGATTTCAGTGCAGGAAATGCATGCCAAGATTAAGCAAATGAAAGGTTAATCTGGGTAAGCGCAAAATTGAAAGGCGATGGAAACATCGCCTTTTTTGTGACTGAAACAAAGTGAATCAACTCAGGGCGACTTTAATACCCAGACCAATCAGTAAACCGCCGAGAACCTTATCCACCAGTTTTTGTGCTTTCGCCAGCCCGCGCCGAACCGGAGCGCTTTGGATCAAAATGACCAGTATTGGCCACCAAACTACTGCTAATCCCAATATGATCGAGGCGTACCACAGTTTTTCGCCGATACCGGAGTTAATCTGAAGTATCTGGGTGAATACCGCGAGAAAGAATAGCGTTGCTTTGGGATTTAGCAGGTTGCAAAGGTAGCCCTGCAGAAAGGCATTCTTCATCTTGATAGTTTGTTGTGGCAAATGGCTGATATTCATTTTGCTTTCTCCGCGTGAGAGAAGCGCCTGAATACCTACCCAAATTAGGTAGACAGCACCGGCATATTTCAGGAAATTAAATAACCACGGGGTAGTGGTAATAACCACCGCCAGGCCTGCTACGCAGTAAGACATGTGAGTCGCCACGCCGCAAATAACGCCAAATGCGGTCATCATGGCGGCAGAACGACGATAGCGAGCGGCATTTTTTATGACCAGAAAGAAATCAGGGCCGGGAGAAAGCATCCCCAAAGTAGCGATAGTGGCAACAAATAATGAAGTTTCGAGCATCAGGGAATTCCGCAATGTAGCAGGGTAATAGGTGAATAATAGCGCTGTCCCAGTTCCCTGACATCACCTTAATGGGTAAGAAATTAAAATCAACGTTTCACTCTTTTGACAGGTATCGATACAGAATGATGAGCCAGGAGAATGCAATTTGTCAGGGTATACCCCATCAGCAGCAGCGGGAGATTACCCGGCTATGTATACAATGTGCCCTGTTATTGTTACAGCATGGCGCAGAAAGCATGTTGGTAGAACAACTCTCCGCTCGTCTGGGGATTGCCTTGGGAATGGATAGCGTTGAAAGCTCGATCTCTGCTAACGCGGTGGTATTAACGACTATTAGCCAAGGGAACTGCCTGACCTCGACCCGAAAAAATACCGATCGCGGCATTAATATGCAGGTTGTGACCGAAGTACAGCATATTGTTATTTTAGCTGAACACCGTTTGCTGGATGCTCAGGATGTTGCAAAACGCTTAGATCATATTCGGCCACTACGTTATCCACGTTGGCTGGTGGTAGCGATGGTCGCTTTGTCCTGCGGGTGCTTTAGTATGCTAAACGGCGGCGGTTGGGATGCCTTTTCTATCACTTTTATCGCCAGCGGCGTGTCGATGTTTGTGCGGCAAAGTTTGACAGCTCGTCATATGAATCCTCTGATTAACTTCTGTATTACGGCATTCGTTGCGACTTCGGCATCAGGTTTGCTGATGCGCTTACCTCAGTTTGAACAGGCTTCCAGCGTAGCAATGGCCGCCAGCGTTTTACTGTTGGTTCCCGGATTCCCGCTGATTAATGCGGTCGCGGATATGTTTAAAGGCCATGTGAATACCGGACTGGCTCGTTGGGCAATGGCCAGCCTGTTGACGTTATCGACCTGTATTGGCGTGGTGATCGCCATGGCACTGTGGGGGCTGCGGGGATGGGCATGAGTTTATTATGGGCTTTGCTGCAAGATATGGCGCTGGCGGCCATTCCGGCATTGGGTTTTGCGATGGTGTTTAACGTTCCGATTCGGGCATTACGTTATTGCGCACTGTTGGGCGCTATCGGTCACGGTTCGCGTATGCTGATGATGCATTTTGGTATGAATATCGAATTGGCGTCGCTGGTGGCTTCAATCCTGATAGGCGTGATTGGTATTAGCTGGTCGCGCTGGCTACTCGCGCACCCGAAGGTATTTACGGTCGCTGCGGTTATCCCGATGTTTCCCGGTATTTCTGCCTATACTGCGATGATCTCGGTGGTAGAAATATCCCATTTGGGATACACCGAGGAGTTGATGTCAACGATGGTTACCAATTTCTTAAAAGCTTCATTTATTGTTGGCGCACTATCGATAGGTTTATCCTTGCCAGGATTATGGCTTTATCGTAAGCGCCCGAGTGTATAGGCTTTTTTTCCGAGGTCAGCAGTCCCATCGCTAAGAGCTGTCTTATATGTGCTGTTAGCCTGATTATGACTATCGACGGCTGATAAGGCTTTACGTATAGTGTGAGCAATTTTTCGGGACTGGCTAACTTAGCCTACAGGGTTTAATAATGATTATCAGCCTGATCGCTGCACTTGCGGCAGATCGTGTTATTGGTATGGAAAATGCCATGCCGTGGCACCTACCGGCTGATTTGGCGTGGTTTAAACGTAACACGCTGAACAAACCGGTAATTATGGGTCGCAAAACGTTTGAATCTATTGGTCGTCCACTTCCTGGCCGTCTGAATATCGTTATCAGCAGCCAGTCGGGCACCGACAGCCGCGTCAGCTGGGCAACTTCAATCGACGAAGCGCTGGCTTTAGCCGGTGACGTTGAAGAAGTGATGGTTATGGGCGGAGGGCGGGTATATAGCCAGTTCCTCGATCGCGCACATCGCTTGTACCTGACACACATCGATGCTGAAGTTGGGGGCGATACACATTTCCCTGACTATGAACCTGATGAATGGGAATCTTCATTCAGTGAGTTCCACGATGCAGATGAAGCTAATTCACATAGCTATTGCTTTGAGATATTAGAGCGTCGCTAGTTTTTACCGAACTGGATTAATTCAATAGGAGGCCTATATGGCCTCCTTTTTTTATCAAAAAATGCCTGTCTATTATTATGGTTCTCGTTATTAAATTAGAAAATGCCAGAGTTCAATCTGGTTGATATATTTATTTTTCCTTTCAATGCTAATTCTTACTTTATATAAATGGGAGTGTTAAATGCGAAAAATAAATATGGTAACGATTCTACCTATTATTCTATATAGCCACCTGTTATCAGCCTCTGTCAATCATTGCCCAGAGCCGAGTGAAATTGATGGGGCTAATGGTATGGGGTTATATTTTACGGCAAATAGTCAGTGGCTTGGAGTATCTCAAGGCGCTGAGAATAATGGAAAAGTTTCTCATTTTTTACGGGCTACCTACCATCCTTATAATAGTAACGCTGAGACTATAGGTATTTTAACTAGCTGTAGCTATGCCCTTGAATCTGGAACTATAGATATGCATATGAAAGATTATGAGTCGATAAAAAACGGTGGCTTTTTTGTTTCTCTGAAAGGGCATGAGCCTTGGGTGAAGACGTCATCGACGTTAACGGGAGATAAATTCGTTTGTCAGTCTGATGATGTGAAATATTGTACTTTTGACCGGTTGGATTATTACCAAATATGCCAGTATCAGACGGAAAATAATAGCTAGAGTAATGTAATGAATACTAAGAAAGGCTAACTGTTAATCACTATTATTTTGATCTATCTTTTTTGAGAGTCTCCGAGTGTCATTTATTTGTCATAAGTGAGACTTATTATTTCTATGCATCTGCTTTTATCAATTAAAAATAAGGGAAAATACTTATGGTAAATGAAGTTATGCAATTGAATGAAGATCGATTGATCAATCGTGCAGGACGAGAACTGCGTGCAGATAATATTGATAAAATAGGTTTAGTTGGAATTCTTGGCGGCGGAATCTGGCCTGCCTCAATCGAGAGCGACAGCTTCGACAACATGCTTCAAAGCAGTGCGGTTACGGATAGGAATTTTTGGCAAGAGTAGTTCGGTGCGCAATGTCATTCTGAAAAATGAGAAATGGCACAAATAAATACGTGCCATTTCATCATATTAAACGAGGTTAATTAGCCGCTGCGATGCTGACGTCAGTGCCTTTTTCGCGGAAAGATTGCTGAGTGAAATAGCGCTTATCTTCCCAGCGCAGCATAGTCAGCACGCCTCCCCAGCAACAGCCGGTATCCAGCGCGTAAATACCTTCCGGAGCGCCTTTCCCTTCCAGAGATGCCCAGTGACCAAACGCAATGGAATAATCAGGATCAACCAACCGAGGCAAATCAAACCAGGGTTTTAGCGGTGATGGCGCATTCTCTGGGGTATCTTTGCAGATCATGTCCAACTGACCATTTGGGAAGCAGTACCGCATACGGGTTAGAGCATTAGTGCTAAAACGCAAACGAGCCAGACCAGATAGCTCCTGGCTCCAATTGTTTGGCATATCGCCGTACATGGCATCCAGAAATAGTGGATAGCTGTCGCTACTCAGCACCGCTTCGACTTCGCGGGCACAGGTTTGGGCGGTTTCAATATCCCACTGTGGCGTGATTCCTGCGTGGGCCATCACCAGTTTCAATTCCTCATCGACCTGAAGCACCGGCTGGCGGCGTAACCAGTTAATCAATTCATCGGCGTCTTGGGCTTCCAGCAGCGGGGTGATGCGATCTTTGGGCTTATTGCGGCTAATGCCAGCATAAACTGCTAATAAGTGCAGGTCGTGATTGCCTAGCACCATACGTACGGCCGGGCCTAATGCGCGAACATAGCGCAGAACATCTAAAGATGCGGGGCCACGGGCGACCAAATCACCGGTTAACCAAAGAGTGTCTTGCTGAGTATTAAACTCAACTTGCGCCAATAGGGCGCGTAGTTCATCGATACAGCCGTGAACATCGCCAATCAGGTAGGTAGACATATTTTTCGGGGCCGGATTAGTGGATCAGCGTCGGGATAGCCAAACGGAAGACGGGAATTGCCGTACGGAATGCCTGGCCTAGGTGATCAACCATTTCGTAGTGCCCTTCCATGGTACCCAGCGGCGTTTCTAGTACCGCGCCGCTGGTATATTGGAATTCATTGCCCGGAAGAATCAGCGGTTGCTCACCGATAACGCCTTCACCTTGAACTTCGGTCTGACGACCGTTGCTATTGGTGATCAGCCAGTAACGACCAACCAGCTGAACCGTTGAACGCCCCAGATTGCGAATAGTGACGGTATAGGCGAAGACAAAGCGTTCTTCATCAGGTATCGATTGGGTTTCCACATAGATACTTTGTACCTGCACACACACACGGGGCCGTTCAATCATGGCGAACTCCTGTTATTCCTGCGGTGTCGATTGCGCCGAAAGCCAGTTAGCCAGCTTACAGTATTGCGCCACAGAAATGTTTTCTGCGCGCAGCGTCGGATTGACACCTAATTCGGTTAATTGCTCAGGCGTAAACAAATCCCCTAAGCTATTACGTACGGTTTTCCTGCGCTGGTTAAAAGCTTGCGTAGTAATGCGGCTCAGCATACGCACATCCCCAACCGGGTTAGGCATGTTCACATGAGGAACCAGACGTACCACGGCAGAGTCTACTTTTGGCGCTGGGGTGAAGGCCGTAGGTGGCACTTCAAGAACTGGTATCACGTTACAATAATATTGCGCCATGACGGTTAAGCGGCCATAAGCCTTACTGTTTGGGCCAGCAACCAAGCGGTTTACCACTTCTTTTTGCAACATGAAATGCATGTCGCGAATAGCCTGAGTATAGCTGAACAGGTGGAACATTAACGGGGTAGAAATGTTGTACGGCAGGTTACCAAACACGCGTAATGGCTGACCCGCCTGTTCTGCCAGCTCGGCAAAATCAATCTTCATGGCATCTTGCTGGTGGATCGTCAGCTTATCTTTTAGCTGCGGATGGCTGGCCAAACGTGCGGCAAGATCGCGATCCAGCTCGATAACCGTCATGTGATCCATACGTGCAGCAACTGGTTCGGTTAACGCGCCTAAGCCGGGCCCGATTTCCACTACCGCTTCCCCGGGAACAGGGTGGATCGCAGAAACAATACTATCGATGACAAACTGATCGTTTAAAAAGTTTTGTCCAAAGCGTTTGCGGGCAAAGTGCCCTTGGTGGACTCTATTATTCATTGCTGTTATTTATCATTTTAATGGCTAAATTTAATGCCGTTTTGAAGCTGCCCACGTCGGCAGTGCCGGTAGCAGCAAGTTCCAAAGCGGTTCCGTGGTCCACTGATGTGCGGATAAAAGGCAGACCGAGGGTAATATTTACCGCTCGTCCAAAGCCTTGGTATTTTAACACCGGTAGCCCCTGATCGTGATACATGGCTAATACGGCATCGGCATGTTGCAAATATTTGGGCTGGAACAAGGTATCCGCCGGCAACGGGCCAATCAAGGTCACGCCTTGCTGACGCAGCTCGTCTAGCGCGGGAATAATGATATCCAGCTCTTCACGACCCATATGGCCGCCTTCGCCTGCGTGTGGATTTAACCCACAAACATAAATATGCGGCTGTTGGATGCCAAATTTGGTTTTGAGATCCCGATCGAGAATAGTGATAACTTCGTGCAGGTTATCCCGAGTTATAGCGCGAGAAACCTCTGACAACGGTAAATGCGTTGTAGCCAGAGCGACGCGCAGCTCTTCGGTTGCCAGCATCATAACGACTTTTTGGCACAGGCTACGCTCGGCAAAAAACTCAGTATGACCAGTGAAAGGGACGCCTGCATCATTAATAATGCTTTTTTGTACCGGACCGGTGACCAAAGCCGCGAATTCACCCCGCAAGCATCCATCGCAGGCCTGAGCCAGCGTTTCTACCACGTAGGCGCTGTTACTAACCGAAGGAACACCTGCGGTGACCGGAGCGGCGGCAACGGGCAGGATAGTTAAGGTTCCTGCCCGCTGGGCAAGGCCAGCTTCATCGGGTTGATATTCCCGCAATTGCAGAGGGAGCTTCAATTGCTCCGCCCGTTCAAGTAGCAAGGCCGGATCGGCGCACACGACTAACTCAACAGGCCAGTCCTGTTGAGCCAGAGTGATCACCAGATCCGGCCCAACCCCGGCAGGTTCGCCGGGGGTAATGACAATGCGGTTATTTTTGTGCATCGCTACCATCAAGAATCTTCACATAAGAAGCGGCACGTTGTTCCTGCATCCAGGTTTGCGCTTCTTCAGAGAATTTACGGTTAAACAGCATGCGGTAGGCACGATCTTTCTGCGCCGCATCGGTTCGGTCTACCTGACGGGTATCGACTACCTGAATCAAATGCCAGCCGAAAGATGAATGAACCGGCGCACTGATCTCGCCTTTTTTCAGTTTCATCAAGGCATCACGGAAGGCTGGATCGTAGATGTCGGGAGAAGCCCAACCCAGATCGCCGCCTTGTACCGCAGAGCCTGGATCTTCAGAAAGTCGCTTGGCTTCATCGGCAAAGGTTGCCTTGCCGCTTTTGATATCATTCGCCGCTGCCTGTAATTTTGCGCGTGCCTGATCGTCGGTCATCACAACGGATGGTTTAAGCAAAATATGGCGAGCGTGCACTTCTGTAACCGAAACGGTTTGATTTGTGCCGCGAATATCATTCACTTTCAGAATATGGAAACCGACGCCGGAGCGAATCGGCCCAACAACCTGACCTTTGCTGGCCGTTTGCAGTCTTTCAGCAAATAGCGTTGGCAATTCCTGTAGCTTGCCCCAACCCATTTGGCCGCCTTTCAATGCCTGAGAATCGGCAGAGTTTGCGATAGCCAATTTGCCAAAGTCCGCGCCATTTTTGAGTTCCGCGACCAGATTTTTTGCCAAGTCTTCAGCGGTATCAACCTGCTGTTGGGATGGATTTTCCGGTAACGGAATTAAAATGTGGCTCAGGTTTAATTCAGCGTCATCGCCGGTCTGGGCTGCGATCTGTTTGGCCAGTGATTCGACTTCTTGCGGTAAAATGGTGATGCGACGGCGAACTTCGTTATTTCGCACTTCGGAGGTCAGCATTTCTTTGCGAATCTGGGCGCGGTAAGTGTTGTAATCTAACCCTTCAGCGGCCAGACGGCTGCGCATTTGTGCCGTTGTCATACGGTTTTGCGCCGCAATATCAGCAATGGCTTTATCCAGCGCTTCGTCGGAAACGGTAATCCCCATTTTCTGTGCCATCTGCAATTGGATATTATCCATAATCAGGCGTTCCAGAATCTGGTGGCGCAACGTGCCTTCGTCAGGAATTTGCTGACCAGCCTGTTGCGCATTGAGTTTTACCGACTGTAACAAACCGTCGACGTCACTCTGCAAGACCACACCGTTATTAACCACGGCGGCCACTTTATCAACTTCTTGTGGTGCTGCGAACGCGGTATTGGCACCGATCACCAATCCGAGAATAAGCGTTCTCCAGTTCTTCATACCTTTTCCATTATGTAATCCGCAGTTGCGGGTTTAAATTCACTGAATTCAGTGTGTTACTCAGTATCAGAATGCGCTTTGGTAAGGCAGGATACCAGAGCGTAACATCTGTTGGGTACCCAAACTGTGGTTGCTGCTTAAACCACGTAACTCTATGTTAAACGAGATTTTGTTATCATATTTACTGGTATTGTCCAGCGTGTTCCAGCCGTTGATTTTACGCTCATAGCCCAGATTAATCGCCCAACAGCAGGTATTGTACTGTACCCCAACCAGTTGGCTAGCCGGTTGATTGGCCTTAGTGTCGTAATAGTATGACCCGACGATAGCCCAACGGTCGGCCAACGGTAAACTGGCCACTGCACCCACTTGAGAAATACCTTCCTGATAGCCCTGGCTTCTCACCTTAGGTACCGCCGCCTGAATATATTCAGGGCTGGCGTAGCGGTAGTTCAACTGAAGCACCGTTTCGGCATTGTGGCGATATTCCATCACTGTATTACCCTGAGTCAGACTTCCCAAGCGGGTATCGTACTGCGCTCCGCCTCTAAAGCCCCACTTATCGGTAATTTTCCAATAGGTGTCCCCGGCCCATACCAGGCTACCGGTATCATTGCTGTTGTCGATATTGGCTGAGTTTTTATTATTATCACCGGTTCTGGAAGGGGTGAAATAATAGATTTGACCCAAGGAAACGTTAAAACGTTCAACCAGCCCATCATCATAAATGCGAGAAGTTAAACCGGTAGCGATCTGATTGGCCGATGCGATGCGATCCAACCCGCCATATGTACGGTCACGGAACAGGCCGGTATAGTCAGTTTGCAGCAGAGTGGTGTCGTAAAGATAGATGTCATCCTGGTTGCGATAAGGCACATACAAATATTGGGCTCGTGGCTCCAAAGTTTGCGTATAGCCTTCTGCCCAATCCATCTGGCGGTCAAATACCACTTTTCCATCGACTTTAAACTGTGGCAGAACGCGATTGACTGAATCTTGCAGTTCTGGAGCCACACCACCGTTATTCGCCACATAATTACTTGAAAAACCAGTGGGAATATCTTGCTGATAGTGAGTTGCCATCAGCTTGATTTCGGTATTCAGGCTCGCCCAATCGTTCGCCAGAGGAAGATTGATTGATGGCTCAATATGGAAACGATCCGCCTTCGGATTATTCGGATTCACGCTGGTGAATTTAACTGCTTGCCCATACACCCGCATATCGAACGGGCCTATATCGTTTTTGTAATAATTGAGATCTAACTGCGGCTGGGCGCGGTAGGCATTTGAGTCACCGCCGCCATTGGCGAATACTTGGAACTGTTTGGATGACAATGTAGCGTCCCAGTTTTTCTGCGCATAGCCCACGCTAAAAATTTGCGTGGCGTAGCCGTCAGTACTGGAACCATAAAGTGAAGTGAAGTCTCTAAAGTAAGTCGGATCGCTGACTTTGGTATAGTCGATGTTAAAGCGCCATACCTGATCCATGACGCCAGAATGGCCCCAGTAGTAGAGCCAACGAGCTTTATCATTATTGGCTTTGTCTGCGCTGGCATATTCGCGGTCGCTTGATAGCCAGTCGAATGCCATGGTACCAGCACCGGGGGCTAGCAAATAGCGGAATTCGTTCTGGAACTGAGTGCCGCGTTTCTCAATGTAGTGAGGTGTAATGGTGGCATCAAAGTTCGGCGCGATGTTCCAGTAGTACGGCAACATGAATTCGAAGCCGTTATTGGTGCTGTAACGCGCATTCGGGATCAGGAAACCGGAGCGGCGTTTATCGCCAACGGGCAGTTGCATATATGGGCTATAGAAAACTGGTACCGGCCCGATTTTAAAGCGTGCATTCCAGATCTCGGCCACTTGTTCTTCGCGATCATGAATCACTTCGCTACCCACTACGCTCCAGCTGTTATCACCGGGCAGGCACGAGGTAAAAGTACCGTTTTCCAGAATGGTATAGCGATTTTGACCGCGCAGTTTCATCAGATCGGCATCACCGCGACCCTGACGCCCTACCATTTGGTAGTCGCCCTTATCCATATTGGTGTCTTTGGTGTTCAGATTTGACCAGGCTTTTGGCCCTTTCAGAATAATCTGCGGATCGTCGTAATTGACATCACCTATAGCGGTGACGGTTCGCACCGGAATCGGCTGGCCGGGTTCCTGTGTCTGGTGTAACTGAACCTCATTGGCCGTTAGGGTGCTGTTACCCTGCTGGACATTAACGTTACCGGTGAAAACCGCACTGTGGGGATAATTGCCTTCGGTTTTATCCGCTTGGATATGCACCGGAAGCTGGTTGGTATCGCCCGTAACCAGCGGTTTGTCATAGGTAGGAACGCCGAACATGCATTGTTCAGCGAGGTCGGCCAGCGATTGCTGACTATAGAGTGCCGTCCATATCAACGTGGCCAGCAGTGTTGGGAATCTTTTTTTCATACGCGCTTTTGGTGTTCCGTCATCAGGGGCAACGTGCCGGCAAACGGTCTGAGACTATCTCACTCATCAGAGTTGCGCTAGTGTTAAATCCGGCCGTTTACACGTCTCGCCGTTAGGCACAGAGCTAAATGCCGAGTATGATAATGCAAAATTTGACTGACGGCATGATGAATTGAGGAGTATATGCAGTATTGGGGAAAACTGCTCGGTCTGATATTGGGATTGATGTCCGGTATTGGTTTCTGGGGTGTAGTACTGGGGTTGATCGTCGGCCATATGGTAGATAAGGCTCGAACCGCGCGACGCCGCGGCTTTTTCGTCGATCAGCAAACGCGACAATCACTGTTTTTTCGCACCACATTTCAGGTTATGGGGCACCTGACCAAAGCCAAAGGACGCGTAACTGAAGTTGATATTCAGCTTGCCAGTCAGTTGATGGATCGTATGCAATTACATGGAAATGCCCGCACGGCGGCGCAGCAGGCGTTCCGTGAAGGTAAGCAAAGCGACTTCCCATTGCGGGAAAAACTGCGTGAATTGCGCAGCGTTTGCTTCGGTCGTTTCGATCTTATTAGGATGTTTCTGGAAATTCAGTTACAGGCTGCTTTTGCCGATGGTTCGCTCCATCCGAATGAACGGCAGGTACTGTACGTTATTGCCGATGAGCTAGGTATTTCCCGCAGCCAGTTCGATCAGTTTCTTCGCATGATAGAAGGTGGTCGTCAGTTTGGTGGGCAGGGTGGTTACTCTCAAGGGGGCTACCAGCAGGCACCGCAAGGGCCAACTCTGGCTGATGCCTGTAAAGTGCTAGGCGTTAATCCGAGCGATGATGCCGTTGCCATCAAGCGTGCTTATCGCAAATTAATGAGCGAACATCACCCGGATAAATTGGTCGCTAAGGGCCTTCCGCCGGAAATGATGGAAATGGCTAAGCAGAAAGCGCAGGAAATTCAGTCCGCTTATGATTTGATTAAGCGAGAAAAGGGATTTAAATAAGATCGGATTTTTATTGAGATGCTTATCGATAAAATTTGCGGTCGCAACTTTTGTGCCATTTCATTCGATATTAAGGAAGGTAGGACGCCTTCCTTAATAATTCATCAAACACGATACTTACTTTACCGTTACTCATCACTTAAAAATCGGCTTCACTGCGGAAATGCATAGGCGTGCCGAATTCTGGATTAGTGATACATAACTCCTGGGCATGTAGCTGTAAGCGCGGAGCCATCGCCTTGGCCTCTGGAGGGGCGTAGAAGCCGTCGCCGAGGATAGGGTGCCCCATCGCCAGCATATGTACTCGTAGTTGGTGCGAGCGGCCGGTGATGGGCGATAATTTCACCCGAGTACTGCCGTCTGCATCCCGGGACAGCACCAGATACTCAGTTTGTGCAGATTTACCGGTTTCATAACACACTTTTTGCTTCGGTCGATTAGGCCAGTCGCAAATCAGCGGCAAATCAATAACCCCTTCGTCCTGCGCCAGATGTCCCCAAACTCGTGCAATATAAGATTTTTTCGGCTCACGTTCGCGAAATTGACGCTTTAATTCGCGTTCGGCGGCTTTGGTGAGTGCCACGACAATCACGCCGCTGGTCGCCATATCCAGACGATGAACGGATTCCGCAGCCGGAAAATCAGCCTGAATACGCGTCATTACGCTGTCTTTGTTTTCCGGTGCCCGTCCGGGTACCGAAAGCAACCCGCTCGGTTTGTTAACCACCATAATATGCTGATCCTGGTACAAAATATGTAGCCAGGGATCGCGCGGGGGGTTATAGGGTTCCATGTTCAATCCGTTACCACCTTGCTGCAATTCGAGGTTTTTTCGATATTGCATATCAGTCTGGATAAAAGAGCCGGAGGTTGCCGGCTCTTTCTTACACAAAAGTGTTACTGGTGAGTGACCACAACCAAGCGGATTGCGTCAAGACGCCAGCCAGCCTGATTCAGGTTTTCCAGCACCATTTTGCGGTTATGCTCCAGCGCTTCGAGTTCGTCATCACGAATATTCGGGTTAACGGCTTTCAACGCTTCCAAACGTGCCAGTTCGGCACTCAGCTTTTCATCGGCTTCTTGCTTGGCGGTTTCGATCAGCGCTTTCGCCTGTTCTTCTACCAGCGCTTCCGCCTGTTGCAGCATGGCGTGAACCTCTTGCTGAACCGCGTTCACCAGCTTGCTTGAGGTGTGGCGATTGACCGCATTCAACTGGCGGTTAAAGCTTTCAAACTCTACCTGAGCCGCCAGATTGGTGCCTTTGCGATCCATCAGCATACGTACCGGCGTCGGTGGCAGGAAGCGGGTCAGTTGCAGATGCTTAGGTGCCTGAGCTTCTACCACATAAACCAACTCCGCCAGCAGAGTACCTACTGGTAATGCTTTGTTTTTCAACAGAGAAACTGCACAGCTTCCGGTGTCGCCGGACAAAATCAAATCCAGGCCGTTGCGAATAATCGGGTGTTCCCAGGACACAAACTGTGCGTCTTCACGGGATAACGCCTGATCGCGATCGAACGTTACGGTGCAGCCATCCTGCGGCAGACCAGGGAAATCCGGTACCAGCATGTGGTCTGATGGCGTTAATACGATCAGGTTATCGCTGCGGTCTTCCTGATTGATGCCGACAATATCAAACAGGTTCAGCGCAAAGCTTACCAGATTGATGTCGTTATCCTGATTGGCGATAGCCTCGGCCAGTTCCTGACCGTGTTCGCCACCGTTTGAATGCATTTCCAGCAGACGGTCACGACCCTGCTCCAGTTGTTGCTTCAGTTTGTCGTGCTGCTGACGGCAGGTGTGGATAAATTCGTCCAAACCTTCCTGTTCGGCTGGCGTGGCCAGATAGCCGATCAATTCCTGATAGGCGCTGTCATAAATGGTTCGGCCTGTCGGGCAGGTATGTTCGAAGGCATCGAGACCTTCGTGATACCAGCGCACTAAAATCGCCTGTGCAGTATTTTCCAGATAAGGCACCATGATTTGAATTTCACGGTTCTGGCCAATGCGATCCAGACGTCCGATTCGCTGTTCCAGCAGATCTGGGTTAAACGGCAAATCAAACATCACCAACTGGCAGGCAAACTGGAAGTTACGCCCTTCTGAGCCGATTTCTGAACACAACAGCACCTGGGCACCGTCTTCTTCTGAGGCAAAATAAGCCGCTGCGCGATCCCGCTCAATCAGCGATAAACCTTCATGGAACACGGCAGCGCGAATCGCCTCACGTTCACGTAAGACCTGCTCCAGTTGCAGCGCGGTGGCGGCCTGAGCGCAGATAACCAGCACTTTCTCATCGCGGTTGGCGATCAGGTAGTTCAGTAGCCATTCAACGCGAGGATCAAAATTCCACCAGGTGGCATTTTCCCCTTCAAATTCCTGATAAATCTGCTCGGGATAAAGCATATCTTTGGCGCGAGCTTCCAGCGATTTCTTCGCACCCATAATGCCAGAGACTTTGATCGCCGTTTGATACTGGGTTGGCAATGGCAGTTTTATTTCGTGCAGTACGCGGTGCGGGAAACCTTTCACGCCGTTACGGGTGTTACGGAACAGAACTCGGCTGGTACCGTGGCGATCCATCAGCATGTCGACTAGCTGGCGGCGCGCCGCTTCGCTGTCTTCTCCGTCGCTGTTTGCCGCTTTCAGCAGCGGTTCGATATCCTGCTCGGCAATCATTTCACCCAGCATATTCAGCTTGTCGTCCGCCAGACGCTCGCCGCCCAGCAGTAGCGTCACTGCGTCAGCGATAGGACGATATTGCTGTTGTTCGCTGACAAAATCTTCGTAATCGTGGAAGCGATCCGGATCCAGCAGGCGCAAACGGGCAAAGTGGCTCTGTTGGCCCAATTGCTCAGGGGTTGCGGTCAGCAGCAGTACGCCAGGGATATTTTCCGCCAGTTGCTCAATAACCTGATATTCGCGGCTCGGGGCTTCTTCGCTCCAGGCCAGATGGTGGGCTTCATCCACCACTAACAAATCCCAGGATGCGTCGGCCAGTTGCTCTAAACGTTGCTTGTTACGACGTACGAAATCTAATGAGCAGATAACCAACTGTTCGGTTTCAAATGGGTTGCTGCTGTCTTGCATCGCTTCGGAATAACGACTGTCGTCAAACAGTGAGAAGCGTAGGTTAAAGCGGCGCAGCATCTCAACCAGCCACTGGTGTTGCAGGCTTTCCGGCACCACGATCAGCACGCGCTCGGCGCGACCAGCCAATAATTGCTGATGGATGATCATCCCGGCTTCAATGGTTTTACCCAAACCAACTTCATCGGCCAACAGTACGCGTGGAGCGTGACGCTGACCGACTTCGTAAGCGATATGCAACTGATGAGGGATCAGGCTGGCGCGAACGCCGCGCAGACCGCTCCACGGTAAACGGAACTGCTCGCTTTGGTATTTACGAGCGCGGAAACGCAGGGCAAAACGATCCATTCGATCGATCTGACCGGCGAACAGGCGATCTTGCGGCTTGCTAAAAGTGAGTTTGCTATCCAGCAACACTTCACGCATTGCTACGCCGGTTTCCTCGGTATCCAAACGGGTGCCGATATAGGTAATCAATCCGTTTTCGTGGGTGACTTCTTCCACTTTCATTTGCCAGCCTTCGTGGCTGCTGATGGTATCACCGGGGTTGAACATCACGCGGGTGATTGGAGAGTCATTTCTGGCATAGAGGCGGTTTTCACCGGTTGCAGGGAACAGCAAGGTGACCATGCGTACGTCGATGGCTACGACAGTACCCAGTCCAAGTTCGCTTTCTGTATCGCTGATCCAGCGTTGACCAAGTGTAAAAGGCATAAATTATCGGCTCGATTTTGGGTTGGGCAGTTATTTGTTTAACTAGTCTGTGTGTTTGATAAGGTTGGCTTTATTCACTATAAATTTAATTTTATTGTCGACGAATGACGCCAACCCTTATCAACTAACTGGCAATAGTTTACCGTCCGCGCAGGCTGATGGCCTAAGAATCTGCCTGAAAAAACGTGACAACCTGTGTGACGTAGGTGGCAGAGTCCGTTTGCACGGATAAATAACGACATTATGATTGATGCGCGATTTGGCAAGGGCGCTATGGTAATGGAAGGCGCGCCCGTCGTCACCTGTAAAACCACGGAAAAGTGATTAAAAAAGTCCCATTTGACCAGTAATCAACGTTGTAAAATCATCCTGCAGAAAGGGTAGTATAGCCTCGGCTACGGGTTGTAGCTGGCGGGAGAGGTAATGATCGTAATCAATGGGGGAATGACGAATTTCCAGCGGCTCCGGGCCAGACGTGGTCATCACATAGCTGATCCAGCCGCCGTTTTGGTATTGCAAAGGGCGTCCTTGCTGACGATTAAACTCATCGGCCAGACGAGCCGCACGGGCATGAGGTGGCACATTGCGCTGATAATCATCCAGCTTTCTTCGCAGCCGTTTCCGATAAACCAGCAGATGATCCAGCTCGCCGTTCAGGGTTTGCGCCACGTAATCGCGAATGTAGTCCTGATAGGGTTGCTGTTGGAATATACGTTGATAAAGTTCTTGCTGAAAAGTCTGAGCCAGCGGCGTCCAATCGGTGCGCACGGTTTCTAACCCTTTGTACACCATACGATCGCCTTCGGGCGTGGTGACCAATCCAGCATAACGTTTTTTACTGCCTTGCTCTGCGCCGCGGATGGTGGGCATCAAAAAGCGCCGATAGTGAGTTTCAAACTCCAGTTCTAATGCGCAGGACACGCCAAACGTCTCGTGCAAATGTCGTTGCCACCATGCGTTCACGTATTCCACCAATTCTTTGCCAATCTGGCTGGCTTGCTCGTCGCTATGGGCGTGTTTCAGCCAGACAAAGGTGGAGTCGGTGTCGCCGTAAATGACCTGATAACCGCGATCTGCGATTAATTCACGCGTTTGGCGCATGATCTCGTGACCACGCAGTGTGATCGAAGAGGCCAGCCGAGGATCGAAGAAACGGCAGCCGCTGGAGCCCAATACGCCGTAAAACGCATTCATAATGATTTTCAACGCTTGAGATAACGGCTTATTTTTCTGTTGTTTAGCGGCTTCTCGGCCTTGCCAGATTTGTTTAACAATGGCGGGTAGGCAGTGTTTCTCGCGAGAAAACCAGGCGTTGCGAAAACCGGGCACTGAATGCGCAAGCGTTGGCTGATGCATGCCTTCGACTAAGCCAACAGGATCTATCAGGAAAGTTCGAATAATCGACGGGTACAGGCTTTTGTAGTCCAGCACCAGCACCGAGTCGTACAAACCGGGCTGAGAATCCATCACGAAGCCGCCGGGGCTATGTTCTTCCGGTAACTCCCCTAAATTCGGCGCGACATAACCGGCCCGGTGCATGCGCGGCAAATACAGATGAGTAAAGGCCGCGACCGACCCGCCGCTGCGATCGGCGGCCAGACCGGTTACGCTGGCTCTTTCCAGTAAGAAGCTGAGCAATTCGGTTTTGGCAAAAATCCGCGTTACCAACTCGCAGTCTTTCAAGTTATAGCGCGCTAGCGCAGGTTTATCCTCAGCAAAGCGACGATTGATTTCATCCATTCGTTGATAGGGGGAATCGCTATCTTTGCCTTCGCCCAGCAAGGTTTGCGCGACGGATTCCAGACTGAAAGAGGGAAAATTCCAGGTGGCTGATTTGAGCGCTTCAATGCCGTCGATAATCAGCCGCCCAGCGGCTGAGGCAAAAAAGTGCCCCTGTTTAAAACCGTGCTCGCGCCATTCCAGTGGGTTACCGCCACGACCAAAACGCAGTGGAATCTGATAGCGATCCGCATGTTTTTGCAGTACCCGCAGATCAAATTGCACCAGATTCCAGCCGATAATGGCATCGGGATCGTATTGTTCCAGCCATTGATTCAGTTTTTCCAGTAGCTGCGGACGGCTGGCAACGTATTCCAGATTGAAATCCAACGGTTGCTCATCCCCATTTTGCGGCCCCAACATATAAACTTGACGCTGGCCGCAGCCTTCCAGTCCAATACTGTACAACTCACCGTGCTCGCTGGTTTCTATATCCAGAGACAGCAGTTTTATTGGTGGACGATAATCTTCGGCTGGTTTCATTCGGGTGGACAATAACGTGCCGTTTTTATCCGGTAGTCCGCTAAACCACACTGGTGCGGTAATAAAACGTTCCATCAGGTAGCGTTCCGGCGGGCGAATGTCCGCTTCGTAGACATTCACTCCGCCTTCTTTCAGCAGCTTTTCCAGCCGCATCAGCTGACGATGTTGTTGGCAATACAGCCCTAAAACCGGGCGGCGGTGAAAATCCGTCAGGGAAAGCGGCCGTAACTGATAGCGGCGCTCATCCCGCAGGATTTGCTCTGCCAACGGCGCTTGCTCTGCGGGAATAAAGGCCACGGAAGGCTGAGGCGGCAGCCGAACCAACTGTGGCCCATTATCGGTTGCCAACCAGAATTCAACTTCAGTGCCTGCCGCTGTATCCCGCCAATGGCGGGTGAGCAGGAAACCTTGGCGCGCTTGATCCACCGGATTACCTTTAATGAATGCTACCTTTAATTCATGATGCTATGAATGAGTGTTAACTGCCGTGTCTTTTAGTATGGTTTTTTATACAGTCATTGTCTATTTGAATGGTTGCCAGATAGCTTCCGTATGTTTCCAATAGATTTCGTCGCAAACACTCAATCAGTTGAATCACAGTGAATTCAGCAGCAGTACGGAAATAGCCCGGAAAAAATCATTGATTGACGGGACTATGAGGTAGCTGGACAATCCCTCGCGCTTTATACAATGGATAAATTTATGGAAGCCTATTTAGAACACCTTTTGACACAATCACTGGCTTTCACGCTATTTGTCGTCATGTTTGTCACATTTATCGAATCTTTAGCGCTGGTTGGCCTTTTGTTGCCGGGAACGGTGATGATGGCGAGCGTGGGGGCGTTAATTGGAAGCGGTCAGGTTGGATTTTATCCGGCGTGGGCGGCGGGGATTGTCGGTTGCCTGTTAGGAGATTGGATTTCCTACTTTATCGGGCGGGCGTTTAAACAGCCGCTGCACCGTTGGTCATTTCTGAAAAAGCATAAAACTATGCTGGATAAAACCGAGTATGCGCTGCATCAGCACAGCATGGCGACGGTGTTGATCGGCCGCTATATTGGCCCCACTCGGCCATTGGTGCCGATGGTCGCCGGTATGCTGGATCTGCCGCCACTAAAATTCGCTTTGCCAAATATTATTGGTTGCCTGACTTGGCCGGCGGTGTATTTCTTCCCCGGTATTTTGGCTGGAGTGGCGATTGATATCCCGCCCAGCGCCAATAGTTTCATGTTTAAGTGGCTGTTAGTCTTAGTGGCGGTAACCGTTTGGCTGGCGGGATGGTTGGGCTGGCGCTGGGTTCGCTACGGCAAGCGTAAGCCAGATCGTCTGAGTCGTTGGCTGCCGCTGGCGCGTTTACGCGGGTTAACCATATTGATGACGCTGGCGGCAATCGGCAGCTTTATCTGGCTGCACGTACAGCCGATTATGCCGATTTACCGCCATTTGCTGTGGAAAGTGTTAGCCGGTTAAAGTTGAGGTAATGCCCAGTACGCAGGCCTCAGCCACCGAACCTTCCACCAATGCCTGAGTCGGGCCATCGTAATAGATGCGCCCGTCCACTATCAGTAACGTTCGTTCCGCAATCCGCGCGGCATCGTCCAGATTATGGGAAACCATAAGCAAAGTCAGTTGGCGACGGTCGCAAACCTGTTCCAGCAGTTGCAGCATTTCGGTGCGTAATGCCGGATCGAGTGCAGAAAATGGCTCATCCAATAACAGGATCGGCTGGCTGCGAACCAGACACCGCGCCAGCGCCGCTCGTTGCCGCTGGCCACCGGAAAGCTGTGCTGGCAAGCGATCCAGACAGTTCTCCAATCCTACCTGTTGAGCAATTTGCTGCAATAACTGGCGTTGTTGGTTATTCAGCTTTAATCCCGGATTTAGCCCCAGCCCGATGTTTTGCTCAACTGTCAAATGTGAGAATAAATTGTTTTCCTGAAACAGCATGGAAACCGGTCGCTTAGCTGGAGGGCTACCGCTGTGCTCTTGGTTATTCAATAGCATACGACCACTGACTGGCGTAAGGAACCCGGCGATTAGGCTAAGTAAGGTGCTTTTACCTGCTCCGCTGGGGCCAAGAATAGCCACGCGCTCGCCCGGATTAATTTGCACATCAAAGCGCATAGGCAAGTGGTCATATAAATAGGTAATTTTCTCAAGCTTTAGCATGGCGGCCCGGCAATTTCTCAATAAGGGTAAACAGGAGGAAACACAATAACAGTAGCAGTAGGGCGGTTACCGCGCCGTCGTTGCTGCGATAGGCACCAATTTGCTGATAAAGATAGAACGGCAGGGTACGGAAATGCTCGTTGCCAAATAGCGCGACGACGCCAAAATCACCGATAGATATCACGCTGGCGAAGGCGAGTGCCTGAGCTAATGGACGTTTTAAGGCGCTAAATTCCACCCAGCGCAGTCGGTGCCAACCACGGATATCCAGCGACAGGCATAGCGGGCCGTAGCGTTCAGCCAAATCGCGCATCGGGTTATCCAGTACTTTCAGCGCATAAGGCACTGCAATCAGCGCGTTGGTGAGAATCACTAGCGCGTAGGGGGATTGGGGTAAACCTATGGTGTCATTGAGCAACAGGAAGAAACCGGTGGCTAAAACAATGCCCGGCATCGCCAATATCACCATTCCGCTCATTTCCATTGCCTGGCCGAATACCATTTTATCTCGCAACTTTAACTCTCGGCTGCTCCACAGCAACATCATGGTCAGCAGTACGCAGAGCAATCCAGCAGCCACGGCGATAGTCAGCGAGGTCGTTAAAGCCTGCCATAGCGCCGGTTGTTGTAATACGCTAAATAGGGTTTTATTAGTGCCGTCAATGATCACTGCCAGCAGAGGTGGTAACAGCAATAATAGCGTGCCGATGATGAGTACGCTGTCGCTAACCCGTTGCCACAGGCTGTCTTGCGGGTTACGCCAGCTTTGAGCATGAGTGTTTCCCACCGCTAGCGCGCTATTTAGCCGCTGGCTCAGTAGCACCAACCCCAGACAGCAACCGAGCTGAATCAGCGCCAGCAGCGCCGCTCGGCCTAAATCGTAGTCGTAGCTAAGCGCCTGATAAATAGCCAGCTCAATGGTTGTCGCCTGTGGCCCGCCGCCGAGAGACAACACGGTAGCAAAACTGGCGAAGCACAACATAAAGATCAGCGCGGCAGTAGGCAGAATCTGGCGGCGCAAATAAGGCCATTCCACCCAGCGGAAATGCTGCCAACCGTTCATTCCCAACTGAGCGGCCAATTGGCGCTGTTCCACCGCAATACTTTCCAGTGATTGCAGTAACAGGCGGGTAGCCAGCGGTAGATTGAAAAAGACATGAGCCAGCAGAATGCCTTGCAAACCATAAGGGGAAAAACGGTAATCCAGCCCTAGCCAGCCGAAAAGGTGCGCTAACCAGCCTTGGCGCCCATAGACGCTCAAAATACCAAATAGCGCCACCAATACCGGCAGAACTAAGGTCATGGCGCATAATCGCAGCAACAGTTGACGGCCGGGAAAGCGGCGGCGATACAGAGCGCGAGCCAGCAGAATAGCGGGAGCCACCGAGAACAGGGCCGATAAAAAAGCCTGCCAGAAGGTAAAGCGCACCACGTGCCACAAATAGCTGTCCTGCCATACTCCGATCCAGTCGGCTTCTGGGGCATGACGCCAGATGGCGCTAAATGCCAGCAGCGCCACCCCAACCAGCAGGAATGAAGCAACTAGTCCCGGGCAGAGCCAAGCGGGGATTAGCGGCTGACGGCGGATTGCCATGCCTGAATCCATTTGCTGCGGTTATCGGCTACTTCTTTCGCGCTGAATTCCAACGCTTTTTTGGGCACGGTCAGAGTGTTAAACCCGGCCGGAAGATCCATTTTAATCACGGGATACATCCAGTTTCCGGTAGGAATATGGTTTTGGAAAGCCGGAGAAACCATAAACTGCATGAATTTCTGCGCCAGCTCCGGTTGTTTGCTCGAGGCTACCTGCGCTGCGACTTCCACTTGCAAATAATGGCCTTCACTGAAATCAGCAGCAGCGTATTGAGCTTTCTTTTCTTCAATCAAATGATAAGCCGGAGAAGTGGTATAGCTCATGACAAAATCCGCTTCGCCTTTCAGGAACAGGCCATAGGCTTCACTCCAGCCTTTGGTCACGGTCACGGTTTTTTTCGCCAGTTTTTGCCATGCCAGCGGCGCTTCGTCCCCGTAGACTTTCTGCATCCATAACAGCAGCCCCAGCCCCGGCGTGCTGGTGCGCGGATCTTGATAAATAACCTTCCACGGCGAGTCACTTTCGATCAGTTCATGCAGACTTTTCGGCGGGTTTTTTATTTTTTCCTTGTTATATACGAAGGAGAAATAGCCGTAGTCATACGGAATAAGTGTGCTGTTATGCCAGGCTTCGGGGAGCGCCAGCTTGCTGGTATCTATCTGACTTGGCGTAAATAATCCGGTTTTCTCTGCGGATTGCACCAGGTTGTTATCCAACCCTAATACTATGTCCGCCGGACTTTTCTTTCCTTCCATTCGCAGGCGATTTAACAGAGAAACGCCGTCTTCCAGTGCGACGAATTTCAGCTCGCAGTTGCATTCTGCTTCGAAGGATTTTTTGATAGCAGGACCCGGTCCCCAATCAGCGGCAAAGGAATCGTAGGTGTAAACCGTCAGGACAGGTTTGGTGGCTTCAGCCGCGGTGGCGGCGGCTGAAATCAGCAGCAGACAGGGAAGAATTCGTTTAAACACTTTGCACTCCTCAAAAAGAAAGGTGGCAAAGGTATCTGAGGCATTGGTCAATATCCGCAAGTTCATCATATTGCTGAATGACGCTCTCAAATCCCTTCGCCGGTATTAACCGGATCAGGTTCGACGGGTTTACTCTCAGCGAATATTGGCCGCGGTTTGCCGCTAAACAATTTTTCGCACCCCGTTGAGACGGCGCTATTGTAGAGGGATAGCCAGACTAGTGAAAGTCTGTTTATACCTCCGGCGGCGTAAACCAGGCCGATTTGAAATCAAACCAGCCTAGGGTATTCATCCGCACGCCACGCATGCTGTGCTGTCCAAACAATTCTAGCCAGTGATGGAATAACGGGTGAAATTGATGATTGCTGACCAATCGTTGGCTCCATTCCGCCATGGGCAACCGGTTATTGCGCCACTGCGCGACGTCTTGATACAACTCTTCACTCAAACAGTGTTGCAAAAGAGGAAGTTCATATAAGGTGGCAAAAATGGAAAATTCCACCGGCAGATAGAAGTTGGCGCTACCTAGCCAGATATCGCTTTTGGCTTCCCCCCGATACCAGCTGGCGTAATCCAGTTCTTGTACCACCAGTTTCACGCCTTGCGCGGCCAGTACGTCTCTCAGCGTTTGGCTAATGGCGTTGAATTCAGGATGTTCGGTAAAACAGGTTACGGTGAGCTCAGTTAATTCGAGGGGTTTGGCAGAAGGTGGGTTCAGACGATTATGGTGCCAGCGCGGCAAAATACCGTAGGCTGGCGACCAGTAGCGCTGATACAACGCATCGGCATGGCTGAGTAAAGCCACCGGTGTGATCAGTTCACATAGCCAGCGTCTCACGTCCGGTTGGCTGGTGAGCGGGGAGCGTTGATCGAAAAGGAGAAAGTAGCAGCCTTCTTCCAGCCGACTTTCCAATTCGTTGCGGCTGGTATCATCCGCCTGTAAATGAACGCCAGAAGACACTAAATCTTCTGACAATTCAGGTAACACCCAAATATTGACCTCATCAATGAGTGCGCGAAAACCGAAGTAGTTATCGAAAGCCTGAATTTTAAATTGATTTTGCCGGTTGCGAATCACCGAGTAAGGGCCGGTGCCGATAGGATAACGCGAAAAATCAGGTAGTTCAGGCCATTCCTGCGGCAAAATCATGGCGTGAACGCTGCCCAGTAGCCAAGGGAGCCAATAGTCTGGCGTATTAAGTTTTACATCAATGACATAAGGCGTAGGAGAGGTGATTTCCGTGATGTGGGAAAACAGCGGCTGTGTGGTCAAACGCTTTAATGACGTAATCACATCCTGCATTTCTAATTCACGGCCGTGATGGAAGTGAATCGCTGGACGTAAATAAAAGCGCCAATGCAAGGGGGTTAGCGTTTGCCAGTGATGAGATAAATCTGGCTCGACTTCCCCATTTTCCTCATTTATGCGGGTTAAACCATTAAAAATCTGCCGGACAATATGGGTTTCTGAACGGCGCAGAGCGGAACCGGGCAATAGGTTTTGTAGTTGACGGTAGTAAAGCACTCTAAGTATATGTTTACCTTGTCTAAAACTCCTCCCTAGCTGTGAAAGAAGCATCTGGCGAACCGCCTGTTTATCTCCCACCAATTGCACGAGCTGATCGATATGATCCTGCTCCAGCAACTCCTCTGCCCGTTGCTGTTGCAGGGCCAGACCGGTGTACAAAAAGGTGAGCTGCGAGCGTTTTCCTCGACCAGCCTCTGCCTGCCAGCTTAGCCAACCCGCTTGCTGCATATTACCTAGTAACGAACGAACGTGGCGACGCGAGCAATTTAGCACTTCAGCCAATTGTTGCAGGGTGGTTTCCGTCGGTTTACCGCCGTAATGTTGCCACAAACGGATGAACTGGTGTTGCAGGCGAGAAGTAGACATAAAAGAGGAACTCCACGGCAAAATGCATCAATTTATCTTTCCCTATATTACGCAGATAATTATCAGTAATGAAAGGGGAGGAGCATGATGAAAAAGTGCTTAACCAGACAGTTTTATCAGCGCTATTTTAGACACGTCAGACAGCAGCAGGCCGATTGGTTGAGCTGGGTACCGATGGAATGGCGGTTAAGGATGCTGGCAGATGTCACCCAATGGGACATTCAGCACATGCCGGAAAAAGAATACCGCAAACATATTTAGTTCGAACCGGGTTAGTACCGATGGAATTTGGATTTAACTTTCATCGTTCGGCAGGGACGCTGCCTATTATCAAAAATTTCTGAGTAATGGTGCAATTCACCAGCCAGTGGGGCAACCTGCTGGCTTTTTTATTGCCGAGTAATTTTTATCTATAGAGTTATTGTTGCTGTTCACCGCAATGTGCCTTCTGTAGCATATGAATCTAAAGTGGTTTCTGGCGATGGAGCCTGTAATGAAATCTGCTCTGACGTATTCCCGGCGGATTAATCCCGTCTTTATTGCTTTTTTTGTGGTGGCTTTTCTTTCCGGCATCGCCGGTGCGCTGCAGGCTCCAACCCTCAGTTTGTTTTTAACTACAGAGGTCAATGTACGCCCTCTATGGGTTGGGCTTTTTTATACCGTTAACGCTATCGCCGGAATTACGGTGAGCTTTGTGCTGGCGAAACGCTCGGATCTGCGTGGTGATCGCCGCAAGTTAATCATGCTGTGCTACCTGATGGCGGTGGGTAACTGCCTGCTATTTGCCTTTAATCGTGATTATCTGACCCTGATTACCGCTGGCGTGCTATTAGCCTCAGTAGCCAATACGGCCATGCCGCAGATTTTTGCTTTAGCGCGGGAATATGCCGATAACTCGGCGAAAGAAGTGGTGATGTTTAGCTCGATAATGAGAGCACAATTATCATTGGCTTGGGTTATTGGCCCGCCGCTATCGTTTATGCTGGCATTGAACTATGGCTTCACTTTGATGTTCAGTGTTGCCGCCGGAATATTTGTATTAAGCGGTATCCTGGTATGGTTCTTATTGCCATCGGTACCGAAAGCTGAAGTGCCGAAAGACGCGCCGGTAGTGATTAATGCAAAGCTTTTTGCCGATAAAAACGTGCTGTTGCTGTTCATTGCCTCGATGCTGATGTGGACCTGTAACACCATGTATATCATCGATATGCCGTTATACATCACTTCAGATCTCGGTTTGCCGGAACGTTTGGCCGGTTTACTGATGGGAACCGCCGCTGGGCTGGAAATCCCTATTATGCTGCTCGCGGGTTACTCGGTTAAACGCTTTGGTATGCGTAAAATTATGCTGTTTGCCGTGGCCGCAGGCATCGTGTTTTATGTTGGATTGATCCTGTTTAAATTCAAAACTGCGCTGATGTTATTGCAGATTTTCAACGCCGTGTTCATCGGTATTGTCGCCGGTATCGGTATGCTCTATTTTCAGGAATTGATGCCGGGCAGGGCCGGTGCCGCAACGACGCTGTTTACCAATAGCATATCAACCGGCGTAATTTTAGCCGGGATACTACAAGGCGTGCTGACGGAGAATCTGGGGCATTACGCGGTTTATTGGATGGCTGCGTTACTGGCGACAGTGTCATTGGGGATATTTAGCCGAGTCAGGGCTATCTAAATCCTCTGCATCTTTCACTCCACCGCGGTGTTACTGCCTTCAGTCGTCTCGGTCACTTGGTTTCGCGCCAAGTGACCGAGCGTAGCTTGCTGAAAATTAACGTAAAAATTCGGGTTGCTGCTGCTCATAGGCCGAAATATTAGCCTCGTGCTGCAATGTCAAACCGATACTGTCCAGCCCATTCATCATGCAATGACGGCGGAAACCATCGATCTCAAAGGCATAACTTTTGCCTCCGGCGCTGACGGTTTGCTTTTCTAAATCCACGACGAACTCGATACCTTCCTGACTTTCTACCAACTGGAATAAAGTATCAATATCCGCTTCGCTTAACGTCACCGGTAATAATTGGTTATTGAATGAGTTACCGTAAAAGATATCGGCAAAACTTGGGGCGATAACCACCTTAAAACCGTAATCGGTCAGTGCCCAAGGGGCATGCTCGCGAGATGAGCCGCAGCCAAAATTTTCGCGCGCCAGCAAAATAGTCGTCCCCTGATAGCGCGGGTGATTCAGCACAAATTCAGGGTTAGGCACCTGACCGGCATCGTCCAGAAAACGCCAATCGTTAAACAAATGTTGGCCGAAGCCAGTGCGCGTCACTTTTTGCAAAAACTGCTTAGGAATGATGGCGTCGGTATCGACATTCGCTGCATCCAACGGAACGACCAAACCTGTGTGTTGAATAAATTTTGCCACTATGGTGTCTCCGATTAATGTGTGGACGCGGATAAATCGCGCACGTCTGCAAAATGGCCGCTCACCGCCGCCGCTGCCGCCATTGCAGGGCTGACTAAATGGGTGCGCCCGCCTCGGCCCTGGCGACCTTCAAAGTTACGGTTACTGGTAGAAGCGCAGCGCTCGCCCGGTTCCAAACGGTCGTTATTCATCGCCAAACACATGGAACAGCCCGGCAAGCGCCATTCAAAACCAGCGTTGATAAAGATCTGATCCAAACCTTCGGCTTCCGCCTGCGCTTTGACCGGCCCAGAGCCAGGAACCACGATAGCTTGTACGCCCTGAGCTACTTTTCTGCCCTGTGCGATAGCCGCTGCAGCCCGTAAATCTTCAATACGTGAATTGGTACAGGAACCGATAAATACTTTATCGATAGGCACGTCAGTCAACTTAATGCCCGGACGCAAGTCCATATAAGCCAAAGCTTTTTCAGCCGACGCGCGCTCAACCGGATCGCTGAAAGACTCAGGTGCTGGAATAATCTGGTTAACGGCAATGACCTGACCTGGGTTGGTGCCCCATGTGACCTGCGGTGCAATATCCGCTGCGTTCAATGTCACCACGGTGTCAAATTTGGCATCGGCATCGGATTTCAGCGTGCGCCAGTAGATCACGGCGTACTCCCAATTCGCACCGGTTGGCGCAAACTGGCGGCCTTTCAGGTAGTCAAAAGTGACATCATCCGGCGCGACCAAACCCGCTTTAGCACCCATTTCTATTGCCATATTGCATAAGGTCATTCGACCTTCCATGCTCAAGGCTTCAATCGCGCTGCCGCAGAATTCCACTACGTGCCCAGTTCCGCCTGCGCTACCGGTTTTACCGATGATCGCCAATACGATGTCTTTAGCGGTAATACCTGCGCCAACTTCACCGTTAACTTCAATTTTCATGGTCTTGGCGCGACCCTGCTTCAGCGTTTGCGTCGCTAAAACATGCTCAACTTCCGAAGTACCGATACCGAAAGCCAAAGAGCCAAAGGCACCGTGAGTTGCGGTGTGAGAATCGCCGCATACGATGGTCATTCCCGGCAACGTCATGCCTTGTTCCGGGCCGATAACGTGGACGATACCTTGGTAAGGATGGTTCAAGTCATATAAAGAAACGCCAAATTCGGCACAGTTCTTGATTAATTCCTGCATCTGAATTCGCGCCATTTCACCGCTGGCATTAATGTCTTTGGTTTGGGTAGAAACGTTGTGATCCATGGTAGCAAAAGTCTTACCCGGCTGACGTACCGGACGGCCCATAGCACGCAGGCCGTCGAAAGCCTGTGGTGAGGTGACTTCATGCACCAAATGACGGTCGATATACAGCAATGGCGTTTCGTTCGGGGCTTCACGGACGATATGCGCATCGTACAATTTTTGGTATAAGGTCTTGGCCATGTTAAATCCCCTCAGCGATAAAGGATGCGATGATATCGCCCATTTCATTGGTGCCAATAGCTTCCCCATCACCCGCCAAATCAGCGGTACGATAGCCTTGTTCAAGCGCCAGATTAACTGCGCGCTCAATGGCGTCGGCGGCATCGTCTTCGCCTAAACTGAAGCGTAACAACAGTGATGCCGATAAAATTTGCGCAATCGGGTTGGCGATATTTTTCCCGGCGATATCCGGCGCGGAGCCGCCCGCTGGTTCATACAAACCAAAGCCCTGCTCGTTCAGACTGGCAGAGGGCAACATGCCCATAGAACCAGTAATCATGGCGCACTCATCGGATAAAATATCGCCAAACAGGTTGGAACACAGCAATACGTCGAACTGGGATGGATCTTTAATCAACTGCATGGTGGCGTTGTCGATATACATATGGGACAGCGCGACGTCCGGATAATCTGCGGCAATGGCATTCACCACTTCGCGCCACAGAATAGAACTTTGCAATACGTTGGCTTTATCAATCGAAGTGACTTTACTACGACGCTTGCGCGCGGATTCAAAGGCAATACGGGCGATTCGCTCAATTTCAAAACGGTGATAAACCTCGGTATCAAAGGCGCGCTCATACATGCCTTGGCCGTCGCGACCTTTCGGTTGGCCGAAATAGATTCCGCCGGTTAATTCACGTACGCACAGAATATCGAAGCCGCGGGCAGCAATATCGCTGCGCAATGGGCAAAACTCTTCCAGACCCTGATACAAACGGGCAGGGCGCAGGTTGCTGAATAACTTGAAATGTTTACGCAAAGGCAACAAAGCGCCGCGCTCAGGTTGTTCGTCCGGCGGCAAATGTTCCCATTTGGGGCCGCCGACGGAGCCGAATAAAATTGCGTCAGCCTGCTCGCAGCCGTTAATGGTTGTCGTAGGCAAAGGGCAGCCCTGACGATCGATAGCAGCACCGCCGACATCATAAACGCTGGTGGAAATTCGCATGTTAAAGCGCTGGCGGACTGCGTCTAACACTTTGTTTGCCTGTGCCATCACTTCTGGACCAATGCCGTCTCCGGGTAAAACGGCAATATGATAAATTTTCGTCATGTTCACACCATTTCCTGAGTATTTTGTTGCAAGCGCTGTTTTTCTATTTCTACCTGCTGAGCGCGCCAGATGTTATTTAATACGTGAACCAATGCCTTAGCGGAAGATTCAACAATGTCAGTGGCCAATCCGACGCCGTGGAAACGGCGGCCTTGATGTTCCACCACGATATCCACCTGACCCAGCGCATCTTTACCCTGACCTTTGGCAGATAATTGATATTTCACTAATTCAATCGGATATTCGGTAATGCGGTTAATTGCCTGATAAACGGCGTCTACCGGGCCGTTGCCGGTAGCAGCTTCGGATTTTATTTCTTCGCCACACACTAATTTCACTGACGCCGTGGCCATCACGCTGGAGCCAGATTGAACGCTGAAATAGTCCAAACGGTAATATTCCGGTTCTTCCTGTTGTTTATTAATAAAGGCCAGAGCTTCTAAATCGTAATCAAATACCTGGCCTTTTTTATCCGCCAGTTTCAGGAAAGCGTCATATAAGGAATCCAGATCGTAATCCTTATCCTGATAGCCCATTTCTTCCATACGGTGTTTTACTGCGGCGCGGCCAGAGCGGGAGGTCAGGTTTAACTGAACTTCTTTCAAGCCAATGGATTCCGGCGTCATGATTTCGTAATTTTCACGATTTTTCAGGACGCCATCCTGATGAATACCGGAAGAGTGAGCAAAAGCATTGCTACCAACAATGGCTTTATTGCCAGGAATTGGCATATTGCATAATTTACTGACCAACTGGCTGGTGCGGTAGATCTCCTGATGATTGATATTGGTATGCACACCCAGCATTTCGTGGCGCACTTTTATCGCCATAATCACTTCTTCTAATGAACAGTTACCGGCGCGTTCGCCCAAACCGTTAATCGTTCCTTCAACCTGACGCGCACCAGCCTGAACGGCGGTGATGGAGTTCGCGACCGACATACCCAAATCGTCGTGGCAATGAACTGAAATAATGGCTTTATCGATGTTTGGAACACGCTCATACAAATTACTGATTATTCCGCCGAACTGATAAGGCGTGGTGTAACCCACGGTATCAGGGATGTTGATCGTGGTCGCCCCAGCGCCAATCGCGGCCTCGACAATCCGGCACAAGTTATCGATTGGCGTGCGGCCTGCATCTTCACAGGAGAATTCAACGTCATCGGTATAATGACGAGCACGTTTGACCGAGTGAACGGCCATCGCCATAACGTCTTCAAACGTGCGCTTTAATTTGGATTCAATATGTAACGTCGATGTGGCTAAAAATACGTGAATACGGAAAGCCTCGGCGATACGCAAGGCTTCGGCGGCTACATCAATGTCTTTATCGACACAGCGCGCCAAGGCGCAGACTCTGCTGTTTTTGATTTCACGGGCTATGGTATGCACCGATTCGAAATCGCCAGGGGAAGAAACGGGAAAGCCAACTTCCATAACATCGACGCCCATCCTTTCCAGCGCCAGCGCAATCTGTAATTTCTCTTTCACGCTCAGGCTAGCCTGTAACGCCTGTTCGCCGTCACGCAAGGTGGTATCGAAGATAATGACTTGTTGGCTCATCGGGTAATTCCTTATTTTTCTGAGTAACTTTTTTATTTAGCGCGCGACGGGTAAAAAAAAACCCGCGCATTTGCGCGGGTTTCTGAATCTTGATGGCTGAATCAGTTCTGATTTCCGTCCACCAACATACCGCGCAAGTAAGATGCGTTTAGTAGTAGGCCTAGTAGACGGTTGGAGTAGAACATAATTATCAGTTTCTCATCGGTTAATTGTTTCGCTTCCTAATTTGATACGTTATTTCAACAGGAGTGTCAACTTTTGTTTGAAGTGGCGACTTAAACTGGTTTGAGGTTTTTGTGAGTCTTGTTTTTAGCATTAAATACTATATTGATTCATATTTTGGATTTATATTTTGCTTGGTTGTTTTTGGTGTTATTGATTGTTTCACGAGTGTGATTAAAAGTGGGTGATTATGCTTAACATTAATGCTCCGTTCGATTCCTGCCTCTTAGATGAATAGTTAACCTTTGTTTAAGTAAAATTATCCTCTGACAAACTTGATAAGGTGGATAAAAATGACAGATAGCATTAATGTAATAAGGCATCTTACGACGTCCGCTATTAGCGTTACTTAATTACCATAAATATATTTATATATAATGAGAGTTAGCATACACAGCGTTTATATTTGTCAACCTTTAGTTTATTAATTCACACTTAATGTTTATTATGTCAATGTAAAAAACTTAACCATTTAACTGTTGTTAGCTTATTTTAAGAACTAATAAGGTTTAATTTATGAAATTATTATTTAATAATGGCATGATTATGAATCATTGTATCTTATAAGGTGAGTGTTTGTATGTCACTTGGAGGTTAATCATCACATTTCTGGAAATTAGTGATTCCAGTGATAACATGCCACGTTCCACTTTTTATTTATCTATGGAAACTATTCTGACAATAGGATGCGTTAGATGTGATACGTGGTTTCACATTTTATACAAGGACGAGACTCAGTGGTTATCTTTCCTAACGATAACAATTGAGATCATTGGTTATATTAATTGTGAGACATCTAATATATCAGTAATTAACTTACTGCTGTTAAAAGATAGTCATACACCTAATAGAACCATCTGCATAAAGCTTAGTGGAGTTAAGCATGTCTGAACACAACTTGGTAACTGCAAATCCAGTAACTCAAAAAGAATCGTTTGATGTCCATTTGCGTAGCGTTGATCTTAATTTACTCACGGTTTTTGATGCCGTTATGCAAGAGCAGAACGTGACCCGCGCGGCGCAATCTTTGGGGATGTCACAACCGGCGGTCAGCAACGCCGTAGCTCGTTTAAAGCTGATGTTTGATGACGAACTCTTTTTCCGTAGCGGTCGAGGTATTCAGCCGACAGTCCGAGCCAAACAGCTGTTTGGACCGGTTCGCCAGGCATTACAATTGGTCCATAATGAATTGCCCGGCGTTGGGTTTGAGCCAAAAAGTAGCGAACGTTTGTTTAATCTCTCCATTTGTAGTCCGCTTGATGTTCGCCTTACCGCCGAAATAGTGGGGCGAGTAAAACAGTGCGGCCCACACGTACAGTTATCAATTAAGTCATACTTAAATGATGATATTGAACATCAGTTGCGCTATCAGAAAACCGACTTTGTGATCGGTTATACCGAATTTGAACGGCCTGAATTTAAACGCACACTTTTATTTAATGATGAATTGGTATTGGCTGTTTCAAAAGATCATCCGCGAATAAACGAATCTATTACTTCAGAGCAACTTTTTGAAGAGCAACACGCCGTGGATTCTTTGGATAAAGTGGGTTCATTTAGCAAGAACTATTATGAGGCTAATGACTTGTCCCATACTATTTCCTATGAAAGCACGGATATGAATAGCGTTCTTAACGTTGTATCTAAAACAAATTACGTGGCTATTGTTCCTCGCTGGTTAATTAATATATGTAGTGAGGAATCTAAGCTAAAACTTATTGAATTACCTTGGGCGAATACTACACGAGCCTGTTATCTAACCTGGCATGAATCTACCGATCGCGATAAAGGTCATCAGTGGATGAAAGCCTTATTAAGCCAATTTAGCCTTTCAATTTAAACTTTATTAACGGCTACTGGCGGTGTTACTACTGGGGTACTATGTACCTCAGTAGTTTTGTTACGTAGCGGCACTCATTAAAATTTTATCTCCGTTATTCTGTGTTTATTCTCGCAATATTTCCCTCAGATGCCAGTCTGCCATTTGGGATAGACCTCACCAATTTCACTGAAATCCGCTGTTAAATCAGTTTCACCTCACATTCTTACGCCGAAATTTGTTTGCCATAGGGCTAAGAGTGAGTAGACTGCGCGAAAAAAGTGAACACCTGTAAGCCGAAACTTTGGTCAAAGGGGAGCTTCATCCTATGCTTTACGTATTCACTACATTTTTTTATTTCAACCCTGGGCAGCATTTCTATGATAGATAAATTGCAGCAATACCACTTGGTGCGTCGATTGCATCAGCAAATTAAACATCGTGCTGATCAGACGGCCTTCCGCCAGTGGTCTCCCGCAGCAGAAACTCAACTTAGCTGGCAGCAAGTAGGCCATCAGGTTCAACGCATTTCTGCTGCGCTGCTGTCTAAAGGTGTAGCGGTGCAGGACAAAGTGGGTATTTTTGCTAATAACAGCATGGCGTGGTCTTTAGTGGATTTGGCTATTTTGCAAATCCGTGCGATCAGCGTTCCACTTTATGCGACCAATACGTCGGCGCAGGCGGCCTTTGTCGTCAATGACGCCGATATCCGCATTCTGTTTGTCGGTGAGCAGTCGCAGTATGATGTGGCGATAACGCTGAAAAGCCTGTGTCCGCAGTTGGAAACTATCGTAGCGCTGGATCCGACGGTTGATTTACGTGGCTGCGAGTATGCTCAGCACCTTGCTTCATTCGACATCGCTCCCGATGAAACACTGCAGTTTTTGCTGAATATGCGTATCGATAGCTGTGATTTAGACGATCTGTTTACCCTAATTTATACCTCGGGAACCACCGGTGAACCTAAAGGGGTGATGCTGGACTACCGTAATATGGCGGCGCAGCTATATTTGCATGATGAGCGCTTAACGCTAACTACCGATGATGTTTCCCTGAGTTTCCTGCCGCTTTCTCACGTTTTTGAGCGCGCGTGGAGTTTCTACGTGATGCATACCGGTGCGCAAAATGTCTACATCAGTAATACTGACTGGGTTCGTCAGGCGATGCAGGCCGTTAGCCCAACCGTCATGTGTGCCGTTCCTCGTTTCTATGAAAAGGTTTTTTCGGCGATTCATGAGAAAGTCGCGCAAGCCAAACCGCATCGCCGGGCGTTGTTCCACTGGGCGGTAAGCTGCGGTGAGAAACAATTCCGCCGTCAGCAGGAAGCACGCAAATCCTCATGGTTTTCCGATCGTTTGTTCGCTTTGGCCGATCGTTTAGTGCTGCAAAAGTTGCGTAATGTGCTCGGTGGTCGCGTGCGATTTTTACCGGCAGCCGGTGCGCGCCTAGATGACAATATCATTTTGTTTTTCCAGTCCATTGGAATCAATATCAAATATGGCTACGGCATGACGGAAACCTGCGCTACGGTTTCCTGCTGGGAAGAAAATGATTTCCGCTTTGGTTCAATCGGCAAGCCGTTGCCGGGTATTGAAGTGCGTCTCGGCGCGGAAAATGAAATTCAGGTTCGTGGGCCAATAGTGATGCGTGGCTACCTGAATAAGCCGGAAGAAACGGCGGCGACCTTTACTGAAGACGGCTGGTTAAAAACCGGCGATGCGGGTGCCATTGATAGCGCAGGTAACCTGTTTATCACCGAACGGTTGAAAGATTTGATGAAAACATCGGGGGGCAAATACATTGCTCCGCAGATGATCGAAGGCACCTTGGGTCAGGATCGTTTTATAGAGCAAATTGCCGTGATCGCCGATACGCGCAAATTCGTCTCTGCATTGATCGTGCCTTGTTTCGAATCATTGGAAGAATATGCCAAATCGATCAATTTAAAATATCACGATCGTCTGGAACTGCTGCGTCATAGCCACATTGTGGAAATGTTTGAACAGCGTTTGAAAGATATGCAGAAAGAGTTGTCGAAATTTGAGCAGGTAAAGCGCTTTACGCTGTTGCCAAAGGCTTTCTCAATGGAGTCTGGCGAGTTGACGCCAACGCTTAAACTGCGTCGCAAAATTATTTCTCAACGCTATCAGTTTGAAATTGATTCTATGTATCGTGATTAATATGCTGACCCATTAATCGGATGAGCGATGGTTATCTACAAGCCCTGCGGGCAGCATCTGGAAACCAGGTGTAGCACGCGGGGCTTGGTGTTTTTTGACGCCAGCTTGCTCTTCCCATCGTTCTTGTAGCGCGAATCACGGTTTTGCTCAATATTCCGGCAAAAGTCATTACCTCATTTAGTTCTGTTATTGATTCACCCTCCGACACAATCCCGACAAAATGTACGGTCTTGCTAGTGTTTTATTTTTGTAAAATTAATGAATACAGCGTGTCACAGATTGAACCTCCTCTTAGCACCTGATTTGCCGTTTGCCTGCTAGAAATTCTGACGTTATGTTAATTAATCCTATTCGAAAAATAACCAGAGTTGGGCCTCGTGCCTTTCCTACAGGACGACGTAGAAATGTTTTTCTGTTGTCCAAAAAAGTAAAACTAAGCCCGGAGGCAAAACCATGGAGATGTTGTCAGGAGCCGAGATGGTGGTCCGATCGTTAATCGATCAGGGCGTAAAACATGTATTCGGTTATCCCGGCGGGGCCGTACTTGATATCTACGATGCCCTGCACACGGTTGGGGGAATCGATCATATTCTGGTTCGTCATGAACAAGGTGCAGTACACATGGCCGATGGCTATGCTCGTGCCACGGGCGAAGTCGGGGTTGTGCTGGTGACTTCCGGCCCCGGTGCGACCAATGCCATAACCGGGATTGCTACAGCCTATATGGATTCTATTCCAATGGTGGTGCTGTCAGGGCAGGTACCTAGCTCGCTCATTGGCTATGATGCTTTTCAGGAATGCGACATGGTCGGTATTTCCCGTCCAGTGGTAAAACACAGTTTTCTGGTTAAGCGCACCGAAGATATTCCTTCCGTGCTGAAAAAAGCCTTTTATCTGGCCTCAAGTGGACGCCCTGGTCCAGTAGTGATTGATTTGCCGAAGGATATTGTCAGCCCGGCGCTGAGACTGCCTTATGCCTATCCAGAGCAGGTTAGCCTGCGTTCATATAATCCAACGGTACAAGGCCATCGCGGGCAGATTAAACGCGCGTTGCAAACCATTCTGGCTGCCAGAAAACCCATTATGTACGTGGGCGGTGGGGCGATAAACGCCGCCTGCCACGAAGAATTGCTCACTCTGGCAGAGAAACTGAATCTTCCGGTGACGACGTCGTTAATGGGTTTAGGTGGTTTCCCAGGGACACATCGCCAAAGCGTAGGCATGCTTGGAATGCACGGTACTTTTGAAGCCAATATGGCGATGCACAACGCGGATTTGATCTTTGCCGTAGGGGTACGTTTCGATGATCGTACTACGAATAATTTGGCTAAATATTGTCCGAATGCCACTGTTCTGCATATTGATATCGACCCAACTTCTATTTCGAAAACGGTAAATGCCGATATTCCTATTGTTGGCGACGCCAAACAGGTGCTGAAGCAAATGCTGGAGCTGGCGACACAAATCGACTGTGCGCAGGATTTCGATGCGCTTCGCGATTGGTGGCAGTCTATCGAACAATGGCGCGCTCGTGATTGCCTGGGTTACAACAAAGAAAGCGGCAGTATTAAGCCTCAGGCGGTAATTGAAACTCTGCATCGTTTGACCAAAGGTGATGCTTATGTGACTTCTGATGTCGGGCAGCACCAGATGTTTGCTGCGCTGTACTATCCGTTTGATAAACCGCGCCGTTGGATCAACTCTGGCGGTTTGGGAACCATGGGCTTTGGCCTACCGGCGGCGCTGGGCGTCAAGCTGGCGTTACCGGATGAAACCGTGGTTTGCGTAACCGGTGACGGGAGTATCCAAATGAATATTCAGGAGTTATCGACGGCATTGCAGTATAACTTGCCGGTGTTGGTGCTGAACCTGAACAACCGTTATCTGGGCATGGTGAAACAATGGCAGGATATGATTTACTCTGGCCGCCATTCGCAATCCTATATGGAATCTCTGCCTGATTTTGTCAAACTGGCTGAAGCCTACGGACATATCGGGATCGCCATTCGTACCCCAGGCGAGCTGGAGGCAAAACTGGCCGAAGCATTAACGCTGCTTTCCGAAACCAATCGTCTGGTATTTGTGGATGTCACCGTTGATGAAACCGAGCACGTTTACCCGATGCAAATTCGCGGTGGCGGTATGGACGAAATGTGGTTAAGCAAAACGGAGAGGACCTAATGATGCGCCGGATTTTATCAGTATTATTGGAAAACGAATCAGGGGCGTTGTCTCGGGTTGTCGGCCTGTTTTCGCAGCGCGGATATAACATTGAAAGCTTGACCGTGGCACCTACAGACGATCCCACTCTGTCCCGTATGACCATCCAAACCGTGGGTGACGAAAAAGTACTGGAGCAGATTGAGAAACAACTGCATAAGCTGGTGGACGTATTGAGAGTCAGCGAACTGGTGCCCGGTGCGCACGTTGAGCGCGAAATCATGTTGGTGAAACTACAGGCTAGCGGTTACGGACGTGAAGAAATCAAACGTTGCACCGAGATTTTCCGCGGCCAGATCGTTGACGTTACCGCGACGCTGTACACCGTTCAATTAGCGGGAACCAGCGACAAACTGGACGCATTTCTTAATGCGGTGCGGGAAGTGGCTGAGATTGTTGAAGTTGCTCGCTCCGGCATTGTTGGCGTTTCTCGCGGTGAAAAAATCATGCGTTAAGCCGAAATCAGGCATATAAACGAGATAAATCTGAGGCTCTGCTTTGAAGCAGAGCTTTTTTTTGCATTTTTAAGCCTGATAGTGACATCCTAAGGTGAAAGCGGTTGCTCAATGGAGTGTTCTGCGGTTAGATCTATCATGGGTTATATCCATAGTTAAATTATGTATATAAAACCCGGCAGACAGATCTGCTTTTCATAACTTTACAGGGTTTATAAGGGGTTAACGTGAAACTGGATGAAATCGCGCGTCTCGCGGGTGTTTCGCGCACAACGGCCAGTTATGTCATTAATGGCAAAGCGAAGCAGTACCGGGTCAGCGATAAAACAGTAGAAAAAGTGATGGCTGTGGTACGTGAACACAATTATCACCCTAATGCCGTAGCGGCAGGTTTGCGCGCGGGCAGAACCCGATCCATTGGTCTGGTGATTCCGGATCTTGAAAATACCAGTTATACACGTATTGCGAATTATCTTGAGCGGCAGGCGCGTCAGCGCGGCTATCAGCTCTTGATCGCCTGTTCTGAAGATCAGCCTGATAACGAGATGCGTTGTATTGAGCATCTGTTACAACGTCAGGTTGATGCGATTATCGTTTCGACGGCGCTGCCGCCAGAACATCCGTTTTATCAACGCTGGGTAGATAAACCCTTACCTATCATTGCGTTAGATAGAGCGTTGGATCGCGAGCACTTTATTAGCGTTGTGGGGGCCGATCAGGACGATGCCTTGATGCTGGCGCGAGAGCTACGCACTTTCCCTGCGGAATCCGTTCTGTATCTCGGTGCTTTACCGGAGCTTTCGGTGAGCTTCCTACGTGAACAGGGTTTCCGCGAGGCCTGGCAGGACGATCCGCGTAAAGTGGATTATCTGTATGCAAATAGCTATGAGCGGGAAGCTTCCGGAGTGAAGTTTGCCGAATGGCTGAAAACTCACCCAATGCCGCAGGCGTTGTTCACCACTTCCTTTCAATTGCTACAGGGCGTGCTGGATGTCACTTTGCAGCAAAGTGGCCGCCTGCCCACCAATCTGGCTATCGCCACCTTTGGTGATAATGAGCTGTTGGATTTTCTGGAATGCCCAGTGTTGGCGGTGGCGCAGCGTCACCGTGACGTGGCGGAAAGAGTATTGGAATTGGTGCTGGCCAGTCTGGATGAACCGCATAAACCGAAACCGGGCTTGACGCGTATTCGTCGTAATCTGTTCCGTCGCGGTAGTTTAAGCCGCAAATAACGCGCTGAATACTTTCGCTAAAATGCAATCGGGCACCTTAATCGGTGCCCGAATCATATTTGTCGCTGTTACTTCGATGCTTGTCTCACACGTACCCGGCTACGCGGAACAGGCGGCGGCAATATTCCAGAAAATAGCCGTAGGCCACGCCCATTACCATAGAAACGACCGCATTACTGGCTACTGCCGTGACGATCTGCTGGAAATCTGCACCGACCGTCCACAGAATAATAGCGTAAACCGGAGACTGAAAACTGACGTAGGCCAGTAGGTCGGCCAGATTTTTCGCCCAAAAATGTTGTCCCGCGCATCGTTGAGCGAAACGGATAAAACTGTCCCGATACATGCCGTAAGGCCAAGCAATCAGGATGTTAACCGGTATGGAAAGCAAGCGTGAAGAAAGCGACTGCTCAAAGGTCATACCTGAAATCAGTATTTCAATCGCCATACCGGTGATAAAGCAATACACCACAAGAGCAAAGGTATCTGCAACGGCGCTACGTAAGCGAGAATCAGTAGAAAACATCGTCATTACCTCCCAGATTGGGGGAAAATCCGTTAATAGGTTAAATATGCACAGCTATTATTGGTGGTATGTTTCTATTTTTTGTTGGTTTATGGGGTATTATTTGGTATTTTGTTTTTACTGTAGTTTACATGACTGCTTTGTTTAATATAACTAGCTGAAAATTTCTATTTTTAACATTTGTCTGATTTTTATACTTCCAACTGACCTGTAAAGACTTTTTTATGGTGAATTACGCGGAGGGTTGAGTGTTTATTATTTAAAAACAATGAATTAAGTTCGCTGGTGGTTTTAAGCGTCAATGGGGAATTTGATTAGCGCTTAATAGCCATATTGAAAGGCGGGAAAAATACATTGGCGCTGCGCTACTAATTTGGGACTTTTCTTAAGATGCATTCTCTTATTAAAAAGCGGCGGGTAATCAGCGGCTAATAATTTATTTCAAAATAGATTCATATTCCTCTGAGTAATTGAAGTAAAATGCGCCCACGGTGAACGCCTGGTAATTTTAATGGGCATTATTTACGAAGATTATCCGCAGGAATGTTCTGCATTAACATTCCCCGGCGCAGCCAGTCACTGCGGGAGATAGGCCTAATTCCTAATATTTTGCATTGTGCAATTTTTATACTGGAAATGAGACATCCCTTGCAGAAGGAATTAATGTGACAATTAATTGCTAAATTAATCGTTATTTAATCAGTAAAATCATCCGGCGGAAAAATAGCCCGTTTATCATGACGTTAATTTCCACGCTACTTGCTGAAAACGCCCCTTCTACAAGATATATCTCAAAATACACCCATAAATATTGCCAAACCGCATCTGCTCTGGCTTGACAAGGTTTTCATACCATCCGTAAACTCTTTAATGTGGGGATTTGTGGGATAAAGTGGCAAATAAGGCCATGAAGGGGTGACTCAACGATGTTTCGTGGGGCAACGATGGTTAACCTCGACAGCAAAGGGCGGCTTGCCGTACCTACCCGTTATCGGGATTTGCTGAACGAGGAATCGCGAGGACAGATGGTCTGCACTATCGACCTTCACCAACCATGCCTGTTGCTTTATCCTTTGCCCGAATGGGAAATCATTGAACAAAAACTTTCTCGTCTGTCGAGCATGGTTCCTGCCGAGCGCCGTATTCAGCGTTTGCTGTTGGGGCATGCTAGCGAATGCCAGATGGATGGTTCCGGGCGTTTGTTGATTGCAAATACGCTGCGTCAACACGCCGGGCTGAGTAAAGAAGTGATGCTGGTTGGGCAGTTCAACAAGTTTGAACTGTGGGATGAACAGACCTGGTATCAACAAGTCAAGGATGACATAGACGCACAACAGTCGACTCAGGAACCTTTATCTGAGCGGCTACAGGACTTATCGCTATAAGCATGGTAGATAATTATAAGCACACAAGCGTGCTGCTGGATGAGGCAGTTAACGGCCTGAACATTCGCAGTAACGGCATTTATATCGACGGAACTTTTGGTCGTGGTGGCCATTCACGTCTGATTCTGTCTCAACTTGGGCCGGAAGGGCGTTTGATAGCAATTGACCGCGACCCGCAAGCTATTGAAGCAGCGAAATCCATTACCGATCCGCGTTTCTCAATCGTACACGGTCCGTTTTCTGAATTAGCAGATTATGTGCGGGAATTGGACTTAGTCGGGAAGATCGATGGCGTACTGTTGGACCTGGGCGTTTCTTCACCGCAGTTAGACGATCCAGAACGCGGTTTTTCCTTTATGCGTGACGGGCCGCTGGATATGCGCATGGATCCTTCGCGTGGCATTTCTGCCGCCGAGTGGTTGATGAAAGCTGGCGCTGACGACATTGCCTGGGTATTGAAAACCTTTGGTGAAGAGCGCTTTGCCAAACGTCTGGCTCGCGCCATTGTTGAGCGCAACCTGACCCAGCCGATGACTCGCACCACTGAGCTGGCTAATTTGATTGCTAACGCCAGCCCATTCCGCGAAAAGCACAAGCATCCGGCCACCCGCAGTTTCCAGGCGATTCGCATTTATATCAACAGCGAACTGGAAGAAATCGAACGAGCATTGGAAGGTGCGCTGGAAGTATTAGCTCCCGGTGGTCGTCTCTCCGTCATCAGTTTCCATTCCCTTGAAGATCGTATTGTTAAAAACTTTATCCGTAACCAAAGCCGTGGGCCGAAAGTGCCTGCCGGTCTGCCGTTAACGGAGGAGCAGTTACAGAGTCTGGGCGGACGTAATTTGAAATCCGTAGGGAAAATGATGCCTTCCGACGCGGAAGTTGCGGAAAACCCACGGGCGCGTAGCTCCGTACTGCGTTTTGCAGAGAGGATTAACGCGTGATAGGCAACGAACGCCACGGCTTGGTAGGGGTCATTGGCGGAGATTTACTCCGTAATGCCAAGATTCCATTGATTCTGCTGGTTGCGGTGTTGATCTCTGCGGTGTTAGTGGTGACAACCGCTCACCGCACCCGGTTGCTGACCGCCGAACGTGAGCAGCTGGTGCTGGAGCGTGATGCTCTGGACATCGAGTGGCGTAACCTGATTCTGGAAGAGAACGCCTTGGGCGATCACAGCCGGGTCGAGAGTATCGCTACTGATAAGTTAAAAATGCAGCACGTTGATCCAGCACAAGAAAACATTGTGGTTAAACAATGATTAAATTTGCACTCACCATGACTCGGAGTAGCCAAGGTAACGCATGAAAGCAGCGCGCCCCGGTAAGTTGAAACGGCAGGAAGAACAAGCCAGCTTTATAAGCTGGCGTTTTGCATTGCTGTGCGGCTGTATTTTACTGGCTTTGGTTGGGCTGATGCTACGCACTGCCTACCTGCAAGTGATCAATCCAGACAAATTGGTACGGGAAGGCGACATGCGTTCGCTGCGGGTTCAATCCGTACCTACCGCTCGCGGCATGATAAGCGATCGAGCCGGGCGACCTCTGGCGGTGAGTGTTCCGGTGAATGCCATTTGGGCCGATCCGAAAGAACTGCAGGAACGTGGCGGAATTACGCTGGATACGCGCTGGAAAGCCCTGTCCGACGCGCTGGAAATCCCTCTCGATCAGTTGGCTTCCCGCATTAACGCGAATCCGAAAGGTCGCTTTGTTTATCTGGCGCGTCAGGTCAATCCGGCTATTGGTGACTATATCCATAAGTTGAAATTGCCGGGTATCTATCTGCGTCAGGAATCCCGCCGCTACTACCCTGCGGGGCAGGTTATGGCGCATATCATCGGCGTGACCAATATCGATGGTCAGGGAATTGAAGGGGTTGAGAAAAGCTTCGATCGCTGGCTAACCGGTCAACCGGGCGAACGTACGGTGCGTAAAGACCGCTATGGTCGGGTGATCGAAGATATCTCCTCTGTGGATAGTCAGGCGGCACATAATCTGGCGCTGAGCGTCGATGAACGCCTACAAGCGCTGGTTTATCGCGAATTGAACAATGCGGTGGCGTTCAACAAAGCTGAATCAGGAACCGCAGTGCTGGTGGATGTGAACACCGGCGAAGTGCTGGCAATGGCCAACAGCCCTTCTTACAACCCGAACAACCTAACCGGTACGCCGAAAGAAGCCATGCGTAACCGGGCAATTACCGATATTTTCGAGCCGGGCTCTACGGTTAAGCCTATGGTGGTGATGACCGCATTGCAGCACGGCGTTATCAAAGAAAACAGCGTATTGAATACTCTGCCGTACTTTGTTAACGGCCATCAGATCAAAGACGTGGCGCGTTATGCAGAGCTGTCGGTGACAGGGATTCTACAGAAGTCGAGTAACGTCGGTGTTTCTAAGCTGGCGTTAGCGATGCCATCCTCAGCGTTAGTAGATACTTACTCACGTTTTGGGTTTGGGAAAGCGACCAATTTGGGGTTGGTCGGAGAAAGCAGTGGCTTATATCCTAAAAAACAACGGTGGTCTGACATAGAGAGGGCCACCTTCTCTTACGGCTACGGGCTAATGGTAACGCCGTTACAGTTAGCGCGAGTCTATGCAACGATCGGCAGTATGGGTATTTATCGCCCGTTGTCGATTACCAAAGTTGACCCACCGGTTGCCGGTGAGCGCGTCTTCCCTGAGCCCATTGTTCGCACCGTGGTTCATATGATGGAAAGCGTAGCGTTACCGGGCGGCGGGGGCACCAAAGCTGCGATTAAAGGCTATCGTATTGCGATTAAAACCGGTACTGCGAAGAAAGTCGGACCGGACGGCAAATACGTGAACCGATATCTTGCGTATACCGCCGGCGTCGCGCCGGCAAGCAACCCTCGATTTGCTCTGGTTGTGGTCATTGATGACCCGCAGGGCGGGAAATATTACGGCGGTGCGGTTTCTGCTCCGGTATTTGGCGCAATTATGGGCGGCGTTTTGCGTACCATGAACGTTGAACCGGACGCGTTACCGACCAGTGATAAAAGCGAATTAGTAATTAATAAAAAAGAGGGTTCAGGTGGCAGATCGTAATTTGCGCGACTTACTCGCTCCTTGGGGGCTTGACGTCCCGGGGCGTGCGCTACGGGAAATGACATTAGACAGCCGCGTGGCGGCTGCCGGGGATCTGTTTGTCGCCGTTGTCGGCTACCAGACGGACGGGCGGCGCTATATTCCGCAGGCTATTGCTCAGGGCGTTGCCGCCGTGATTGCTGAAGCCGAAGGCGTAGCACCAGATGCCAGCATTACGGAAATGCACGGCGTTCCCGTGATTTATCTGAGCAATCTGAATCAACATTTATCCAAACTGGCAGGCCAGTTTTACCAACAGCCGGGCGCGGCGTTGCGCTTAATTGGCGTCACTGGCACCAACGGTAAAACCACCACTACGCAGCTGTTGGCGCAATGGACTCAGGCGTTGGGGGAGAGCAGTGCAGTGATGGGTACCGTGGGTAACGGGCTGCTGGGACAGGTTGTGCCGACAGAAAATACCACCGGCTCAGCGGTTGATGTGCAACAGATTTTGCATTCTCTGGTTGAACAGGGCGCTAAAGTGGCCGCGATGGAGGTTTCTTCTCACGGACTGGTGCAAAACCGCGTGGCAGCGCTGCCGTTTGCCGCCGCCGTGTTTACCAACCTGAGCCGCGACCATCTGGATTACCACGGCGACATGGCGAGCTATGAAGCGGCTAAATGGCTGCTGTTCTCCACTCATCAGGCCGAACACAAAATTATCAATGCTGACGATGACGTCGGGCAACGCTGGCTGAGCCAGTTGCCTCAGGCGGTTGCCGTCAGCATGGAAGATAAAGTGCCGCAGGGCTGGAACGGTCCTTGGCTGTCTGCCACTCACGTGGATTATCACGATAACGGCGCTACGATTTCTTTTGACTCCAGTTGGGGTAAAGGTCAGTTGGAAAGCCGCCTAATGGGCGCATTTAACGTCAGTAACCTGCTGGTGGCGCTGTCGACCTTGTTAGCGCTGGGTTATCCATTGGCGGAGTTGTTAACTGCTGCACCTAGGCTCCAGCCGGTTTGTGGTCGTATGGAAGTGTTTAACGCTCCAGGTAAACCTACGGTAGTCGTTGATTACGCTCATACACCGGATGCGTTGGAAAAAGCTTTGGCGGCGGCCCGCCTGCACTGCAAAGGTCAACTGTGGTGCGTATTCGGCTGCGGCGGCGATCGTGACAAAGGTAAGCGCCCACTTATGGGAGCCATTGCAGAACAGCTGGCCGATCGCGTTGTCGTGACCGACGATAACCCGCGTAGCGAGGAGCCGCAGGCTATCGTGGCTGATATTCTTCGCGGTTTGATGGATGCGGGCCGTGCGCTGGCAATTCATGGCCGCGCCGAAGCGGTAACCAGCGCGATTATGCAGGCCAAAGAAGAAGATGTGGTTTTGGTGGCCGGTAAAGGTCACGAAGATTACCAACTGGTAGGCAACCGTCGTCTGGATTATTCCGACCGTATTACCGTTGCCCGTTTGCTGGGGGGGGTCGCATGATTCCCGTTTCCCTGCAATACCTCGCGGAGCAGCTTAATGCTGAGCTGGTCGGTAACGACGATATGATTACCGAAGTGACCACCGATACGCGTCAGGTGACGGCAGGTTGCCTGTTTGTGGCACTGAAAGGCGAGCGTTTTGACGCTCATGATTTTGCTGAAGCAGCCGTTGCCGCAGGTGCTGGGGCGTTGTTGGTAAGTCAGCGCTTATTGGTGGATGTTCCGCAGATCGTGGTGAAAGACACCCGTCTGGCTCTGGGGCAGTTTGCCGCTTGGGTTCGTCAGCAAGTGCCTGCCAGAGTCGTCGCGTTGACCGGTTCTTCCGGTAAAACCTCGGTTAAAGAGATGACCGCAGCGATTCTGCGTCAGTGTGGCAACGTGTTGTATACCTCCGGTAACTTTAACAACGATATCGGTGTGCCGCTGACATTACTGCGTTTAACACCAGAACATGATTTTGCGGTGATTGAACTGGGTGCGAACCATATTGGCGAAATCGCCTACACCACGGATTTAAGCCGCCCGGAAGCCGCATTGGTGAACAATCTGGCTGCCGCTCATCTGGAAGGCTTTGGTTCACTGGCGGGCGTTGCGCAGGCGAAAGGTGAAATCTTTGCCGGTTTGCCAGCCAAAGGTATTGCCATTCTTAACGCTGACAGTCATGACTGGCCGCATTGGCAGTCCACGCTGGCTCACAAGCAGGTTTGGCGTTTTTCACCGCAGGCCGGTGAAGACACTGATTTTTATGCCAGCGATGTGCGCATTCATCAGCAAGGTATGGATTTCACTCTGCATTCGCCTTTCGGCAATGTAGCCGTGTCGTTGCCGTTACCGGGTCGCCATAACATCGCCAATGCTTTGGCTGCCGCGGCCCTCGCGATGTCGGTCGGTGCAGATGTCGATGCGGTGCGTCAGGGTTTATCTCAGTTGCAAGCGGTAAAAGGGCGTTTATTCCCGATTTCGCTGGCCGAAGGAAAGCTGCTGCTAGATGACACTTATAACGCCAACGTGGGTTCCATGATCGCCGCGGCGCAGGTTCTGGCCGATATGCCCGGTTACTGCGTAATGGTGGTGGGTGATATGGCCGAATTGGGTGAAACCGCAGAAGATTGTCACCGTCAGGTGGGTGAAGCTGCCCGTCTGGCCGGAGTGGATAAAGTGTTGAGCGTGGGGAAATTAAGTCAGCTCATCAGTCACGCCAGCGGTAACGGCGAGCATTTTCAAGATAAGAGCGCGTTGACGGCTCGTTTGGCGGCCCTGTTGTCCGAACATCAAGTTATCACCGTATTAATTAAAGGTTCACGTAGTGCTGCCATGGAAAGTGTTGTGCAGGCGTTACAGGAGAAAGCATCATGTTAGTGTGGCTGGCTGAATATCTGGTCAAATTCTATTCCGGTTTTAACGTTTTTTCCTATTTGACGTTTCGCGCCATCGTCAGTCTGTTGACCGCTCTGTTTATCTCCTTGTGGATGGGGCCGCGCCTGATTGCTTATTTGCAGAAGCTGCAAATCGGTCAGGTTGTACGTAACGATGGCCCGGAGTCACATTTCAGCAAACGCGGCACGCCAACCATGGGCGGGCTGATGATTCTGTTCTCCATTACCATTTCGGTATTAATGTGGGCTTATCCGTCTAACCCTTACGTCTGGTGCGTACTGTTTATTCTGGTGGGCTACGGAATCGTCGGTTTTGTCGATGATTACCGCAAAGTGGTTCGCAAGGATACCAAGGGACTGATCGCCCGCTGGAAGTACTTCTGGCAGTCGGTGATCGCGCTGGCCGCTGCCTTTACCATGTACACCATCGGTAAAGACACCCCGGCAACGCTCTTGGTGGTGCCGTTCTTTAAAGATGTGATGCCCCAGTTGGGGCTGATGTACGTTCTACTGGCGTACTTCGTGATCGTCGGGACCAGTAACGCCGTTAACCTGACCGACGGTTTGGACGGTTTGGCCATTATGCCAACGGTATTTGTTGCTGCGGGCTTCGCGTTGGTGGCCTGGGCGACGGGTAACGTCAACTTTGCCAACTATTTGCACATTCCTTATCTGCGTCATTCCGGTGAATTGGTGATCGTCTGTACCGCCATCGTCGGCGCCGGATTAGGTTTCTTATGGTTCAACACCTATCCGGCACAGGTCTTTATGGGCGATGTCGGCTCACTGGCGCTGGGCGGCGCATTAGGCACCATCGCCGTATTGCTGCGTCAGGAATTCTTGTTGCTGATTATGGGCGGGGTATTCGTGGTGGAAACCCTGTCAGTGATTCTACAGGTTGGCTCCTTTAAGCTTCGTGGTCAGCGGATTTTCCGTATGGCACCGATTCATCATCATTATGAGCTGAAGGGTTGGCCTGAGCCGCGCGTGATTGTGCGCTTCTGGATTATTTCGCTGATGCTGGTCCTGATTGGCCTAGCGACGCTGAAGGTGCGGTAATTATGGTGGATTATCAGGGTAAAAAAGTTGTCATTATTGGGCTGGGGCTAACCGGCCTCTCCTGCGTTGATTTCTTTATGACGCGGGGCGTTTCGCCGCGCGTTATGGATACCCGCATCAATCCACCGGGTCTGGATAAGCTTCCTGCCGGTTTGGAGCGCCATTTGGGCGATCTGAATCAGCAATGGCTGTTAGACGCCGATTTAATCGTTGCCAGCCCAGGTATGGCGCTGGCTAATCCGGCGTTGAGTGAGGCGGCGGAAGCTGGCGTTGAAATCGTCGGTGATATTGAACTGTTTTGCCGTGAAAATCAGGCGCAGATCGTTGCGATTACCGGCTCTAACGGTAAAAGCACGGTCACTACGCTGGTGGGTGAGATGGCGAAAGCCGCAGGCTGGCAGGTTGGCGTCGGTGGCAATATCGGCGTTCCGGCTCTGACCTTGCTGAAGCAGGAAAATCAGTTGGTGGTGCTGGAATTATCCAGCTTCCAACTGGAAACCACCTCAAGTCTGCACGCCACCGCCGCGACCGTCTTGAACGTGACGGAAGATCATACCGATCGCTATCCGTTTGGTTTGCAACAATATCGCGCCGCCAAACTGCGTATTTATGAAAATGCCAAAACCTGTGTGGTAAACGCCGATGATGCGCTAACCATGCCGGTACGCGGAGCCGATAGCCGCTGCATTAGCTTTGGCGTTGATGTGGGCGATTACCATCTGAATAAACAGCAGGGCGAAGTCTGGCTGCGGGTTCGCGGCGAGAAAGTGCTGAACACCCGCGAAATGAAGCTGACAGGCCGACATAACTATACCAATGCGTTGGCGGCGCTGGCTTTGGCTGATGTGGCGGGGATCCCTCGTTCATCGAGCTTAAAAGCACTGACCACCTACGCAGGGCTGGCACATCGCTTCCAATTGGTGTTTGAAAACAACGGGGTGCGTTGGATTAACGATTCCAAAGCCACCAACGTTGGCAGCACCGAAGCGGCGCTGGACGGGCTATACGTCGATGGCACTCTGCATTTACTGCTGGGTGGCGACGGTAAATCCGCTGATTTTTCCGGTCTGACCCGTTTTCTACAGGGTGACAAAGTCCGAGTCTATTGTTTCGGCCGTGACGGCGAGCAGTTAGCGCAGTTGAGACCGGAAGTCTCTCAGTTGACTGAAACCATGGAACAGGCAATGAAATTGCTGGCACAGACGCTAAAAAGCGGCGATATGGTGCTGTTATCACCTGCCTGCGCCAGTCTGGATCAGTTCCGCAGTTTTGAACAACGGGGCACCGAATTTGCCCGTCTGGCGGAGGAGCTGGGCTGATGCGTATGCTGGGGCTAGGGCTGTTTAATAAGTTAAAGCACTGGGTCATGGGATCGCGGGAGAGCGACGCCACCAGTATGGTGCTTTATGACAGAACCTTGCTGTGGCTGACCTTTGGTTTAGCCATCATCGGTTTTGTGATGGTGACTTCGGCATCAATGCCTATCGGTCAGCGTTTGGCGGGCGATCCTTTCCTGTTCGCCAAGCGTGACGCGCTCTACCTCGGTTTGGCCTTTGGTTTGTCGCTGGTCACGCTACGTATTCCGATGGAAATCTGGCAGCGCTACAGCAACATTATGCTGCTGCTGTCCATCGTGATGCTGCTAATTGTATTGGTAGTCGGTAGCTCGGTTAACGGTGCATCCCGCTGGATTTCCATCGGCCCGTTGCGTATTCAGCCGGCGGAATTATCTAAACTCTCGCTGTTTTGCTATCTGGCCAGTTATCTGGTGCGCAAGGTTGAAGAAGTACGGAGTAACTTCTGGGGCTTCTGCAAACCGATGGGCGTGATGGTAATACTGGCAGTGCTACTGCTGGCTCAGCCGGATTTGGGCACCGTGGTGGTACTGTTTATTACTACGCTGGCGATGCTGTTTTTAGCCGGAGCCAAAATGTGGCAGTTCCTGGCGATTATCGGCTCCGGGATTTTTGCAGTTTGCCTGCTAATCATTGCCGAGCCTTACCGTATGCGCCGGGTTACTTCGTTTTGGAACCCGTGGGAAGATCCTTTTGGCAGCGGTTATCAACTCACTCAGTCTCTGATGGCGTTTGGCCGCGGGGAGTTCTGGGGGCAAGGTTTAGGTAACTCGGTGCAAAAACTCGAGTATTTGCCGGAAGCACATACCGACTTTATTTTCGCGATTTTAGGGGAGGAACTCGGCTATTTCGGTGTGGTTTTAGCCCTGTTAATGGTATTCTTCGTCGCTTTTCGCGCGATGTCCATTGGGCGTCGTGCGTTAGAGATTAATCAGCGGTTTTCCGGCTTTTTGGCCTGTTCAATCGGCGTTTGGTTTAGTTTCCAGGCGTTGGTTAACGTTGGGGCTGCGGCTGGGATGTTACCGACCAAAGGTCTGACACTCCCCCTGATAAGTTACGGTGGTTCCAGTCTGTTGATTATGTCAACAGCCATAGTTTTACTGCTGCGTATTGATTTTGAAACGCGTTTGGCGAAAGCCCAGGCGTTCGTAAGGAGTGCCCGATGAGTGGGAAAACCAAGCGTTTAATGGTGATGGCAGGCGGAACCGGTGGACATGTGTTCCCCGGTTTGGCCGTTGCGCATCATCTGATGGCGCAGGGCTGGCAGGTGCGTTGGTTAGGCACCGCCGATCGCATGGAAGCCGATTTGGTCCCCAAACACGGCATTGAGATCGATTTTATTCAGATTTCCGGTTTGCGTGGCAAAGGGCTGAAAGCTCAACTGACTGCTCCGTTGCGCATCTATCGTGCCATTCGTCAGGCGCGGAAAATCATGCGTGATTACCAGCCAGATGTGGTGCTGGGAATGGGCGGCTATGTTTCTGGCCCCGGCGGTCTGGCGGCGTGGATGAACGGTGTTCCGGTAGTTTTGCATGAGCAAAATGGTATCGCAGGTTTAACCAACCGTTGGCTGTCGCGTATTGCCAAAACAGTATTGCAGGCTTTCCCTGGCGCATTTCCTCACGCAGCAGTGGTTGGCAATCCGGTTCGTACAGACGTATTGGCATTGCCGCTGCCGGCTGAACGTTTAGCCGGTCGTGAAGGGGCAACGCGTGTGCTGGTGATCGGGGGGAGTCAGGGTGCGCGCGTGCTGAATCAAACCATGCCGCAGGTGGCGGCGGATCTGGGCGATAAAATCACCTTATGGCATCAGGTGGGTAAAGGTGCGTTGGCTGAAGTCGAGCAGGCTTACCAACAGGCCGGACAGACGCAGCACAAAATCGTCGAGTTTATCGATGATATGGCTGCGGCCTATAGCTGGGCTGACGTGGTGGTGTGCCGTTCAGGCGCGTTGACGGTCAGCGAAGTGGCTGCCGCCGGTTTACCCGCGATTTTTGTGCCTTTCCAACATAAAGATCGTCAGCAGTACTGGAATGCGTTGCCGCTGGAAAAAGCCGGTGCCGCCAAAATTATCGAGCAGCCGCAGTTTACTGCTTCCGCGGTGAGCAGCCTGCTACAGCAGTGGGATCGACCGACGCTGTTAGCAATGGCGGAACAGGCACGAGCCGTTGCCATTCCGGATGCGACCGAGCGCGTGGCCGCGGAAGTGATCGCTGCTGCGAAGCCTTGATTCAAGGCGGAAATAATGAACAGTTGGCGTTTAACGCGGGCTGTAGAGATGTAACAAACTACATAGTGAAGAAAAACGTGAATACACAACAACTGGCGAAACTACGTACTATCGTGCCCGAGATGCGACGCGTCCGGCACATTCACTTTGTCGGCATCGGTGGTGCTGGCATGGGTGGTATCGCTGAAGTGTTGGCAAATGAAGGCTATCAGATTAGCGGTTCTGACCTGGCGCCAAACCCGGTCACTCAGCAGTTAAGCGCATTGGGCGCGCAGATTTATTTCCATCACCGTCCGGAAAATGTCCGTGATGCGAGCGTGGTGGTGGTTTCAACGGCGATTTCTGCGGATAACCCAGAAATCGTGGCCGCGCGGGAAGCGCGTATTCCAGTCATTCGTCGCGCTGAAATGCTGGCGGAACTGATGCGTTATCGCCACGGCATTGCGGTAGCCGGTACTCACGGTAAAACCACCACGACGGCGATGGTTTCCAGCATTTACGCTGAGGCGGGGTTGGATCCAACCTTCGTCAACGGCGGTTTGGTGAAAGCGGCAGGCGTTCACGCGCGTTTGGGCTCCAGCCGTTACCTGATTGCAGAAGCGGATGAAAGCGATGCTTCCTTCCTGCATTTGCAGCCGATGGTGGCGATTGTGACCAATATCGAAGCCGACCATATGGATACCTATCAGGGTGACTTTGAGAATTTAAAACAGACATTTATTAACTTCCTGCACAACCTGCCGTTCTATGGTCGCGCAGTGATGTGTGTGGACGATCCTGTGGTGCGTGAGTTGCTGCCGCGCGTTGGTCGTCACATTACCACTTACGGTTTCAGCGATGATGCTGACGTACAGATTGCCAGCTATCAGCAAATTGGCCCGCAGGGTCACTTTACCCTGCGTCGTCAGGATAAACCTTTGCTGACGGTGACCCTGAATGCGCCGGGTCGTCATAACGCACTGAACGCCGCCGCCGCGGTTGCGGTAGCAACGGAAGAAGGCATTGACGACGAAGCAATTTTACGTGCGCTGAGCGGTTTCCAGGGCACCGGGCGTCGTTTCGATTTCCTCGGTCATTTCCCGCTGGAAAATGTGAACGGTAAAAGCGGTAGCGTGATGCTGGTGGACGATTACGGCCATCACCCAACGGAAGTGGATGCCACTATTAAAGCGGCTCGTGCGGGTTGGCCGGACAAACGTATCGTGATGGTTTTCCAGCCGCATCGTTATACCCGTACTCGTGATTTGTACGACGACTTTGCCAACGTGTTGGAAGGTGTGGACGTGTTGCTGATGCTGGATGTGTATTCCGCTGGCGAAACGCCAATTCCTGGTGCCGACAGCCGTTCTCTGTGCCGCACCATTCGTAATCGCGGCCAGTTGGATCCAATTTTAGTAACGGATAGCGACGCAGTTCCGTCAGTATTAGCTAAAGTATTGAATGACAACGATCTGATCCTGGTTCAAGGAGCAGGCAATATCGGTAAAATCGCGCGCAATCTGGCAGAGACCAAATTGCAGCCTCAGGTGAAAGAGGAGGAACATCATGGTTGATAAAGTCGCCGTACTGCTGGGTGGAACCTCCGCTGAACGCGAAGTGTCATTGATGTCCGGCGCGGCGGTATTAGCCGGTCTGCTGGAAGGCGGTGTTGATGCCCATCCCATTGATACTATTGATTTTCCTGTGGCTCAGCTCAAAGAGCATGGCTTCGATAAAGTCTTTATCGCTCTGCATGGCCGCGGCGGTGAAGACGGTACGCTGCAAGGGCTATTGGAGTTTCTGCAACTGCCTTATACCGGCAGCGGCGTCATGGCCTCTGCGCTGACGATGGACAAATTACGCAGCAAATTAGTGTGGCAGGCTTTGGGTTTACGGGTTTCACCTTTTGTGGCGCTCTCTCGTCAACAATTTGAAACACTTTCATCTGATGACTTCGCTGAGCGGATCGCTAAGCTTGGCCTGCCTTTAATCGTCAAGCCAAGCCGCGAAGGCTCTAGCGTTGGCATGAGTAAGGTGGATCGCATTGAGAATCTGCCGGTAGCGTTGGAAGAAGCGTTCCGTCACGACAATGATGTACTGATTGAAAAATGGCTCAGTGGCCCGGAATTCACCGTGGCAATGTTGGGTGACGAAGTGTTGCCTTCGATCCGCATCCAGCCCGCCGGTGTGTTTTATGACTATGAAGCCAAGTATTTATCCGATGATACAGAATACTTTTGCCCAAGCGGTTTAAACGCGGAACAAGAGCAACAGCTGGCCGAACTGGCTCGTCAGGCCTATCAGGCTCTGGGTTGCAGCGGCTGGGGTCGGGTGGATGTTATGCAGGATGGCGATGGCAAATTCTATCTGTTAGAGGTGAATACCTCTCCGGGTATGACCAGCCATAGCCTGGTACCGATGGCCGCACGTCAGGCCGGGATGAGTTTCTCCCAGCTGGTTACGCGCATTCTGGCGCTGGCTGACTGATATGTCGCAAGCTGCTCTGAATGCACGGGAACGTGCCGCCGAAACCCGCGCTGCTCGCCGGAGCAACGGAGGCCAGTTAGCGGGGTTGGTTTTCCTGCTGATGGTGCTGGGAACCGTGCTATGGAGCGGCTGGGCCGTTGTAGGTTGGATGAAGGATGCCAGCCGTTTGCCACTGTCAAAACTGGTGGTGACCGGCGAACGCCATTACACCACCAATGACGATATTCGCCAGGCGATTCTGGCTTTGGGCGCACCGGGAACCTTTATGACGCAGGATGTTAACATCATCCAGCAGCAGATTGAACGGTTACCCTGGATTCAGCAGGCTAGCGTGCGTAAGCAGTGGCCGGATGAGCTGAAAATCCATTTGGTGGAGTATGTGCCGGTTGCCCGCTGGAACGATTTACACATGATTGATGCCGCGGGTAAGTCGTTTAGCGTGCCTTCGGAACGCATCGGCGGCCAGAAATTGCCGCTGCTGTATGGGCCTGAAGGCAGTGAACAGGATGTTCTGGAGGGCTACCGGGCGATGAGTAAGGTGTTAGCGGCCAATAAATACACGCTAAAAATGGCGGCAATGAGTGCTCGTCATTCTTGGCAACTGGCCTTAGATAACGATGTTCGGCTGGAGCTGGGGCGGGATGATCGCATGGGACGTTTGCAGCGCTTTATGGAGCTGTACCCCATGCTAGAGCAGCAGCCAGATAAACGGGTTAGCTATATCGACCTCCGTTATGACACCGGCGCTGCGGTGGGTTGGTCCCCGGTATTTATCGACCAGCAGGCTAGCAGCCAGCAGAACAGTAATCCGCAACAGAATCAGGCACAGGCAAAACAACAATGATCAAGTCGACGGACAGAAAACTGGTAGTGGGTCTCGAGATCGGTACGGCAAAGGTCTCCGCATTGGTAGGGGAAGTTCTGCCCGATGGCATGGTCAACATTATTGGGGTTGGCAGTTGCCCATCCCGTGGTATGGATAAGGGTGGCGTTAACGATCTTGAATCGGTAGTGAAATGCGTCCAACGTGCGATCGATCAAGCAGAGTTAATGGCAGATTGCCAGATTTCCTCCGTTTATCTGGCATTATCGGGTAAACATATAAGCTGTCAGAATGAAATCGGGATGGTTCCTATTTCAGAAGAGGAAGTAACTCAGGAAGATGTAGAGAACGTAGTGCATACCGCGAAGTCGGTACGTGTGCGTGATGAACATCGAATCCTGCACGTTATCCCTCAGGAATATGCCATTGATTATCAGGAAGGTATTAAAAATCCGGTTGGCCTTTCCGGTGTGCGGATGCAGGCCAAAGTACACCTGATTACCTGCCATAACGATATGGCGAAGAATATTGTCAAAGCGGTTGAACGCTGCGGTCTAAAAGTTGACCAGCTTATTTTTGCCGGTCTGGCCGCCAGTTATGCGGTATTGACCGAAGACGAACGCGAACTGGGCGTTTGTGTGGTAGATATCGGCGGCGGTACCATGGATATGGCGGTGTACACCGGTGGTGCACTGCGTCACACCAAGGTGATTCCTTACGCTGGTAACGTAGTCACTAGCGATATTGCCTACGCCTTTGGCACTCCGCCGACCGATGCGGAAGCGATTAAAGTTCGACACGGCTGTGCGCTCGGGTCGATTGTCAGCAAGGACGAAAGTGTAGAAGTGCCAAGTGTTGGCGGACGTCCTCCCCGTAGTCTGCAAAGACAGACACTGGCCGAGGTCATTGAACCACGCTATACGGAATTGCTGAACCTGGTTAATGACGAGATTTTACAGTTGCAGGAACAATTACGTCAGCAAGGCGTAAAACACCACTTGGCAGCAGGTATTGTGCTTACAGGTGGTGCGGCACAAATTGATGGCCTGGCCGCATGTGCGCAACGGGTGTTTCATGCCCAGGTACGTATTGGCCAACCGCTCAATATTACCGGGCTGACGGATTATGCGCAGGAACCTTACTACTCCACTGCTGTTGGGTTATTGCACTACGGTAAAGAATCTCATCTCAGTGGTGAGTCAGAAGTAGAAAAACGTGCCTCGGTGGGCAATTGGTTCAAACGTATCAATAGCTGGCTGAGAAAAGAGTTTTAATGTTTCAACAAAGAGATCATGCTGAACATATTTTTTGATCTCGAAGCGACAGGCACAAAACGGAGAGAAACTATGTTTGAACCTATGGAACTGACCAATGACGCGGTGATTAAAGTCATCGGCGTCGGCGGTGGCGGTGGCAACGCCGTTGAACACATGGTGCGTGAGCGCATCGAAGGTGTTGAATTCTTCGCCGTTAATACAGACGCTCAGGCGCTACGTAAAACGGCAGTTGGCCAGACTATCCAGATCGGTAGCGGTATTACCAAAGGTCTGGGTGCTGGTGCGAACCCGGAAGTGGGTCGTAATTCTGCGGAAGAAGATCGCGAAGCGCTGCGTGCAGCACTGGATGGCGCGGATATGGTCTTCATCGCGGCAGGTATGGGTGGCGGTACCGGTACTGGTGCTGCGCCTGTAGTTGCGGAAGTAGCAAAAGAACTGGGTATTCTGACAGTGGCCGTGGTTACCAAGCCTTTCAACTTTGAAGGCAAGAAACGCATGGCGTTCGCTGAGCAGGGTATCGCTGAGTTGTCTAAACACGTTGATTCATTGATCACTATTCCGAACGACAAGTTGTTAAAAGTTCTGGGTCGCGGCATCTCTTTACTGGATGCATTCGGCGCAGCTAACGACGTGTTGAAAGGTGCCGTTCAGGGTATCGCCGAACTGATCACCCGTCCTGGCCTGATGAACGTCGACTTTGCTGACGTGCGCACCGTGATGTCCGAAATGGGTTATGCCATGATGGGTTCCGGCGTCGCTTGTGGTGAAGATCGTGCGGAGGAAGCGGCAGAAATGGCGATTTCCAGCCCGTTGCTGGAAGATATCGACTTATCTGGTGCCCGTGGCGTTCTGGTCAACATCACCGCTGGTTTCGACCTGCGTTTGGATGAGTTTGAAACCGTAGGTAACACCATTCGTGCCTTCGCGTCTGATAATGCTACCGTGGTTATCGGTACCTCATTAGACCCGGAAATGAACGACGAGCTGCGTGTTACTGTGGTTGCGACTGGTATCGGCATGGACAAACGTCCGGAAATCACGCTGGTTACCAACAAGCAAACTCAGCCAGTGATGGATCACCGTTATCAGCAGCACGGTATGTCACCGTTACCGCAGGAAGTGAAGCCTGCGGCGAAAGTGGTGAACGACCAAACTGCTCAAACGAACAAAGAGCCGGATTATTTGGATATTCCAGCGTTCTTGCGCAAGCAAGCTGATTAATTTCCAAAAATTTGGTATCTCCGCTCTTTGTGCTAAACTGTCCCACCGATCTTCCTATATGCTAGATCGGTAGGATGGATAACATTGCGAGATAAAACGATGATCAAACAAAGGACATTAAAACGTATTGTTCAAGCGACTGGTGTTGGTTTACATACCGGCAAGAAAGTCACGTTGACAATGCGCCCCGCGCCGGCCAATACCGGGGTCATCTATCGTCGCACTGACTTGAATCCACCGGTTGATTTCCCGGCAGATGCAAAATCCGTGCGTGATACCATGCTCTGTACTTGTCTGGTCAACGAGCATGACGTGCGTATTTCTACCGTTGAACATCTCAACGCTGCTTTGGCGGGGTTAGGGATTGATAACATTATTATAGAAGTAAATGCACCTGAAGTGCCGATCATGGACGGCAGTGCCAGTCCATTCGTGTACCTGCTGCTGGACGCCGGAATTGAAGAGCTGAATTCAGCGAAGAAATTCCTGCGCCTGAAAGATACCGTTCGGGTTGAAGACGGTGATAAATGGGCTGAACTGTCTCCATTCAATGGATTCCGTTTAGATTTCACCATTGATTTCAATCACCCGGCGATAGATACCAGTACGCAGCGTTACCGCCTGGATTTCTCTGCTGATTCATTTGTGCAGCAAATCAGTCGTGCGCGTACTTTTGGCTTTATGCGTGATATCGAATATCTGCAGTCCCGCGGTTTGTGCCTGGGCGGTAGTTTCGATTGTGCCATCGTGGTAGATGATTACCGCGTTCTGAATGAAGATGGCCTGCGCTTCGAAGATGAGTTTGTTCGTCACAAAATGCTGGACGCTATCGGCGACCTGTTCATGTGCGGCCACAATATTATTGGCGCGTTCACCGCGTATAAATCTGGTCACGCACTGAATAACAAGTTACTGCAAGCCGTATTGGCAAAACAGGAAGCTTGGGAATATGTGACGTTCCAGGACGAAGCCGAAATGCCATTGGCATTCAAAGCTCCGTCTACGGTATTGGCTTACTAAAGCTACTTATCACGTTTGGTTGCGTTGGCACTCTCTCCGGCCAACGCAGCCAGTCGTTCCAAAATAGTCCTCAATTTCTCTGGGCTACGGCTCGCTAATCCTCGTAATTCCTTTGCACTTTCCAAACTCAAGTGACGTAATGGCGCTGACTCTTCGCTTTTTTGCGCGGCCTGAGCGGTTTCTTGTATTTTGTTCTGCCCTTTCGCCATTAACGCAGGATTAATCCTGATGTCGATTGAAGACAATGATGGTAGAATTTGCGCTCGTAGTGCAGAAAGCAGGTTAGATTGTTCGTAACGTAACCGCATTAGCCAACTGGCGTTGGCGGTTTCTAGCACCAAAATACTCTGTCGATAATTGGCCACACGGCACCAAGGCTGCAACTGTGACGGAAGCAATGCTTTTACCGCACGATTGAGCTTTAACAGTGCGACTGCGCGCTGCTGTACATTGTGCAGTGGGCCTTTCTCCGTTGCGGTCGCATCGTCGAACAGAACATCTAATAATTGTGGGCGGCTTTCACGCATTGACAGGGCTCCGGCGGATTTTAAACTTGTGATCGGTATTCTAAATCGTTGGCGACAATTTGGCAGACGTTATTTCTGGCCGCATCTCCTATTGGGGATGGTCGCGGCGAGTCTTGGCGTGCCGTCAAACTTGTCCAGCGGGCCAGATCAAACCGCACTGCCGAGTACATCTTCCAGCCAAAGCCGCCAAAATCACGGTGCGACCAACTTTAATAGTCTAGCTCTGCTGCAAGAGACGCATCGCCGTCCTTCCTTCAGCGTAGACTATTGGCAGCAGCATGCGCTTCGCACCGTCATTCGTCACCTTTCTTTTGCTCTTGCACCGCAGGTCGCCTATAGCCGCGTGCAGGAAGCCGAGACGCTAGAACAGGTAGAGCCGACGCAAATTCAACAGCTTGCGCTACTGGATACGCTTAATGCGTTGCTAACCCACGAGTCGCGGCCTCCGACCATCATTCGCTATACCAAACGAGCGCCTCAGCCCGTTTTATCCCTTCATCAACCCGGCTTATGGCTTGCGCAGGTACAAGGCATTCGTGCCGGACCGGTTCGTTACAGCTAGTTATTCCTCTGAAGTCTTTTAACTTAATGTAACCTTTGACCGCCGGTTTGGTGGTCTTGTAAGAGATATAAAGAATTATGCTAATCAAATTACTCACTAAAGTTTTTGGCAGCCGTAACGATCGAACCCTGCGTCGTATGCGCAAAGTGGTTGATGTGATCAACCGTATGGAACCGGACATGGAAAAACTGTCCGATGAAGAATTAAGAGCCAAAACGGATGAGTTCCGCGCACGATTGGCGAAAGGCGAAGTGTTGGAAAACCTGATTCCAGAAGCTTTTGCTGTGGTTCGCGAAGCCAGTAAACGCGTATTCGGCATGCGTCACTTCGATGTGCAGCTGTTGGGCGGTATGGTTCTGAACGAGCGTTGTATTGCAGAAATGCGTACCGGCGAAGGTAAAACTTTAACCGCAACGCTGCCAGCTTACCTGAATGCTCTGACTGGCCGCGGCGTACACGTGGTTACCGTCAACGATTATCTGGCTCAGCGCGATGCGGAAAATAACCGTCCACTGTTCGAATTCCTCGGCTTAACTATCGGTATTAACCTGCCGGGTATGACAGCTCCGGCGAAGCGTGAAGCCTATGCCGCTGATATTACTTACGGTACTAACAACGAATACGGTTTTGACTACCTGCGCGACAACATGGCGTTCAGCCCGGAAGAGCGTGTGCAGCGCAAACTGCACTATGCGTTGGTGGATGAGGTTGACTCCATCCTGATCGATGAAGCGCGTACTCCGTTGATTATTTCTGGCCCTGCGGAAGACAGTTCCGAAATGTATATTCGGGTTAACAAACTGATTCCTAAACTGATCCGTCAGGAAAAAGAAGATTCCGATACCTTCCAGGGTGAAGGCCACTTCTCGGTAGATGAAAAGTCCCGTCAGGTGCATTTAACTGAACGTGGCTTGATCATGATCGAGCAGATGTTAGTGGAAGCCGGCATTATGGACGAAGGTGAATCTCTGTACTCACCGGCCAATATTATGCTGATGCACCACGTAACCGCCGCGCTGCGTGCCCACGTACTCTTTACCCGCGACGTTGACTACATCGTTAAAGATGGCGAAGTCATCATCGTTGATGAACACACTGGTCGAACCATGCAAGGCCGCCGCTGGTCTGACGGCCTGCATCAAGCCGTTGAAGCCAAAGAAGGGGTGGAAATCCAGAACGAAAACCAAACGCTGGCTTCCATTACTTTCCAGAACTATTTCCGTATCTACGAAAAACTGGCCGGTATGACCGGTACTGCGGATACCGAAGCCTTTGAATTCAGCTCTATCTATAAGCTGGATACCATTGTGGTTCCAACCAACCGCCCAATGATACGTAAAGATCTGCCGGATCTGGTCTATATGACTGAAATGGAAAAGATTGGCGCCATCATTGAGGATATCCGCGAGCGTACTGCTAACGGCCAGCCAGTGCTGGTTGGTACGATTTCCATCGAGAAATCCGAAGTGGTCTCTGCTGAACTGACCAAAGCCGGCATCGAACATAAAGTTCTGAACGCTAAATTCCACGCCATGGAAGCCGAAATTGTGTCTCAGGCGGGTCAGCCGGGTGCGGTTACCATCGCGACCAACATGGCCGGCCGTGGTACCGATATTGTGTTAGGCGGAAGCTGGCAGAGTGAAATCGCACAGTTGGAAAATCCGACTGAGGAGCAAATTGCCGAAATTAAAGCCGCATGGAAAATTCGTCACGATGCGGTTCTGGCATCCGGCGGTTTACACATCATCGGTACTGAACGTCACGAATCCCGCCGTATTGATAACCAGCTGCGCGGTCGTGCGGGTCGTCAGGGTGATGCCGGTTCTTCACGCTTCTACCTGTCAATGGAAGATGCGTTGATGCGTATTTTTGCCTCTGACCGTGTGTCAGGCATGATGCGTAAACTGGGTATGAAACCGGGCGAAGCCATTGAGCATCCTTGGGTAACCAAAGCGATTGCTAACGCACAGCGTAAAGTCGAAAGTCGTAACTTCGATATTCGTAAACAGCTGCTGGAATACGATGATGTAGCCAACGATCAGCGCCGTGCGATCTACAGCCAGCGTAACGAGTTGCTGGACGTGTCTGACGTTAGCGAAACTATCAACAGTATTCGTGAAGATGTGTTCAAAGTTACGCTGGATAGCTACATTCCGCCGCAATCTTTGGAAGAAATGTGGGATGTTGAGGGGCTGGAACAGCGTCTGAAAAACGACTTCGATCTGGATATGCCGATTGCGCAATGGCTGGAAGATGAACCACAGCTGCATGAAGAAACCCTACGTGAGCGTATTCTTCAGCAGGCAATTGACGTTTACAAACGCAAAGAGGAAGTTGTCGGCGTTGAAATGATGCGCAGCTTCGAAAAAGGCGTGATGCTGCAAACGCTGGATTCCCTGTGGAAAGAGCATCTGGCAGCGATGGATTATCTGCGTCAGGGTATCCATTTACGTGGCTATGCGCAGAAAGATCCTAAGCAGGAATATAAGCGCGAATCTTTCGCTATGTTTGCTGCGATGCTGGAATCTCTGAAATATGAAGTGATCAGCGTGCTGAGTAAAGTTCAGGTACGTATGCCGGAAGAGGTCGAAGCGCTGGAAGTTCAACGCCGTGAAGAAGCTGAGCGTTTGGCCAGACAGCAACAGCTGAGCCATGAAAATGACAATAGCGCCCTGATGTCTGAAGAAGAGGTGAAAGTTGCAGCCAGCCTTGAACGTAAAGTGGGCCGTAACGATCCTTGCCCTTGTGGTTCAGGTAAGAAATATAAGCAATGTCATGGCCGTTTGCAGAAATAAAGCTGCGATTAGCCAGCAATAGTTAAAACAGTAAATAGCGGGGCGGCCAAATAGACCGCCCTTCTTTTTGCTTAATATCGCGGAATCAGGATGTGAACGTGAGATAAACGAGGAATATCAGAATGAAACATTTGCAGATCGCCGTGGGTATCATCCGTAATGCGCAACGCGAGATTTTTATTACCCAGCGCGCGGCAGATTCCCATATGGCGGGTTTCTGGGAGTTTCCCGGAGGGAAAATAGAACAGGGTGAAACCTCGGAAATAGCTTTGTATCGTGAGCTATTGGAAGAGGTCGGTATTGTTGCGCAAAATGCGGTGCAGATAACCACTCTGGAACATCGTTTTCCTGACCGAATTGTCACTCTCAGTTTCTATCTGGTAGAACAATGGCAGGGCGAACCTTTTGGTCGGGAGGGCCAGCCGGTGCGCTGGGTTAAGCAAGAGGAGTTACGGGCTGAGGAATTCCCAAAGGCTAATCTATCGATAGTTGAGTTACTGGTTTCTCAGGCATAATCACACTCAGATTGGAGCACACAATGCGTGGCTCCAATCTGTGAGCGCATTAGCGCGGATCTTCCTCACTCCATTCATCGCTATCTGAGAGTTCTCCCTGACTTGGAATACGCTTCTCTTCATCGGCCCACTCGCCAAGGTCGATCAACTGACAGCGTTTGCAGCAAAAAGGACGATACGGGCTTTGCTCGCCCCAAATAACGATTTTCCCGCAGGTTGGGCAATTAACCTGTATTTCAGTTGAATCCATATTCTCTCCTAAAACTTGCTTACTGTATGACAACACAGCCATAAGCATCAATAAGTGCAAAAGTTAACAACAGGCCAACTCAAAGTTTAAGCGTGCGGGTACAGTGCCATTCTCGCTATCCAGCGGTAGGAAACGTATCGCGTAGCGGGTTTTGTGGCCGGAAACCTGCGGATAAAGCTGATGTTCCATGGAAATTCGCAGTCGCAATAAATCAGCGCCGTCGGCATTATCCTGGAAGAATCCATTTAGGCTGATTTGGTTGCGCAACGGGCCAGACTGGCGAATTAAATCCAGAATCATGGTTAATGATTGATTCAGCGGAATTAACGTACCAAGTAATTCATTGGTATGCTGATTGCGTTGTTCCTGCGGCAGATGCAGCCAAATATGTAGCGTAGGCAGATCGAAACTACAACAACCGCCTGGAATACTGAGCCGTTGGCGAACCAGACTAATCATGCGATCTTCTTTCAGCGACTGTCCGATACGCGGTGCGGACATCAGCACTGATGCCCGGCTTTTCAGCTGAGCGCGTAATTCATCAATCAACGCCATATCGACACCGGGAACATCAGCCCAGGCCTGAAGTTTTTGCTGCTGACGCTCAAGTTCTTTGAGTAAATCAGTGCGAACTTCCCCCCTTTCAAGCACATCGATCAGATCGGATGCGGTGCGAAAAAACGTTAAGGCGCTGGCGATATTATCCAGATTTCGCTGACTTTCTAACTGTTGCAGCAAAAACTCAATACGAAGCCAGGTGCGCATTTTTTCATTCAGCGGGTGTTCAAAAAGTACAGTTGAGGTGAGATCACTCATCGGTGTAAATCCTGTTGGGTCACCGTCGCCAACCTTAAATACCGGTGATGAAGCGAGGCAACGAGCGGTGGGATCGTGGAAGGATCGCCGCTATTGTCGATAATGTCATCCGCACAGGCCAGACGCTGTTGCCGCGTGGCCTGCGAAGCTAAAATATGTTCTGCCTGCTGACGGCTGATACCGTCTCTTGCCATGGTGCGTCTAAGCTGAATCTCAGGGGTGACATCCACGACCAATACTCGGTTAGCTCTATGGCTCAGGTTATTTTCAACCAGTAAGGGGACAACCCAAAGTACATAAGCCGCTTTTGCAGCTGCGAGCTGACGCTGAGTTTCTTGCTGAATCAGTGGATGCAACAGCGCATTGAGCCAGTTTTTTTCCATCGGGTCGCTAAAAATCTTTTCCCGCAGCTTGGCTCTATTCAGGCTGCCGTCTGCCAGCAGGATAGTATATCCATAACGGGCTTTAATCTCATTTAACGCCGGCATTCCAGGCTCAACAATCTGTCGGGCAATGATATCCGCATCAACCAGCGGTACGCCGAGATCGGCAAAAGCATTAGCAACGGTACTTTTCCCACTACCAATTCCGCCTGTAAGAGCAACAATATAGGTCATTACATTGCCTTGCATACTGCCGTTGAATACCCGAATTGTAACTGAAAGCTGTGTGTAAGACATAGCGCGGATGCATTCGGATTTTGAATCTGTCTTTAATGCCTATTCTCTGGCCGAGGGAGTATTTTTTATATCAATATTGCTGATAGTTACGCTGCTCGGAATAGTGTAACCAGACGAACCAGTCAGGAAGGGAAAATGCATGGTTTTCAGGTAATTTGTGGGAGTGTAGCCTAAATAAAGTTAAATTCGCAGTCTTGCCGAAGAATTATTCCTGCGTATGATAGCTTCACTGGAAATGGCGTCTATTACGCCCGATCTCATCATGCGATCCATCGCCAATAACCAGGAAACCAAAGCCATGCGTATTGAAGAAGGTTTGAAATTAGGTTTTAAAGATGTCTTGATTCGACCTAAACGCTCCACGCTGAAAAGTCGCTCCGCAGTTGAGTTAGAGCGTCAGTTTACCTTCAAACATTCAGGCTATAAGTGGGCTGGTGTACCCATTATTGCAGCGAATATGGATACCGTCGGCACCTTCCGCATGGCTGAGGTTCTCTCCTCATTTGATGTTCTTACCGCAGTACATAAACACTATTCCGTTGAACAATGGGCCGATTTTGTTCGACGTGTGCCTGAATCGGTACTGCGTCACGTCATGGTTTCTACCGGTACATCTCAGGCAGATTTTGCCAAAATGAAGCAAATTCTGGCGCTTTCTCCTGCGCTGAAATTTATCTGTATTGATGTAGCCAATGGTTACTCTGAGCACTTTGTTGCTTTCCTGCAACAGGCTCGCGAAGCTTGCCCTGACAAAGTGATTTGCGCAGGTAATGTAGTCACAGGCGAAATGGTTGAAGAACTGATTCTGTCTGGCGCCGATATTGTAAAAGTAGGGATTGGCCCAGGTTCGGTTTGTACAACCCGAGTGAAAACTGGCGTGGGTTATCCGCAGCTTTCTGCCGTGATCGAATGTGCTGATGCTGCTCACGGTTTAGGTGGGCAAATCGTGAGTGACGGTGGTTGTTCCGTTCCTGGCGACGTTGCCAAAGCGTTCGGTGGCGGCGCAGACTTTGTTATGTTGGGCGGTATGTTAGCCGGTCACGACGAATGCGAAGGTAAAGTGGTTGAAGAAAACGGTGAGAAATTCATGCTGTTCTACGGTATGAGCTCTGAGTCAGCGATGAAACGTCACGTTGGCGGCGTAGCAGAATATCGTGCCGCCGAAGGTAAAACCGTGAAGCTGCCATTGCGTGGCTCAGTGGATAATACCGTTCGCGATATCATGGGCGGGCTGCGCTCTGCTTGTACTTATGTCGGTGCTTCTCATTTGAAAGAGCTGACCAAACGCACCACCTTTATCCGCGTTGCTGAGCAAGAAAACCGCGTATTTGGCAGTAACTGAGCTAAATAAACTTAATCGGTTTACGCTGAACGAGTGTTTTATATCGCTGATAGTGTGTGATTAATTGATTATTAAAGAAGGGACGCAAAATGATGCGTCCTTTTTTAATCTACTGCCAAACCCAAACCCAAACCCAAACCCAAACCCAAACCCAAACCCAAACCCAAACCCAAACCCAAACCCAAACCCAAACCCAAACCCAAACCCAAACCCAAACCTGGAACTTTTGTTAACTAATAATTCCCCCAAGTTGGAAAATGGGGAGGTACATAGCAATAACCAGTGTGCCAATCACTGCGCCGACGAACAGCATCAACATTGGCTCAAGCATTTGTGTCAACTTATCAGCCAGTTCCTCAGTTTGCTGCTGTTGCCAACCAGCAAGCTTTGTCAGCACGTTATCCAGTGAGCCAGATTCTTCCCCAATGCGTACTAACTGTTGGCAAAGTGGAGGGAAAAGAGGTTGGTGTGAAAGGGCATCACTCAGAGGTATTCCTTGATTAATTAGCTGATAAAAATGATTGATAATGGATTTGTAATGCAGATTATCAATGGAAGTAGCGGCTGCTTCCAGCCCATTAGCTAAGGTTAAACCTGCTTTCTGTGTGACAGATAAAGTGCGAAAAATTTGGCTGAGACAGTACCCTTTAACCAGTGGTGCTATCAGCGGGAGATGTAACAGCAAGAATTGCTCTCGTTGTTTCCACCGTGCGCTTACCCTTATTTTAGAGATGTAAACCAATACAATACCAATGATTGCCACGATAGAGTAAATACCGTAATTACCCAGTATTCCGGATAGATATAGCAGCCCTTGAGTCAGAGCGGGCAGTGGGGCGTCAAAAGTCTGATAGAGCCGCCCGAATTCTGGTAAAACAACAAGTAACATCAGGGCACTGACGGCGAAAGCAACCAGACAAACAAAGGCGGGGTATCTGAGTGTCTTAGCCACTTTTTTTTGCAGGTACTGGCGTTTTTCCTGTTGCTCGGCTAGCTGGAGACAGCATTTATCTATCTCACCTGTTAGTTCGCCTATGGCAATTAATTGCGCGTATATGGCTGGGAAAACGGATGGATAGGCGTTTATAGCCTCAGATAGCGCCTGCCCTTGAGACAGGCTTTCACTTACATCTCTTAGTAAACAGCGCCATATTGGCGTCTCGGCCTCTGCTGCCAACAATTGCAGACTATTTATTAACGGCAGTCCGGCTTGCAGAAGCGTAGCTAATTGGCGTGTGAAATTAAGCAGATGCTTCCCTTGATGTAGCCGAGAGCTTAGGCGTTTTATCATTCTGATACGGATAGGCTGCAGCCCCTGCTGTATTACTCTTTGGTAAATCACCGATTTTTCGCTAGCTAGAGACTCGCCGACGATCACCTTTCCTTCGCTATCTATGCCTTGCCAGATAAATAAACCGAGTGTCATTGCATTCCCCTTAATGGCGTCAGATTTCCGACAACTCGTGAGATTTCGGCGATACTGGTTATTCCCTGTTTAACCAACGCTAAGCCTGCGATGAGTAGTGAATGGGGCTCAGGGGGCGGCTGAGAATTTTTCAGGCCAGGAACAGGGGCTGCACTCATTAAATCCTGCTGATTTGACGGTGTCATTGCCCATGTGTCATAGATACCTATTCGGCCATAGTAACCGCTACTACAATGTTCGCAACCAGTGGCATACCAGTGATGTAAAGGCTTTGGGCACAAAATTGTGGGCAGAATGACTGGCTCGGGTGCTGCGCGTTTACAACGTTGACATAGACGGCGTACCAGGCGTTGGGCTATCACCAGTTTTAGGCAAGATGCGAGCAGATAATGACTGATTCCCATTTGAGTTAATCGGGCTAGCGTTTCATGCGTTGAATTGGTGTGCAAGGTCGAAAGCACTAAATGGCCTGTTAGTGCAGCCCTTACCGCAATATCGGCGGTTTCATTATCTCTGATCTCGCCGATCATAATGACATCCGGGTCCTGCCTGAGTAATGCACGTAACGCCTGAGAAAAGTCTAAATCTATTTTACTGTTGGTCTGGGTTTGATTAATGCCTTCAACGGGAATTTCGATCGGATCTTCGACACTGCATAAATTACGGTACTGCTGATTTAGGTGTTGTAGACAGCTATACAAGGTCACTGTTTTTCCGCTTCCGGTTGGCCCGGTAACCAAAATCAATCCTTGCGGTAAACTTAAGGCCTCAAGGATTGATTCCCGACTTTTTGGGGGAAGATCCAGCTCGTCCAATCGTTGCGGTATATTGGTATTCAGAATGCGTAGTACCACTTTTTCGCCGTATTGAGTTGGTAATGTGGCAATGCGCAGTGAGTAGTAATGATTATCAAGGCTAAGGCTAAACTGTCCATCTTGAGGTAAGCGCCGTTCCGCACTATTCAGCTTAGCCATTACTTTGAGACAGGCATTGATTCTATTAACCAAATTAGCCGGTGGGGATAGCGTTTGGTGCAAAATGCCATCAATACGTAACCGAATACGGTAATAGCGGCGATAAGGCTCGAAGTGAACATCAGACGCACGTTTTTGAATCGCCATGCGTAGCGTTTGATGAATGATGTTGATAATGGGCGCATCACTTTCATCATTAAGTGAAGTCACTTCCTTATTATCAAAAGCTTGAGTACGTGATTTGTCCGTATCAGGGAGGTATTTTATGGCCGCTTCTTCCGCGTGTTTTTTACTCTCGATATCTGGCTTAATCGAGCCGTTTAACTGCTGGATTAAATCAGGACTCAAATGATGAAGGTGGTGCTCAATTTTTGCCGCAGGCCATAGAGTCACTTCCACATTTAAACCGCAGGCAAAGCGTAATGCATTTATCTCCTCACTGGTTGGGTACTGCAACATGGCAAGAGTTAATGTATTTGGGCTGATTTCCAACGGTATCGCTCGATACTGCTGGCAAAGCCGGGATAACGCATCCCCGGCTCCTTTGTTATTGATTGAGCGGTTGCTATTCATCGTCGCTAGACGTCTCTTTAAGAGCAAATACCGACTTGCAGAGTTTACTTAGTTCGTCATGATTTCCTGTACATGCGCGTGTCCAGGCCAGGTTACCGGCGGCGCTTTTAGTTGGGGTTAATACAACGCTTAATCCATCCAGAGTCTCCTGCCCGGTCATAGAGATGACCCCTTTTGCAATGTTAATGGCTTTGACATAACGAGTAGGTTGGCCAGAGGGAATACCCTGACTACCAGCATTGCAGCCTAATAATGCCGAGTGTTCCATCGAGCAAACCTCTACGGCCATGCGGTAAGGAGCACTGGTTTGCAACATATCGGTTAGGGCCGCTTTCTGTATATAGCTTTGATAAGCAGGAATACCGATGCCGCCGAGAATGGCAATGATGACGATAGAAACCATGAGTTCAATGAGGGTAAAACCCTGTGAGTAATACATTTTCACACTCCTTGTGATGAAAGACGAGGTAAGGGTGCGGTTTTTTTTATCGCAGGGAAAGTGGGTTTGAATAGGACTGCGAAACGGATTGTGAGAATTTTTTAGTGTTGCAGTAATCAGCGGTTTTTTTTCGGCAGAGGCCGCAAAAAAGAGCTCATTGTTACCTGAGCTCTTTTCCTGGCTGAAACAAATCTGTTAGCGTTATTGAAAACGCATCGAGAGGTCTAAGGCGGTAACGTGTTTAGTCAGTGCGCCGACAGAAATAAAATCGATTCCTGTTTCGGCATAGCTACGAAGTGTCTCGAGTGTGACATTACCTGAGACCTCCAACTGAGCGCGACCTGCGTTGAGGGATACGGCATCACGCATCATAGGAATGGTGAAGTTATCAAGCATCACGATATCGGCTCCGGCATCCAGAGCCTGCTTTAATTCATCTAAAGATTCCACTTCGACTTCAATTGGGACATCGGGGTGGATCCAAAATGCTTTACTCACGGCTTCTTTAATCGAACCGGCGGCAATAATGTGGTTTTCTTTAATTAAAAAGGCATCAGTCAACCCAAGACGATGATTGCTGCCACCTCCGCATAACACTGCGTATTTTAATGCGGTTCGTAAGCCAGGTAGTGTTTTACGAGTATCCAGGAGTTGGGTATGCAACCCTTGGAGTAAAGCAACATAGCGGCTGACTTCGGTGGCTACGCCGGATAGCGTCTGTACAAAATTTAATGCGGTACGTTCGCCAGTGAGCAAGATGCGAGCAGGGCCGGAAAGGTGGCACAACGTTTGGTTGGCGGTGAGCGCGTCACCGTCTGCCACCAGCCACTCGACTTCAACTTTACCGCCGAGCTGGATAAAGACTTCGTTCAGCCAGCGTTGCCCGCAGAAAACGCCGGCTTCGCGAGTGATAATAGTCGCGGAGGCTTGTTTATCTGCGGGGAGCAGTTGGGCCGTCAGGTCGCGATCGGCATTGACCTCACCGCCTAGATCTTCACTCAGTGCCAAGGCAACTGAAAAGGGAATATCGCTTTGAATTCGCTCTAATAACGCGGTGCGGCGACTGTCGGCACTGTAGCTACGTGTCGGCATAGAAAACTCCGAAATGGCGGATAGATAATAGTTCAAACATGCTACTCTGTTGCTGGCGTCAGTGCTACTACAGAGCCGTTTTAGAATGAGGGTTGAGGTGACAAATGCAGTTAGAGAATGGCTGGATTGTTGGGGTTAAGCGGGTGGTTTCTCCTCATTTTGATCTCAGACCTGAAGATGAGGCTCCCTCTCTTTTGGTCATTCATAATATCAGTTTGCCGCCGGGTGAATTTGGTGGACCTTATATCGACCATCTGTTTACCGGAACTTTGAATGCGGATGAACATCCTTATTTTGCTGATATTGTGCACTTGCGAGTATCGGCGCATTGCCTGATTCGTCGCGATGGTGAAATTATCCAATACGTGCCTTTTGATAAGCGAGCCTGGCATGCCGGTGTATCTCAATTTGACGGGCGTGAGCGGTGTAACGATTTTTCCATTGGTATCGAGTTGGAGGGAACGGATGTGCTACCGTTTACCGATGCGCAATATCAAAGTCTGAAAAAAATCAGTGCGTTGTTGCTATCCCATTATCCCATTACCCTAGAGCGGATAACCGGGCATAGTGATATAGCTCCCGGCCGAAAAACCGATCCGGGGCCAGCATTTGACTGGGCGCTTTATCGACAAAGTTTGACTCCATTATTGGAGTGATTTTGCAGCAATAGAGGTCATGATAGCGGAGGCGAGGATTCCGTCATTTTTACCTTTTTTGTGATAACCGCTGCCGGGAGGCATGGTGCCTGAAGGTTCGGGCTGGTGGAATGTAGAGGGAGACAGGGAATCAATGACGCTTTTTACGCTATTGCTGGTACTGGCCTGGGAACGTTTGTTCAAATTAGGCGAACATTGGCAGCTGGACCACCGGTTGGACACTATTTTTAGTCGGTTGCATCGATACTCGTTGCTGCAAACGCTCGGTCTGGCCATTTTGTGTATGGCCATTGTCGGTTTGATGTTGCAGTTGGTTCAGGACTATCTGTTCGGCTTGCCGCGGCTGTTACTGTGGATTGTTATCTGCCTGTTGTGCATCGGCGCTGGTGGTATAAGAAAACACTATCGTGCTTATCTGAAGGCCGCTCGACAAGGGGATGCCAATGCCAGTCTGCAAATGGCGGAAGAGCTGGCATTAATCCATGGATTGCCTGCGGACTGTGGCGAAAAGGACCGACTACAAGAGTTACAGAATGCGTTGTTATGGATTAATTTCCGCTACTATCTGGCTCCCTTGTTCTGGCTGGTGGTTTGTGGTTTTTATGGCCCGGTAGCTATTACGGGCTACGCGATGTTACGCGGATACCAAACCTGGCTGGCGCGTCACCGAAACCCTTTGCAGCGCTCTCAGTCAGGCATTGACCGTGTTTTACACTGGATTGACTGGGTTCCCGTCCGGTTGGTTGGCGTGGCATACGCACTGCTTGGTCACGGCGAGCGTGCTTTGCCAGCGTGGTTTGCCTCTTTGGGGGACTTGCATTCCCCGCAGTATCAGGTGCTCACCCGTTTAGCTCAGTATTCTCTGGCTAGAGAACCGCATCTTGACCCAGTACAAACGCCACGCGCGGCGGTATCTTTGGCGCGGAAAGTCACGTTGACGATTATAATTGTCGTAGCTTTGCTCACGATCTATGGTGCACTGGTATAGCGGGCATTAGAGGCATTCTCGATAAAAATGACTGCTATCTGACAAGGTAGCTTTGTAAATAAAACATCGGATTGGCAGCAAGAGCCCATCAAAATAAGTGTATGTCGGCTTCGTTGGTTTTGTAACAGGAAACAATGAAATACTGAGAATTCAACGGGTTTATTACGGAGTTTAGAGTGTATTAGCGCTAGCTTTCAGTTATTAATGGGGAGTATTAAGTGAACAAGGCAAGCGAAATACAGGCAGGGAATTGTCGGATTGAGGCGGTTGAGCCTGATGGTTTTTTGCTCCTGATTTCCCCTACACATTAGTTCGCTTTCGGCTTGGGTAATACCAGACACTCATGGCCGTGGAATGGGTAAAGATGTCACCGCAGCGGGAGTTTTAAGCTCCTTTATAATACGGTGATTTCCGCGGTAATTGGCTGATTTTCTCTGGTGTTGCGAGAGAGGTTAGGCGTAATTTCTCATGTGAAAACAATCGTTAATCGTTAATCGCTAATCGCTAATCGCTAATCGCTAATCGTTAATCGCTAATCGCTAATCGCTAATCGCTAATCGCTAATCGCTAATCGCTAATCGCTAATCGCTAATCGCTAATCGCTAATCGCTAATCGCTAATCGCTAATCGCTAATCGCTAATCGCTAATCGCTAATCACTAATCACTAATCACTAATCACTAATCACTAAGCACCAGTCACTAAGCAAATGACTTTCGATGAAGCTCAGTAAGCGGCTTTATTGCTCTATGAGCAATTAAAAAAACAGACCCACAGTATGAATGCGGGCCTGAAGGTTGGTGCTTATCGCTATAAATCAGATGCCGCACAGCGACGAGCGATTAAGATTTATTCTGCTTAACTCGGTTTTTCAGCATATAACCAACCGCTAGCACGACGACCCAGACGGGGATAAGCAAGACAGAAATCTGAATGCCCGGTGTCAGGTACATGATAACCAAAATGCCCGCCAGGAAAGTTAGGCATAGGTAGTTGCTGAAGGGATACCAGAAGGCTTTAAACTTAGGCTCAATTCCTTGGCGGTTTTTCGCTGCACGGAATTTTAAGTGAGCAAGGCTAATCATTGCCCAGTTGATCACCAGCGCTGAAACCACTAACGCCATCAGTAATTCAAATGCCCGTCCGGGAATCAGATAGTTAATCAATACGCAGAATGCAGTCGCAAAGGCTGAAACAGCAATAGCAATGACCGGTACGCCGCGACCATCTACTTTTAATAAAGCTTTCGGACCGTTCCCTTGCTTGGCTAGACCAAACAGCATACGGCTGTTGCAGTAAACGCAGCTGTTGTACACCGACAACGCGGCGGTAAGCACCACGATATTCAGCACGGTAGCGACAATATTACTGTCCAAAGCATGGAAAATTAGTACGAAGGGACTGCCGCCCTCAACCACTTTTCCCCAAGGATAAAGTGAGAGCAATACTGCAAGTGAACCGATATAAAACAGCAAGATACGATAGATAACCTGATTGGTTGCCTTAGGGATGCTGCGCGCGGGATCTTCTGCTTCTGCCGCAGTGATGCCGACCAGTTCAAGGCCGCCGAAGGAGAACATAATCACCGCCATAGCCATGACTAACCCAATGAAACCATTAGGGAAGAAGCCACCCTGAGCCCACAGGTTGGTGACCGTCGCTTCTGGGCCACCCTGTCCGCTCAACAACAAATAGCCACCGAATACAATCATCCCGATGATAGCTACCACTTTAATGATGGCAAACCAGAATTCCATTTCGCCATACACTTTAACGTTAGCCAAATTGATAGCGTTGATAGCGAGGAAGAATACTGCTGCGGAAACCCAGGTCGGGATTTCCGGCCACCAGTATTGGACGTAAATCCCCACGGCGGTCAGTTCGGCCATCGCGACCAAAACGTAAAGTACCCAATAATTCCAGCCAGAGGCGAAACCGGCGAAGTTGCCCCAATATTTATAGGCAAAATGGCTAAATGAACCTGCGACCGGTTCTTCAACGACCATTTCACCCAGTTGGCGCATGATCAGAAAAGCGATAAAGCCGCCGATGGCGTATCCCAGCAGCACTGAAGGGCCTGCCATTTTTATGGTTTGTGCAATACCGAGAAAAAGCCCTGTGCCAATTGCGCCGCCCAAGGCGATTAGCTGGATATGGCGGTTTTTTAGACCCCGCTTTAGCTCCGCGCCTTCTTGTTGAACACTCATCGTTGCATCCTCTGTCTTTGTGGCTAATGCCTAAATCGCTATTTGTGGTGTTGTGTAATCTTGAAATGCCGTTGTCTGTATTGTTTTATTTACGGGTGTTCATTTTGATAATAGTGCCAATGACTACCCATTACGTGAGAATAGTGGTATGCGAGAATTATTGCATCTGCTTTTTCAATGGATCACTCGTATTTTATGCATTTAAGAAATGCTAAGGCCGGTGACTATTCAGGGGGCTTCAGAAATGGCGAGGGAGAAACGGCGGTTTTATAGACATTCTTCGGTGAAATGAGAATTTATAAAATGGTCAAACCAGTTTTCAGGGGCTCATATTCTCGGTAATAAAATAAAGAGTGTTATCGGCGAATTTAAATTCATTTTTATTGATTTAATAATCACAAATGCCTCAACTATAACGCTTCAGCTTGCCTAATTATCCTTTTCATAATCGTTACAATTTTTCGGGGGTGAGTAATGGTATTACCACCGATAGGTTACCACTTTGCGGCATAACATTAGTGAAGTTGTTAAAATGTGCTGGCTTTCATGATTTCGGTCAATGTCCGTATGGACAGCTAGTGAATACTTTGTTACTTTATCGTCACGTTTTTGAAATTGGTATTACCAATTGACTCGGCGCCATTCGCAGAGACGAATTCACTCAATACGGCTTACAGCGCGACTCACATAAATTATGGCCTACAACAAAATACGCCAACCCAAATTATCAGATGTTATCGAGCAGCAGCTTGAGTACCTGATCTTGGAAGGGACACTACGTCCGGGCGAGAAATTACCGCCTGAGCGCGAGCTGGCGAAGCAATTTGATGTTTCCCGACCTTCCTTGAGAGAAGCCATTCAGCGACTCGAGGCCAAAGGCCTTCTGCTGCGTCGCCAGGGAGGCGGTACTTTCGTCCAGACGAACCTGTGGCAAAGCTTTAGTGACCCGCTGGCAGAATTGCTGGCCGACCATCCTGAATCACAATTCGATTTGCTGGAAACACGTCATGCCCTCGAAGGTATTGCCGCGTATTACGCGGCTTTACGCGGTACAGATGAAGATCTGCAATGTATTCGTGAATGTCATACTGCGATTCAACAGGCGCAAGACAGCGGTGATTTAGACGCTGAAGCTGATGCGGTTATGCAGTATCAGGTGGCTGTTACAGAAGCGGCTCATAATGTGGTGTTGTTACATTTACTGCGTTGCATGGGCCCGATGTTAGAACAGAATGTTAAACAGAACTTCGAATTGCTTTACTCGCGCCGCGAAATGTTGGCAACGGTAAGCAGTCACCGCGCCGGGATATTCGAGGCGATTGTGGCCCGCGAGCCGGAAAAAGCGCGCGAAGCCTCACACCGCCACTTGGCGTTTATTGAGGAAATCTTGCTGGATCTTAGTCGTGAGAACAGTCGCCGTGAGCGATCGCTCCGACGCCTCCAGCAACGCAAGGATTAAGGGCTTCTCCCTGTCGGGATGGGTTCTAAGTGCTTATTTTGAGCACTAAAAGCGGCAACTAAACTGATGAGCCTATCTTCCGGTGCTTTCACCAGGGCGCGTGTTTTAACCTGGTTTAATCACTCTGGTTAAAACACAGGAAGATAGGCTCCAAATAAACCATTAGAGACAGATAAGGAATACCACCATGTCAGAACGTTTAATTAATGACGTGGATCCGATCGAAACCCGTGACTGGCTACAGGCGATTGAATCGGTTATCCGTGAAGAAGGTGTTGAGCGCGCTCAGTATCTGATTGATCAGGTTTTGGGCGAAGCCCGTAAAGGCGGCGTAAGCGTGGCTGCTGGTTCTGAGAACCGCAACTATGTTAACTCCATCGCAGTAGAAGACGAACCAGCCTACCCTGGCAACCTGGATCTGGAGCGTCGTATTCGCTCTGCAATCCGTTGGAACGCCGTGATGACCGTGCTGCGCGCGTCTAAAAAAGATCTGGATCTGGGCGGCCACATGGCTTCCTTCCAGTCTTCTGCAACCTTCTACGAAGTTTGCTTCAACCACTTCTTCCGTGCGCGTAACCAAAAAGACGGCGGCGATCTGGTTTACTTCCAGGGGCATATCTCCCCAGGCGTTTACGCTCGTGCCTTCCTGGAAGGTCGACTGACCCAAGAACAGATGGACAACTTCCGTCAAGAAGTTCACGGCAAAGGTCTGTCTTCTTACCCGCATCCTAAACTGATGCCTGAATTCTGGCAGTTCCCGACCGTTTCTATGGGTCTGGGTCCAATTAGCGCCATTTATCAAGCTAAGTTCCTGAAATACCTGTCTCACCGTGGTTTGAAAGATACCTCAGCACAAACCGTTTACGCCTTCCTGGGTGATGGCGAGATGGATGAGCCGGAATCCAAAGGTGCGATCACCATCGCTACCCGTGAGAAACTGGACAACCTGGTCTTCGTTATCAACTGTAACTTGCAGCGCCTTGATGGCCCAGTTACCGGTAACGGCAAAATCATCAACGAACTGGAAGGCATCTTTAGCGGTGCTGGCTGGCAGGTACTGAAAGTTATCTGGGGCGGTCGTTGGGATGAGCTGCTGCGTAAAGATACCAGCGGTAAACTGATTCAGCTGATGAACGAAACGCTGGATGGCGACTACCAGACCTTCAAATCCAAAGACGGCGCTTATGTCCGTGAACACTTCTTCGGTCGTTTCCCAGAAACTGCTGCATTAGTGAAAGACATGACCGATGACGAAATCTGGGCGCTGAACCGTGGCGGCCACGATCCGAAGAAAGTCTTTGCAGCACTGAAAAAAGCGCAAGATACCAAAGGCAAACCAACTGTAATCCTGGCTCATACCATTAAAGGTTACGGCATGGGTGAAACGGCTGAAGGCAAGAACATCGCTCACCAGGTGAAGAAAATGAACATGGACGGTGTTCGTCACTTCCGTGATCGTTTCAATGTGCCAGTTGCTGATTCAGAAATCGAAAAACTGCCATACATCACCTTCGAGAAAGATTCCGAAGAGTACAAGTATCTGCACGAACGTCGTCAGGCGCTGGAAGGCTACGTGCCAAGCCGTCTGCCTAACTTCACCCAGAAACTGGAAATGCCAGCTCTGGAAGATTTCAGCTCCTTGCTGGAAGAGCAGAACAAAGAAATCTCTACCACTATCGCTTTCGTTCGTGCCTTGAACGTGATGCTGAAGAACAAATCGATCAAAGATCGTATCGTTCCTATCATCGCTGATGAAGCGCGTACATTCGGTATGGAAGGTCTGTTCCGTCAGATCGGTATTTACAGCCCTAACGGTCAGCAGTACACCCCGCAAGACCGCGAGCAGGTTGCATACTACAAAGAAGACGAGAAAGGTCAGATCCTGCAAGAAGGTATCAACGAACTGGGCGCCGCTTCTTCATGGTTGGCCGCAGCGACTTCTTACAGCACCAACGATTTGCCAATGATTCCGTTCTACATCTACTACTCCATGTTCGGTTTCCAACGTATTGGCGATCTGTGCTGGGCAGCGGGTGACCAACAGGCGCGTGGCTTCCTGATCGGCGGTACTTCAGGTCGTACGACTCTGAACGGTGAAGGTTTACAGCACGAAGATGGCCACAGCCATATTCAGTCACTGACTATCCCTAACTGTATTTCTTACGATCCGGCTTATGCTTATGAAGTAGCCGTTATCATGCATGACGGCCTGGTACGTATGTACGGCGACGCTCAGGAAAATGTTTACTACTACCTGACTACGCTGAACGAAAACTACCATATGCCAGCTATGCCACAGGGCGCAGAAGAAGGTATCCGTAAAGGTATCTACAAACTGGAAACTCTGGCCGGCGAGAAAGGCAAGGTTCAGTTGATGGGTTCAGGCGCTATCCTGCGTCACGTTCGCGAAGCTGCACAGATTCTGTCTGAACAGTATGGCGTTGGTTCTGATGTGTACAGCGTTACTTCCTTCACCGAACTGGCTCGTGATGGTCAGGACTGTGAGCGTTGGAACATGCTGCACCCAACCGAAACTCCACGCGTACCTTACGTAGCTCAGGTAATGAACGAAGCGCCAGCGGTTGCTTCTACTGACTACATGAAGCTGTTCGCTGAACAGATTCGTAACTTTATTCCTGCCAGCGAGTTCCGCGTACTGGGTACAGATGGTTTCGGCCGTTCTGACAGCCGCGAGAACCTGCGTCACCACTTCGAAGTTGATTCTTCTTATGTTGTGGTTGCAGCACTGGGTGAATTGGCTAAACGCGGTGACATCGACACCAGCGTAGTTGCAGAAGCAATTACTAAGTTTGGTATCGACGCCGATAAAGTTAACCCGCGTCTGGCATAAGAGGTAAAGAACAAATGTCTATCGAAATCAATGTACCAGACATCGGTGCAGATGAAGTTGAAGTCACCGAAATTATGGTGAAAGTCGGCGATACCGTTGAAGTTGAACAGTCGCTGATCGCTGTAGAAGGTGATAAAGCCTCTATGGAAGTTCCCTCACCTCAAGCGGGTGTGGTGAAAGAAATCAAAGTTGCGGTTGGCGATAAAGTCGAAACTGGCAAACTGATCATGGTCTTCGAATCCGCTACAGGTGCCTCAGCGGCACCTGCCAAGGCAGAAGAGAAAGCGGCTGCTCCAGCCCCAGCTGCTGCACCTGCGGCTAGCGCAGCGAAAGACGTTGCGGTACCGGATATCGGTTCTGACGAAGTTGAAGTCACCGAGATCATGGTTAAGGTTGGCGACAGCGTTGAAGCTGAACAGTCTCTAATTACCGTAGAAGGCGACAAAGCCTCGATGGAAGTTCCGGCTCCGTTCGCTGGCATCGTGAAAGAAATCAAAATCAACACCGGCGATAAAGTGAGCACCGGTTCTATGATTATGGTCTTCGAAGTTGCAGGTGCTGCGGCACCGGCAGCAGCGGCGCCTGCTCCTGCAGCCGCTCCGGCTGCGCCAGCGGCTTCAGCGGCGAAAAACGTTGAAGTGCCTGACATCGGCGGTGACGAAGTTGAAGTGACCGAAGTGATGGTGAAAGTGGGCGATAAAGTTGCCGCTGAACAATCCTTGATCACCGTTGAAGGCGACAAAGCTTCCATGGAAGTTCCAGCTCCATTTGCTGGCACCGTGAAAGAAATCAAAATCAGCACCGGCGATAAAGTGAGCACCGGTTCTATGATTATGGTCTTCGAAGTTGAAGGCGCAGCGCCTGCGGCAGCTCCGGCTCCACAAGCAGCGGCACCTGCGGCAGCGGCTCCGGCCAAAGCGGCAGCGCCAGCAGCCAAAGCGGAAAGCAAAGGTGAATTCGCGGAGAATGCAGCTTACGTTCACGCTACTCCGGTCGTGCGTCGTTTGGCTCGTGAATTCGGCGTTAACCTGGCGAAAGTGAAAGGAACTGGCCGTAAAGGTCGTATCCTGCGCGAAGACGTTCAGGCATACGTGAAAGATGCAGTGAAACGTGCTGAAGCTGCTCCGGCAGCAGCGGCTGGCGGCGGTCTACCAGGCATGCTGCCTTGGCCGAAAGTTGACTTCAGCAAGTTCGGTGAAATCGAAGAAGTGGAATTAGGTCGTATCCAGAAAATCTCTGGTGCTAACCTGAGCCGCAACTGGGTCATGATTCCTCATGTTACTCAGTTCGACGAAGCGGATATCACTGACGTTGAAGCATTCCGTAAGCAACAAAACGTTGAAGCTGAGAAGAAGAAACAGGATCTGAAGATCACCCCGCTGGTGTTCCTGATGAAAGCCGCTGCTAAAGCATTGGAAGAGTTCCCACGCTTTAACAGCTCTATTTCTGAAGACGGTCAGAAACTGACGCTGAAGAAATACATCAACATTGGTGTGGCTGTTGATACGCCAAACGGTCTGGTTGTTCCGGTCTTCCGTGATGTTAACAAGAAGGGCATCGTTGAGTTGTCTCGCGAGCTGTCTGTTATCTCTAAGAAAGCACGTGACGGCAAACTGACCGCATCCGATATGCAGGGCGGCTGCTTCACCATCTCCAGCCTGGGCGGCATCGGCGGTACGGCGTTTACGCCTATCGTCAACGCACCAGAAGTGGCTATCCTGGGTGTGTCTAAATCATCCATGAAACCTGTTTGGAATGGTAAAGAGTTCGCACCGCGTCTGATGTTGCCTCTGTCTCTCTCCTTCGATCACCGCGTGATTGATGGGGCGGCAGGTGCTCGCTTCGCAGCTTACATTGCCACCATTATGGCTGATATTCGCCGTCTGGTTATGTAATAGCTTAGGCCGGCCTAGCGCCGGCCTTATTATTACTTAGCTTATGGTTATATCACTGATAGTTATGAACCGACCTTGTTTCGCTCGTTACATTAGTAGACAAGGTTGTTGAGACACTCGTCACGCGATGCGGCTTTTCAGTCTATTAACAATTCTGTAAACTGCTCGCAGTGTAAGCGTCCCGGTGGATGAAGGGCGTTATGAACTTTATTAGCCTAATAAATGACGTCTGACCCGCCGGACAAACAATTAAGAGGTCATGATGAGTACTGAAATTAAAACTCAGGTCGTGGTACTTGGGGCGGGCCCAGCAGGATATTCTGCTGCTTTTCGTTGTGCGGACTTAGGTCTGGAAACTATTCTGGTTGAGCGTTACTCCACTCTGGGTGGTGTTTGCTTGAACGTGGGTTGTATCCCGTCAAAAGCATTGCTGCATGTTGCAAAAGTGATCGAAGAAGCCAAGGCGCTGGCTGAGCACGGCATTGTTTTTGGCGAGCCTAAGACTGACATTGATAAAGTTCGTGTCTGGAAAGATAAAGTTATCAATCAGTTGACCGGTGGTTTGGCAGGTATGGCTAAAGGCCGTAAAGTCAAAGTAGTTAACGGTTTCGGTAAATTTACCGGTGCGAATACTTTGGTCGTTGAAGGTGAAAATGGTCCAACCACCATCACCTTTGATAATGCCATTATCGCTGCGGGTTCTCGTCCGATCCAACTGCCATTCATTCCTCATGAAGACCCACGCGTGTGGGATTCAACGGATGCACTGGCACTGAAATCTGTCCCAGAACGTCTGTTGGTCATGGGCGGTGGCATCATCGGTCTGGAAATGGGTACCGTTTACCATGCTCTGGGTTCGAAAATTGATGTGGTAGAAATGTTCGATCAGGTGATTCCAGCGGCTGATAAAGACGTAGTGAAAGTATTCACAAAGCGTATCAGCAAGCAGTTCAACCTGATGCTGGAAACTAAAGTTACAGCAGTAGAAGCCAAAGAAGACGGTATCTATGTAACGATGGAAGGCAAAAAAGCGCCAGCAGAACCACAGCGTTACGATGCAGTTCTGGTTGCGATTGGCCGTGTACCTAACGGTAAACTGCTGGATGCGGGTCAGGCTGGTGTAGAAGTTGACGAGCGTGGTTTCATCAACGTCGACAAACAGCTACGTACGAATGTACCGCACATCTTTGCAATCGGTGACATCGTGGGTCAGCCAATGCTGGCACATAAAGGTGTTCATGAAGGCCACGTTGCCGCTGAAGTTATCGCCGGTATGAAGCACTACTTCGATCCGAAAGTGATTCCATCCATTGCGTACACTGAACCAGAAGTCGCATGGGTTGGTTTGACCGAGAAAGAAGCGAAAGAGAAAGGCATCAGCTACGAAACCTCCACCTTCCCGTGGGCGGCATCTGGCCGTGCTATCGCTTCAGATTGCGCAGACGGTATGACCAAACTGATCTTCGACAAAGAAACTCACCGTATCATCGGTGGTGCTATTGTCGGTACTAACGGTGGGGAACTGTTGGGGGAAATCGGTCTGGCAATTGAGATGGGTTGTGATGCAGAAGATCTGGCATTGACTATCCATGCTCACCCGACGTTGCACGAATCCGTTGGTTTGGCTGCTGAGATTTACGAAGGTAGCATTACCGACCTGCCTAACCCTAAAGCGAAAAAGAAATAATTTCTGATTGCTGATGTGTTAGTTAAAGCGGCTCCTGATTCAGGGGCCGTTTTTTATTGGGAAAAATGTGTCAATGAACGGAATCAGTTAACCTGCGGTACTGGCGGCAATGGTTCATCGGTAAGAGCCAGCATGTCGACCTTGAAGCTTGAGCCATCTGCTGATTCTTCTATATTTGTGACAAGGAAACGGCTTTTAGGCAAGAAGATACGCTCCTCTCCAGGCTCGTCGAGTAATTCGCTGATATCAGTGCTGTTGGTGCGTTCAAGAAAATATTTTATGGTATATCTGACGTTGATTTTTCCCTCTTCCAGCTCTTGGCTATTGAATTGGTCGATAAGTTCTTCATCCGCGGTAGTGCTTAAGAATGTATCTATTTGAATGGTTTCTTCAGGTATAACTTTAGATAAGAACTCTGCGCGATCTCTGACTTCCCCTCGGTAAACTTCGCTAACGCTGCTCTCTTCTTCGGAAATAATATAGCCGCTCTCACGTAATGAGACATTAATATCAGAATGGTTATCTAATGCTGTGTAGACTTCCGTTATTTCTGTTTCTAAACCATCATTAGTGGTTCCATTTCTCAGAGCATTATTTATGGCCACAAATCTATCTTCCTGAAAGTTTCTAATGGCAAAGTATTCTCGGAAGTTTATTTTTTCATGTGAAAAGTTTGAATTATAGCGTTGTATTTCATCGTCAATATTTAGGTTGCATTCATCTAATTTCGTTTTTCCATATATAACTTCAAGCTCCTCTTTTATTGTTGAAGTATCATTAGGTGTTATCGGTGCCATTTGGTCAATTCTATTCTTGTCCATCATAAGATTCCCTTCAACATCATAGGCATCTACCGAAGTAGAAGAGTCGTAAGAGGATGAAGAAGCCGAGTCGGTTGATGAAGAGTTGCTGTTATCCGGCGGTTTTATTCTGGGGATTTTAGGGGGAGGTTCATCACTTAAAGTGGGGGGATGGGTATCACCGAACAGGAAACCGACCTTGCCATTTACTCTCTGTAGTCGATCCGAAATTTTGGGTTTAGGCTTCGATGCGGCGGGTAATAGCGGGGTTCGCTCTGGATTGACTCCGATTTGTGAGCCTGGCCTAGCGATACTGACTCTGGGTTTTGCTGCCATAGTCGCTCCGGGCTTGGCACCAAAGCTGACTTTAAACCCTCTGGGCTGCGGGGTTGGGCCCATACTTAATACGCCGAGACTGATTTCAAACGCGATTTCTTCGTCGGTTTTGGGCGGTGCTTTCCCCTGATCTTTCGGGACGGTTTTACAAGGAACTCCGCGTTCCCATTTACAATGGCGTGACTGAAAATTGGACCAGCTTTCTTTATTTGATTGCCATCTAGGTTGAGCTTCTCGTCCATGGGAAATATTCAATGCTAATGTTGTAAATAATAAAGTTGAAAATGTTATAGTTAATTTCATATTCACTCCTTATTTGATGAGAACGCTTTTATAATATAAATAATGTTATAAGCACGGCCTAGGGTTTCAAAATTAGCATTGAATTGTAAATTTGAATTTATAAGGTAAGTGGATTTGATTTTATATAATGACTATTACGTATGACGATTAATTAACTGTATTATATTAATTAAGGATAAAAACCTTCACGAATTTGCCTCGGAGTGATATTAAACGTGCGACGCAGTGCGGTCGCAAAATTTGCGGAGCTGGTATATCCGGCAATGGCAGCGGCTTGATCGATACTGACTCCTTCTTTTTTTAAGGCCAGCATGGCGCGCTTCAATCGGCAATGGCGCAAATACTCAAATACCGTCACGTTATAATTCTCTCGGAAACGGCGTTGCAGCGTGCTGGGACTCATATTAATTGACTGAGCCAGTTCTTGCAGTGAAAGTTGGTCGGCTTCGCCGCTTTCCAGCCAGTCACGTAACTGTTGAATCCGATTCAGGCCACGCAGAGATATTTTGTTTTGCTGTTGGCTTGATTGTTCCAGTGAGCTGAATGCCTCGATAATCAGACCGATACACTGGCTTTCACATCGTAACCGCTCCAGTGGCGTGCGGTAGGGGGGCGCACTTGCTATTTGCTGGGCGATGGAAATCGCCTGGACAGATGGTTGCCATAAATGAATTGCCAGATGTTGCTGAGTGAAGTCGTACAGTTTCTCCCATCCTCCTTCCTGCGGCAGCAAATCCCCATATAGCCATTCGCGGTCAAAGGTCAGCGTTAAAGTGCGTTCATGACCATTTTTCTTTCCATGCCGGGTAAATAAGGTGTTCTCAACGAGAGAAATCAGAGAGGAAGGCCCTTTCTCATGTAGCTCTAATGGTTTGCCACCAAAGGATATATTCGCGCTGCCGCTCACCACGATAGCCAGTTTGAGTGAGGGCGCCAGACAGTTCTGCGTTTTGATGTCGTAAAGATTAGTGACATTCGCCGTATGCAGAATTAAATGGGGGTTGAGGCGCAGTACCTGGAAATCACCAAATAGCACCGGGTCAGTGACAGAGGATTTCCCTCCGCTTAGACGATAGTCGCTGGCGACCAAATTGGATTGTTGCACAATTTGCTCGGGATAGATGGGTTTAGAAGAAGCCGAAACCTTGCGCATACTATTTTTTTTCATCGCAGACAAGATGAGCCCCCCTTGAGCATTGTCTCCATACTTTTTACCCGATGACATTGACGCTGCGGCAAAGAGCTTTGCCGTTTTCACAAACCTTTTTCCTGTAGCGCAATGTAACAATTAGCGCGCCGAATGGGTAATGAAAATAATTATCAATCTTGTTTGTTTTTGTTGGCTCGTTAATCAGTCGTCGGGGACTCTCTCCGCCGCGATGTGTTGCGGGCGCCAGCACTAGGGAAATTTTTATAATGATGAATGTCAAATGGCAGCGGCGCTACCTGGCGGCCATGATCGGCCTGTGTCTCTCCACACCGTTGTGGGCGCAAGCTCAAAATAATATCAAAACCGGTACGGATACCACGTCAACCGAACAACCGGAAGCCACTGCTACATCTACATCGAAAAAAACCAATGCGCTAGCCAGTGGCGACACTTTGGTGGTAACTGCAGAGCAGCAGGTACGACAGGCGCTAGGCGCTTCGGTTATCACCGCGGAAGATATACGCAAACGGCCGCCGGCCAATGATTTATCCGAAATCATCCGAACTATGCCGGGAGTGAATCTTTCTGGCAATTCCGCCAGTGGTCAGCGCGGCAATAACCGTCAGATCGATATTCGCGGTATGGGGCCGGAAAACACCCTGATTATGATCGACGGCATCCCTGTTTCCAGTCGCAATGCGGTACGTTACGGCTGGCGCGGCGAGCGTGATACTCGCGGTGATACCAATTGGGTTCCCGCCAATATGGTAGAAAAAATCGAGGTGTTGCGTGGTCCTGCGGCGGCTCGCTATGGCAATGGTGCCGCCGGTGGCGTGGTGAATATCATCACTAAGCAGCCGAACAAGCAGCTACAAGGTAGCTGGAATGCTTATATGAATGTGCCGCAGCACAGTAAGGAAGGGGCGACCCGTCGCACTGACTTTAGCCTGATGGGGCCACTAAGCGATACGCTCAGCTTCCGTTTATACGGCAGATACAATAAAACCGATGCCGATGAGTGGGATATCAACGCCGGTCATGAGTCATTGCGCACGGGTAATCAGGTCGGGACTTTACCTGCCGGACGTGAAGGCGTACGTAATAAAGATATCAATGGCTTATTGCGCTGGGATTTCAGTCCCGGTCAGTCTCTGGAATTCCAGGCAGGCTATAGCCGTCAGGGAAATATTTACGCTGGTGATACGCAAAATACCAACAGTAACGCCATTGTGCGCAGCCTGTACGGTGCTGAAACTAACCGCATGTATCGTGAGAATGTCTCGGCAACCCACCGCGGATTCTGGGATAGCGGAGTTAGCACTACGTCTTATCTTCAATATGAAGAAACCCGAAATTCGCGGATCAGTGAAGGTTTGGCCGGCGGTACCGAAGGTATTTTCTCAAACCGCGGTTTTAATACCATCACCCTGGATAATTACGTTGCGCACAGCGAAGTTAATCTGCCGTTCGAGTGGGGCGTAAATCAGGTCGTGACCATTGGGGCGGAGTGGAACGATCAGAAAATGCATGATCCAGCCTCCAATACTCAAACCACGACCGAAGGCGGTAGCGTAGGCGGTTTGAAGGATTCCGGGCGCAATACGCGCACATCGGCGCACATTGCTTCTCTGTTTGTGGAAGATAATATCGAACTGACGGAAACGACCATGTTGACGCCGGCTGTGCGCTACGATCATCACAGCAAAGCAGGGAGCAACTGGAGCCCGGGGGTGAACCTTTCTCAGGCGTTGGGCGATAATTTTACGCTGAAAATGGGTATTGCCCGCGCTTACAAAGCGCCAAATCTGTATCAGACCAACCCGGACTATCTGCTATATAGCCGTGGGCAAGGCTGTTACGGTGGCGGCGGGAGTTGCTATTTAATGGGGAACGAGTCTCTGTCGGCGGAAACCAGCGTAAATAAAGAGATCGGTCTGGAATTCCATCAGGATGGGCTGATTGCTGGTGTCACTTACTTCCGTAACGATTACCGTAATAAGATTGAGCCGGGTTTGATATCAATAGGTAATGCCAGCGGTGGGACAGGCGCCTACGTGGATTCAGATATTTTCCAATGGGAAAACGTGCCTAAAGCCCTGGTGGAAGGTCTGGAAGGCAGCCTGACGGTTCCGGTTACTGATGATGTGCAGTGGAGCAGTAACCTGACCTACATGCTGAAATCGGAGAACAAAACCACCGGGGATTATCTTTCCATCACGCCAGAGTTCACCTTGAATAGCTCTCTGAGCTGGCAGGCGACAGACGATTTATCGTTAATGACCAATGTGGTGTGGTACGGTCGCCAAAAACCGAAGAAATTCGACTATCAGGGAAATCTGGTCACAGGTACTGCGACCAGAGAAGTCAGTCCTTACGCGGTATTTGGTCTGAGCGGCAGCTATACGCTGACTAAGAATGTCAGTGTCACTACTGGGATTGAAAATCTGTTTGATAAACGCCAGTTCCGTGCGGGTAACGCGCAGAGCGTGGCGGGTATTGAAGGTGCCGGAGCCGCGACCTATAACGAACCGGGACGCACTTTCTTCCTTAGCCTGAATACGCAGTTCTAATCGTTAATTTTATTGAATAAAATCGATAGCCCGTAGCGATACGGGCAGTTTTTGATAACAAATATCCGCGCAATCAATCATCTGTTAACCCCCAGTGACAGGCTAGAAATAAAGCTACTTCACGAGTGAAACAGCAAATGGTTTTGGGCTATCAAACTCCCACCGCCTGATTTCTTAACCATAAAAATTGACCGTTATCGGATTGACCTTATTTTCTGCTCCCTATGCTAACCCTTACTCCTATCAGCCTGATCCGCAATACATAACCTGCACGGAGAGATAGTATCCATTGCAAAAATATGGTTATTATGTTGCGGAGTATTTATCACCGAAACCACTTGGTTAGCCACGAATTGATATTCCAAACAAATTTTTCAGGTGATTACACTGTGCTCAACGATTCAGCAAAAATTTAATGTTGCTTTTATGTGAACGAATTAACAACCAGTTCAGATCCTGATATGCTGGCTGCGCAGAACCGGGCACTTACCCTACAACTTTAGGCATCGATTTCGGTGACCGGAGAGAACGGTTAGCCAGGCAAAATAAATGATAATGAAAGCGAGGAGAATGTCGTGCTAGAAGAATACCGTAAGCACGTAGCCGAGCGTGCCGCTGAGGGGATCGTCCCGAAGCCATTGGATGCATCTCAAATGGCCGCGCTGGTTGAAGCATTAAAGAATCCGCCTGTGGGCGAGCAAGAATTCCTGTTAGACCTGCTGATTAACCGCGTTCCACCCGGCGTTGATGAAGCAGCCTACGTAAAGGCCGGTTTCCTGGCCGCCATCGCCAAAGGCGACGCAACCTCTCCACTGATTACTCCTGAAAAAGCCGTCGAGTTGCTCGGTACTATGCAGGGCGGATATAACATCCATCCTCTGATTGATGCACTGGATAACGAAAAGCTGGCACCTATCGCCGCTAAAGCCTTATCTCACACGTTGCTGATGTTCGATAACTTCTATGACGTGGAAGAAAAAGCCAAATCCGGCAACCCGCATGCCAAACAAATCATGCAGTCCTGGGCCGATGCGGAATGGTATCTGTCTCGCCCGGCGCTGGCGGATAAAATCACCGTGACGGTGTTTAAAGTGACCGGTGAAACCAACACCGATGATTTGTCTCCGGCACCTGATGCCTGGTCGCGCCCGGATATTCCGTTGCACGCACTGGCTATGCTGAAAAATGCTCGCGAAGGCATTTATCCCGATCAGCCGGGCAGCGTTGGCCCGATTAAACAAATCGAAGAACTGAATAAGAAAGGTTTTCCGCTGGCTTACGTCGGTGACGTTGTGGGTACCGGTTCTTCCCGTAAATCTGCCACGAACTCAGTGCTGTGGTTTATGGGGGACGACATTCCTTATGTGCCGAATAAGCGCGGTGGCGGTGTGGTTTTGGGCAGCAAAATTGCGCCTATCTTCTTTAACACGATGGAAGATGCCGGGGCATTACCGATTGAAGTTGACGTTGCCAAGCTGAATATGGGCGATGTGATTGATATCTTGCCGTATTTGGGTGAGGTACGTCGGCACGATACCGGTGAAGTGCTGGCGACATTTGAACTGAAAACCGATGTTTTGCTGGATGAAGTTCGCGCCGGTGGTCGTATTCCGCTGATCGTCGGCCGAGGTTTGACCACTAAGGCTCGCGAAGCCTTAGGTTTGCCACCGAGCGAAATTTTCCGTCAGGCCAAGCCGGTTGCCAAAAGCAATAAAGGCTTTTCTCTGGCTCAGAAAATGGTCGGTCGCGCCTGTGGCGTTGATGGTGTGCGCCCGGGTGAATACTGCGAACCTAAAATGACCTCCGTGGGATCTCAGGATACCACTGGGCCTATGACGCGTGATGAGCTGAAAGATCTGGCGTGTCTGGGTTTCTCCGCTGATTTGGTGATGCAGTCATTCTGTCATACCGCCGCTTATCCTAAGCCGGTTGATGTGACCACTCACCATACGTTGCCTGATTTCATCATGAACCGCGGTGGGGTTTCCCTGCGTCCCGGTGACGGTATCATTCACTCATGGCTGAACCGTATGCTGTTGCCGGATACCGTCGGCACCGGCGGTGACTCCCATACTCGTTTCCCTATCGGGATTTCCTTCCCGGCAGGTTCGGGTCTGGTGGCGTTTGCTGCTGCGACTGGCGTTATGCCGCTGGATATGCCGGAATCGGTTCTGGTGCGCTTTAAAGGCAAAATGCAGCCGGGTATCACTCTGCGTGATTTGGTACATGCCATTCCTTATTACGCCATTCAGGAAGGCTTGCTGACCGTTGAGAAGAAAGGAAAGAAAAACATCTTCTCTGGCCGCATTCTGGAAATCGAAGGCTTGCCTGAGCTGAAAGTGGAGCAGGCATTTGAACTGGCCGATGCTTCAGCCGAACGTTCTGCCGCCGGTTGTACCATTAAGCTGGATAAAGCGCCGATCGAAGAATATTTGAAATCTAACGTGGTATTGCTGAAGTGGATGATTGCCGAAGGCTATGGCGATCGCCGTACTTTGGAGCGCCGCATTACTGGCATGGAAAACTGGCTGGCTAACCCGAGCCTGTTAGAAGGGGATGCCGACGCAGAATATGCCGCAGTGATCGAAATCGATCTGGCCGAGATCACTCAACCTATTCTGTGTGCACCAAACGATCCGGACGATGCTCGCCTGTTGTCTGACGTAGCAAACAGCAAAATCGACGAAGTCTTTATCGGTTCATGCATGACCAACATCGGGCACTTCCGCGCCGCCGGTAAGCTGTTGGATCAACATAAAGGTCAGCTGCCTACTCGCCTGTGGGTCGCGCCACCAACCAAAATGGACGCCGCTCAGCTAACGGAAGAAGGCTATTACAGCATCTTTGGTAAGAGTGGGGCGCGCGTTGAAATTCCGGGCTGTTCACTGTGCATGGGTAACCAAGCGCGCGTGGCCGATGGGGCAACGGTAGTTTCTACCTCGACCCGTAACTTCCCGAACCGTTTGGGTACCGGTGCCGATGTGTATCTGGCTTCAGCTGAACTGGCGGCTATTGCTGCTTTGTTAGGCCGTCTACCTACGCCGGATGAATACCAGACTTATATGGCTCAGGTTGATAAGACTGCGGTTGATACTTATCGTTATCTTAATTTCGATAAGTTAAGTGAATATACAGAGAAAGCTGACGGCGTCATTTTCCAGACTGCGCTGTAAGCTATTTTTTGTATTAATCATTAATTTTACTAATAAATTGAAGGGGGCCGATGGCCTCCTTTTTATTGCCTTGTATTCCGTGCTACGGGCGATTTCCTCCGTGATTTCTGAGTATTACTCACGATAGATCACTCTAGGTTTCGTTTCTGACAGAGTGAGTGAGCGGCATTTGATTCTCTATTTATCACCTGTTCTCCCCGTTGAATGCCTTGTCGAAACATTAGATTATCTTTGTTATCCACTGCAATAGACTACGCTTTCAAAGCAGCCAGCGGCTGTAAGCGTGCGTTAATCCTTTCTTTTTCACAGCGGAAATTACCTAATGACGACACAGACCTCCGATTCATATTCGATAAAAAATCATAATAGGATGGCAGGTAAGCGTGTACTTATTACTGGTGGTACATCGGGTATCGGTTTGGCAGCGGCAAAGCTAATGTTGCAGCAGGGCGCTCAGGTTGCGATTACGGGGATCACACCGGAAAGCCTGGAGAATGCCTGTAAAACTCTGCCCGCAGCCAGAATTTATGCCAGTGATTCCGGCAGTATTCAGCAACAGAGGAGATTGGCTGAAAAAGTTAAACAGGATTTTGGTCAGTTAGATGCCTTGGTACTGAATGCGGGAATGGGGATTTGGCATTCACTGGAAGATTGGACCGAAGCTGATTTTGATCGGCAGATGTCAGTGAATTTCAAAGGGCCGTTCTTCTTACTACAAGCCTTAAGACCCTTGCTGAGCAACCCGGCCTCCGTAGTGATAACCACTTCCATTGCCGCTCATCGTGGCTTGCTTGGTGCGCCGATTTACGGTGCTTCCAAGGCGGCGCTGCTGGCGGTAATGCGTGGTTTAACCACGGAGTTGGCCGGCGATGGCATCAGAATCAACGCGATTTCACCCGGCCCGGTGAATACGCCAATATTGTATAAACAGGGAATGGATGGGGATAAATTCCACGAGCAGTTTACGCCGCTGCTTCCAGTGCAACGTTTCGCTGAAGCCACAGAAATTGCTCAGGCTATCCTGTTCCTGGCGTCTGATGAATCCAGCTACTTGTACGGAAGTGACATCGTGGTCGACGGCGGCCTGATGGCAACATTCCCCGGCTAATGCAGATAAGTAGGATGCAAACCTTTCAAACTGCGGTTTAAGCCGCTATATTTCGCATCTAAATACGCGGGGGGCCAAGGGTCTCCCGTTTTTATTGGGTGTAATCGCAAGATGTTGCATAACTTTGCGAGCTTGGACTTAGTTAGCCCGCCAATAATGTTTAAACTAATAGTAAGAGCAATAGGAGGGCGTGCTATGGACTATGAATTTTTGCGTGATCTAACGGGGCAGGTAATCGTCAGATTCTCCATGGGGCATGAAGTGATCGGCCACTGGCTCAATGAAGAAATTAAAGGTGACCTGACTAAACTCGATGAGATCGAGACCGCCGCGGCTCAGGTCGCCGGTAGTGAACGCCAATGGCAGCAGGTGGGTCATGAATACACTTTGTGGCTGGACGGTGAAGAGGTGATGGTTCGGGCTAACCAACTTGATTTTGAAGGCGATGAAATCGAAGAAGGTATGAACTATTACGATGAAGAGAGCCTCTGCATGTGCGGATTAGAGGATTTCCTCGCCGTGTTAAAAGGCTACCGAGCCTTTATTCTGAAATATTGATTTTTATTTTTCTCTTGGTGAGGCTGGCGATCGGCTGGCAGACCAACACAGCAGCGAACCGGCTACCACCATTCCGACGCCCGGGAGAAATGCGGCTGACGGCGGCGTACTGAGCCATAAACTGGCGATCAGTACTGACAGCAAAGGCGTAAAATATGAAAGGGCAGCGACCAACGTGGCGTTGCCCTTTTTCATGGCGCTATCCCAGCATTGGTAGGCCAGCGCAGTACTACAGCCCATCATCAACAGCTCCATGACTGCCCGCGGTGTAAAATGAAGTGGCCCCGGTGTCAGGGTAAAAAACAGTAGCCACAGGCACAGCGCACAGGCCAGAAGAAACAGCGGCAGTACACCTCGGCCACGACTATAAACACGCACCAGATTGGAGTAAATAGCCCAGGCAAAGGCAGCGAGCAGCGCTAAGCTATAAGCTAGCGGGTTATGGTTGATATTCGTGGCCAAGATACTGATATCCAGACCATTTCCACCGCTGACAACCCAAATAACGCCGAATAAGGCAATGGCTGCCCCTAACCATAGCCACCAGCGGGTGCGTAACCGCAGTAGTACGACGGCGAAAAGCAGAGTGAGGCTGGGCCACAGATAGTTGATTAGGCCAATTTCCAGCGTCTGTTGGCGATCGCTCGCCATTCCGATGGCAATAGCAAAGGCAACCATATAAATAACGAATAACGCACCGCATCCCCATAAATATGCTGGATGCTGCCCGCGAATCTGCGGTTTACCGCCCACCAGCCAGACCAGTATTCCGCTGACGCTATAGATCGCCGCTCCTGCACCAAAGGGGCCTAAGGTTTCGGCTAACCCACGCGTGAGTGCGACACTCATGCTCCAAAGTAAAATAGCAACTATGCCCAATAATGTAGCGGTACGTTCCATGTCGGCAGGCTCAGCGTCGGCGATGAAATATCAGCCAGCCAGAGTACGACATTCGAGCAGGAAAAAATGGGATGATGGGTTGATTTATCGTTGTTTTATCGGAAAGAAAGCGTGGCGAGGATAAAAAACACAGGCAGGAAAACCTGCCTGTGAGCCATTTCGCGTCGATCATACTTCCGGAACGTTGCGCCCGTAGTAGATTTCCTGCATTTCTTTGTACAGCAAACGAGTGATGGTTTCTCTTTCTTCATCGCTCAGTTGTTCTGGCTTGGCGTTAAACAGATAGTGCTTCAGATCGAAGTCTTTCAGCATCATCTTGGTATGGAACATGTTTTCCTGGTAAACGTTCACATCCATCATGTGGTACAGCGACTTCATATCATCTGACATAAAGTTCTGGATCGAATTGATCTCATGATCGATGAAGTGCTTCACACCTTTAACGTCACGGGTAAAGCCGCGTACTCGATAATCCATAGTCACGATATCGGATTCTAGCTGGTGGATCAGATAGTTCAGCGCTTTCAGCGGTGAAATAACGCCACAGGTAGAAACTTCGATGTCGGCACGGAAAGTACATAGCCCGCCTTCAGGATGGCTTTCAGGATAGGTATGCACACAAATGTGGCTCTTATCCAAATGAGCAACCACGGAGTTAGGCAGCGGGCCGGGATGTTCTGATGTATCGACATCACGAGGATCGATGGGCTCTTCGCTGACTAAGATAGTGACACTGGCACCCTGAGGATCGTAATCCTGACGAGCGATATTCAAAATATTCGCGCCGATGATCGAGCAGGTTTCGCTCAAGATCTCGGTCAAGCGGTTGGCATTGTATTGTTCGTCAATGTAGGCGATATAGCCATCGCGGTCATCTGCGGTCTTGGCATAACAAATATCGTAAATACAAAAACTCAGGCTCTTGGTCAGATTGTTGAAGCCGTGCAGTTTAAGCTTGTGCAATTTAGTTCACCTCCTTACGGATTAATACTCAACGTTTTGTGGAAAGTGCATTCAGCAGATACTGTGGCAGGGCAAAGCTACCGACATGAATTGCTGGATTATAGTAACGACAGGTCAGGCCTGCGTGTTCAAACCGGGCTTGCAGTGTAGCGAGATCTAACTGACGCAGCGCCGGGTTATGCGTAGCCCAGGCAAAGGTCATGATACCGCCGTAATATGTCGGAATGGCTGCCTGATAGAAACTGACATCGCCGAAATAGTTGCTGAGTTTTTTGTGGCTATCGACGGCTTCATCCTGCTGGAGGAAACACACGCCATTTTGCGCGACGAAAATACCGCCTTCGTTCAGACTACGGGCGCAACCTTCGTAGAATGCCGAGGTGAACAGGCTTTCGCCCGGGCCGATTGGATCGGTGCAGTCAGAGATAATGACATCAAACTTTTCGTTGGTCTGATTAACGAAGTTAACGCCGTCGTCGATTACCAGTTTGAAGCGCGGATCGTCATAGGCTCCGGCATTGTGGTTCGGCAGATACTGGCGGCAGAATTCTACGACGCCGGCGTCGATTTCCACCATGGTGATTTGTTCAACGGTGCTGTGGCGGCTGACTTCACGCAGCATGGCACCGTCGCCGCCGCCGATGATCAACACTTTCTTCGCCTGACCGTGAGCCAGCAGCGGAACGTGGGTCATCATTTCGTGATAGATAAACTCATCGCGCTCGGTAGTTTGCACTACGCCGTCCAGCGCCATGACGCGGCCTAAAACCGGGTTCTCGAAGATCACCAGATCCTGGTGCTCGGTTTTCTCGCGGTACAGAATATTCTCTACAGAGAAATACTGGCCGAAATTGGCATGGAGCGTTTCATACCAAAGCTCTTTCTGGGACATGTTAGGGCTCTCCTCCGCGGTAACAGCCATGAAAAATGGGCGCAACATCATAGCCAACTCTGCCCGAGGTTGCACGGTTGAATTTCAGACAGAGGCTATTAGGGCGAATTATTAGTTGGCGTAGGCCAATAAACTCAGTGAATCGCGTGCCAGGAATTTGCATTTGGTGGGAACCGGAATGGCGATGCCGCGCAAATCGCGATAGCTCTCTTCACCCAGGTCTTTCATATTGAAGCTATTATAGTTACGTAAATCCCAACGGTTCTGCTGGGCAAAATACACAATCGCCCGCTTAATTTCCGTATTAGGTAGTTCGTTGTAGCCGCAATCATTCTTCAGATAAACGAAAACCGCAGTGAGATCGGCAAGATCTTCTGCTTCGGATTCGGTTAAAGCTTGGCTGGCAGATGAAAATCCACACAGAGCGAGCAGCAGCACGACTAACTTTGTTCTTTTCATGGCGGAAATTTGCTTATTTAATTGTCAATAAACGTTAACACATTTGGACAGTCCCACACTAAATTTTCTTATAGAACCTTGGTGTGAACGCACAGACTGGGTTATTGCCTCTTGACCTTACCGCAAGGGGAGGGTTTAGGCTCTTCACTAATTATGTACTGTGCTGCATTTTCTGCACTGATTAAACATTTTGAGGAGACGACCATGCTTCGCCGTGATTTCATCAAATTGACGGCGGCTCTTGGAGCCGCCACTTCTCTGCCTCTCTGGAGCCGAGCGGCTTTTGCCGCTGAGCGCCCTAGCCTGCCGATTCCTCCGTTGCTACAACCTGATGCCAGCGGCAAAATCCAATTACAACTGCAAACCGGTAGCATGGTGTGGGTTCCCGGTAAAACGACTCAAACCTGGGGAGTTAACGGCGGATTTCTCGGCCCGGCGATTCGCTTACAGCGTGGTAAACCTGTCACTGTAACGGTGAAAAATACCTTGCCGGAAGCGACCACGGTACACTGGCACGGATTGGAAATACCCGGTGAAGTAGACGGCGGGCCGCAGGCTCTGATTGAGACGGGCGCGACGCGAGAAGTGACCTTTACCGTCGATCAACCGGCGGCGACCTGTTGGTTCCATCCTCATACCCACAATAAAACCGGCTATCAGGTGGCGATGGGATTGGGCGGTCTGGTACTGATCGACGATGACGAAAGCAGCAAATTACCATTGCCCAAGCAGTGGGGCGTCGATGATATTCCGGTTATTTTACAGGACAAATTGCTGGATAAAGACGGACAGATTGATTACCAGCTAGACGTGATGACCGCAGCCGTAGGCTGGTTTGGCGATCAAATGCTAACTAACGGCGCGCGTTTCCCGCAGCAGATTACGCCGCGCGGTTGGGTGCGCTTGAGGGTACTGAACGGCTGTAACGCGCGATCTCTCAATCTGGCGTTGAGCGATGGGCGGCCAATGTATGTGATTGCCAGCGACGGTGGCTTCCTGTCGGAACCGGTAGCGGTTAAAGAACTGCCGATTTTGATGGGAGAACGCTTCGAAATTCTGGTTGATACCGCCGATGGCAAGAGTGTGGATTTAGTCACTCTACCGGTTAAGCAAATGGGTATGACATTGGCGCCGTTTGATCAACCGCTGCCGGTATTACGTTTACAACCGTCACTGGCCGCCGGTAGCAAAGTACTGCCGGATCAACTGGTAGTGTTGCCTGCGCTGGCTTCGCTTGATGGATTGAAGGAACGCTGGCTACAGCTGATGATGAATCCTCAGCTAGATATGCTCGGAATGCAGGCATTGATGACGCGCTACGGGCATCAGGCAATGGCTGGTATGCGCATGGATCAGCACGGCGGCATGGCGATGATGGCCGAAAGTGGTAAGAACAGCGGCGGCTCAATGGGCGGCATGGATCACGGTGCTATGGGGCATGGCAACATGGCCGGAATGGGGCTCGGGGCGCAAAAGGCCGAGAGCTTCGATTTCAGCCACGCCAACATGATTAATGGTAAGGCGTTCTCCATGACCGAAGCGGCGTTTGATGCCAAACAGGGGCAATACGAGAAATGGACCATCTCAGGTGAAGGGGACATGATGCTGCATCCGTTCCATATTCACGGCACCCAATTCCGTATCTTAACGGAAAATGGTCAGCCACCGGCGGCACATCGTCGCGGTTGGAAAGATACGGTTCGGGTTGAAGGTGCTCGCAGCGAAGTTTTGGTGCGCTTTAACCATTTAGCGACCGCCAGCCAGCCTTATATGGCCCACTGCCATCTGTTGGAACACGAAGATACCGGGATGATGCTGGGCTTTACCGTCAGCGCTTAACCCGATTCCCCGGACCACACGCGTCCGGGGCTATTTACCTTCATAATCAACTATCTGCCATTTCCTTCACCTGCCCTTATTGCGCACGCGTCGCAACTACTTTCCCGCTATGCTAAACTCAGCGGCTTTCTTCAGGTAACCGACGTTAAAAACTTATGAAACACACCGTAGAAGTAATGATTTCCGAGCAGGAAGTAAAAGCCCGTATCGCCGAATTAGGCAGTCAAATCACCGAGCATTACCGCGACAGCGGCAGCGAAATGGTTCTGGTCGGCTTGCTGCGTGGTTCTTTCATGTTTATGGCGGATTTGTGCCGCACTATCAATGTTTCTCATGAAGTCGATTTCATGACGGCCTCCAGCTACGGCAGCGGTATGACCTCAACCCGCGATGTAAAAATCCTCAAAGATCTGGATGAAGATATTCGCGGCAAAGACGTGCTGATCGTCGAAGACATCATCGATTCCGGTAATACTCTGAGTAAAGTGCGTGAAATTCTGCAACTGCGCGGCCCAAAATCTCTGGCAATCTGCACCTTGCTAGATAAACCAGAGCGCCGCGAAGTTGAAGTTCCGGTTGAGTGGGTTGGTTTCAAGATTCCAGACGAGTTTGTTGTTGGCTACGGTATTGATTACGCGCAGCGTTATCGTCATTTGCCGTATGTAGGCAAGGTGGTCATGCTCGACGAGTAATGGTGGTCGGTACTGCGCGTTCGCACTTTAAGGTTGGGAAGTGCTCGCTATCCTCATAGACAGAAAGTCCACTCCGGTAGCTGCGCGCCAGGCTAGAGTCTGTAGAAATAACCAAGGGCACAATGTGCCCTTGACGTGTTACATCGCTTTGCCTTGTAATAATGTCGCCATCGCTTTTCGGTAGACCATTTCCAGACTGCTTAGGCTGGTGGCCGAAACCTCTAAATCGCGCAGCAAACCATCTTCAATGCCGTAAACCCAACCGTGAATCATCGCTTTCTGCCCGCGTTTCCAAGCGGAGCGCACGATAGTGGAGTGACCAAGGTTGTAAACTTGCTCTACGACGTTGATTTGGCATAACACGTTGCTGCGTTCTTCCTGCGGTAGCTCGCCCAGCAAAGAGCTATGTTTGTACCACAGGTCGCGGATGTGCAGCAGCCAGTTGTCGATCAGCCCCATTTCCTCGCCTTTGATTGCCGCTTCAACGCCGCCGCAGCCGAGGTGACCACAGATAATGATATGTTCGACCTGCAATACATCAATGGCGTATTGCACCACGGACAGACAGTTTAAATCGGTATGGATAACCAGATTGGCCACATTGCGGTGAACAAATAATTCCCCGGACTTCAGTCCGGTTAACTGCTCCGCAGGAACCCGGCTATCCGAACAACCGATCCACAGGAAGCGCGGTTTTTGCGCTTGGGCCAGATGCTCAAAAAAATCAGGATCTTGTTTGCTGATGGAGTTTGACCAGCTGCGATTGTTCGCGATGAGCTTTTGGATTTCTTCCATCGATGTTAATAACCTGTAATAAACGAATTGCGATAGGATAATATACGGCAAGCATTATGATTTAGAAATCGGAACAGTTGTTTCGGGTGAGATACAATGTTGTCCGCGTCACGTCTTCCTGGCATTTATCGGGTTTCCCTCTGCTCCCTGTGACTTGTCTCTCGTCAAATCAGCAGGCTAACCCATTGATATTTAGTCCCGAAAGACATTCATTGAATAAGGTTCATGTTTACTTATGACATATGCACTGGAATTAACGCAGTTGACCAAAACCTACGCTGGTGGCGTTCAGGCACTGCGCGGTATTGATCTATGTGTTGAGGCAGGGGATTTCTATGCCTTGCTCGGGCCCAACGGTGCCGGTAAATCGACCACTATCGGTATTATTAGCTCGCTGGTGAATAAAACCTCGGGGCAGGTACAGGTATTTGGTTACGATATTGATAAGGATATCGTCAATGCCAAGCGTCAGCTCGGTCTGGTGCCGCAGGAATTCAACTTTAATCCGTTTGAAACCGTGCTGCAGATCGTTATTACTCAGGCAGGTTATTACGGCGTTACCCGCCGTGAAGCGCTGGATCGCGCAGAAAAATACCTCAGTCAGCTTGATTTGTGGGGCAAACGCAACGAGCGTGCCATTCGCTTGTCCGGCGGGATGAAACGTCGCTTGATGATCGCCCGTGCGCTGATGCATCAGCCAAAACTATTGATTCTGGATGAACCTACCGCTGGTGTAGATATAGAGCTACGTCGTTCGATGTGGGGCTTCCTGAAAGAGCTGAATGCGCAGGGCACCACCATTATTTTGACTACGCATTATCTGGAAGAAGCGGAAATGCTGTGTCGTAACATCGGTATTATTCAAAACGGTGAACTGGTGGAAAACACCACCATGAAACAGCTATTGAGCAAGCTAGAATCAGAGACTTTTATCTTCGACCTGGGGGCGAAAAGCGCCTTGCCGCAGTTGGAAGGCTACCAATATCGGCTGATAGATACTTCCACGCTGGAAGTGGATGTGAAGCGCGATCAGGGTTTGAACGGTTTATTCAGCCAAATGAGTGCGCAGGGTATTCAGGTATTGAGTATGCGAAACAAAGCCAACCGTCTGGAAGAGCTGTTTGTTAATTTGGTCAATGGCAACGGGGGAGAAAAAGCATGACCCGCCTGTATTGGATCGCTCTGCAAAGTATCTGGATCAAAGAAGTGACTCGATTTGGTCGTATTTGGATTCAGACATTGGTACCGCCAGTCATCACTATGTCTCTGTATTTTGTAATATTCGGTAATCTAATCGGCTCCCGTATCGGTGATATGGGCGGGGTGGATTACATGCAGTTTATCGTTCCCGGCCTGATTATGATGGCGGTTATTACCAACTCTTACGCCAACGTGGCGGCCTCGTTCTTTGGCGCCAAGTTCCAGCGCAGTATCGAAGAATTACTGGTAGCGCCGGTTCCAACTCACATAGTGATCGTCGGTTATGTGGGCGGCGGCGTGGCGCGTGGGATTTGCGTCGGTATTTTGGTGACAATTATTTCTCTATTCTTTGTACCTTTGCAGGTACATTCCTGGCCAATGATCGCTTTAACCGTGCTGTTAACCGCGATTCTATTTTCTCTGGGGGGCTTACTTAACGCGGTATTTGCCAAAACCTTCGATGATATCAGCCTGATTCCGACCTTTGTACTTACGCCCTTGACCTATCTGGGTGGCGTCTTCTACTCCTTGACGCTGTTGCCTCCTTTCTGGCAGGCGGTGTCTAAGCTGAATCCAATTGTCTATATGATTAGCGGATTCCGCTATGGCTTCCTCGGTATTACCGACGTGCCATTGGTATTTACCATTGGGGTTTTGGTGCTGTTTATCGTCGTGTTTTATGGCTCAGCCTGGTACCTGATTGAGCGTGGCCGTGGGTTACGCACTTAATTTCAACCTTCAGGTATTATCGTTAAAAGGACAGCACTGAGCTGTCCTTTTTGCTATTTGCATCGTTAAACATAAAATTCTGAAACTAAATTAATCGTAATAATTAATGATCTTAGTGAATATGGTCTTTCTCACGCTTTAGCATCTCATGCTATGCTGGCTTACCAGAACTCTCTCTTTCATTCAGCGCAGTTACGCGCATAAGTAGAACGATAATGTGGCATAAAAACAGAATAGCGATTGGGATGCTACTCGTTATTGTCATGTCGGTAATCATTCCGGCAGCCCATGCAGACCTCCTGCAAGAAGAAACGGCAGTGCCTTCTAGGTACATGGTCGCCGATCGTAACAGTGAAATTTATGCGCTGATTGGTGAGCATGTGATTCCCGTTGGCGAGGTTAAAAAAGGGCAGCTATTACAGGTTTTCCCGGCCGCGGCGGAATATTATGAATTCAAGTTTGGCCACGGCATCGGTTTTATTGATAAAGACGATCTGCGTGAGATTAATAAAGCCCAAAAAATGAATGACAGATTAGGCGATCTGAATAAACCAACGCCTAATCAAAATATTCTGACCAAGCGTGCGACCAAAATTTATCTTGAGCCGGATACCGCTAGCGAAGAACTTGGCGTATTGGAAGAGAATCTGCGTTACCCGATTATTGGCAAATTGAAAGATCGCCTGAATAACAGTTGGTATCAGATCAACATTGGCGATCGCTTAGGCTATGTTAGCGGCAATGAAACTGAAATTGATAATGGCATTCCGGTGCTGACTTATCATCATATGCTGAAAAATGAAGAGAATAAGCGCTTTAGGAATACCTCGACCACCACGTCTGACGTGGCGTTCAGTAATCAGATGGCGTATCTGAAACAAGCTGGTTATGACACTATTTCGATGTATCAGCTTGAGGCTTACTTGAATAATCAAATCAATCTGCCGGCGAAAGTGGTCGTGCTAACATTTGACGATGGTTTAAAATCGGTCAGCCGTTACGCTTATCCAATTTTGAAACAACAGGGTTTCCGCGCTACTGCATTTATTATTTCTTCGCGCATCAAACGCCATCCGCAGAAATGGAACCCTGATTCGCTACAGTTTATGAGTATTTCGGAACTGAAACAGATTCAGGATGTATTTGACGTTCAGTCTCACACTCATTTCCTGCATCGGACCGATAACGCACGTCATCCAATCTTATTGAGCCGCTCTTACCATAATGTCATTTTTGATTTTGAGCGATCCCGACGGGCATTATCGCAATTTAATCCCCACGTGATTTATTTGTCTTATCCGTTTGGCGGGTTTAATCAGAATGCGATTGAGGCGGCAAAGAATTCAGGTTTCCATCTGGCGGTGACGACCATACAAGGGAAAGTCAAACCGGGGGATAATCCGTTTACCTTAAAACGGCTATACATCTTACGCACCGATTCTATCCCTACCATGGCTGAGCGCATCGCCAACCAGCCGGGAGCCGTTGTAGCCAAGGCTATACCAGCGGTGATTGAGGCTGAGTAGGTTTGCGAAACCAGTCTCGTCGATCAAAGAGAAAGGAGCCTAAAATGGCTCCTTTTTTACGTATTGAGTAAGACGATTATATCGGCTAACGAAAGGGCGTATTGCCGCGCCTAAATCGCTAGGCAACCTGCACCGGAACCGCTTTGGCTTTGCGCTGTAGTTGGTTGTCGCCTTCGAAATAGGCCACTTTAGGATGGTGCAAACGGGCGTCCACGTCTGACATCTGAACGTAAGAACAGATAATCAGTTTGTCGCCAACGCAAGCGCAGCGCGCTGCCGCCCCGTTGACAGAAATAATGCGTGAGCCACGCTCAGCCGCGATGGCGTAAGTAGAAAAACGCTGACCGTTATCAACGTTATAAATATCAATTGCTTCGTATTCGAGAATCCCAGCGGCTTCCAGAAAATCCTGATCGATGGCGCAGGAACCTTCATAGTGCAAATCAGCCTGAGTCACTTTAACCCGATGAAGTTTGCCTTGCAGCATAGTACGTATCATAGCCTTACCCTTAACCCTAATGTAAACCAGCGAATCTCTGCCAGGCGGAGTTCTCTGGATGAATAACGCTGATGGCGTCAATACTGAGGCAGCCTGCGTTCAGTATATCGACTCAGTTTTGCCGATTTTATAGGTGCTGTCTATATATTGGCGAAGCCTACCGTAAGATAAATTATGACGAAGAATATTTCTGTTGGAAGACTAATGGCATGGGGAATAATCAAGCCGGATACGAACTGAGCACAGAGTATTTTGCTTCAGGCCGTATCCGGTTTATCGGATAAATGCGAGGTTAGTTGATTAAATCAACCTGCTGATTATCGATCAAACGGGCTTTTCCTAACCAGGCGGCCATAAGAATCACCGCGCGCTGGCTTTCAACGGTCAGCGGTTGTAGTGTTTCAGCATCACGGATAAACAGCTCATCCGGAGTGAAGCCCGCTGCGCGAAGCTGTTCCGCCGTGGTTGCCAGCAATTCATCAATCTGACGCTCGCCCAAGGTGAGTTTTTCAGCCAGATCGTTCATGATTTTCGCCAACTGAGGCGCAATCTTGCGTTCTTCTGCAGTCAAATAGCCGTTACGAGAGCTGAGTGCCAAACCGTCTTTGGCGCGCTTGATCGGCACACCGATAATCTCGATGTCATAGCCCATATCGGCTACCATTTTGCGAATCAACGCCAATTGCTGGTAATCCTTCTCGCCGAAACAGGCGATATCCGGTTGGACCAGATTGAACAGTTTGCTGACGATGGTGGAAACGCCACGGAAATGACCGGGGCGGCTGGCTCCTTCTAAAATGGTCGATAAAGCGGGGACATCCACGTAAGTCTGCTCTTCTAAACCTGCTGGATAGACTTCGCTGGCTGCGGGAGCGAACACCAGATCTACGCCTTGGCGAGTCAGCTTCTCACAGTCTTCCTGCAGGGTTCGCGGGTAGTTGGCTAAGTCATCCGGGCGTTCAAACTGCATGGGATTGACAAAGATACTTACCACCACTACATCGGCACGGGCTTTGGCTTCTTCCACCAGAGCAAGGTGTCCATCATGCAGATTGCCCATGGTTGGAACCAACGCAATTCGTTTGCCATCCTGACGCCAACGGCGGATTTCCTGACGTAAAAACGGCAGGGTTTCGATAATCAGCATTCCCTTTCTCCTGAGTTATTGGAAGCAGTGCTCTTCAGCCGGGTAGATTCCCTGCTCAACTTCCTGAATATATTGTTGGATCGCCAAACGGATATCGCCAGCCTGAGCCAAAAAGTTTTTGCTGAACTTTGGTGTATGGCCACTAGTGATACCGAGAGCATCATGCATAACCAAAATTTGTCCGTCAGTAACATTTCCGGCGCCAATACCGATAACCGGAATGGCCAGCTCTTCAGTGACTCGGCTCGCCAGTTCTACCGGCACGCATTCCAACACCAAGAGCTGAGCGCCCGCCTGCTCGAGCGCAATGGCGTCTTTGAGTAATTGGTTGGCTGCAACTTCTTCCCGACCTTGTACTTTATAACCGCCAAATATATTAACCGACTGCGGCGTAAGCCCCAGATGGCCGCAAACCGGCACTGCGCGCTCCGCCAGCATGCGAACGGTATCGCACAGCCAGCTTCCACCTTCCAGCTTCACCATATTGGCTCCGGCGCGCATTAGCTCGGCCGCGTGGGTAAAAGTTTGTTCCGGCGTGGCATAACTCATAAAGGGCATATCGGAGAGCAGGAGGCAGTTAGGCGCGCCGCGACGGACTGCGCGGGTGTGGTAAGCCACATCGGCGACGGTGACTGGGAGAGTGGAGTCAAAGCCCTGTAGCGTCATCCCAAGAGAGTCACCCACCAGCATGACCTGAATACCTTGCTCATAGAATAGTTGAGCAAAGCTGGCGTCATAGGCGGTGAGAGTCGCAAACTTACGCTTTTCCTGTTTCCATTGGCGCAAGTGGGTCAGAGTAGTCGCTTTCATTATTCGTTCTCCAGAAAATAACCCGACAGACCCGAATAACGGAGCGTTATCACACTTGCGGCCTGCAATCAGTTAACGCCAGTCTACCGCTGATTAGTGCATGTAGATAAGGCAGTTACATTATAAATATAGTGGTCTGAATGCTAGCAAACTCTCGGCAGGAATGCACAGAAGGGATAAAAGGTAGGAAGGGGAACGCGAGAGAGCTCGCAACTTAATTTGCAATTACCAAGGGATAAGGCCGTTCTTTGGCACCAATTTAAGGCGATCTACCAGGGATTCTCCGTCGGGGAAAATCAAGTCTGGCGCGATGTCTGCTAGCGGATACAGCATAAACTCGCGCTGTTTCAGACCGTAATGCGGCACCGTCAGACGTTCGGTATTAATCACTCGATCGCCGTACAGCATAATATCCAGATCCAGCGTGCGGGGTCCCCAGCGCTCATCTTTACGCACACGTCCCTGATTACGTTCGATTTCCTGGGTATGATCGAGCAATTGTTCTGGAGGTAACGCCGTGTCGAGAGCGACCACGGCGTTAAGAAAATCAGGCTGATCCTGTGGTCCAAGGGGTTTAGTGCGATAAAGCTGCGAACAGGCGACCAAACGGGTGCGCGGAAGGTGTTCCAGCGCCTCCAAAGCGGTTTTAACCTGTTGCAGCGGTTGTGCAAGGTTGCTGCCCAACGCGATATAAACCCGGATCATAGACCTGTTATGCCCCTTCTTTACGTTGGGTTGGCTTGCGCGGACGGCGTGAGCGAGAACGGCGCGGCGCAGGGTCGGCACCCAAAGTATTCAACATCGCTTTTTGATGCGGCGGCGTAGCTTCCTGGAATTCACCCCACCACTGAGTTAAACGCTGTAGTTCATGGTTGTTTTCCACTTCTGCACGCAGAGCCAGCAAATCGTAGGCCGCGCGGAATTTCGGATGCTCCATCAGTTTGTGCGCCCGTTTGCCCTGACGGCGAGATAGACGTAACTGCAACAGCCAAATATCCCGTACCAGCGCAGTAATGCGTTTTGGAATGGCCAGTGAACGGCATTCTTCATCCAAAATATCATTCATCGCCAGCGCGAAGGCATCGTAATAAGCCAGACCGCTTTCCTGCGCCAGTTTTTGCGCATGTTCGATCAATGGATACCAAAGCATAGCTGCAAACAGAAACGCCGGGTTGACCCGCTTATCATTTTGCAGACGGTCATCGGTATTTTTTAATACCTGAACCAGAATTCGCTCCATTGGCGAATCATTATGCTCAGTAAAATTACGGGCAATCAGCGGGAATAACGGCTGGAAAAGCTGATATTCACACAGTTTAAGATAAGTTTTGTAACCGTAGCCGGATTGCAGCAGTTTGAGCGATTCTTCGAACAGACGCGCTGGCGGAATCTCACGCAGCAGCGAAGCTAAGCGCGGGATCGGCTCGGCGGTTTCCGGGCTGATGGTCATATCCAGCTTGGCGGCAAAACGCACGGCGCGCAGCATTCGTACCGGATCTTCACGATAGCGAACTTCCGGATCGCCGATCAGGCGAATAATCCCTTGCTTCAGATCGCGCAGGCCGCCGGTGTAATCCCGCAGGGCAAAATCGGAAATTCCGTAATACAGGCTGTTGATGGTGAAGTCACGGCGCTGTGCATCTTCCTCGATGGATCCAAAGATGTTGTCGCGCAGCAACATACCGTTCTGAGCTTGCTGAGAAGAATTTTTATCATTGCCCTCAGGTTGTTGCTGTTCGTGATGACCGCGGAAGGTGGCCACTTCGATAATTTCCGGCCCGAACATCACGTGAGCCAAACGGAAACGGCGGCCAACCAAACGGCAGTTACGGAACAGTTTACGAACCTGCTCGGGCGTCGCGCTGGTGGTGATATCAAAATCTTTTGGTTTTTTGCCAAGCAGTAAGTCGCGGACACCGCCGCCGACCAGATAGGCTTCATAGCCTGATTTATTCAGACGATAGAGTACCTTCAGCGCATTATCGCTGATTTCTCTGCGGGAAATATTGTGTTGATCCCGTGGGATTACCGTCATTTGACGTTTTTCCTCAGGCTGCACCGCTTGTTTGACGCGGCCGGTATCAGTTCTAGCGGGCCTTTTTTCTTTGCGGGCCACTTTATCTTCACCGGTAACTTTATCTTCACGGACAGTTTTGTCTTCGCGGATCAGTACCTTACGGCAGAAATTGGCTACTCGGGTAAAAATGGTACACCTCGATAGTGACTAATAATAAACAGAACTACGGAAAAACAGCGGCTAATCATAGCTCACCGAGGTTCCTTTGAGAATGCCGTTATGTTTTCTGGCTGAGTTATTGCACCCTGATGGGGAAGTAAATCCAGGCTCCAGTGTTCAACTGCCCAGCGTAATAATAACGATAGATCAAGATCTTGCCAGCTTTCTGCCACCGGTTGACGCAGAAATTTCAGTGCGGCGACTAAAATTGGGCGCGGATCGCCATCAGGTAGCGGAGGCGCGTGATTCTGCTTAGATAGCTTATTACCGTCATGATTCAACGCCAATGGCAGATGAATATAACTCGGCACCGGCGCCTGCAACTGGTGATACAGCGCAATCTGACGCACCGTAGGCTCGATCAAATCGGCTCCGCGCACGATTTCTGTCACGCCCTGAAACGCATCGTCTACCACTACCGCCAGATTGTAGGCGAACAGCCCATCACGACGGCGAATGATAAAATCCTCTTCAGCCAACGCGGGATCGGCATGGAGCGATCCCAGCAGTCGATCTTGAAAAACGTAAACCGGATGGGTTTGGCGCAGACGGATAGCGGCGTTATCGGGCGGTAAATGCAGGTTGCGGCAATGACCGTCGTAGAAACCGCCAATTTGCTGAATGCGGCGACGGGTACAGGTGCAGTAATAGCTTAATCCTTGTTGGCGCAGCCAATCAAGGGCGGCGCGGTATGCATCGAGGCGTTGGGATTGATAGATAACCTGACCGTCCCAGTGGAGGCCATAATGGTCTAAAGTGGTGAGGATGCGACCAGCAGCGCCCGGAATTTCCCGAGGCGGATCAATATCTTCAATACGAACTAACCAACTTCCGCCTTGAGCACGGGCTTGCAGGTAACTTCCGAGGGCCGCAATCAGCGAGCCAAAGTGTAAATCTCCGGAAGGAGAGGGAGCAAAGCGCCCCACATAGCGATGATTTTCTGACATAAATAGAGGGAGGTTGCTCCCGTTGTGTTATGCGGTGCCAGGGAAAGCCCGGCACCGTGTTACACGTTCTTGCTGAATTAGCCAGCCATCTGCTTTTCGCGGATTTCAGCCAAAGTTTTACAGTCAATGCATAAATCCGCAGTTGGCCGTGCTTCCAAACGGCGAATACCGATTTCTACACCACAAGATTCGCAGAAACCGAAATCGTCATCTTCTACTTTTTTCAGCGTTTTCTCGATCTTCTTAATAAGCTTGCGCTCACGATCGCGGTTACGGAGTTCAAGACTGAATTCCTCTTCTTGAGCAGCGCGGTCAACCGGGTCAGGGAAGTTAGCAGCTTCGTCTTGCATATGAGATACAGTACGATCTACTTCATCCCTGAGCTGATTGCGCCATGCTTCAAGAATCAGCTTGAAATGCGAAAGCTGGGCGGCATTCATATACTCTTCGCCTGGCTTCTCTTGGTACGGCTCCACCCCAGCGATGGCGAGAATGCTCAAGGACGAGGTTTTACGTTTTTGCCCTTCTTGCATGATGCTTCTCCTACATTCATACGCACTATCGAACGATTCCCCAAAGTACGGGGGAAAAATCAGGCCGCTATAAATAACAGATGGAAGGTAGGTTGGCAATTATTCCTGTCGCCTGCTTGACAATGCTGTGAAGGAAGGCGTATTTGGCGAGACCCTATGCGGCAATCGGCTTTTTATTCAGCAGTTGGCCACTAGTGACTAAACCGTTAATAACGGTATACGAGCAGCAAGCTCAATACCGCCAGGCGATAGTTGAAAACCGTAACAGATAACTTCCACCCCAGACGCTTGAGCCTGCGCCAGCAAATCGGCATAACGCGGGTCAATATGTCGGGACGCTGCAACCTGGGTAATACCCGAATGCAATACGGCAAAGAACAATACTGCCCGGTGCCCATCGGCAACCTCGTTTTTTAGCTCCCGCAGATGCTTCTGACCCCGTAGCGTCACCGCGTCGGGGAAATATCCGCACTGTTGTTGCAATAAGGTTACAGACTTCACTTCAATATAGCAGTTGGATCTATTTTCTGCCTGTAATAACAAGTCGATACGGCTATTTTCCGCGCCGTACTTTACCTCAGGGTAGACAGCACTGTAACCGGATAATTCTGGTATTGCATCCAGTGTTATTGCTTCGTAGACTAACTCATTGGCACGCATAGTATTAACGCAGATCCAATCCCCGGTTTGGGTATGGGTGAGCTCCCAGGTATGGGGATATTTACGCTTAAGATTGTCCGAAGTGGAATACCAAACTGTGTCACCCGGTGTTGCACATCCGGTCATGGCTCCGGTATTGGCGCAGTGAATAGTGAGGGTTTCACCTTCGGGCGTCATCACATCCGCTAGAAAACGCTTATAACGCTGAATCAGAGTGGCGTGTTGCAGCGGGGTCTTAAATCGCATCTTGTTTCCTTTTTTTCTCACCCAATGGCCAGCTTTGTATCACTTTATAGCGAGTACGCCCACGGCTATAGACGGATTCATAAAGCGAGAACTGGCTCGGCGTAAATTGGCCGGCGTCTACTTTGGGCGGCAGGTTGACCGGGCGTGTGGCATGGCGAAACAGCGTGACATGGGGGTGAAACGGCATCGGGTTTTGGTAGCAACCGCTGCGTGCCGCCTGAGATCGCAGCAATTCTGCTAGCTGTAGCAATCCTCTGGGGGCTTGTTTACAGCCGAGCCATACCACGCCGGAACCGGGCCAGTGGCCGAGATCGTCCAGAGTCACGGTAAAGGCCGGCTGCTCGATACGGCCAGCCAGTTGCCGAAGCGCCTGCGATTTCTGCTCGCTCACTTCTCCCAGAAAGGCCAGCGTCAAATGCAGATTGGCGGCGGCGATCGGGCGGCCGGTTTCTTCGGGGAAATGATCGGCTCGCCACTGAATAATGTGCTGTTGGCGCGATCGCGGCAGTGCCAAAGCGAAAAACAGGCGGCGGCTCGGATTATTTGCTAAATCTGTCATTAATAAGGTTTCGCATCGTTAAAGCCTGGCTAAATACGGCGTAAGGGCTAGATGCTACAATGCCTGACTGTGAAAGTTAACCTTCGTGGAGTGTGCTGTGTCTTCTTTGCCCGTCAGTGCTGTTGTTGACGATCTATTATCTGCGTTGCAATCTTCGCCGCAAGTCTTGCTTCATGCCCCAACTGGCGCAGGGAAGTCCACTTGGCTGCCGCTGCAAATTCTGCAACGGGGCGGGTTGGCAGGACGCATTATCATGCTGGAACCTCGTCGGCTGGCGGCAAAAAACGTAGCTTATCGTTTGGCGCAGCAACTGGGGGAGGAACCGGGGCAAACCGTGGGTTATCGCATGCGTGCCGAAAGTAAAACCGGCCCGAATACCCGGCTGGAAGTGGTTACCGAAGGTATTTTGACCCGGATGTTACAACAGGACGCTGAGTTGCAAGGCGTGTCGCTGGTGATTCTGGATGAATTCCATGAGCGTAGCCTACAGGCGGATCTGGCACTGGCGCTGCTGTTAGACGTACAGCAAGGGCTGCGGGAAGATTTGAAGCTGTTAATTATGTCAGCAACGCTGGATAACCAACGGCTTTCTGCGTTATTGCCTGATGCTCCAGCGATCGTTTCTGCCGGGCGCAGTTTCCTGGTAGAACGCAGCTATCAGCCACTATCCAGCCATGAGCGATTAGAGGATGGCGTTGCCAACCGGGTGAAACGCTTACTGAACCAAGAATCTGGTTCTCTGCTGCTGTTTTTACCCGGAGTGACGGAAATTCATCGGGTTATGGAACGTTTGAGCGGTGAAGTGGCCGCAGATACCGATCTTTGTCCGTTGTACGGCGCACTGCCGCTGGGCGAGCAGCAAAAGGCCATTCAGCCAGCGGCTACGGGTCGCCGCAAAGTGGTGTTAGCCACCAATATTGCTGAGACCAGTTTAACCATCGAAGGCATTCGGCTGGTGGTGGATAGCGGGTTGGAGCGGGTTGCGCGTTTTGATCCTAAAAATGGTCTAACAAGATTATTAACTCATCGTATTAGTCAGGCGTCAATGATTCAGCGGGCTGGGCGAGCCGGTCGATTAGAATCCGGGATTTGCTGGCATCTGTTTGCCAAAGAGCAGGCGGAGCGAGCGCCGGAATACGCCGAGCCGGAAGTGCTCAGCAGCGACTTATGCAGTTTCTGGCTGGAACTGCTGCATTGGGGGTGTCAGGACGTTTCCCAGCTAAACTGGCTGGATTGTCCGCCCGCGCCTGCTTTATCGGCGGCACAGGATCTACTGCGGCGTTTGGGAGCCATTGATGACAACGGCCAGTTGACGATGATGGGGCGATCTATGGCTGCGTTGGGCTGTGAGCCGCGTTTAGCGGCGATGCTGTGTGCGGCGGCGAAGCATGGCGAGGACGCACTAGCGACAGCCGCGCTGCTGGCAGCAATTATTGAAGAACCCCCACGCGGCGGCCAGATCGATTTACATGATTGGCTCAGTCGCCCTCAGGCTCATTGGCAGCGACGCGCCAGACAATTACAGCAACGTTTGCCGCAGCGGGCAGGCAGCGTCAATAGCGATTTGGCCGGTTGGCTATTGGCACTGGCCTATCCGGACCGTATTGCGCAGCAGCGTGGCCAGGATGGGCGTTATCTGCTGGCTAACGGTATGGGCGCGGCAATGGCGCAGGATGAAGCTTTGTCGCGTGCTCCGTGGCTGGTGGCGATGAGTTTGTTACAAAATGCCAGCGGGCCGGACGCACGCATCTTGCTGGCGCTGCCGGTTGATATCGATCAATTGGTTAAACAGTCTCCCCACTGCGTGACGGAACAAACGGCGGTGGAATGGGATGAAGAAAAAGGGACTTTGCGCGCCTGGCGCCGCTGGCAGATTGGCCGCTTAACTCTAAAAGCCCAGCCGTTGAGCAAACCCAGCGATGAGGCGTTACAGCAGGCATTGCTGAACTGGGTGCGTGAGCAAGGGCTAAATGTATTGAATTGGGATGAGAATGCCCGCCAGCTTCGCACTCGCCTACATTGTGCCGCGCGCTGGCTGCCGGAGGCCGAATGGCCTGCGGTGGACGATCAGAGTTTGCTGGACAATCTGGCGCTGTGGCTACAACCCTCTCTACAGGGTGTTCGCGATTTGCGCGGTCTGCGGCAGGTTAATATTGCTGAAGCTTTAACCCGTTTATTAAGCTGGCAACAACGTCAGCGGCTGGATAGTGCGCTGCCAAGTCATTACACTGTGCCCACGGGTAGCCGCCTATCTATTCGTTATTATGATGATAAACCGCCGATATTAGCGGTGCGGCTACAGGAAGTTTTTGGTGAACAAAGCAGCCCGCGCCTTGCAGAAGGGCGGGTTGCCGTGGTGCTGGAGCTGTTATCTCCCGCTCACCGCCCTTTACAGATTACCGGTGATTTGGCCGCGTTCTGGCAGGGAGCCTATCGGGAAGTACAAAAAGAGATGAAAGGGCGTTATCCCAAGCATGTCTGGCCGGACGATCCGGCGAATACCTTACCGACCCGGCGCACCAAGAAGTATCAGCGCTGATTATTTCAGATGTTTCCTCTTCCCCCGCTCTGAGGTGGAGGGGACATTAAGCGGCTATGCCGGCCAATACGCGTGGAAGTAGTGGAGAAAATGCATGTCAGATGACCGCGAGCCTACGGGGCGCAAAGGTAAAAAACCTGCGGCCAAATCCGCGTTGAAACGGCCCTTGGGTCGCCGACGTAATGAAGATGATTATGAAGAAGACTATCTGGATGATGATGATCGCGACGATGATGACTATGACGACGAGGATAAACCCGTGCCAAGAAAGGTAAAATCCCGTCCTGCGCGCAAAAAGCGCCGTTGGCTCGGCCTATTGATCAAACTGTTTATCGTGGCGGTGGTATTGCTGGCGGTTTACGGCGTATATCTTAACTCGCAAATCCGCAGCCGTATTGATGGCAAAGTTTGGCAACTGCCAGCAGCGGTTTATGGCCGCATGGTTAACCTTGAGCCGGGCATGGCTTACAGCAAAAAAGAAATGGTTAATTTGCTGGAAGGAATGCAATACCGTCAGGTGAGCCGCATGACCCGACCGGGCGAGTTTACGGTGCAAAACGACAGTATTGAAATGCTGCGTCGACCGTTTGATTTCCCGGATGGTAAAGAAGGGCAGATCCGCGCTCGTCTGGTATTCAAAAACGATCGTCTGGCGCAGATTGTCAATCTGGATAATCAGCGAGATTTCGGTTTCTTCCGTCTCGATCCTAAATTGATCACTATGCTGCAATCGCCAAACGGCGAGCAGCGCCTGTTTGTACCACGCGCTGGTTTCCCGGATCTGCTGGTAGATACCTTGCTGGCAACGGAAGATCGTCATTTCTACGAGCACGACGGTATCAGCCCTTATTCCATCGGGCGTGCGGTAGTGGCTAACCTGACCGCGGGGAAAGCGGTACAGGGCGGTAGTACCTTGACTCAGCAGTTGGTAAAAAACCTGTTCCTGACCAACGAGCGATCTTTGCTGCGTAAAGCCAACGAAGCCTACATGGCGCTGTTGGTGGACTATCGCTATAGCAAAGATCGTATTCTGGAGCTGTATCTGAACGAAGTGTATCTCGGTCAGAGCGGCAGCGATCAGATTCGCGGTTTCCCGCTGGCTAGCCTGTATTACTTTGGTCGTCCGGTGGACGAACTGAGTCTGGATCAACAGGCCATGCTGGTAGGGATGGTGAAAGGGGCGTCGCTGTACAACCCGTGGCGTAACCCGAAACTGGCGCTGGAACGACGCAATCTGGTGCTGAAACTGCTGCAAAATCAGGGGATCATCGATGTTGAGCTGTATAACATGCTCAGCGCCCGTCCTCTGGGCGTACAGCCGAAAGGCGGCGTCATTACGCCACAGCCTGCCTTTATGCAGATGGTTCGTCAGGAGCTACAGGAAAAACTCGGCGACAAGGTAAACGATCTGTCCGGCGTGAAGATCTTTACTACTCTCGATCCGGTATCACAGGACGCCGCTGAGAAATCCGTGGAAGACGGCGTTCCGGCGCTGAAAGCGGCACGCAATATCAAAGATCTGGAAGCGGCGGTAGTGGTGGTCGATCGCTTTACCGGCGAAATCCGGGCAATGGTCGGCGGCGCGCAGCCACAGTTTGCCGGTTTCAACCGGGCTATGCAGGCGCGGCGTTTGATTGGTTCTCTGGCGAAACCGGCGACTTACCTCACCGCCCTGAGTCAGCCGGACAAATATCGCTTGAATACTTGGCTGGCGGATCAACCGGTGTCTATCAAATTGCCGAACGGCACCAGCTGGCAGCCGAAGAACTATGATCGCCAGTTCCGTGGGCAAGTGATGCTAATGGATGCTTTGGTAAACTCGCTGAACGTACCGACGGTGAATCTGGGGATGGCGGTTGGTTTGGATCAAATCAGCGCCACGCTACAACGCTTGGGCATTCCTAAATCGGTCATTAACCCAGTTCCGGCTATGCTGCTCGGGGCTATCGATCTGACGCCAATAGAAGTGGCGCAGGAGTATCAGACTATTGCCAGCGGCGGTAACCGAGCCATGTTGTCGGCGGTGCGCTCGGTGATTGCGGAAGACGGTACCGTGCTGTATCAGAGCTTCCCGCAGGCGGAGCGTATGGTTCCGGCACAGGCGGCTTACCTGACGTTGTACACCATGCAGCAAGGGGTACAGCGCGGGACTTCTCGATCTCTGTCTGCCAAGTTTGGGAAATACAATCTGGCGGCGAAAACCGGTACTACCAACGATTTGCGCGATAGCTGGTTTGCCGGTATCGATGGCAAAGAGGTAGCCATTGTTTGGGTTGGGCGCGATAACAATGGTCCCGCCAAGCTGACCGGGGCGAACGGGGCGTTAACGCTGTATCGTCGCTATCTGGAAAACCAAACTCCGCTGCCGTTGATGCTACAACCGCCGGAAGGGATTAGTCAGATGAGTATTGATTCTGCCGGCAACTTTATTTGTGACGGTGGCAGCTGGCGCACCATACCAGTGTGGACCGAAAACCCGCAGGGCCTGTGTCAGGCAGCGGCTGAACCGCAGCCACAGACCGAAGGTGACGGTGTAGCCGGTTGGATCAAAGATATGTTCGGGCAGTAACTTCCCGCTAAACTGGCGCGGCTTCGGTCGCGCCAGTCCTTTCCTGATTTTCCCTCGTATTATCCCTGACGTCCGCTCTTTTGATCTGGCTCAGAGTTATCCCGCCGCTATCCGTGGATGATGCTGGCCCCTCTGAGAGTGCTCAGCGGTGGCAGGCAATGCTGTTTTTCCGTTAATATCATCGCTGATTATCGTCCGCCCGCAGATCTTGCAGTGGGTTGGTTATTACGCATAAACTGATTGCTTTGATAATTATTATCGTTTTTATTCATTTTCTCATCGTGCCGTTATAACAGGGCGCTATGCTAGGTAATATGCAGGATAGACAGGCTAGGCAATCCAGTAACTTCACTCTTCGGGAACTGAGCTTTTCCGTTCCCGGCCGAACGCTATTACAGCCGTTGTCGCTGAGTTTTCCGCAGGGAAAAGTATGCGGATTGATTGGCCATAACGGTTCGGGCAAATCCACCTTGCTAAAAATGCTGGGTCGCCACCAGTTGCCATCCGCCGGTGAAGTGCTGCTAAACGATATTCCGTTGAGTCAGTGGGATAACAAAGATTTCGCTCGCGAAGTGGCCTATCTGCCGCAGCAATTGCCCGCTGCAGAAGGGATGACGGTGCGTGAGCTGGTCGCTATTGGCCGCTATCCGTGGCATGGAGCATTGGGGCGTTTTCGGCAAGAAGATCGCCAACAGGTGGAGGACGCTATCGCGCTGGTGGATCTCAAGCCTTTGGCTAATCGATTGGTGGACAGCTTATCCGGCGGCGAACGTCAGCGCGCCTGGTTGGCGATGATGGTCGCGCAAAACAGTCGCTGTCTTTTGCTGGATGAACCCACTTCCGCGCTGGATATTGCTCATCAGGTTGAAGTACTGAGTTTGATCCAAGGTTTGAGCCACGAGCGCGGTCTGACGGTGATTGCAGTACTGCATGATATTAATATGGCCGCTCGTTACTGTGATTATCTGGTGGCGCTACGCGGCGGTGAAATGATCGCGCAAGGAGAATCTGAATCCCTGATGCAGGGCTCAGTCTTGGAGCAAATTTACGGCATCCCGATGGGAATTCTGCCACATCCAGCCGGCGGTGCGCCGGTAAGTTTTGTCTATTAATGAATCGATTTTCCTCTGCTGTACCCGATAGAGAACGTCGCCGTTTGCTGATAGCCCTGGCGGTTTCGCCATTGCTTTTTGCCCTGCCGGGCCGAGCTGCATCTTATCCTGATAGCGACAAGATCGTAGCGTTGGAGTGGCTGCCCACCGAGCTGCTAATGGCTCTTGGCGCTACGCCGCTGGGCGTGGCTGATATTCATAATTATCGCCAATGGGTGGAAGAACCTAAGCTACCCGCCAGCGTGATTGACGTGGGTCAGCGTACCGAACCGAATCTGGAGTTGTTGCAGCAACTGGCTCCCTCACTGATTTTACTCTCTGAAGGCTATGGCCCTACGCCGCAGAAACTGGCACCTATCGCACCGAGTATGAGTTTTGCTTTTAACACGCCGGGTGGCTCGCCGTTTGCATCGGGCAGAAAATCCGTGCGTGCCTTGGGGCAACGTTTAGGAATGGAGAAAGCGGCAGAGCGTCATCTGGCCGAACTTGAGGCTTTTATCCTCGCCGCCCGTGGGCGATTGCAGGGCTATAACTCAGGTTCGTTACTGATGTTTTCTTTGCTGGATAGCCGCCATGCGCTGGTGATAGGGCAAAATAGCCTGTTTCAAGGGGTTCTTGACGAGCTCAACATCAAAAATGCCTGGCAGGGGGAAACCAATCTGTGGGGCAGCACCATCGTTGGTATCGAGCGTTTGGCACAGATTAATCCGGGGAAAGCTATCTGTTTTAACCACAGTAACGACCAGTTGCTAAAACAGGTTTCCAGTACGCCGCTATGGCAATCAATGTCCTTTGTGCGCCAGCAACGGTTGCGGGTACTGCCGCCGGTATGGTTCTACGGCGCAACCTTATCGGCGATGCGTTTTGTTCGTTTACTGGAACAAGCGTTGGAGCAACCTTCATGAGTGCCGCTTTCCTGCGTTCTCAACGGTTAATACCTATAGGGCTGATTTCTCTGCTGTTGGCTTTCGGTGCGGCGTTAACGTTGTATAACCTCAATCAATTGCTCCCGTTTACCGACTGGTCTCAGGCGCTATGGTCGCCCAATATCGACGATGTGCGACAAATGCTGTTTTATTACAGCCAGTTGCCTCGGGTGGCTGTAGCGTTACTGGCCGGTGCCGGTTTAGGTCTGGTGGGGGTATTGTTCCAACAAGTATTACGCAACCCGTTAGCTGAACCTGCCACTTTGGGGGTGTCTGCCGGTGCTCAGTTAGGGTTGACGGTGGCAACGCTATGGATGCTGCCCGGCGGTGATTTCACGCGTCAACTGGCGGCGATGGCCGGTGGTGTGATCGTCGGCTTACTGGTATTTGGCGTGGCTTGGGGCAAACGAATGTCCCCGATAACGCTGATTCTAGCCGGTTTGGTTCTGGGGCTGTATTGCAGCGCGTTGAGTAACTTACTGGCGTTGTTTAATTACGATCAACTACAGGGACTTTTCCTGTGGAGCAGTGGGACGCTGAATCAGCAGGATTGGAGCGCGGTGCAGTTTATTCTGCCTCGCCTGTTACTTGCCGGGCTGTTGGCGGCTCTGCTGATACGTCCGCTGACTTTACTGGGGCTGGATGATGGCGTGGCTCGTAATCTGGGGCTAGGCCTGTCGCTGGCTCGCCTTGGTGCGTTGGGGCTGGCGATCATTTTCAGCGCGATGCTGGTCAATGCCGTTGGGGTTATCGGTTTTATTGGCCTGTTTGCTCCGTTGCTGGCGAAAATGCTCGGCGCGCGGCGCTTGTCGCAGCGGCTGCTGTTGGCTCCTTTCATCGGTGCGTTATTACTGTGGGTGACCGACCAGATTATGGTTTGGCTCACACCGGTGTGGCGTGAAATTCCCACCGGTGCCGCGACGGCGTTAATCGGCGCGCCGCTGTTGCTATGGCTGTTGCCACGTTTACACAGTGTCACGCCGCCGGCGATGAATATTGGCGATAAAGTGCCGGAAGAGCGCCAAGGTTTACTGAGATGGGCTAGCGCCGGCTTATTACTGTTACTGGCGGGATTGGCGGTGGCTCTGCTGTTTGGCCGCGACGGTCATGGTTGGCAGTGGATTGGCGGCGATCATCTTTCGGCGCTGTTGCAATGGCGCTGGCCGCGGGTTCTGGCTGCTCTGGCTGCCGGAATGATGCTGGCGGTAGCCGGTGCGTTGATACAAAAACTGACCGGCAACCCAATGGCTAGCCCGGAAGTGTTAGGTATTAGCTCTGGCGCGGCTTTTGGCGTGGTAATTATGCTCTTTATTGTGCCGGGCAATGCCTTGGTATGGTTGTTACCCGCAGGTAGTTTGGGTGCGGCGGTGACCTTATTCCTGATTTCGTTTGTCGCCGGGCGCGGCGGTTTTTCTCCCGGCAGAATGCTGCTGGCGGGGATCGCGGTCAGTACTGCGTTTACCACGGTAATCACCATGCTGCTGGCCAGTGGCGATCCGCGAATGCGTGGTGTGCTGGCGTGGATTTCCGGCTCTACTTATAACGTCACCGGTTCACAGGCATTATCTACCGCCATTATCGCGCTGGTGCTGATGGCTTTGGCTCCGCTATGCCGTCGCTGGCTGATGATTTTGCCACTGGGCGGTGTAACGGCGCGAGCGGTAGGAATGGCACTGGCTCCTAGCCGCCTGGCGATATTGCTGCTGGCCGCCAGCCTGACCGCCGCCGCCACCCTAACCGTGGGGCCGTTGAGCTTCGTCGGCCTGATGGCGCCGCATATGGCGCGGATGCTGGGCTTCCGTCGTGCTATTCCACAGTTAATCATTGCGGCCATCATCGGCGGCCTGCTGATGGTGTTTGCCGATTGGTTCGGGCGTATGCTGCTGTTTCCTTACCAGATTCCGGCGGGTCTGCTGGCAACCTTTATTGGCGCGCCTTACTTCGTCTATTTGTTACGTAAACAGAGCAATTAAGCCTTTTATCAGGCGCAGAGAAGACTCGTGCTCTGCGCCAAGTCCTGCCATTTTATAGGGGTATTATACCCTCAGGAAATTATTCTAACCTGACGTAAATTCACCGTTGAAAACTCGGCTAACTCACCGTATTTATTCGTGATTTTCTGTCGCGATCGCATTTTGAAAAGCCTGTTAATAATTTATTTGTGAATGGAAATTATTTGTATTAGTGTTTACGCGTTTTTACACTCCGTCATAACTTCCTTCGCGGTACGCTAATGAAAAATAATCGTCAGAAGTTGTTCACAGAAACTGTTGTTATCGCCACGGCACTGCTGAGTGGCAGTGCTTATGCCGCCGCTGAGACTAACGCCGATACTATGGTGATCTCCGCCAGTCGCACTAATAAAACCGTGGCGAATATTGCCCAGACCACCTGGATTATCGATAACCAGCAGATCTCCGAGCAGGCCGGCGGCGGAAAAGATATCAAAGAAATTCTGGCGCAATTGGTACCGGGTATGGACGTCAGCAGTCAAGGGCGTACTAACTTCGGCATGAATATGCGTGGCCGCGAAATGATGGTGCTCATCGACGGAGTGAGGATGAATACCTCCCGTGCCGGTAGTCGTCAGTTGGATTCTATCGATCCCTTCAATATAGAACGCGTAGAAGTGCTTTCCGGCGCCAGCGCGCTGTACGGCGGCGGCAGTATTGGCGGTTTGGTCAATATCATTACCAAAAAAGGTAAGCCGGGTTCCGAGTTTGAATTCGCAACCGGCGCTAAAAGCGGTTTCAATAATAGCGATGATATGGATAACAACTTTGGCGCGGCGTGGAGCGGCGGCAATGAACATATTGACGGACGCCTTTCTGCTTCTTATCGTCGGTTTGGCGGCGGGTACGATGGCAAAGGCGATCCTATCACCATGGACATCACCCAGACCGGTTTACAGTATTCCGACCGTCTGGATCTGATGGCCAATGGCGGTATTAATCTGGATACTAATCGCCGTATCGAAGTGCTGGCGCAGTATTACAAAAGCGCCGGTGATGGCGATCACGCGCTGTATTTAGGGAAGGATTTCTCCGTTGTGACCGGCAAAGGCGGAAACGCAGAAAACCGCAGCGGTATGTATTCGGACCGCATTCCCGGCACGCAGCGTAACTTGCTGAATTTCACTTATACCGATAAAGATTTCTTCGGTCAGGAATTGTTGGCTCAAACTTATTATCGTAACGAAAAGCTGGATTTCCATCCCTTCCCGCGGCTGAGCGCCAATAAAACCCAAGTCGATAGTTATTCCACTTCGCAGCAAAATACCCGTCAATACGGTGCAACGGTAGCCATGACCAGTCAATTGACCGACAGGTGGAATCTGACTTACGGCGCGGATATTGATCGGGAGGAGTTTGATGCTAATCAGATGAGCTTCGATATGGCGAAAGCCAATGCCAGTGGCGGCATGAATATGAGCAGCATTTATCAGATTGGCCGCTATCCGGGCTACAGCGTGACTAATAGCGCACTGTTTATGCAAACGGACTATGCGTTAACGGAAATGTTCACGCTGAACGGCGGTGTGCGCTATCAATATGCGAAAAACACCATCAACGACTTTGTGGGAACCACTCAGCAGGAAGCCGTTGCCTCTGGTCAGGCTAAAAGCGCCGATGCTATTCCCGGCGGCACAACCAGCTACGATAATCTGTTATTCAACGCTGGCGTATTGGCACATTTGACTGAAAATCAGCAAATGTGGCTGAACTTCTCTCAGGCGTTCCAATTGCCAGACATCGGTAAATATTACGGTCAGGGCAACTACGTCAAAGTGGGCGACCACTATCAGCTAAAAGACAGCATTAACGTAGCGGATTCTCGCCTGCAAGGGATTAAAACCAACTCCTATGAGTTAGGCTGGCGCTACCTGGGCGATAACGTCACGACCCAATTGGCGGCCTATTACACGCAGTCGGATAAATCGATTAACTACAATAAATCCACGTTAAATATTGATGTGGTGGATAGCAAACGTCGTATTTACGGGATTGAAGGGCAAGTTGATTACAGTCTGCCAATGCCAGAATGGACTACCGGTGCCTCTTTCAACCTGATTCGCTCTGAAAACCAGACAAAAACGGGCTGGAGCAAAGTGACTATCACTGAAGCCAGCCCGTCAAAACTGACCGCTTATGTAGGCTGGACGCCGGGAGACTGGAATTTGCGAGTACAAACTCAGCAGGCGTTCGACGTGACCGACGGCGCGGGAATGAAACTGGATGGCTACAATACTGTGGATATGTTGGGTTCTTACAGTCTGCCGGTGGGCAAGGTTTCTTTCTCTATCGAAAATCTGCTGGATACGGAATACACCACGATTTGGGGCCAACGGGCGCAGGTCTTCTACAGCCCGCTTTATGGGCCGGCCTCGCTGTATGATTTCAAAGGGCGCGGACGAACCTTTAATCTCGGTTATTCTGTGACTTTCTGATAGCCCGCAGGGAATAAAAAAACCCGCTTAAAAGGCGGGTTTTTTTACGTTTAACGTCAGGTGAACATTACAGCTTGGCGAAACAGCGGCGAGCGGCATCCACGGTTTTCTGAATGTCTTCTGCGCTGTGCGCTACGGACATAAAGCCAGCCTCAAAGGCGGACGGCGCCAGATAAACCGCTTCTTCCAGCATCAGATGGAAGAAGCGTTTGAAACGTTCCACGTCGCAAGCCATGACGTCCTGATAGCAAGTCACTGATTTAGCGTCGGTAAAGAAAAAGCCGAACATGCCGCCAACGTGGTTAACCACCAGCGGGATATTCTCCTCTTTTGCCGCATGCAGCAGGCCCGCGGCCAGAGTGTCGGTCAGCTCGGTCAGAGTTTCATGTACGCCAACCTGCGATACTTCCGTCAGACAGGCATAACCGGCGGCCATGGCAATCGGGTTACCGGACAAAGTCCCCGCCTGATAAACCGGGCCGGTCGGCGCCAGCGCTTCCATGATTTCCTGACGGCCACCAAAGGCACCCACCGGCATACCGCCACCAATGATTTTACCCAGACAGGTCAGATCCGGCTCTACATTGTAATAGCTTTGCGCACCTGCCAATGCCACGCGGAAACCGGTCATGACTTCATCGATAATCAGCAGTGCGCCGAACTCGTCACACAGCGCGCGCAGGCCTGGCATGAATTCTGGCAGCGGCGGTACGCAGTTCATATTGCCGGCAACCGGCTCGACAATGATGCAGGCAATGTCCTGCGGATATTGTTCGAAAGCGGCGCGAACGGAGGCCAAATCGTTGTAAGTACAGGTCAGGGTGTGCTTGGCGAAATCAGCCGGAACGCCCGGAGAGTTAGGCTGCCCAAGGGTCAGAGCGCCGGAACCGGCTTTAACCAGAAGGCAATCGGCGTGACCGTGATAACACCCTTCAAACTTGATGATTTTGTCGCGATGAGTATAGCCGCGCGCCAGACGGATGGCACTCATGGTAGCCTCAGTACCGGAGTTAACCATCCGCACCATATCCATGGTTGGCACCAGATTGGTGACCAACTCAGCCATTTTCACTTCCATCTCTGTTGGAGCGCCGAAGCTCAGGCCGCGCTCAACCGCTTCAATCACTGCATTGCGCACCGCCGGATGATTATGGCCGAGCACCATTGGCCCCCAAGAACCAACATAATCGATATAGGCTTTGCCATCGACGTCGAAAAGGTAAGCGCCATCAGCCCGATGGATAAAGAGTGGTACGCCACCGACACCGGTAAATGCACGCACCGGAGAGTTAACCCCACCGGGGATCAACTGTTGCGCTTGGGCATACAAACTTTCGGACTTATTCATTAACTGGCTCCTGAATTGGGCTTGGCAAGGAATTAATCCGTTCATTCTAAAGTACTGACGGCGGTTATCAAATAATTGGGCATCTTTCGTGTAGGAATGCGGGCTATAAACTGCTTTCTCATTAAGGAAGAGAGATCGCCAATTAGCGGCATCCTGCGCCAGATCATGCGTCTTCGGATTTTATGCAGGCGAATAGATCGGTTGTGCGCTAAAATCTGCACACCGTCTATTTGTATTACTTATTGGTTCAACTGATAAATAACTTCACTATGACTGATTCAATGCAACAAACACCTAACGTTGGCGCCTTACGGATTAGACGTGGCCATTTCATTCGAACCCTGATTAATCGCGATAAAACGCCGATTGTTATTTTGGTCATGGCGGGCGTGGTTGGTGTCATTACCGGTTTGCTCGGCGTCGCTTTCGATCGTGGCGTCGATTGGGTCCAACAGCAACGCTTTGCGGCGATAGGGCAGGTTGCAGATTACGCCATTTTGGTGTGGCCGCTGGCTTTCATCCTATCTGCAGTGTTGGCAATGGTCGGTTACTTTTTGGTTCGCCGCTTTGCCCCAGAAGCCGGTGGCTCTGGCATTCCTGAAATCGAAGGCGCGCTGGAGGAAATGCGCCCGGTTCGCTGGTGGCGGGTGATTCCGGTAAAATTTATCGGTGGTCTGGGTACTTTGGGCGCTGGCATGGTGCTGGGGCGTGAAGGGCCAATGGTGCAGATGGGGGGCAACACCGGGCGAATGGTGGTGGATATTTTCCGACTCCGTAGCCCGGAAGCGAGACATTCTTTATTGGCAACCGGCGCCGCAGCCGGGTTATCCGCCGCGTTTAATGCACCGCTGGCGGGGATTCTGTTTGTTATCGAAGAGATGCGCTCTCAGTTCCGCTACAGCCTGGTTTCGATTAAGGCGGTATTTGTCGGCGTGATTATGTCGACCATTGTTTACCGCTATTTTAACGGTGAAAAGGCGCTGATAGACGTTGGCCGTCTCGGCGATGCGCCGTTGAATACCCTTTGGCTGTATCTGACACTGGGGGTTTTGTTTGGTGCGGTGGGTGTAGCGTTCAATGCTTTGGTATTCCGTACTCAGGATATGTTTATGCGTTTCCACGGCGGAGACTGGCGTAAACTGCTGATGATTGGCGGGCTACTGGGCGGTATGTGCGGGCTGCTGGGGGTCATTCAAGCTGAAACCGTCGGCGGCGGCTTCTCGCTAATTCCTATCGCGGCAGCGGGAAATTACACCATCGGTATGCTGCTGTTTATCTTTATCGCTCGAACGATCACCACTTTGTTGTGTTTCGGCTCTGGTGCGCCGGGCGGCATTTTCGCACCGATGCTAGCATTGGGCACCATGTTAGGTACCGCTTTTGGTCTATCTTGCGGCCACTTTTTCCCAGAATATAATATTGAAGCAGGGACTTTTGCTATCGCTGGAATGGGGGCATTATTTGCCGCATCCGTCCGTGCGCCCCTGACCGGCATCGTTTTGGTGTTGGAAATGACCGATAACTACCAACTTATTTTACCGATGATAGTGACCTGTCTGGGGGCGACGCTAATTGCCCAATTTATGGGCGGTAAGCCATTGTATTCTGCCATTTTAGCCCGTACCTTACAGCGTCAGGAACAGGCGGCAGAAGCGGCAAAAGCCAGTGAAACGGCGGTTGAAACAGGTAAATAAAATATATCATTTACCGTGAATACTTGAACCCATTACTCAGGTATTAGATAATTGCCACATAGATCAGGCTGCCATTGTAGTGACCTGCAACTCGAACACCGGTTGGGAGTACAGAGTATGAGCGACGAAACAGTATTGCCCCTGCAGTTTACCGAGGCAGCGGCAAAAAAAGTAAAACTGCTGATTTCAGATGAAGAAAATCCGAATATGAAACTGCGGGTCTACATTACCGGCGGTGGTTGTAGCGGATTCCAGTACGGTTTTACGTTCGACGACCAGATCAATGACGGCGATATGACCATTGAAAAAGAAGGGGTTGAGCTGGTGGTTGACCCAATGAGCCTGCAATATCTGGTGGGGGGCGCGGTGGATTACACCGAAGGTCTGGAAGGCTCACGTTTTATCGTGACTAACCCGAATGCCAAATCAACCTGCGGCTGCGGTTCTTCCTTTAGTATCTGATAGTTATCGCATCGATTTATTAATAGCGAAAAAAACCGCCTGCCTTTCGGTAAGCGGTTTTTTTATGTCCGACGTTCATCACTTTCGATTAGCGCTCTCTCGATCACCACTCTAACGTAATCAATTGAACAGGAATCTGCACATCGTTTGTGACCTCAGCATTCCGCAGTGTTACAGCGTCAGAACGCGTAATTTTGGGGGCATAACTGGCGTCTTTTGGGCAATTGACCTGCGGGTTTGGCCCGTCAGGGGTATGATTGGTCTCTGGTGAAATCTGGCATGCTGCGTACAGCTTCAGGCTGACAAAGATACTGCCATTCTGACTTTTTGCCAGTCCGGGCATAGCGAATAGCGCTAGCCAGGAAGTAAAAAAAAGTCGTTTCATAAAAAATTTATAGTTCGTTGGCCATCTTTTCGTTCAGACGGAAAGCACATTGAGTATCAGGTATCGGTCTGCTGCGAAGAAACTTGATGGCTGAAATCTGAATATAACTTAATCAGTGCTATGGGTCGTGATAATAAAAGCAGGTTAGGCAAAATCGTCGTAATGAAAAAGTAATATGTCATCACAGTATATGTTTAATTATCATGGTGTAAAAACCTGAAAAAACAAAGTGATAAATTAACCTAAAACGCTACGCGGAATACTATTTTTTATGACATGCCTGCATTTATCAGCCAAAGATTATAGCGCAATCGTAATATTAAAGCCCTATATAAATAAGCGTTGTAATGTAACTTTATCTCAAGTGATAGGAGGATATTATGAACATAGCTTTAACTATTGGTACACGTTCGGTTTTAGTTAGTGAAAGTCGCCTTGAACGAATGATTTCACAAGATAAAGACCATGCAACGCAGCTGGGATTATGGGATAAAATCATGGATTATTTCCGCCCAGAAAAAAAACAGGATGCAATGAATGAACTTTACAGGTTAACCCATGCTCATGGCACATCTGCCAGCATAACTCTACGAGATAGGGTAGAGATTTTTAATAAAATAAAATTGATGTCTGAGCCAGTATATAGAGATTTATTTAGAGTAGAGGACCACCCGAATAAAGATAATATTACTTTTTTTATTGGCGAGCAGGATATATATAGTCAAGACCGTCACTCTCTACTACTAGAAGAGCAACAGTTTCTTTCATATTTTAATATGAATAAAATCAATGCCGACCAGGATTTGAAAATAGATTTCATTGCAGCAATAAAAAGATATATTTCTGGTGATTTAAGAGTGCAGTGGAATAATGGTGGAGCTAAACAGATTTTTAAAGATATATGCAGAGGAACATATAATGTAGACGGGTTTAGAATGTCCGTTACTGATACCATTAGCTCAGAAGTAAAAGAAGCTCATCTGAAAAAATTTATTAATAAATTAACGGAAAAACAGGAAGAGGTTTTCAATATCGTGGGATCGCAAATTGGGCAAATTGCGCTGATTGATACCTTATTATCCTCTAAAAAACAGTTTTTTTTTCTTGGGAATCCGGACAAGCAAGCTGAGTTTCGCTTTGATGCAGAGAGTGGTGAGATTGAAGTCAGCCATCTTATTCAGCAGAATGTAAGTCATGAACATTTTATGGTGTTACGTGAACATTACTTTCAAGAAAACGCGCATTGGTATGATGGACTTAGTCTTAAAGCCACTTTTACTATTGCGGGGGATGGATCTGTCGATTGCACTAACTTCCATTTTTACAGTAAAGAATATGATGGAAACACTGATAGTCATCGTTCTGAGTAATCGGTCGAATATGCGTTTAAAAGCCACTGTATTTATGTGAGTTGATATGGTCAAAGTGGGAAGAGTATTTTCTGCCCTTTATGAGCCGGGGCAGGGGTAGATATTCGGAACTTTAAGACCGTTACTGCAAATGGAAGTCGTCCAGCATCAACGGGAGTTTTCGCGTGTTCTCGTTAATGCTGGGCTGAATGGATATTAATCTATTCAATCTCAAAGGTGGGCAATTTCAAGCGCCAGCGAATGGCAGCTAGCCGGATAGCCAGCGTGATCGCCATACCTAGCATCATAGCCTGTTGCAGCGGCATACCAAAAGTATGGTAGGCCGTGGCATGCGCAATGCCGCCAATAATACAGGCGGTGGCGTAGATTTCGGTGCGTAGAATCATCGGTATTTCCCGCGCCAATACATCGCGAATGATTCCTCCGCCCACGCCGGTAATCACGCCCATACAAATCGCCACCAGCGGACTGGCTCCGGCGGCAAAGGCTTTATTCACGCCGATGCCCACAAACACCGCCAATCCAATGGCATCCAGCACTGGTAGAATCCACTTTGGCGTCCGGCGCGGTTGGCGCACCAGCAAAATAGTCGCCAGACAGGTGATCATCGCTACCACCAGATCGGTGGGATCTTTTACCCAAAAAACCGGGCCATTAGCCAGCGCCATATCGCGAATGGTTCCGCCTCCGACAGCGGTCACCACGCCCAAGACCAATACGCCAAAAGGGTCCATCCGTAGTTTGCCCGCCAAGAGTACGCCGGATATGGCAAATACCGCCGTACCTAAAATATCCAGCCAGTAGACCAGCATTTGAGATTACTCCGCGACAGGGGATGAAATGCTGGCCAGTTGCTGGCACAGCTGTTGAGCGGCGAGCAGGATACGCGGGCTGGCGCGATTAAACCAGTCTTCATTGACGGCAATAACCGGGATATCGAGCTGCGGCTGCCAGAAGGCGCGAACCGACTTGATTTGCTCATCGCCACCGGCGATAACGATAGCCTTTGGCTGGCGGTTAAGTACCTGTTCACGGCTGATTTGCGGCCAGGGTACGCGGCTATCGGCAAAAATATTTTCGCCGCCGCACAACGCGACGACTTCACTTTGTAAGGTATGGCCGGACGTGGTGAACAGCGGCTGGGTGCCAAATTGCAGCAATACCTTCAGAGGCTGATTTTTTCCATAATGTTTTGCCAGCTCTGCTCTGCGTAGCCGAATTTGCTGCGCTGCCTGATGGGCTTTTTGCGGTTCAGGGCTGTATCCCGCCAGTTTATCCAGATCGTCGGCGATCTGCTCAATAGTGGTGGGATCGGAATAAAAAATGGGAATCCCGAATGATGCCAACTGGTCGAGCGGACGTTGGGCATTACCGCCGCGCCAGGCCAGAATCAGATCTGGCTTAAGCGCCAGTATTTTTTCAACATTAATCCCTTGCCAGGAAGCCACGTGCTCCAACTTTTTGGCCGCTTCAGGATAGTCGGAGTAATCGCTGACGGCGACCAGCTTATCTCCCAAACCGGCGGCGTAGGCCAGTTCGGTTGTGCTAGGAGCCAGACTGATGATCCGTTCGGCTCCCAAGGCGGGTATCGTCATTCCCAGGATCAAAAAGCCGCAGAATATGGCTCTGCGGCAGAATGTCGGTATTGAGCCTGATTTCATACTTACGCGCGCTGGGACAGCATTTTGAGCATAGCTTCAATCATCAGCGTCGATTGCTGAGCGGCTACCACCAAGAACTCATCGAAGCTCAGATGAGATTCTTTATCGGCAACGTCAGAAATCGCGCGCACCACTACAAATGGGATATTGAAGGCGTGACAAACGTGGCCGATAGCGGCGGCTTCCATTTCTACGGCAGCTACGCTCGGGAAGGTTTTACGGATACGAGCCAAAGGCTCTGCGCCATTGATAAAGGCATCGCCGCTGCAAATCAGACCGCGTACAGCATTAAGATTCAATTGCCTGATGCAGGTTTCAGCCAGTTCGATTAGGGCGTTATCTGCGGTAAAGGCCGCGGGGCAACCGGCCATTTGGCCAGCTTCATAGCCAAAGGCGGTGACGTCCGCGTCGTGGTAACGCACTTCTTCGGAAACCACAATGTCACCCACGTTCAGCGAGGCCGCCAGACCGCCAGCAGAGCCGGTATTAATGATGACGTCAGGCTGGCAATGTTCCAGCAATAATGTGGTGCCCATTGCCGCAGAGACTTTACCGATGCCGGATTTCAGCAGGGCAACCTCTACTCCATACAACTGGCCGGTGTAGATCTCACAGCCTGCGCGTGACAATGTCTGGCGGTTTTCGATCTTGTCGCGTAGCAGAGTAACCTCTTGTTCCATCGCGCCAATAATTCCTACTTTCATTTTGAATACTCGCTAATTTTTAAAAGGGGATAACCATGTTTTTCTCTGTCAGTAGGTTATCATTGTAGTGAGCTACAGGTAATGTGCAATGGCGTTGCGTCGCAGGTGAATGAAGGGTGCTACCGAAGGTGCAACCGTCAGGGGGAATGATGTCCGGGATCGACTTTAAGCAGAAAATCAGTTTTCAGCGTCCGTTTAGTCAAACGATTACCGCTGAAGATGAATATGACATTGTGCGCCAGTTTGAGAGCGATCGCGGGCGCATCGTCAATTCGGCAGCTATTCGGCGTTTACAGCAAAAGACCCAGGTTTTTCCGTTAGAACGTAATGCGGCGGTTCGCAGTCGCTTAACCCACTCGCTAGAGGTTCAGCAGGTTGGGCGGCACATTGCTAAAGAAATACTGAATCGCTTTAAACAAGATAAACGGATCGACGAATTAGGTCTGGATAAGCTACTCGATCCTTTTGAAAGTATTGTAGAAATGGCCTGCCTGATGCATGACATCGGCAACCCACCCTTTGGACATTTTGGCGAATCTGCAATCAATAATTGGTTTTCCCGCCGTATGGATCCCGCTAGCTGCGGATCAGAGCCGCAAACGCAGGATCGCTGCGAGGTTAGTTTTCTGCGATTGTCAGAAGGACAGCAGGAATTGAACCGGCTGCGCAGCCGTATTCGACAGGATCTCAGCCATTTTGAAGGTAATGCCCAAGCTATACGTTTGGTTTATACCTTGCTGAAGCTCAATCTGACTTACGCGCAGGTTGGCTGTATTTTGAAATATACCCGCCCGGCCTATTGGTCTGCGCCCTTGCCTCCCAGCCACAGCTATTTGATGAAAAAGCCCGGTTTCTATCTGGCGGAAGAAGACTATGTTGAGCGGCTGAGGCGAGAATTGAATATGGGAGAATTCGATCGCTTCCCGCTGACTTATATTATGGAAGCTGCCGATGATATTTCTTACTGTATTGCCGATCTGGAAGATGCGGTAGAAAAGAGCATCTTTACCGTGGAGCAGCTATTTGAACATTTGAAGAACGAATGGGGTGAGGTCGTACCCGGTGATTTGTTTGATAAAATAATTGGGAATGCGGCTCGTAAGATTGAACGAGTTCAAGGGCGAAGAAGTTCAGAAGATCAATTCTTTATGTATTTACGGGTATATACCGTCGGTAAATTGGTTCCTCACGCCGCTCAACGATTTATTGATAACTTATCTAGCGTATTTAATGGAACCTTTAATCAGGCATTATTAGAGGATTCAAGTCCAGCCTGCAAATTATTACAGATTTTCAAATCTGTAGCGGCAAAACATGTATTTAATCATCCGGAAGTTGAGCAACTGGAGCTACAAGGCTACCGGGTTATCAGTGGTTTACTGGATATCTACAGCCCGTTACTCTCTATGCCGCAGGCGGCTTTCGCGCAGTTGGTCGCGGAGGACAGTCATCGCGACTATCCAATTGAAACCCGCCTGTACCATAAACTTTCGATCAAGCACCGTTTAGCCTATGTTGAGGCGATAGAAGGTGTGAGTCATTTATCCGCCGAGCTGCGAGAGATTAGGGAATATTATTATCGGGCTAGATTGCTTCAGGATTACATCAGCGGTATGACCGATCTTTATGCCTATGATGAATATCGTCGTTTGATGGCGGCAGAATAAGTTTCTGCTGCCGTTCTATTATTTAATCTTTATTAGGTCGAGTTTTGTAAAGACGGTAAACAATTTTTACTATTACAGATTCAGTATTAATGAACTTAGGCTCTGACGACTACTCTTACTTTGCATGACTCGATTAGTTAGTCAAAACTATTAATTAACTTGTTATTTGTATATAGAGAGAAAGAGAACCGACCCATGAAAAAAACTACGTTAGTGTTAAGCGCATTGGCATTAAGCATTGGTTTCGCCATGGGGCCGGTCTCTGCCATTGCTGCAGAAACCGCCTCATCCAGCACCCAGCAGCTCCCTAGTCTGGCACCGATGCTAGAAAAGGTCATGCCATCGGTGGTCAGCATCAACGTGGAAGGCAGTGCTACGGTAAAAAGTGCCGGGATGCCAGACCAGTTCCAACAGTTCTTCGGCGGAAACTCGCCGTTATGTCAGGATGGTTCGCCTTTCCAGGGTTCACCGCTGTGTCAGGGCGGGCTGGGCGGTGGCGATGGTCAGCCAACTCAGAAAGAATTCCGAGGATTAGGCGCTGGCGTAGTGATTGATGCTGCGAAAGGCTATGTGGTGACCAATAACCACGTAGTAGAAAACGCGAATAAAATTCAGGTGCAGTTGAGCGATGGGCGTAAATTCGACGCCAAAGTGATCGGTAAAGATCCACGCACCGATATTGCCTTGATCCAGTTGAAAGACTTTAAAAATCTAACGGCGATCAAAATGGCCGATTCCGATCAACTGCGGGTGGGCGACTATACCGTGGCGATCGGTAACCCTTATGGATTAGGGGAAACGGCGACGTCCGGTATCGTTTCGGCGTTAGGGCGCAGTGGCCTGAACGTTGAAAACTACGAAAACTTTATCCAGACCGATGCTGCAATTAATCGTGGTAACTCCGGCGGCGCTCTGGTGAACCTGAATGGTGAACTGATCGGGATTAACACTGCTATTCTGGCTCCGGACGGTGGCAATATCGGTATTGGTTTTGCTATCCCAAGTAATATGGTGAAAAACCTGACGTCGCAAATGGTGGAGTTTGGCCAGGTGAAACGCGGCGAACTGGGGATTATGGGAACCGAACTGAACTCCGAATTGGCTAAAGCCATGAACGTGGACGCGCAGAAAGGTGCCTTTATCAGTCAGGTATTGCCGAAGTCTTCAGCGGCAAAAGCCGGTATTAAAGCCGGTGATGTGATTGTGACCATGAACGGAAAAGCCATCTCCAGCTTCGCCGCCTTCCGCGCTGAGATTGGCACACTGCCGGTGGGGAGCAAAATAGTGCTGGGCCTGCTGCGGGAAGGTAAACCGATTACTGTCGATGTCACGTTGGAGCAGGGTTCTCAGGCGCAGATCGCGTCTGGCAACATTTACACAGGGATTGAAGGCGCTGAACTGAGCAACTTTGATGCCGCAGGTAAGAAAGGCGTGAAGGTAGATAGCGTGAAAGAAGGTTCTGCCGCCGCGCGTATCGGCCTGAAAAAAGGCGATATTATTACCGGTGTAAACCAGAAACCGACGCTAAATCTCGGTGAGTTACGTAAAATTCTCGAGGCTAAGCCTTCAGTGCTGGCTTTGAGTATTCATCGTGGTGATACCGATATTTATCTGTTAGCACAGTAATTATCCGCGATTCGGGGCCAGAATATTTCGGCCCCGAATTTTACCTATCCCCGCTTAATTTTCCTTTGATTCAGGCGACGGCGGTTGGCCTATATGGCTTTTCGCAGCCTGAATGACATTCTCTATTTCATCGAGTAATTCCAGCCATTCTGGCAATAAATCCTGATTGTCAGCCTTCTGCCGTAGCTGTTGCTCAATATAGGAACACAGCCGTTTTAGTCTCGGGACGCCGCTGCACGCGCAGCTACCGTGCAATTTATGAATCAGATTCACGATATCCTCGTCGTCTGCGCCTTCCACAATGGCGTTGACCCGCTGTGTGACCTGTGGGAGAAACGCTAATAGCATGACCAACAGCTCCTGCGCCAAATCTTCTTTATTGGCGGCCTGACGAATAGCTAGCGGCCAGTTAATCGAATCTTCCCAGCCTGCAGGCCGCGGGGTCATTACCGTAGCAGATTTCTGAACGGTCGTTTGTTCATGCTGGTAAAAACGCGCCAGCGCCTGCGTCAGCCGGGTTTCATCAATAGGTTTAGCCAGATAATCAGCCATACCAAGCTTGAGAAACTGCTCCTGTTGGCCACTAATGGCGTGGGCGGTAACGGCAATTATTGGCGTATTAACATGATTAGGTAATTGATGAATTAACTCACTGGCGCGAATACCGTCCACTTCCGGCATCTGAATATCCATCAAAATCACGTCCAGAGCATGTTCGCGGGCGACGGCAATGGCTTTTTCAGCGCTTTCACACAGAATGGTTTCTTCAACCTGTTCTTCCAGCAGTGTGCCTATCAGTTTTAGATTCGCAGGATTGTCATCCACCGCCATTACACGCAGCGGCAGGCGCGGCTTTTTCGGTTCGTTTTCGTTTGGCGCGGGCAATGCTCGCGGATCTTCTTTCAACAACAGTGGCATCAGGCGATTGCTGGAAATCGGTTTCACCAGACAGGCTTTGGCACCTAACTGTTTTAACTGCTCTGCATCAACCTGAGACTGGCTTGGCAACGCCAGAATCACATGATCGGCAATTTTTAGCGCCGCTAACAGCTTATCCTGATGACCTGCCATATTCGTGCGGAAAGGAATCGGAACGCCGACTAGCAGGAAATCGTAGTATTTATCCGGGAGTTGGGCCAGCGTCGGGCTGTGAGTCACCCGCAGAGGCGTAATGCTCAACATATCCAACGTGGCCTGCGCTGCCGCCGGATTCCGTTCGATATAGGCTAAATGCTTGCCGGCGAGCTGTTCCATGGTTGGCTGGCGATAGACCATGCCTTCGTTGAGATCTAAAGTGATATGGAAACGGAAAGTTGAGCCACGATTTAACTCGCTACGGAAGCTAATATCGCCGTCCATTTCTTTGACCAGACGCTCGGTTATTACCAAGCCAAGCCCGGTACCACCGTGGCGGCGGGAAATGCTGGCATCGGCCTGGCGGAAAGCTTGAAACAGCTGAGACTGCTGCTGTTCGGAAATACCGATGCCGGTGTCCTGAATCTCCACCGCCAGCTTAATTTGTCGGGCGGTTTGCGATAGCAGACTTACGTGGATATCTACGTTACCATTTTCGGTAAACTTGATGGCATTGCCCAGCAGGTTGGTCATGACCTGCTGCAAGCGCATAGAGTCGCCTACCACCTGTTCTGGCACATCATTATTGACGTGCAGCGTCAGTTCCAGCCCTTTCTCATGTGCGGTGTGAGCCAGCAAAATAACGACTTCATCCAAGGTTTCACGCAGCGGGAATGGAATATGCTCCAACACCAGCTTTTCGGCCTCTAGCTTGGAGAAATCCAGTACGTCATTGATGATACACAGCAGATTATTGGCCGAGCGCTGGATGGTTTGCAGGTAATCTGTTTGAGTTGGCGTCAGGGAGGTTTTCAGCGTCTGGCGGGTGAACCCGATTACGCCATTAAGCGGCGTGCGTAATTCGTGGGACATATTGGCCAGAAACTCGGATTTAATTCGCGCCGCTTCCTGCGCCCGTTTCTTCGCCAGACCCAGTTCCACGTTCTGGATTTCCATCTGTTCCAGCGTTTCCCGCAGATCTGAAGTGGCCTGATCGATATTCTGCTGCATTTCCTCGTGGTAGGCCGCCAGCGACATCGCCATCGAGTTAATGCCGTTTTTCAGGATATTCAATTCTCCCAGCATGTGTCCTTCTACCCGACTATCCAACTGGCCGCGCCGAATCCGGTCTACGGTATTCACCATATTACGGATAGGGCCGGTCACATCGCGCATCAGACGATAGGCAAACAAAATGGCAATACACAGGCAGAACAACAGCAATAAAGTAGAGATAAACACTTCTTTATATTGCTGAAGTCGTACGGATTGTAAATCTAGATCGATGGCAATATAACCCAGCGGACGGTTGCTAATATTGGCTTCTGGTGGCCGGTCACTGGAGATATTATATTCCGAGACAATGGGCATTCTTAAGATTAACGAATCCCCTCGGTAGGTCAGCATCAAAGAACTGGGGATCGGAATATTATTCGTCAACCTTAATTGTGACGAGTTGTAATTATAGTTAGAAGTGACAAAAAGATTATTATCTGCGTCAAAAACGGTAATTGAACGCACAATATTTGAATGGCGGCGATGTAACAGATTAATTAACTGTCTGACGGTATCTCGATTACGGAACGTCATTCCATATTCACTGGCAACCGCCAGCGGTTCGATAATACTGGTTCCTGCGTTAACTACTTGGTTTTGCAGTTCATTATATCGATGCACCATAAAAGATGTACTGAGTAATAGCCCAAGCAGAAGCGTGGGAGCTAAGATTAGTATCATCATGCGCGCGCGAAGACTGTATTTGGTCATGGTATTCCAATGTGGGAGAATTAGCAGCTTACGAAAACCAACGCATACTCATCAATAATTATGGCGCAATTCTACTCTCCAAACCGCCGTGTTACGACCCGGCAAATGATAACCGTGACTGCTGACGACCTGGATCCTTTAGGGCAGGGCGTTGCACATTATCAAGGTAAGGCCATTTTTGTCCCCGGTATGCTACCCGGAGAGCAGGCCGAGATACAGTTAACTGAAGAAAAACGTCAGTTTTCCCGCGGAAAGCTTCAGCGTTTACTGAAGCCCTGCGCCGAGAGAGTCGCCCCCCTTTGCCCACATTTTGGGACCTGCGGTGGCTGCCAGCAGCAACATGCCGATACCCACTTACAGCAGAACAGCAAGGCGGCTCACCTGCAACGCCTAATTGCGCGAGAAACAGGCGTAACCGTAGAGCCAGAGTCTGTCATCTGCGGGACTGAATACGGTTATCGACGGCGAGCGCGTTTAGGGTTGTACTACCAACCTAAACAGCAGCGTTTGGTCATGGGTTTTCGCAAGGTCGCTTCCCACGATTTGGTGGCGATAAAAACCTGCCCGGTACTGCGACCAGAGCTCGAGCGCCTGTTAGCGCCGCTTTATCGCTGTTTGTCAGAATTGCGTGCCGTTAAACGCCTGGGACACGTAGAATTGGTGCTGGCCGATAATGGGCCGTTGCTGACGCTACGTCATCTTGATAGCTTGAGTACCGCCGATCGCGCCGCGTTACTGGCTTTTTCTCAGCGTGAGCAGGTCGCGATTTATCTGGCTCCCGACAGCGATCATATTGAGCGTTTAAGCGGCGAGGAGCCTTACTATCAGATAGAAGGTCTACGCTTAGCGTTTAATCCGCGCGATTTTATTCAGGTCAATGCCACGGTAAATGAGAAAATGGTGGCGCAGGCGCTGGAATGGTTGGATGTGCAACCGAATGAGCGCGTTTTGGATTTATTCTGCGGTATGGGTAATTTTACTTTGCCGTTAGCGCGTCATGCCCTACAAGTTGTGGGTATAGAAGGAGTTGCGACACTGGTGGCTAATGGGCAATATAATGCGCAGATTAATGGTTTAGCTAATGTTTCGTTCTTTCATGAGAATTTAGAGGACGAGATCGATAAACAGCCTTGGGCGAGCCAAGGTTTTGATAAAATATTGCTGGACCCGGCGCGGGCAGGTGCGGCCGGGGTCATGTTACATATAGTGAAGCTGGCGCCGAAACGGGTGGTATACGTGTCTTGTAATCCCACCACCTTGGCACGAGATAGCCACGTGCTGATCGACGCCGGTTACCGTCTTGCACGTGTGCGAATGTTAGATATGTTTCCGCACACGGGGCATCTTGAGTCAATGGCGCTGTTTATACAGCAGGAGCCACTGGCCGCTGAGTAGGGAGAAGTTATGGTTGCGGTAAGAAGTGCACATTTGAATCCAGCGGGCGAGTTTGCTCTCGACGATTGGATCGCCAGCTTGGGTCTTCCCAACCCGCAGTCATGTGAGCGATTAGCCGAAACCTGGCGTTATTGTGAACAACATACACAAGGTCATCCCGATGCCTCGCTACTGCTGTGGCGCGGCCTTGAAATGGTTGAAATCCTTTCCACCCTGAGTATGGATAACGACAGTATGCGCGCGGCGCTGCTGTTCCCATTGGTTGATGCCAATGTGGTTAACGAAGAAACCCTGACCGAACAGTTTGGCAAAGGCATTACCTATCTGGTGCACGGCGTGCGGGATATGGATGCCATTCGCCAGCTAAAGGCCACCACTAATGATTCGATGAGTTCAGAGCAGGTGGATAATGTCCGCCGTATGTTACTGGCAATGGTGGAAGATTTCCGCTGTGTGGTCATTAAACTGGCGGAACGTATCGCTCATCTACGGGAAGTTAAAGACGCACCGGAAGATGAACGCGTGCTGGCGGCCAAGGAATGTTCCAATATCTATGCGCCTTTGGCTAACCGCTTGGGTATTGGCCAGATTAAATGGGAGCTGGAAGATTTCTGTTTCCGTTATCTGCATCCTGATGAATACAAACAGATCGCCAAGTTGCTTCACGAGCGCCGCATCGATCGCGAACAGTTTATCGACGATTTTGTCGCTTCTTTACGTCAGGCCATGGCCGATGAAGGAATCAAAGCGGATATTTATGGCCGCCCTAAACATATCTACAGTATCTGGCGCAAAATGCAGAAGAAGTCGCTGGCGTTCGATGAGCTGTTTGACGTTCGCGCGGTGCGGGTGGTGGTTGAGCGTTTGCAGGATTGCTATGCCGCATTAGGTATTGTGCATACTCATTTCCGTCATTTGCCAGATGAATTCGACGACTACGTAGCCAACCCTAAGCCTAATGGTTATCAGTCGATCCACACCGTGGTGCTTGGCCCGCGTGGAAAAACGCTGGAGATTCAGATTCGAACCCGCCAGATGCATGAAGATGCGGAACTGGGTGTCGCCGCTCACTGGAAATACAAAGAAGGGGCGGTTGCGGCAGGGCGCTCAGGCTACGAAGGGCGTATTGCCTGGCTGCGCAAACTGATCGCGTGGCAGGAAGAAATGGCCGATTCTGGCGAGATGTTGGATGAAGTTCGTAGCCAAGTGTTCGACGATCGGGTGTATGTGTTTACGCCAAAAGGCGATGTAATTGATTTGCCAGCCGGCTCTACGCCGCTGGATTTTGCCTATCATATCCACAGCGACGTGGGTCACCGTTGTATCGGAGCCAAGATCGGCGGGCGCATTGTGCCCTTTACCTATCAGCTGCAAATGGGCGATCAGATCGAAATTATCACCCAGAAGCAGCCGAATCCAAGCCGTGACTGGTTGAACCCGAACCTCGGTTATGTCACCACCAGCCGCGGTCGTTCCAAAATTCATAACTGGTTCCGGAAACAGGATCGCGATAAAAATATCCTGGCTGGCCGTCAGATGCTGGACGACGAACTGGAACATATGGATATCAGCCTGAAAGAGGCCGAAAAGCTGCTGGTTCCACGCTATAACATGAATTCGCTGGATGAAGTGTTAGCGGCCATTGGTGGCGGTGATATTCGTCTCAATCAGATGGTGAACTTCCTGCAAGGGAAGCTTAACAAACCTACGGCGGAAGAAGCCGATCTGGAGGCGTTACGCCATCTGACCAACAAAACCCAGCAGCCGTCCCGCAATAGCAGTAAAGACAGCGGTCGCATCGTGGTGGAAGGCGTCGGTAATCTGATGCATCACATCGCACGTTGCTGTCAGCCGATTCCGGGTGATGAAATCGTTGGTTTTATTACTCAAGGACGGGGGATTTCCATTCACCGCGCCGATTGTGAACAACTGCTGGATCTGCAATCTCACGCGCCGGAACGCATTGTTGATGCGGTGTGGGGAGAAAGCTATTCCAGCGGGTATTCGCTGGTGGTTCGGGTCACAGCCAACGATCGCAGCGGCTTATTACGGGACATCACCACGATTTTGGCTAACGAAAAAGTCAACGTATTGGGCGTCGCCAGCCGTAGTGATACCAAAAAGATGCTGGCTACCATCGATATGGATATTGAAATCTATAACCTACAGGTATTAGGTCGGGTGTTAGCTAAGCTCAATCAGTTGCCGGATGTGATCGATGCCCGCCGCTTGCACGGCAATTAAATTAACGAGGATATCCGCGAGTGGGCGATCTGGGCTAGGCTTTGCCCTTTTAGCTCTGACCAGTGTTCGACTTTTGAGCCGAGCGCTGGTTAACATCAATTCTACTGCGCACATTACATCTTGATTATCATAAATAAAAGTGAAAAAACCGCTATGACGCCTACTGAAACCGCCGCTGATTCCACCGCTTCGGCCTTACAACGTCTGTTGGATATCATGTGCGCGTTGCGTGACCCGGAAAACGGCTGCCCGTGGGACCGTAAGCAGACTTTCGATACCATCGCGCCTTACACGCTGGAAGAAACCTACGAGGTGCTTGACGCGATTCAGCGGCAGGATTATCCCGACCTGCGTGATGAACTGGGCGATTTGCTGTTCCAAGTGGTTTTTTATGCCCAAATGGGGCAAGAACAGGGGTTATTTGCCTTCGATGATATTTGCAACGCCATCAGCGACAAACTGGTGCGCCGCCATCCTCACGTTTTCCCTGTTTCGGGTCAATCGGCCGAGGTGATGGATAGCGCAGAAATTATTGCCGGTTGGGAGCAACGCAAAGCCGGGGAACGGGCTGATAAGGCGCTGTACTCGGCGTTGGATGATATTCCAGACGCTTTACCGGCGTTGATGAAGGCGCATAAAATCCAGAAACGCTGTGCCGCCGTTGGTTTTGATTGGGATACGCTTGGCCCGGTGCTGGACAAAGTATACGAAGAAATCGACGAAGTGATGTTTGAAGCGAAACAGGCGGTGGTGGACGAGGAGAAACTGGGAGAGGAAATCGGCGATTTGCTATTTGCGACGGTGAATCTGTCCCGCCATTTGGGCCATAAAGCCGAAAATGCTTTGCAGGCGGCAAACCGTAAATTCGAGCGACGCTTTCGTCAGGTAGAACAGATAGTTACCGCCTCTGGCCGCAAGATGGAAGATGCCTCTTTAGCCGAAATGGAAGCCGCATGGCAGCAGGTTAAAAAGCAAGAAACTGAAATCTAACGTGTTTTAATTCATTTGATGGATGGTTGTTGAATTTCAATTACGTTAATATATTGAATTATAACGGATAGGAAGACGGTGTTCAGCGCGCTTTTCATGAGTAAAACTCTGCGAGGCGTTGAGATCATTTGTAGCGAAACCAAGGTTCGAGTATACTACTTTCCCGTCTTGGTTCTTCCATCGTCTTTAAACCTAAACTCTCAGGTTCAGCATGACAACTAATTATATTTTTGTGACCGGCGGGGTCGTATCCTCTCTGGGTAAAGGCATTGCCGCAGCCTCCTTGGCGGCTATTCTTGAAGCCCGTGGCCTCAACGTTACCATCATGAAACTGGACCCGTATATCAACGTGGATCCGGGCACCATGAGCCCGACACAACACGGGGAAGTTTTCGTCACCGAAGATGGTGCTGAAACCGATCTGGATTTAGGGCACTACGAGCGCTTCATTCGCACCAAAATGACCCGCCGCAATAACTTCACCACTGGCCGCATTTACTCAGAAGTGCTGCGTAAAGAGCGTCGTGGCGATTATCTGGGTGCAACTATCCAGGTTATTCCTCATATTACCAACGCTATCAAAGAACGTATCATCGAAGGCGGCGAAGGCCACGACGTGGTATTGGTCGAAATTGGTGGCACCGTAGGTGATATTGAATCTCTGCCGTTCTTGGAAGCGATTCGTCAGATGGCGGTAGATGTTGGCCGCGAGCATACTTTGTATATGCACCTGACGCTGGTTCCTTACCTGGCTGCGGCTGGCGAAGTGAAAACTAAGCCAACACAACATTCGGTTAAAGAGCTGCTTTCCATCGGTATTCAGCCTGATGTGCTGATTTGTCGTTCCGATCGCGCAGTTCCTGCTAACGAACGGGCGAAAATCGCTCTGTTCTGTAACGTGCCAGAAAAAGCTGTTATCTCTCTTAAAGACGTTGATTCCATTTATAAAATCCCAGGCCTCTTGAAATCACAGGGCCTTGACGATTATATTTGTAAACGATTCAGCTTAACTTGTCCTGAAGCAAATCTTGCCGAGTGGGAACAGGTAATATATGAAGAGTCCAATCCGGGTGGCGAAGTGACCATCGGGATGATCGGCAAATACGTTGAGCTGCCGGATGCCTACAAATCCGTGATCGAAGCCTTGAAACACGGCGGGTTGAAAAACCGTCTGACCGTTAACATCAAGCTGATCGATTCACAGGACGTAGAAACCCGCGGCGAAGAAATGCTGAAAGGGCTGGATGCTATTCTAATCCCAGGTGGCTTCGGCTATCGCGGTGTAGAAGGCAAGGTGACTGCGGCGCGTTATGCCCGTGAACACAATATTCCTTACCTGGGCATTTGCCTGGGTATGCAAGTTGCACTGATGGAGTTTGCCCGTAATGTCGCGGGTATGCAGAACGCCAACTCCACGGAATTTGTGCCAGACTGTAAGTACCCGGTGGTTGCATTGATCACCGAATGGCGTGATGAAGACGGCAACGTTGAAGTACGTACGGAAGAAAGCGATTTGGGCGGTACCATGCGTGTGGGTGGGCAGCAATGCAACCTTACCGATGGTAGCCTGGTACGTCAGATGTATGGCGAACCCACCATCGTTGAACGCCATCGTCATCGCTATGAAGTAAACAACATGTTGTTGAAGCAGATTGAAGCTGCCGGTCTACGCGTAGCCGGGCGCTCTGCTGATAACAAGCTGGTGGAAATCATCGAGTTGCCTAACCATCCTTGGTTTGTCGCTTGTCAGTTCCATCCAGAATTTACTTCGACGCCACGTGATGGTCACCCGTTGTTCGCCGGCTTTGTGAAAGCGGCTGGTGAGTATCAGAAGCGCCAGGTGAAATAAAATATTTGGTAGGTGGGGCGGCTTGAATGTCGCCCCATCTGTCTGGAGTTTTAGTTTAACTTGTACTGAGGAAAATCTAATGTCCAAAATCGTTAAAGTCATCGGTCGCGAAATCATCGACTCCCGTGGTAACCCAACTGTAGAAGCTGAAGTCCATCTGGAAGGCGGTTTCGTTGGTTTGGCTGCTGCACCATCAGGTGCTTCTACCGGTTCCCGTGAAGCACTGGAACTGCGTGACGGTGACAAGTCCCGTTTCCTGGGCAAAGGCGTTCTGAAAGCTGTTGCCGCTGTTAATGGCCCGATTGCTCAGGCTGTTATCGGTAAAGATGCCAAAGACCAGGCTAACATCGATAAAATCATGATCGATCTGGACGGTACCGAAAACAAATCTAAATTCGGTGCAAACGCAATTCTGGCTGTTTCTCTGGCTGCTGCCAAAGCGGCTGCTGCGTCTAAAGGCATGCCTTTGTACGAGCACATCGCTGAACTGAACGGCACCCCAGGCCAATTCTCTATGCCACTGCCTATGATGAATATCATCAACGGCGGCGAGCACGCAGACAACAACGTTGATATTCAAGAGTTTATGATTCAGCCTGTTGGCGCTAAAACTCTGAAAGAAGCGGTTCGTATCGGTTCTGAAGTGTTCCACAACCTGGCTAAAGTTCTGAAAGCTAAAGGTCTGAACACTGCTGTTGGTGACGAAGGTGGCTACGCGCCAAACCTGGAATCCAACGCTGCTGCACTGGCTGCAATCAAAGAAGCCGTAGAACAAGCGGGTTACGTGCTGGGTAAAGACATTACTCTGGCTATGGACTGTGCAGCTTCTGAGTTCTACAACAAAGAAACCGGTATGTATGAGCTGAAAGGCGAAGGCAAAACCTTCACTTCTCAAGAGTTCACTCATTACCTGGAAGGTCTGGCTAAACAATATCCAATCGTTTCTATCGAAGACGGTCTGGACGAGTCTGACTGGGATGGTTTCAAATACCAGACCGAAGTGCTGGGCGACAAACTGCAACTGGTTGGTGATGACCTGTTCGTAACCAACACCAAGATCCTGAAAGAAGGTATCGAAAAAGGTGTTGCTAACTCTATCCTGATCAAATTCAACCAGATCGGTTCTCTGACCGAAACTCTGGCTGCAATCAAGATGGCGAAAGACGCAGGCTACACCGCGGTGATCTCTCACCGTTCTGGTGAAACCGAAGATGCAACCATCGCAGATCTGGCTGTTGGTACCGCTGCCGGTCAAATCAAAACGGGTTCTATGAGCCGTTCTGACCGCGTTGCTAAATACAACCAACTGATCCGTATCGAAGAAGCGCTGGGCGACCGCGCAGTATTCAACGGTCTGAAAGAAGTTAAAGGTCAGTAATTTCTGCCCTGATACTTACCAGAAAAAACCCGCTTCGGCGGGTTTTTTTATATCTAAAGTTAATGAAATAGAAATTATTATTTTTTATTTATATGGTTATACAGGGAATAAATGAGATCTATCGGTGATTAATTGAATTGAAACCTGTTATTCAATTCAAAATTAACATTTCAACAAGTCATATCAATTTATATCTTAATTAAGGTTGTTTTTTTATATAAAAACAAAATAAGCTGGTTCATAATCTGCTTTGAATACTACACTGAAGTATAAATATAGTAATAATATTATTACTATTTGGTTTGACTAGCCGGATCGCTAAATATTTAACTGCTGATTACGCTTTTTCTAAAAGCCATTATTACCTGTTTGAGGTTCTGTATCCATGAAATATAGAGTTGTTATCGTCGGTGGTGGTACCGGGGAGACAATCCTTGCGATTTTGTTGGCAGGTAAACTGCAAAGGGATATTGTTTCAAAGAAAGTCGAACTTATCTTACTGTCTGATTCTCTCATGCATTATTATAAACCTGCGTTTATGTATGTAGCATTTAATTTATTTCTTAAACAGGAATTAGAGAGACCACAAAAAATCCTATTGAGACCAGAAATAGTATTTATTATAGATAGGTCCGAAGGGTTTGATTTAAATAAATTATCTTTACCCGCAAAGGTGAAAAATACGGTTATGATTTTTTAGTTTTTGCGTCCGGCTGCGTACCTCGACTTGAATGAATAGAGGGGTTGGTAGAAAGTGGCGATCATTTTTATCCGTATGAAGCGTCCGGCCTGTTAGCTAAAAAGCTAGCCAAAATAGAAAAGGGCGAATTTTTATCATCGTCTCTTTCCCAGAGACATCTAACGTTCACCACCCGTGCGGAGTTGCTCCACTAGAAATGACGTTAATGCCAGATGACTATTTACGACAGCGGGGAGCGGGTAGTGCGATAGAAATTATTTATACCTATCCGAGGGTAGCGCAGCTATTGCGTAACTGTCTCTTTTTACAGCGTCCTAGCGGAGATATTTTACCTAACGTCTTTGCTGCCAGAGATATTAAATATCAGAGAGGCTTCACACTGAGCAAAGTCGATCCGAATAAAAAATTGCCTATTCCGCAGAAGGCGAGGCTCAACCCTTCGATATTTTGATGGCGACTCCACCTATTAGCGCTGTTGATGCGGTGCGAAATTCGGGGCTGAGTGAATGGGATAACAAAGGAGGCGGGTTGCCAACCGACCCACAAACGCTCCAGGTTTATGGGCAGCAGGGCGTTTATGTTATCGGTGGTACCGTTTCTCCCTATCCGTAAAGCGGGTGGTGCCTGCCATAACCAGGCTCCTATAGTTGCAGATAATGTTTTTTCCGAAATGATATTGGGTTATCCCGCGCGTGACTACGATAGGAAAGTACAGGCTATCGCCCAAATGGGGCTGAATGCCGGAATGCCGCTTTGTTATGGCTATCGGAATGATCTCTTGCCCAGGCTACCGACAAAGGTAGGCGTTTGCTACGCAGCGGCTTTAACCGCGGTCTTTATTGGGCAATGGTGCGTGGCTTAATATAAATATTAGGATAAATACTCGCGCCAAAGCGCGAAACCTTGAGATATATGCTCTGTGAAGGCAAAGTTATCAATGATAAATTCGGGCTCTCATGAGGGTGGGTTTTTATAATGATGAGCTGATATAGCGATGAATTCTATAATAAAGGATTTTACAACAAAGAGTTTTTATAACAAAAAGTCGTTGGGTTCTAGCATATTGATTCCGTTTATCTCTCATGGTGATATTTTCTATGAACTCTTGCCTGCCAGTAAATGGCGTTGCTTAAGAGTTTGGCTAATCAGAATCAATAAGTATTTAATCACTATCAATCAATATTAAGGAAAAGAAAGATATGAAGCTAAGCACCTTCTTGTTACCCCTTATATTTTGCTCTGGCGCAGCTTTGGCAGCGGATTTGACCGTGACTATGAATGAATCATTACCGCAGGGAAATGGCCGGGCGCTTGGCAAGATAGTCGTAACGGAAACGCCCTATGGACTGCTATTTAGCCCTCAGTTAGCTGGATTGACACCGGGCATTCATGGTTTCCACCTGCATGAAAATGCCAGTTGCGCGTCCGCAGAAAAGGACGGAAAAATGGTACCCGCGTTAGCGGCGGGCGGGCATTTCGATCCGAAAAAAACTTCAGCGCATCTGGGGCCTTATAGTGATAAAGGACATTTGGGGGATTTGCCTGGATTGGTCGTTAACGCCGATGGTTCAGCCAACTATCAAGTCTTGGCTCCACGCCTAAAATCCTTATCGGAACTTAAACATCACGCCCTAATGATTCATGCCGGCGGCGATAACTATGCCGATCATCCTATGCCGTTGGGCGGTGGCGGAGCGAGAATGGCCTGCGGTGTGATTGAGTAACCCCCTGATACAAAGAAAGCTGGCCGCCAGCAGGCGGTCGGTTTGGTGACAGCGTCAGAATCTGCGATAATCCCCCATTACCCGCTTTCATATAGAGATACTGATGCTGTACCTGATTAATGAGATGTTCCAGACTTTGCAAGGTGAGGGCTTTTTCACCGGCGTACCGGCGATATTTGTCCGTTTACAAGGCTGCCCGGTAGGGTGCAGCTGGTGTGACACCAAACATACCTGGGAGAAAAACGTCGATCGGGAAGTCGATGTGCAGCGTATTTTGGTGAAAACCGAGGAAAGCGACGCTTGGGGCAACGCCAGCGAACAACAGTTATTAACCCTTCTTCGCCAACAAGGCTATACGGCGCGCCACGTGGTAATTACCGGCGGTGAACCTTGTATTTACGATTTATTGCCGCTAACCACTCTGCTGGAGCAGGAAGGCTTTAGCTGTCAGATCGAAACCAGTGGCACTTATGAAGTCCAATGCTCGGAAAAAACCTGGGTTACCGTTTCACCTAAAGTGAATATGCGCGGCGGGTTAAAAGTATTAGAACAGGCTTTAACTCGGGCAGATGAAGTGAAGCACCCGGTTGGGCGAATGAGAGATATTGAAGCGTTGGAGGCATTATTGGCCACGTTGCACGATAATAAACAACGAATTATCGCGCTACAGCCGATCAGTCAGAAAGAAGAGGCCACGCGACTTTGTATTGAAACCTGTATCGCCCGCAATTGGCGATTATCTATGCAGACCCACAAATATTTAAATATTGCCTGATAGTGAGAGGCGCAGGGCTGAGGGATGCTCTCCAGCCCTGACCTAGCCAGATTAACCGCGGTAGACGCAGCCTGCGGAGCAGGTTTCTTTTACCATGACTGCGCTCAGCTCCGGTAATTGCGGTTTCAACTGCTGCCAAATCCAAGCCGCTAAAACTTCACTGGTTGGGTTCTCCAAACCGGGGATATCGTTTAGATAATGATGATCCAAACGCTCCCAAATAGGCTGAAAAGCTGCTTTCAGCTCGGCGAAATCCATAACCCAACCGCTATGAGCATCAACTTCCCCGGTCACTTCCAGGCGAACCATAAATGAATGGCCGTGCAAACGACCACATTTGTGGCCTTCTGCCACGTTAGGTAACCGGTGTGCGGCTTCAAACTGAAAATCTTTAAATAATGTGGTGCTCATCATCCTGGCCTTATTGACTCAAAAACCGCCGCATAGTACCGGAAACTGGGCGCGCAAGCTACGTTTGCCGGTCTTGGTGCGCCATCCGATTTACTATAATAACTATAATTTAGCAGCCTATGCTTTTGATTTAAAACCTTCCGCTTGGTCGATTATTGGATTTTCGGATCACAGAAATTTTTCCTAATAAGTTGAACACTTTGACTCGTATGTCATAGCGAAAAAACCGCTTAGTTGTTTTAGTTATTAATTATTTCTATCACTTCTTTAATTGTTATTATCCGGATGGTTAACCTTACAAACCTAAAGATTTATTTGCCGACAAGATATCGGACTGACACTGGCTAAAGCACAAGGGAATTCGTACCGCGATGACGACTCAGGCTCCTCCAACTTCATTACTCCCGCTTTCGCCGGAGCAACTGGCCCGCTTACAGGCGGCGGTCGGCGAGTTTTCGCCAACGCAAATGGCGTGGCTGTCCGGGTATTTTTGGGGCAGGGTCAATCAACAGCCGAACGTGCCTGCTCATGGGGTTGCAGAGCCGGAAACGCCGTGTATTACTCTGATTTCTGCGTCTCAAACCGGTAATGCGCGTCGTTTGGCCGAACAGTTGCGTGACGATCTGTTGGCAGCAAAACTAAAGGTTAATCTGGTTAATGCGGGCGACTACAAGTTTAAACAGATTGCTCAGGAGCGCCTGTTAGTCATTGTCGCCTCGACTCAAGGAGAAGGTGAGCCCGCGGAAGAAGCGGTAGCGCTGCACAAATTTCTGCTATCCAAAAAGGCGCCTAAACTGACGGAAACCGCGTTTGCGGTCTTTGGATTGGGCGATACCTCTTACGAGTATTTCTGCAAGGCGGGTAAGGATTTTGATACGCGTCTGGCCGAATTAGGCGCAGAACGTTTGTTGGAACGTGTGGATGCCGATGTGGAATATCAGGCGCAGGCTGAACAGTGGCGGCAGCAGGTGGTGACTGTTTTACAAGCTCGCGCTCCGGCACAATCTGCCAGCGCAGCGGCGCAGACGCTAAGCGGTGCTGTGGATGAAATGACCAGCAGCCCGTACAGCAAAACTACGCCACTTACCGCACAGTTGGCGATGAACCAGAAAATCACCGGGCGAGATTCGGAAAAAGACGTACGCCATATAGAAATAGATTTAGGTGAATCCGGTTTGCGCTACCAGCCGGGGGACGCACTGGGCGTGTGGTATGAAAACGATCCGGCGTTGGTGGACGAGCTAGTCGAGTTACTGTGGCTAAAAGGCGATGAGCCGGTCACGGTGGAGGGGCAAACTTTGCCACTGGCGCAGGCGCTGCGCTTGCACTTTGAACTGACGCAAAATACCACGGTGATTGTTGATAAATATGCCGCGCTTTCTCGCGATGAGAAACTGATTGCTCTGTTGGCGGATAAAAGCAAGTTACAGCATTACGCTCATAGCACGCCGATCGTCGATATGGTGCGTCAGGCACCGGCGGATCTGAACGCCGATCAGCTGATTGCTTTGTTACGTCCACTCACCCCACGTTTGTATTCCATAGCTTCATCTCAGGTGGAAAATGAAACCGAAGTGCATATCACCGTTGGAGTCGTGCGCTATGACATCGATGGTCGTCCACGCAGCGGCGGTGCGTCTGGCTTCCTGGCCGATCGCTTGGAAATCGATGGCGATATTCGGGTCTTTATCGAACATAACGATAATTTCCGTTTGCCCGCTAACCCAGAAACGCCAGTCATTATGATTGGGCCGGGCACCGGTATCGCGCCTTTCCGCGCATTTATGCAACAGCGCGATGCCGAAGGTGCCAGTGGGAAAAACTGGTTGTTCTTTGGCAATCCACACTTTACCGATGATTTTCTCTATCAGGTCGAGTGGCAGCGTTATGTCAAAGAAGGTTTGCTTACCCATATCGATCTGGCCTGGTCGCGGGATCAATCGGAAAAAATATACGTACAAGACAAACTGCGCGAAAAAGGTGCAGAACTGTGGTGCTGGATACAACAAGGTGCTCATATTTACGTCTGCGGCGATGCCAATCGCATGGCTAAAGACGTCGAGAAAACTTTACTGGACGTGGTGGCTGAGCACGGTGCGATGGATGCCGAGCAAGCTGACGAATTTTTAAGTGAGCTGCGCTTTGCGCGCCGTTATCAGCGAGATGTGTACTGATGAATGATAAACACCCTGGACCATTGGTTGTGACTGGTCAATTGTCTGACGGCGAGCGGATGAAATCCCAGAGCAATTACCTGCGTGGCACTATTGCCGAGGATTTACATAACGGTCTGACCGGTGGTTTTTCCGGCGATAACTTCCTGTTAATTCGTTTTCATGGAATGTATCAGCAGGATGATCGTGATATTCGCGCTGAGCGAGCGGAGCAAAAATTGGAACCTCGCCATGCCATGATGCTACGTTGCCGCCTGCCGGGGGGGATTATCACGCCACAGCAATGGCTGGGCATTGATAAATTCGCGACGGACAACACGCTGTACGGCAGCATTCGTATTACCAACCGTCAGACTTTTCAGTTTCACGGTATTCTGAAAGGAAACGTTAAACCGGCTCATCAGCTATTGAATCAGTTAGGTTTAGATGCATTGGCGACGGCCAACGATGTAAACCGCAACGTACTCTGTACCTCTAATCCGGTAGAGTCTGAACTGCATCAGGAGGCCTACGAGTGGGCGAAAAGGATTTCCGAGCATTTATTGCCACGTACTCGAGCCTACGCCGAGATTTGGCTGGATGCGGAGAAAGTGGCAACCACCGATGAAGAGCCGATTCTGGGTGCAACTTATTTGCCGAGAAAATTTAAAACCACGGTAGTTATTCCTCCGCAAAATGATGTTGATTTGCATGCTAACGATTTGAACTTCGTTGCGGTGGCGGATAAAGGTAAATTAATCGGTTTTAACGTGTTGGTTGGTGGCGGACTGTCCATTGCGCACGGTGATAAAAATACTTACCCACGTAAAGCCAGCGATTTTGGTTTTATCCCGTTGGCGCACACGCTGGCGGTAGCTGAAGCCGTGGTAACCACCCAGCGGGATTGGGGGAATCGTACCGATCGTAAAAATGCGAAAACCAAATATACGCTAGAGCGCGTCGGCGTGGATGTGTTTAAGGCAGAAGTGGAAAAACGCGCTGGAATTAGCTTTGCACCGACCAAACCCTATGAATTTACGGGTCGGGGCGATCGCATCGGCTGGGTGAAAGGCATTGATAAAAAGTGGCATTTGACGCTGTTTATTGAGAATGGTCGCCTGCTGGATTATCCAGATCGTAGCCTGAAAACCGGCGTGGCTGAGATCGCTAAAATTCATCAGGGAGATTTTCGCTTAACCGCTAATCAAAACCTGATTGTAGCGGGCGTACCGGAGAAAGAAAAAGATCGCATTGAGGCGCTGGCACGTCAGCATGGGCTGATGGATAGCAACGTTAGCCGCCAACGAGAAAACTCGATGGCCTGCGTTTCATTCCCTACCTGTCCGTTGGCGATGGCGGAAGCAGAACGTTTCATGCCGGAGTTTGTCACGAAAATTGAAGGCATTCTGCACAAACATCATTTATCTGATGAATATATCGTGATGCGCGTCACCGGCTGCCCAAATGGTTGCGGTCGCGCTCTACTGGCAGAAATCGGATTAGTGGGTAAAGCGGTAGGCCGCTATAACCTGCATTTGGGCGGCAATCGTGAAGGTACGCGTATTCCGCGCATGTATCGTGAAAACATTACCGCCGATGAGATTCTGGCAATTACCGATGAATTAGTTGGCCGTTGGGCCAAAGAGCGTGATACCAACGAAGGCTTCGGGGATTTTATTATTCGCGCTGGTGTAATAAAGCCGGTTATTGATTCAGCCCGTGACTTTTACGAATGGCAGGGGGCGGTGTGAGCCAGTTTAATCTCAATGAATTAAATGCCTTACCCAAGGCCGAGCAGGCAGCGGCACTCGCGCTGGTTAACGGTCAGTTGGAAGTGCTTTCCGCACAGGACCGCGTGAGTTGGGCATTGGAGAATTTACCGGGTGAATACGTTTTGTCATCCAGTTTTGGTATTCAAGCGGCGGTATGCCTGCATTTGGTGACGCGCCAGCGGCCAGATATTCCGGTTATTCTGACGGACACAGGCTACCTGTTTCCCGAAACCTATCGGTTTATTGACGAATTAGCCGAGAAACTGCAGCTCAATCTGCAGGTATTTCGTGCTGAACACAGCCCAGCGTGGCAGGAAGCGCGCTATGGCAAACTGTGGGAGCAGGGCGTAGAAGGTATTGAGCGTTACAATGAGTTGAATAAAGTGGAGCCGATGAATCGCGCGTTGGAAACGCTGGGAGCGCAAACCTGGTTTGCAGGCCTACGGCGCGAGCAGTCAGGCAGTCGGGCCAAATTACCGGTATTGGCCTTACAGCGTGGAGTATTCAAGCTACTGCCGATTATCGACTGGGATAATCGCCGTATTTATCAATATCTGACCGAGCATGGCCTGAATTACCACCCGTTATGGGAACAGGGCTATTTATCCGTTGGAGATACTCATACAACCCGTAAATGGGAACCCGGCATGAGTGAAGAAGAAACGCGCTTTTTCGGTTTGAAACGGGAATGCGGGCTTCACGAAAGCTAGAACCAGCTTTTTCCTCTGCAATCGCATTGGGAGCCTTGGTGCTCCCAATGTCTTGGTGGCTAACCAGTTAAATGCAATGGTTAGCAGCGTAGCTTATTTAAATATAACGTCATTTTTTCATTAACATTTTCGTCGACGTTCGTTCCAGACGATTATTCACTCTGCTTATCTAATTAACCGCTGATTTTCTCTCTGGCTAACGCTGCCAGAAAGTGGCTGCGATTTTTATAGTTATGGCTGATTTAATAAATTTATCGATTGTCGTCAGCAAATTTTGCGGCATGGTCAAATTGAACTATACCGCTTTGCTTTCGTATTGTGTCGGCTCGATTTCGATGAAACCTAATACGTCGCCGCTCTAGGTTAAACGCGAATCTTTAATATAGCGCTGCGGATTTTTGGGGGGTGTAGGTAAGGGAAAGCCATCATCCATCAAGGCTTCAACTTGAATTGCAAAGGTTTTTTCCGCGTTGGCGGTTGTCATACCCCTAAACAGCCTTTCCTTAGATGGTATACCCAGAACGAATTTATACGCGGGGAATACAAAAAGGGCGCTCATAATGAGCACCCCGTTGGTACTTATCGGACTTTTTAATCAGATTGCGAATGACTTCCCACTAAAATGATTATTTATTTGCTCCGGCTAGCTCTTTTACCAGCGGCAGCAGGATTTTGACGCTATCCCGCGAACGTTTGGCAATCCTGCCGGGCAAGTGATGATCGAGATAATTCAGATTATCCCACTGACTCTGGTGGCGGGTTTCCCCCAATGGAAAATGGGGGCTGATAGCACGTTGTTGGCAACCGTCTTTTTTGCCTAACTGATAGTTGGTGGCTTCGACGGAAAGCACTGAAATGCCCGATTTATCAAAGGCATTCTGATCGGCGCGACAGTGAGGCTCTGGCGTGTTTTCCGGGCGACTCGCCGCTGGGATTCCGGCATTGCGCGCTAACGTCAGGGCGCGATCGCGGCTTTTCGCTGCGAAGCCTTTAGCATCATGCTGGCCGGGGTTGAAATACAAGCGATCGCCGGTAATCAAACTGTCTAAGGTGATGACCAGCAAGGTGTTTTCTTTTTCCTCTGCGCTCATGCGTTTCAGATAGTTTGCTGCACCCTGAGCGCCGACTTCTTCAGCGCTTAAAGCGACAAAACGCAAGCTATAACGGGTCGGAATGTCTTTCAACCGCTCCGCCAGTTCAAGCATCACACCGACGCCAGAGGCATTGTCATCCACGCCTTGCAGCGTCAGGCCGCCTAGGTTTTTATCCAAATCCTGATCGCTATGAGGCGTGTAAGTATCAAAGTGGGCCATGATCACCACTTGCTGCGGCTCGCGACCACCGTGGGCGGCAATGACCGAAGTGGCACTGAGGTTGCGCCAACTCTGCTTGCCGTTTTTACTGGTGTAAAGATAGCGGGTATTGAAAACCCGCAAATTGGTCTGGTAACCCATGGTTTCAAATTGCTGGTTAAGATAATCGGCGGCGAGCAATTCGGCAGGGCTACCGGCCATACGTCCAGGGAAGTAGGTGGCAATATGGCGAGTTTGTTGCTCGGCTATTTTCCCTAACGGCTCACTTTTAGCCGCTGCGGCCGCCGCATTCAGTGGGAATACAGTGCTAAAACAAAGCGTAACAATCGCCAGTTTCAGGTGAAGGCGGGAAAACATACCTAAATATCCTTTTATAGAGTCGTAATCGCGCAGTTTGGCATGGATAACGCTGCGCTATGCGGGGCTTAGTATGAGACTGTCCGCGCGATTAGACAATTTGTATGGTTCCTAATTATCAGAATTTTTTATGTCTAAATCAGGAATGTCATTCGACGCTATAAGTGAGCTTGCCTCTGCAAGGCCGATTGCATCGGCTTTATATCATTACGGAACTTGTAATTACTTTTCGTCATTTCATAAGGTCATACCCCGCCCCTATAGTCACCTTACGCTTTATCATGTAATCGAAGGCCGCTGTGGACTATCTACCAATATTTGCCGACTTGAAACAACGCCCGGTTCTGGTCGTTGGCGGCGGCGAAATCGCTGCGCGAAAAATAGATTTGCTTCATCGCGCGGGCGCTCAGATCCGGGTAGTGGCGCAGGCGCTTTCTTCCGAACTTCAGCAACAGCATGACGCGGGAAAAATTTGCTGGGTGGCAGATATTTTTGCGCCAGAACAGCTGGACGAGGTTTTTCTGGTGATTGCCGCCACTAATGACAACGCTTTGAATGCGGCGGTATTCGCTGCTGCGGATCAGCGGCGGATTCTGGCTAATGTGGTGGACGATCAGCCGCGTTGTTCGTTTATTTTTCCTTCTATTGTCGATCGTTCTCCGTTGGTGGTGGCTATTTCATCCAGCGGTCAGGCGCCGGTTCTGGCACGAATACTACGCGAACAGCTGGAAGCCCTGCTGCCCGCGAGTCTGGGTGACATGGCTGCCGTGGCGGGTCGCTGGCGTGCGAGAGTTAAACAGCGGCTCACGTCGATGAGCGCACGTCGTCGTTTTTGGGAAAAGGCTTTTACCGGTCGGTTTGCCAGCCTGATGGCCAGTGGACAATCGACGCTGGCAGAAAGTGAGCTGGAGCTCTCCCTGATAGAGCCGCAAAGGGAAAGCGGCGAAGTGGCGTTGGTTGGCGCAGGCCCCGGTGATGCGGGTTTACTCACCTTACGTGGTCTGCAGGTTATTCAGCAGGCGGATGTCGTGCTATATGACCATTTAGTCAGCCCCGAAGTGCTGGACTTAGTTCGGCGCGATGCGGATCGCATTTGCGTGGGTAAACGGGCGGGCGCTCACTCCGTAGCGCAGGAGGAAACCAATCGCTTGCTGGTGGAACTCGCTCAGCAGGGCAAACGGGTTGTGCGTTTGAAAGGCGGCGATCCCTTTATTTTTGGCCGCGGGGGCGAAGAACTTCAGGTAGTCGCCGCCGCCGGTATTCCGTTTCAGGTTGTACCGGGAGTAACGGCCGCGGCCGGAGCAACGGCTTACGCGGGGATTCCGTTAACCCATAGGGATCACGCCCAAAGTGTCACTTTTATTACCGGTCATTGTCGGGTAGACGGTGACGGGCTGGATTGGTCAACGCTGGCGCGTGGGCGTCAGACTTTGGCTATTTATATGGGAACGGTCAAAGCAGCTGAAATCAGTCAGCAATTGATCGCACACGGTCGGTCGGCGCAGACGCCGGTAGCGGTTATTGGCCGTGGAACCCGCGCTGACCAACAGGTATTGATTGGCACGTTGGATCAACTGGACACATTAGCGCATCAGGCTCCGGCGCCAGCATTGTTGGTGATTGGAGAAGTGGTGGATTTACACCACCAGATAGCCTGGTTTGGGCAACAACCGCAGACTGAACGGCCGCTTAGGTCGTCAATCGTGAATTTGGCATAAAGGATCTGTTATGGACGAAAAACGACTCACTCACTTGCGGCAATTGGAGGCGGAGAGCATCCATATCATCCGTGAAGTGGCCGCCGAATTCGGGAATCCGGTGATGCTTTATTCCATCGGTAAAGATTCCTCGGTGATGTTGCATCTGGCGCGCAAAGCCTTCTTCCCCGGTAATTTGCCTTTCCCACTGCTACATGTCGATACCGGCTGGAAATTCCGCGAGATGTATGAATTTCGCGATCGCACCGCCAAAGATTTTGGCTGCGAGTTGTTGGTGCATAAAAACCCGGAAGGGGTGGCGATGGGGATAAATCCCTTTGTTCACGGCAGTGCCAAGCACACCGACATGATGAAAACCGAAGGGTTAAAGCAGGCTCTTAACCAATATGGCTTTGATGCCGCTTTCGGCGGGGCGCGCCGTGACGAGGAGAAATCCCGAGCTAAAGAGCGTATTTATTCGTTCCGCGACCGTTTCCATCGCTGGGACCCTAAAAACCAGCGCCCTGAGCTGTGGCATAACTATAACGGCCAGATTAATAAGGGTGAAAGCATTCGCGTTTTCCCACTATCCAACTGGACTGAACTGGATATCTGGCAGTATATCTTTTTGGAAAACATCGACATTGTGCCACTGTATCTGGCGAAGCCTCGCCCGGTTATCGAGCGGGATGGCATGTTGCTGATGGTGGATGACGATCGTATCGATCTGCAACCGGGTGAAATGATCGCGCAGAAAATGGTGCGCTTCCGCACGTTGGGCTGCTGGCCGTTGACTGGTGCGGTGGAATCGCAGGCGGAAACATTGCCGGCGATTATTGAAGAAATGTTGATATCAACTACCAGCGAACGTCAGGGTCGAATGATCGACCGCGATCAATCCGGCTCCATGGAGCTTAAAAAGCGTCAGGGATATTTCTAAGGAGCGGCCCGATGAGCAACATGATTCTACAAAATAGGGCGATGGCACAACAAATTGCCGATGAAGGCGGCGTAGAGGCCTATTTGCACGCGCAGCAGCATAAAACTCTACTGCGTTTCCTGACCTGCGGCAGCGTGGACGACGGGAAAAGTACCCTGATAGGTCGTTTGCTACACGATACTCGTCAGATTTATGAAGACCAATTAACGACGCTGCATACCGATAGCAAGCGCATTGGTACGCAGGGTGAAAAACTGGATCTGGCGCTGCTGGTTGATGGTTTACAGGCCGAACGGGAGCAGGGCATTACTATTGATGTGGCTTACCGCTATTTCTCGACGGAAAAACGGAAGTTTATTATCGCGGATACGCCGGGGCATGAGCAGTACACCCGTAATATGGCGACCGGCGCATCAACCTGCAATCTGGCGATTTTGCTGATCGATGCGCGTAAAGGCGTATTGGATCAAACTCGTCGTCACAGTTTTATCGCCACTCTGTTGGGGATCCGTCATTTGGTGGTGGCGGTGAATAAAATGGATTTGGTGGATTATCAGCAGTCGGTTTTCGAGCAATTCAAAAACGATTACCTGAGTTTTGCCGAACAATTGCCGACGGATCTGAATATCAAATTTGTTCCGCTGTCAGCATTGGACGGCGATAACGTAGCGACGCCAAGTGAGAAAATGGCCTGGTACACCGGCCCCACGCTGCTGGACGTATTAGAAACCGTGGATGTGGTGAACGCCAGTCGCCAGCAGCCTCTGCGTTTTCCGGTGCAGTATGTGAATCGCCCTAATCTGGATTTTCGCGGTTATTCCGGCACCTTGTCCGCCGGTGTGGTGCGCGTGGGTCAGAAAATCAAAGTGTTGCCTTCTGGAGTTGAATCCACAGTAGCCAGAATTGTGACTTTCGATGGCGATTTGCAGCAGGGCATTCCCGGCGAAGCTATCACACTGGTTTTGGCTGACGAAGTGGATATTAGCCGTGGCGATTTACTGGTGGATGCCGATGAAACGCTAAAACCGGCGCAGAATGCGCTGGTAGACGTGGTCTGGATGGCGGAGCAGCCTCTGGTGGTCGGGCAAAGTTACGACATCAAAGTGGCGGGCAAAAAAACGCGTGCTCGGGTGGAGAATATTCAGTATCAGGTGGAAATTAACAGCCTGACTCAGCGAGTGGTAGAAAGTCTGCCTCTAAACGGGATAGGGCTGGTTGAACTGGCCTTTGACGAACCGTTGGTGTTGGATAGCTATCAGCGCAACCGCGATACCGGGGGAATGATATTTATCGATCGGTTGAGTAACGTCACGGTTGGCGCAGGGCTGATTCGGGAAACGCTGGAGTCGGTTTATCAGGAAACCAGTCAGTTTAGCGCTTTTGAGCTGGAATTAAATGCTCTGGTACGTCGCCACTACCCTCACTGGGGTGCGCGCGATCTATTGGGAGGAAAGTAGTTTGCCTGCTCATTCTTTGCATTCTGATAACCAGCACACTTTGCCTGCGGATGTGCCAGCGGATGAGAATGTCGTCTGGCATTCCCATGCGGTAACCCGGCAGGATCGCGAAAGGAAAAATGGTCACCGAGGCGCGGTGCTGTGGTTTACCGGTTTATCCGGTTCGGGTAAATCGACGTTGGCTGGTGCGCTGGAACAGGAGTTGTTCCGGCGTGGGATCCGCACCTATTTATTGGACGGCGATAATGTTCGTCATGGGTTATGTCGGGATTTAGGTTTTTCCGATACCGATCGACGGGAAAACATTCGGCGTGTTGGTGAAGTGGCAAAGCTGATGGTTGACGCTGGGCTGGTGGTCTTGTCCGCCTTTATTTCGCCTCATCGCGCAGAACGGCAAATGGTGCAGGAAATGTTAGACAACGGCCAGTTCATCGAGGTTTTTGTCGATACGCCTCTTGCCATTTGTGAGGCTCGCGATCCAAAAGGGTTATACAAAAAGGCTCGCGCCGGTGAGCTGAAAAACTTTACCGGAATAGATTCAGTTTATGAATCTCCAATGGCACCTGATATTCATCTGAAAGGAGATCGGCCTTTGGCGCAGTTAGTTGAGCAATTACTGGAACAACTTTCGGTAAAAGCCATTATCAGCTAAGCAACGAAGGTTTATTGGCAGGAAAGGGGCGACTTTGCAGGCCCCTTTTATCAATCTTTTTATCGCCTGTTACCCCCGGATTAGGCAGAAACGCTAAGCAGCTCGCTTTTCATCATGGCATTCAGGTGACGCAGGATTTCATCCTCGGAGAAATGAAGCTCCGGAAATTGTGTCATTCCATCCAAACCGCACACCAGACCTATTAATCGCCAGGCAATATTGCCGCTGTCATCACCCGAACGAAACTCACCGCTCTCTCGGCCGCTATTAATGACGGCTACCGTGGCTTGATGCCAATTGGACATCGATTGGGTATAGGCGAGCCGGATGGCATCGTCGCGCTCGGCCAGCAGACTCACCTCATTCCACAGCCGGGTTTCTCTTTTTCCCGCGTCATCTTGCGGATAACCCAGCACCAGCAGCAAGCGCTCAACCGCCGGATGATTTTGGCAGGCTATAGCAAAGGTGGCGAGTGATTGCTGAACCAGCAGCAGGAAAGCATCGGCTCGCAGTTGAGAGACAGACGCAAAATGGTGGTGAACCTGACCTACCGCCACCTCGGCTTCATTTGCTACGCGGCGCACCGTGGTAGCGGCCATTCCTTCTGCCATGGCCACCCGCACGGCAGCATTCAAAATACTGCTATGCCGCTCTTCGCGATTCAAATATGCCAAGGATGCTCCTTTGCTCTCATTCTGAGATGAATTAACAGTTTGGTATGTAGGGGAATTATGCAGAGAATTGGACTGATGTTCAACATTTCGCTACAATCGCATATTGAACGCGTGTTCAACATTAAATTCTGCCTTATTTGAGTCTCTCATTATGTCTAAGAAATGGACTATTTTTTGCGTTATCATTTTGATGTACCTCCCGATTTCTATTGATGCCACCGTCTTGCATGTGGCTGCGCCTCGCCTTGGATTGGCTTTGTCGGCAACGGGGAGTGAATTGCTGTGGATTATCGATATCTATTCTTTGGTGATGGCTTGTTTGCTGTTACCTATGGGGGCTTTGGGCGACCGCATCGGTTTTAAACGGCTGGCTCTGATTGGCTCCGTGCTATTTGGACTATCGTCGCTGGCCGCTGCCTTGGCCGATTCGGTGGGAACGCTGATCGCTGCTCGCGCCTCTTTGGCTATTGGGGCCGCCATGATTCTGCCCGCCACTTTATCTGCGGTTCGGCATATTTTCACCGATGAGCGCGAGCGAGCGCTGGCATTGGGAATCTGGGTGGCGGTAGGTACCGCTGGTGCCGCTATGGGACCATTAGTGGGCGGAGTGCTGCTGGAATACTTCTATTGGGGCTCGGTCTTTATGATTAACGTGCCGATAGTCGCGGTGGTGGTATTGGCGACCTGTTTCCTGATCCCAGACCAGCCTGGTCGCAGAACGCAAAGCTGGACGTTGGCACCGGCCTTGGTATTGACCACGGCAATATTATTACTGGTTTATGCGGCTAAAAGCGGGCTGCGCGGCAATGGCGATTTACTCGGCACCTCGCTAACCGCAGCGATTGGTGGCGTTATCCTGTACGGTTTTATCCGGCATCAGCTTTCATCACCTTCGCCGATGATTGATTTTCGACTGATTGGCCAGAGGGTGATTGCCGTCGGTATGATTATGGCGCTGACCGCGATGATCACCTTGGTTGGTTTCGAATTGTTACTGACGCAGGAACTGCAATTTGTATTAGGGAAAACGCCGCTCGAAGCCGGTCTTTTCCTGTTGCCGCTGATGATTGCAAGTGGCCTAAGCGGCCCTCTGGCCGGTTGGCTGGTGGCAACGTTAGGTTTGCGTTTAGTCGCCACTCTGGGCATAGCCTTAAGTGCCGTTAGCTTCTTTGGATTGGCAATGACGGATTTCTCCTACCAAATCTATCAGGCGTGGGGCTGGATGGCGTTGCTCGGTTGCAGTATTGAAATCTCGTTGCTGGCTTCTACTGCCGCTATCATGAGCGCTGCGCCGCCGGAAAAAGCCGGTGCCGCCGGAGCGGTTGAAGGCATGGCATATGAGCTGGGCGCGGGTTTAGGCGTCGCGCTATTTGGTCTTTTGTTATCGCGGTTGTATATGGCTTCGGTGGTATTGCCGGAAGATTTGCCTGCGAATCTGGCAGAGCAGGCCAGCGCTTCTATTAGCGAAGCGATGCAGGTTATCAGCGAACTGGGTGGGGAGCAGGGCGAGCGAATGTTTGCCAGCGCCAGTCAGGCATTTTCGACCTCGCATAGTCTGGTATTAAGCATCGCTAGCGGCATCTTGATTTTACTCACCGCAGTGGTCTGGTACAGCATGCCGAGAAAAGAATCCGAGGCTAAATTGATAAATATATCAAAACACTAATGATAGAAAGAGGCGAAGATATCGCCTCTTTTTTTGCCCGTAGGCTACTGATGTCTTCGTTGTTCCCCGCGCTCCAACACTGCTATTGACTATTCGCTTGAATGACGAACAATTAGTAACATATTTGATTGAACAATTGTTAGACGTACTGCGTGAGAGAGCTATTATCAAATCCTGAATGTACCCTCGGCCAAGCGCCTACAGAGCGCGCCGTTAAAGAATACCCTTAGGGATTTTTATGCAGAATGTCACCCAAATTATTGTGAGCAAACAGCGAGAAAGGGAGGAACCGTCGCACTCCTTTCTCGGCGGAACCGCCGGTTTTACCTTTTACTGGCTAGCTTTCGCCATTCCATTTCTAGTCTACGGGCCAAACACCGTTTTCTTCCTGCTTTATACTTGGCCGTTTTTTCTGGCGTTAATGCCGGTTTCGGTATTAATCGGCATCGCCTTAAGTATGTTGCTGCGCGGTAATGTGCTATTTACCCTCGGTGGGACGGGCATTGCGGTGATATGCCTGTTTTGGATGCTGTTCTCTTTCCTCACCGGATGGTAAAACGACTGGCGGGTGCTCGCGGCGAAAATTATCGCCAGAATGCCCCTATGGCCTTTTTAATCCTAAGCTTCCATTGTGTTTTTCCTCTTGCTTTCCTCGCTTATTACCCGTTATTTTTACGCACTTTTTCCCTTTTCCCTCGCGGAAAAGTAGGTGTAAAGGTAAGGCAAAATGAAAAGTAAAAGCCGATTTAGCAGTTTTTCCGGCTAAGAAACTCACGGAGGAAAGGGAATCTATGACGACTGTCGCTAGTGTAGCGTCCCAATAATTGCCGTTGTTTTGCAGATTTGCGTGGTATTTTTGCCAGAAATCGTCCTTAATCTTAAACTCTGGGGCATTTTCCCACTCAGAGTGGAGTCCGACGAAAAGTTGTGGGATGATTAGTCAGTTTTTCAGGGGGCGGAGATGGGAAAACTTACGCTACTATTGTTGGTTTTGCTTGGCTGGTTACAGTATTCGCTGTGGCTGGGTAAGAATGGTGTTCATGATTTTGTCCGCGTGCAAAATGACGTTGCGGCCCAAGAGGGTAACAACGGCAAACTAAAGGCGCGGAACGATCAGCTATTTGCTGAAATTGATGATTTAAACGGTGGTCAAGAGGCGATCGAAGAACGCGCACGTAACGAGTTGGGCATGATTAAGCCCGGTGAAAGTTTCTATCGTTTGGTTCCTGACCAATCCAGACGTAATGCGGGTATCCCTTCGACACAAAATAACGCGCAACAATAAATAATGAGTAACTTCGCAGGTTCCCTTCCTGAAGTCATTGCTGTATTGCCGGCTGCTGGAATAGGCAGTCGTATGCAAGCCGATTGCCCTAAGCAATATTTAACCGTGGGCGGCAAAACAATACTAGAACACGCTATTGATGCCTTGCTGCGCCATCCGCTAATTCAGCGGATTATTGTAGTAATAAGCCCAAATGATGAACAGTTCGATCGGTTGCCGATTGCCAATGACTCTCGCGTTAGCCGGGTTTATGGCGGCGCGCAGCGTGCCGATTCGGTTCTGGCTGGCCTGATGAGCGCCGGAACGCCTGACTGGGTGCTGGTTCACGATGCTGCCCGCCCTTGCCTGCATCAGGACGATTTAAGCAATCTTTTGGCAATTATTGGTCACACTAAAATCGGTGGATTGCTGGCGACCCCGGTGCGAGACACCATGAAGCGCGGTGAATGCGGGATTGACGCAGTGGCACATACGGTCGATCGTCAGGATCTCTGGCACGCGCTAACGCCGCAGCTGTTTCCATTCGAATTGCTGAAAACCTGCCTGAGCCATGCGTTACGTGAAGGTGCAACGGTAACTGATGAAGCCTCCGCTCTGGAGCACTGTGGCTATCACCCGTTACTGGTGAGTGGCCGTTCAGATAATATTAAAGTCACGCGCCCGGAAGATCTGGCGCTGGCCGAGTTTTACATTACCCGGCTCTATAATAAGGAATGCACATAATGCGAATTGGTCATGGTTTTGATGTACATAAATTCGGCGGTGAAGGCCCGATAATCATCGGTGGCGTGCGCATTCCTTATCCGCAGGGCCTGCTGGCTCATTCCGATGGTGATGTCGCTCTCCATGCTGCAACTGATGCACTGTTAGGCGCTGCCGCATTGGGTGATATCGGCAAACTCTTTCCTGATACCGATCCCGCCTTTAAAGGTGCTGACAGCCGAGCTCTGTTGCGTGAAGCTTACCGCCGCATCCTTGAAAAAGGCTATCAGCTTGGCAATCTGGATATCACCATTATTGCCCAGTCCCCGAAAATGGCTCCCCATATTCCGCAAATGCGCGTGAATTTGGCGGAAGATCTGCAATGCCATATGGATGACGTTAATGTGAAAGCCACCACCACGGAAAAACTGGGTTTCACCGGTCGCGGTGAGGGAATTGCCTGTGAAGCCGTGGCGCTGTTGGTAAAGAGAGAAAAGCAGTAATGGACATGGAAAATCTAACATGGCTGCACGGCCAACCTAAAGCCTGCGGCGTGTTGAAAGCAAATCCTGAAGATTTCGTGGTGGTAGAGGATTTAGGGTTCGAACCCGACGGTGAAGGTGAGCATCTGTTGGTGCGTATTCGTAAAAACGGCTGTAATACCCAATTTGTTGCCGATTATTTATCCCGTTTCGCCGGTATTCATCCGCGTTTAGTGAGCTATGCTGGCTTAAAAGACCGTCATGCGGTGACCGAGCAATGGTTCTGCCTGCACTTGCCAGGTAAAGAAACGCCGAATATGCAGGATTTTCAGCTGGAAGGCTGCGAAGTGTTGGAAGCGGTGCGTCAAAAGCGAAAATTGCGCATCGGTTCTCTCAAAGGTAACGCTTTCACTCTGGTGTTACGCGATATCAGCGACCAGCAGGACGTTGAGGCTCGCTTAAATCTGATTGCTGCTCAGGGCGTTCCCAATTACTTTGGTAGTCAACGCTTTGGCCGCGGTGGCAATAATCTGGTGCAGGCTCGCCGTTGGTCGAATAATGAAATTCGGGTAAAAGAACGCAGTAAGCGTAGCTTTTATCTGTCTGCTAGTCGCAGTGCCATGTTTAATCTGATTGCCAGCACGCGTTTGGCTCAAAACAGCGCCATGCAGGTGCTGGAGGGGGATGCATTGCAGCTGAGCGGCCGTGGTAGCTGGTTTGTCGCACAGGCGGAGGAGCTGGAGTCTTTGCAGCAGCGTTTGGATGCCGGAGAGCTAAATGTCACTGCGCCGCTGCCGGGAGACGGCGATTTAGGCACTCAAGGCGCAGCTTTGGCCTTTGAGCAAAACTGTTTGGCGGATCAAACCGAACTGCTTTCGCTGTTGAAACGTGAACGTGTGGAAGGTGCGCGCCGCGCCATCTTGCTGCGTCCACAGGAAATGAGTTGGGACTGGTGGGATGAGGTTACCCTTGAGCTGCGCTTCTGGCTGCCTGCCGGTAGTTTTGCTACCAGCGTAGTCAGAGAAATCATGAATCTGGATAACGGCGATGCTGCGGATCTTACTGAGTAACGACGATGGCATTGCTGCTCCGGGGATTCAAACGCTGGCTGCGGCATTGCGTGAGTTTGCTCAAGTGCAGATTGTTGCACCGGATCGCAATCGCAGCGGTGCCTCTAACTCGCTGACGCTGGATTCCGCGTTGCGAACGACCACATTGTCAAACGGCGATATTGCTGTACAACACGGTACGCCGACGGATTGTGTTTATCTTGGCGTGAATGCACTGATGCGACCGCGTCCGGATATCGTAGTTTCAGGTATCAATGCTGGCCCGAATTTAGGGGATGACGTGATTTATTCCGGAACCGTTGCGGCGGCGATGGAAGGACGGCATTTGGGTTTTCCTGCGTTGGCAGTTTCGCTAAACGGCCATCAGCATTATGATACAGCGGCGGCGGTAACCTGCCGCTTGCTGCGCGCTTTACAGAGCGCTCCACTGCGTACCGGCAAAATTCTTAATGTGAATGTGCCTGATTTACCGTTAAATGAAATTAAAGGTATCAAGGTCACTCGCTGCGGCAGTCGGCACCCAGCCGAAACAGTCATTTGCCAGCAAGACCCAAGAGGGCAAGATATTTATTGGATTGGGCCGCCGGGTGACAAATGTGATGCAGGGCCGGATACTGATTTTAGCGCTGTGGAACAGGGATATGTTTCAGTGACGCCGCTTCAGGTTGATTTAACCGCCTATGCGGCTCAAGACGTAGTCAAAACCTGGTTAGCCAGGACTGAGGTTGACGGGGAATGGTAAATAAATCCATGCAAACCTTACTGCTACAGTTACAACAGCAAGGTATTCGTGATGAGCGCCTGTTACAGGCGATTGAAGCTGTACCACGGGAGCGCTTTGTGGACGAAGCGCTCGCGCATAAGGCCTATGAGAATACCGCTCTGCCAATTGGTTCAGGGCAAACCATTTCTCAACCTTATATGGTGGCGCGGATGACAGAATTGCTGCAACTGACGCCAACATCGAAAGTATTAGAGATTGGTACCGGTTCGGGTTATCAAACTGCAATTCTAGCGCATTTGGTTGAACACGTGTGCTCAGTTGAACGAATCAAAGGGCTACAATGGCAGGCTAAGCGCCGCCTAAAGTTGTTGGATCTGCACAATGTTTCTACCCGCCACGGCGACGGTTGGCAGGGATGGGCATCGCGCGGGCCATTTGATGCGATCATTGTGACGGCGGCACCGCCAGAGATTCCAGAAGCATTATTGCAGCAGCTTGAAAACGGTGGGAGATTAGTTCTGCCCGTCGGTGAACAGGCGCAAACGTTAAAATATGTGCAGCGTAGGGATCACGAGTTCTTTATTGAAACGGTGGAGGCAGTTCGTTTTGTTCCGTTGGTGAAAGGGGAACTGGCCTGACAATTTTTTAAATCGCGTATTTAATCCCAGCCTATTTATTCCGGCCGGGAACCCATTGGGTTAGCGCGATATGTAAATTATACGAGATTACGGTAGGGCAGAGGTGGTGCAATTTGTACCCAAGGTGCTGCATCTTATTTCTTCTGCGTTTGACCTTATTATTCAAGGCGCGCAGAGGAACCTTTCATCATTAGAAAAATGAGTGAAACATTGACACTCAGCTAGGATGTAAAGGGTATTTGGAAATATCGCTTAATATTGCTGTCATGGGGGAAGCATGAGCACGGGAAGCCCAATGATTACTTTACGCCGGATTGCGGCGTGTACGGTTGTGAGTTTGTGGTTGGCTGGTTGTACTAATGATGCATCAACGTCTGCGCCAATATCGACCGTGGGTGGTAAAACATCCGGTTCGATGATGAGTGGAAGTAATGCATCAGGCGATCGTATTGTTTATAACCGTAGTTACAATTCTATCCCTAAAGGGAGTTACAACGGCAGCACCTATACGGTTAAACGGGGGGATACCCTGTTTTATATTGCCTGGATTACTGGCAATGATTTCCGTGATTTAGCGAATAAAAACGCCATTCCCGAGCCTTATAGCCTGAACGTGGGCCAGACAATCCAGCTGGGTAACGGTTCCGGCGGCGGTATGATGGCGGCAACTGACGCTACCTCTAATGGGGTATCAAAACCGCCTTCAAACATCCAAAACACAGCTTCAGCGGTTGATTCTCAATCAACTAACGCGTATTCTGGTAACTCGGGTAAACAGAATGTTGGTAAAATGTTGCCAGCATCAGGAGCCGTTGCATCAACAACAGCACCTGTTACCGCACCGGGCACTCCCGTTGGCATCCCTACCAGTAATGGTGGTCCAGTTAGTAGCTGGAAATGGCCAACCGACGGGAAAACCATTGATAGCTTCTCTGCTTCCGAAGGGGGCAATAAAGGGATTGATATCGCTGGTTCGCGTGGGCAGCCTATCTTCGCCACTGCTAATGGGCGGGTAGTGTATGCCGGTAACGCGCTGCGTGGTTACGGTAATCTGATAATCATCAAACATAATGATGACTACCTGAGCGCCTATGCTCATAACGATACAATGCTGGTCCGGGAACAACAAGAAGTGAAGGCGGGACAAAAAATAGCGACTATGGGTAGCACCGGAACCAGTTCAGTTAGATTGCATTTTGAAATTCGTTACAAGGGGAAATCCGTAAACCCGCTGCGTTATCTTCCGCAGCGATAGATTGGGCAGAATACGCTGTATTCTGCTCGCGGTATCACGGGTAGGAGCAGCTTATGAGCCAAAATACGCTGAAAGTTAACGAGTTAAACGAAGATGCAGATTTCGACGAAAACAGTACGGAAACTGAAATTTTTGATGAAAAAGCATTAGTAGAAGATGAACCTTCTGAAAGTGAATTAGCAGAGGATGAGCTGCTGGCCCAGGGCGTTACCCAACGCGTGCTGGATGCTACGCAGCTCTATCTTGGTGAGATTGGCTATTCACCGCTGCTGACCGCAGAGGAAGAGGTTTATTTTGCTCGACGTGCACTGCGCGGGGATGTGCCGTCACGTCGACGTATGATTGAAAGCAACTTACGGCTGGTGGTGAAGATCGCTCGTCGTTACAGTAACCGCGGTTTGGCGCTGTTAGATTTGATCGAGGAAGGCAATCTTGGTCTGATTCGCGCAGTGGAAAAATTTGATCCAGAACGCGGTTTTCGTTTCTCTACTTACGCAACATGGTGGATTCGTCAGACGATTGAACGGGCGATTATGAACCAAACCCGTACCATCCGTTTGCCAATCCATATTGTCAAAGAGCTGAATGTCTATTTGCGCACCGCGCGCGAGCTTTCTCATAAATTAGATCACGAACCGAGTGCGGAAGAGATTGCCGAGCAACTCGACAAGCCGGTCGATGACGTGAGCCGTATGTTACGCCTGAATGAACGTATCACTTCTGTTGATACACCGTTAGGCGGCGACTCAGAGAAGGCATTGCTGGATATTCTTTCCGACGAAAATGAAAACGGGCCGGAAGACACCACGCAAGATGATGATATGAAACAAAGTATCGTCAAATGGCTGTTCGAATTGAACGCTAAACAGCGTGAGGTATTGGCTCGTCGTTTTGGTCTGTTAGGCTACGAAGCTGCAACCCTTGAGGATGTAGGTCGGGAAATCGGCTTAACCCGTGAACGTGTTCGTCAAATTCAGGTTGAGGGCTTACGCCGTCTGCGTGAAATTTTGCAAACACAAGGTTTGAGTATTGAAGCTCTGTTTCGCGAGTAAAAAGCTTATCGGCAGCCTGAATTAAGGCAATAGATAAGAGAGCGAAAACAGATTCAGTATTCGCTAAATCGAAGCAGTGTTACTTCACGATTTATTGATGATAGAAGTAAATTCTGTTGCTGGGTTAAATAAAAACGGTGGACATCTCGTCCACCGTTTTTTTTCGACTGAAACCGGCCCTTTAAGAAGATGGTTTCTTATTATCAAGCAATTTGGCCTAAGGCACTGACTGATTCAGCGCCAAAAGAGCCGGCTAGAAAAATAGCTTTAATCGCAAAAATCCTAACCGATAACTCCATATTACCTTACACCATACTTTTCAGGCGATAGAGCCATTCCAAGGCCTGACGAGGGCTAAGCGTATCGGGATCTAAGGTTTCCAGTGCTTCCACTGCAGGAGAAACTTCTTCATTCAGCAGAGTAAGCTGGGAGCCATCAATATTGCTACCCGCTGCATTGTTGGAGAGTGACTCAAGCTCCCGTAGCTTTTGTCTCGCTCGTTTGATGACGTCACGGGGTACACCGGCTAACGCGGCCACGGCCAAACCATAACTTTTACTGGCCGCCCCGTCCTGTACGGTATGCATAAAGGCGATAGTATCCCCATGCTCAATGGCATCCAGATGCACGTTAACCACGCCTTCCATTTTTTCCGGCAAGGTGGTTAATTCGAAATAATGGGTAGCAAATAGCGTCATTGCTTTGATGCGGCTGGCCAGATTTTCAGCGCAGGCCCAGGCCAGAGATAAACCATCGTAGGTTGATGTACCACGACCAATTTCATCCATTAAGACCAGGCTTTGTTCTGTTGCATTGTGCAGAATATTGGCCGTCTCGGTCATTTCCACCATAAAGGTAGAGCGGCCAGAGGCAAGATCGTCCGCGGCTCCTACACGGGTGAAAATACGGTCGACTGGCCCGATAGTCGCCTGTTCGGCAGGAACAAAACTTCCCATATGAGCCAGCAACACGATTAAGGCCGTCTGACGCATATAGGTACTTTTACCGCCCATATTCGGGCCAGTGATGATAAGCATCCGGCGCTGTGGTGAAAGTGATAACGGGTTCGCAATAAAAGGATCTCGTAGCACCTGTTCCACCACGGGATGACGACCTGCAACAATCTTAATGCCCGGTTTGTCGCTGAGCGTGGGGCACGTGTAGTTTAACGTTTCTGCCCGTTCGGCCAGATTGGTTAATACATCAAGCTCAGCTAGCGCGTTCGCACTCAGCTGTAGGTCGGATAGATGGGGTAATAGTAGATCGAAAATTTCTTCATAAAGGCCTTTTTCAATCGCTAGCGCCTTACCTTTGGAGGTCAGAACTTTATCTTCATATTCTTTAAGTTCTGGAATGATATAGCGTTCCGCATTTTTCAGCGTTTGGCGACGTACATAGTGAATTGGCACCAAATGGCTTTGGCCACGGCTCACCTGAATGAAATAGCCGTGGACACCGTTAAATCCAACTTTGAGCGTATCCAGCCCCAGTTTTTCCCGCTCGCGAATTTCCAGTCGGTCGAGGTAATCGGTAGCTCCATCGGCAAGGCTACGCCATTCATCTAACTCAGCATTGTAGCCTGAGGCAATAACGCCGCCATCTCGTACTAATACAGGAGGAGATTCAACGATAGCGCGTTCTAGCAGATCCAAGAGTTCTTGAAATTTACCTACCTGCGATAGCAGGTTCTGAACGTGGGGAGCCTCAACGGAACTAAGCAATTGGTGAATTTCAGGCAATTGCTGAAATGCATGGCGCATCCGGGCCAAATCGCGCGGTCGAGCGGTGCGCAAAGCCAATCGTGCCAAAATACGTTCTAAATCACCAACCTGCCGCAGTGGCTGCTGCAGTTCCGCAGTGATATTTTGCAAACCACTGATTGCCTGCTGACGATGATTGAGCACATTAATGTCGCGAATAGGCATATGTAACCAGCGTTTTAACATCCGACTGCCCATCGGTGTTACACACTGATCTAAAATTGCCGCGAGAGTATTATCACTTCCTCCGGATAAACTTTGAGTCAATTCAAGATTTCGACGCGTAGCAGCATCCATAATAATGCCGTCTTGTTGCCGTTCCATCGTTAACCCGCGAATATGTGGCAATGAGGTACGTTGAGTATCTTTAACATATTGCAGTAAACAGCCGGCGGCACGCAGGGCTTGATGGGCTTGTTCTACGCCAAAACCGATAAGATCGCGGGTGCCAAACTGTAAGTTTAATTGCTGGCGGGCGGTATCCAGCTCAAACTCCCACAAAGGTCGACGGCGCAGCCCGTGTCGCTGTTCAATCAACGACATCTGTTCGAAGGTTTCTGGATACAATAATTCAGCTGGATTGGTCCGCTGTAATTCGGCCGCCATAGTTTCTGTATCAGCGGGTTCGGAAACGCGAAAGCGGCCAGAGCTGATATCTAGAGTGGCATAACCAAACCCACGGGCGTCCTGCCAGATTGCGGCTAGTAGGTTATCCTGGCGCTCATTTAACAAGGCTTCATCACTCACTGTGCCAGGTGTCACAATGCGAACCACTTTCCGTTCTACCGGCCCTTTACTGGTTGCCGGGTCGCCTATTTGCTCACAAATTGCGGCAGACTCCCCCATTTGGACGAGCTTAGCCAGATAGTTTTCAATCGCATGATGAGGAACACCGGCCATTGGAATTGGCTCACCGGCAGAAGCACCACGTTTGGTTAGCGAGATATCAAGCAATTGCGATGCACGTTTGGCATCATCATAGAACAGCTCGTAAAAATCGCCCATACGATAAAACAGCAGAATTTCCGGATGCTGGGCTTTTAATCGTAGATACTGCTGCATCATCGGGGTGTGAGCGTCGATTTTGTCGGTATTATTCATGCGTATATATTTCTAATCCATTGAAATTAAAGTTAATTGTGATTTTAATTGTTATCGTTAATTATCACGGTAATTCAGCATAGGTAAATACTACGTGAATGTGGCCTAAGAGCACAGCAGCTCTGATCACGCAGGGGGCGGTAACCTCGCATCGGCTCTTGGGACATATTATCCCAGCAACTAGCAAACTGACACGGGTAAAAGCTGGAGGCATCTCGCAAAGTTATCCTGCAGTGATAGGACAACAAGCGTAGTCGTGCAGTACGCACTAGGTTGCCGCTATCTCTGATCTGTCTGTGGTAAAGAAATTTTACAGATAATTATTTTCTGCAACTCATTCGCAGTGCAGATCAATTTTAATCATAAAATACCGATCTGTGCTCAACAATAATCTTATAACTTTTTTGCCGCAGCTATATATGTTGTGCAGCGGGCCATGGAATCTTTGTAATATTCATTAGATAGATGAAAAAATAAAAAAATAATAACTTATAAATAACATTAGAATGTTTTGGCGAAAAAATTTTCACGGCATGAAATAATGTAGTCGTCAAATATCTTTAATTATTCGTTCAACTAAAGTTAAGATTGTGTCACGGTTAGTAATAGTCCAGTTATTTTCCTTCCTTCCAACATGTGTTTATCGATCTGTATAGCTACGATTTTATCACTCATCATAATTGACTCATCATCATATTCTACTCTGACACTAAACTGGATGTGTTTTTCATTTGTTAGAAGGTTTTCAGCTATTTTCATACGAAAGGGATGATTTCTTTTCATTTTTTTTGTTAGGAACGTAAATTCCTGAATTACTCTGTCTTTAGTTGTTTCTGGATTCATGTTGCTTACAGTGATTATTATCCGTGAGTTTTCCGGTATTTCCTGTATTGATGAAGAAACGTTCCCTTCAATAGAAAACGAGGAGTGAAAATAATGGGTGCTCATACTACAACCAGTTAGACTAATCCATATGGCTACAAATAGTGGAATAAATAAACGATAATTTTTAAAAATAAAAAACATATATAGCTCATTAAATGCTAATAAAAGCGTAGGAGAATAAAATTGCGGCAATAATAAAAAAAGAAGATGCTATTTTTAATTTAATATCTTTAATTATGTTAAGAATCTTTGTTTTTGATGGTGTTGTAGGAATGAATTCTTCTTGTGTGCCGACGAATCTAACGCCAATGCGTGGAAGAGTCATTATTGGATCTTCATTTTCACCTATCATTACAAATGATTGGCGAAGTTGCTTGATAAGTTTGTAGTAGCTACTGTCCGTAACAATGACACCACGCGATTCCCAAATGGTATATAGTATTTCTCTTTTCTCACAGGTTTTTTCTAAGAGCATTTGCAAAAGACGTGACTCATTCTCAGATAATCTTATTTTTTTTTCATCATTAACCAAGCTTCGTTGTAATGTATCAAACACGATGCTGCCATTCAGTCGTATGGTTTTCCCTTTGTGCATATAATCGTTTCCTTATATCAATTCATTTACACAGACTATTCTGATGTTCGTGAATCATTAAACGATATAAATTAGGATAAGTCTAATATTCTTGGTTCACTAAATGGTTGTTATAACTTATTACAAGATGGTTATTGATAATAAATATGAATAAACAAAACTCGAAACATATGAATTAAGTTGTAAAGGTAATTAAATTACAGATGGATATAAGATATTTAAACTATTTTTAATGATAAGATGGTTTGTGAGTTGTAACACATATTAATTTACTATAACTATATTTAAGGTGTGTTAGCTAACACTTGAGATTTTGTCTCTGACAAATCGGCATCTGAATATACTTTTTCCATTATGAGTTTGGCATATTTATCCCTAAATCTGGGGGTTTCAGAGTGATAGGCTCCTACAGCTTTCCAGCTATAACCATATTTTTTAAACTTGAGACTAAGCAAATAAGCCCCAGCCTGAATGTTAATACATGGAGATTTCAACATATTTGCGTTATCAATAATACCAGCCGATTGCAGTAATGAGATATTAATTGAATTTATCTGCATCAAGCCAATGTCATGACTGCCATTCTCGTTTTTATTCTTCGCATTGATTTTCCAGGATGACTCCTGAGAAATAATAGATTCAAGAATAACAGAGGGTACATTCCATTTTTCGGCGGCAGAGTTTAGACATGTCGAATGGGCTGATCCAACAGAGAAAAGCAAATAATATATAATCGGTGTTAAATTAGAAAATGTCTTCCTCATCATCACTCTCAATGTAACTAAGTTGATTGTTTAATATACTGCTAGTGAACTCTTTAAGGGTTTTATTAATGATGGATTCGTTTATTAAAAATGGAATGATAATGTTGGACGAAAGCTCTTTATCTTCTTTACTTTCGCTTGACTGTAGTAAAGTATTAGCATGAACAATAATACTAGATTTTGTATTATTATCATTGCCATTAAGCTTTTCTGAAATCACTTTATAGGCCTCTTTCAGGTTTTTTAATTGGTTGATTTTTATATTATTAACAAGTTCATAAGCCAATTTCTCAGAAGCATCATTTTTTAATGAGTGAATGTTAATTTTGTTCATTTCTATTCTCTTGGCATTTCCGGTATTAGCTATAACTTTATTCAGGTTGCTCGTTATTTTCATTTTCTTCTCGCTGGTTGCATGTGGTCAATCTTATTATTTCTCTGGTTTTTTTTAAGTTAACAATTCCGTTAATGTTCAATATGTGTTTTTTTATTGGTGGAAATATTTCTTGCAAGAATTCAGGACGGTCTTTATTTGGATCAAATACTATGATTTCATCACCTACCTTGAGAATTATATTTTCCTGATTACTTTCTATGACATAAGATTCATTCTTCAGGTTTTCTATTATTTTAGCGTAATGAATTTTGGGAATGTGTAGTTCAATATTTGGTGATGATATTGAAAAGCCATGAAAATGCTCAGAAACCAATTCGATAAATCTCGTATCTCCAAATATTTCCTGTAATTTATTTTTAAGTCTCACCTCAATATTGGCAATATTTTTGTTGCATATTTCTTGATAGAGGCTTATTGCTGAAATGACAGTGTCAATAAATAAAAAAATCCCGCTCTTGAAGCCAAAATTATGTGCTTGATCAGTTATATGTTTGATTTCAACTTCAGCTTTAGACAACCTTTTTTTTGCTTCTTTCTTTGCGTATTCGATTATGCGTACTTGATAAGCATTAGAACTAATACAGCACCTCTTGATAAGTACTTTTTCATTTGATATTTCATGCAAGGGTGTTTTTTTTACTTTTAACATGATAACAAACCATTTCTATCAAATTGAAGGGTAGTCTCGCACATTGCAATGTGCGCATGATGTTCATCACACGTTGGCTAAATACGCGTTCAGCTCTGCTTTTCAATGTTGTATCGAAAAAAATAATCGTTTCAACAAGTTGTAGTGCGCCAAAAGCCATTATATAATTTGGGGTAACATATTTTTCTTTATACTTTTGTAATATGTATTTGAACTTAGGTAGCATATTGTTTCTTAACTCTATATCATCATCGGTTAATAAATATGGATGATGTTTTGTATCAACTCCAAGTATTCCTAATCTCCAGGCTATATCTGGTAAGTTACCCCACGATTCCTTAATCACCTTAGGAATGCAGAGTGACAGCTTGCGTGGAATAGGTAGTTGATATTTAGCAATTAAATAATTATTTTGGAAAGCCTGAAGATAAATTGGTGAGTTATTATGCTCCATTATTCTGTGATCAGAATGAAAGTAGCTTCCAGGTGATAGCAATATTTTTAAATGATCCATTAAATTCTCCTATTGGGTATTGATCTTTTTGGATGAACCACTTCTTTTTTCCATAAAACGTGCGGAATTACGAAAATAGAAGAGCATGAAAATAATTAAGTTAGTGATTAGGATGATTATCAAAATATAATATGGATTAAAAGTATTATATTTACTATCTAGTGATACACTACGTTGAATAATCGGACGTTCAACAATAACTACAGAGACATTGTCATATGAACTGTCTGAAAAACTATTTTTTAAAAAAAGTTTTATTTTAGTCATCAATTGGTTTGGATCTTCACTACCAGCATAAGTCACTAAACAGGATATATTTTGCTGCTGAGTAGTCCTGCTATTATTTAATAGAGGATAACTCACATGCACTCTGGCATTGACAACTCCTGGTATGGTCAAAACAGATTGTTCAAGCCGCTGTTCAATCAGTGAAAGTAATCTGGCTCGTTCTGCATGAGGTGAGGCAACTAAAGAATCACTGGGAAATGCCTGAATAATTTCTACGGATTCTTTAGAAGGCAAGTTATATTGCTTGAGTAAATCTACCGCCGCAATAAAATCATTTTTAGAAACATGAATGGAGTAACCCAACTTGCCATTTGCCTTTTTTTTACCCTGAATACCGTATTGTTGTAAGGTCGCCAAGACTTCATTGCTTTGACGCTGATCTAGCTCGGTTAGTAAATCTTGGCGATCGCAGCCAGTCAAAAATAGGGCAATGGCTGCACATAATATAAACCGGCTTATTCGCATCATTATTGAGATTTTATCGTAGTTTCTACAGCTGAAATAGCTTTACGAACCAATGTATTCGCCAGTGATACAACTTCAGCATGTTTTCCCAATCGTATCTGACCGACTCTGATTAATTCTGCGGAATCAGTTATATTTCCATGCTCGATTAAATTAACTATTGCAGCTTTCTCCTGACTGGTTGCGGCAGCTTGCTGGCTGAACAATTTTTTTATTATCCCTTCGAGCTGGCCTGCTCCGTCGAAAACGGATTCACCAATATCAGGGAGCTGATTTTTAAATGAAATTAAACTGGTTAAATGACTCATGTGCAATGCTCTAATTTATATTATATAGTTCTAAATATTACGAATAATCCCGGATGTAAGGTCGAGGAGTTTCTTTGCAACGTTAGATTGTGCTTGCCTAAGTGCAGAATATTGACCTAGATACAATGTATAATCTATTAACTTAATTGGGTTAGAGATATCTTCTATAGCACTTTTTTGCGCCGCCTCGATTTTATTCATTAGGTCTTTTGTGGGCTCAGTGAATTTTCCAGCAATATCATAAGCAAAGTTTGCTGTTTGCCCGGATAGTGGTGTCGTGTTTTCAAAGTTCTTAACGGTATAGTTTGGCGTGGATAATGTTGTCGTTGGCATGATTAATTTCTCTTTATTTTCTTAGTAAGAATGTTGTTTAAAATCCCAATGATTGTTATTGATTTTTATATTTTCATTTATATCATTAATAAACACTCCTTCATATAATTCATTATCACTAAGTGAAATAGAGAATTGAATGTAATTACTCCCCCATTCACTAATGAATTTTTTGACAAAATTCATGGTTGATATCAGTTGATTGTCACTAAGATTTGAGCTTACAACCACAATAGGTTTTTTTTCATCTTCTATAATTCTGAATGGCACATTACTTGCTTTTATTCCTCTTATTGCATCATCAAAAATTGCTTTTTTATGATAAAACTTAACTTCTATCTCGTTAGCACAGCTAACTCTAGATTTTATCGTTTCATTTATTTTTTCTACTTCTGATAAGTAATCCGAGCTTTTCAATAACTTAACAATAGGTGAGCAAGGATAACTCATATCAATATTTAAAACTGACGATGAAAAGGGGGTGATTAAGGACATTAGCTCTTTCTCTAACTCGCTAACTAAAATAATGTCAACTAAGCCAGCATAGTTTGACGTGAGCAATTGCTGAGATACCCAGTCTGCATCGCGGCGGCTATTTACAATGACTTGATCTTTCCCTCTTCCTTCTGCTTGCAGAATAATGGTGAAATGAATTGATGATTCACCTAAAAGTTTAGATATGTTGCTTGTAATGATTTTATCTACTTGCACATTAGAATTATGATTGTTAGTCATGACTGTTAATAAAATCAAGCCAACAGTTAACATTGAAATAAATATAATAATTAAATGCTTAGATGTTCCTCTCTTTATCAAACTTCCATTTTTCTGTGGTAGAGAAGAGTCCATTGTATCTTTTTGTCCTAGCTCATCGAAGGATTCATAATTCCATGAATCATCGATCGACTTAACCAGTATAGGAAACGTATCGGGGAATAAGACCGTTTGTAATATGACATCGGTAGTCAGTTTAGGTGTGTCTTTTTCATTATCTAAATCTTCAAAAATGACTGATAGTTTAGCATCTGATTTGTTTGCTTCATTGGTATAGGATGAAAAAAAAGTTAACTTATAATTGCCAGTATCAATAGGAAAAAAGTAACTGATTAAGTCATTCTCTTCATCAGTCACAACGTTATAGTCTGTCTCTGTGTTCGCAAATATCAGGCAACCTTTAGATTTAAACAATAATTCGGTGCCAGTCATTCGACCAGAGGCTATTTTTATTATATAAAAATCGGCGTTATTATTCATAGCAACGAAGGTTCTATTGGTGTAAAAATCAGTCATTAATGATGAGCTGTATTTCTTAAAGAGAATACAACTAAAATAGTTCGCATACATCTTTTAAAGTTTGGTTATTATTGCCGATTTGAATCTATTACTCATCGGAATAAATCGCACTAATTCTTATCGTTTCTGGTACCGGCATCCTTTTATAAAGGATGTTTTTTTCCTAATAATTCCAAAGAATGTGATTGTTGCTAATTGTAGAGTATAACCAGATTTTGTTTAAATAATCAGATGCTACTTCCTGTTAAGGTTTTTTATTCATGAGTATAAGTAAGAGCAACAATAATGTGGACGGAGAACTACCTGCTCTTGATTGCATGATTTTCTATGTCAGGCCAATGGTGAAAGGTTCTATATTAGAATACCCATCATTTATACGGAAAGAAAAAGGTCTGGTACTGGATTCCTCACTTTTAATTGCGCCGAGTTTGGATGACTTAAATCAGATTTCCGGAGTTTGGAATATCAGTGGGATACCTATATTTAGTGCTATTGAAATTTTAGCAACGCTTGATGAGGCTAAATCACAATCAAATAAAGGTAAAAGGCCTCCATCCGATAGTGAAATCAAATTTGAAGATTCTGTCCCTGTCTGGTATGACAGGAATTATTCAACCTGGCGTAATTCTGAAGTGAGTGGTTTACTTATTTCTGAAGTCATGAACGGGGGGGGGTATTATTTATCATTATTAAATATTCTTCGCCGGTATGAGGCATATGGAATATTCCGTTATCTTATTTCACAGTCAGCTAATGGAGAAAATATAAAAATATCTCAGTTGAGCAAAAATTATGGATTATCGTCCCCCTACTTTAGATTTCTGTGTCGTAAAAGTTTTAATTCATCGGCGAAAAAAAAGATGATGAGTTGGCGTATGGCAACCGCGGTCTTACTGCTAATTGAAAGTGATATGTCAATATTGGATGTGGGGTTAGCTTGTGGTTACTGCTCTGCATCTCATTTTACATTAGACATAAAAAGAAATTTCGGGCTCACTCCATCTGAGATAAGGCACCTGGAGAGTGGTTTATATGATAGTTAATCCATACCTTTTCTCTAAAATATTAATTTTATCTTTATTAACTTTTAGCTATGCCTCTCCAGGATTCGGAGAGGTTATTACCGCTACGCCGGTAGACCGGGAAAAAAGTCAGAGTTCATTTATTGCCAATAATATAACGATTAATAAGGTATTTGACGTCGTTTCATCCAGGATAGAAAAGCCGATTATTCTTAGCAAAATTGCAATGCAAAAAAAAGTGACTGGCAATTTTGACATGTCACAACCGGAAGAAATGTTTAAGTCATTAGCTAGACGGACGGCTTTAATATGGTATGACGATGGAACCAGTATATATGTATATGATAATAGTGAAATTCGCAATGAACTAATAAACTTGCGTTCAACAAGTTGGAGTGAGTTGCTTAACTATATTAAGACCACTGGAATTTATGACTCGCGTTATCCACTACGTTCAGAGGGTAAAGCATCCGTAGTCTATGTTGCAGGCCCTCCACTTTATGTCGAATTAGTATTAGCTACCGCTCGCTACTTGGATGAGCGGATTCAAGTCGAAGAGAAAGCAGGGACTGATGTGACTATTATCCCGTTAAAGCACTCGTCGGTTAACGATCGTGTTTTTAGCCAACGGGGCAAAGCCGTGACGATTCCAGGCATGGTCACCGTTATTAATTCATTGTTCAGTAAAAATGCTTTGGGTAACAACGTTCATGTTATTCCGCGTGAAGATATTTCAAATCAGATAGAAACAGGTTTTCCGTTACCACCGGCGGCGCTGGATTTGGCGCAACAAAATTACGGAGCTATTACTGACACGGGAAGTAGTCACTTTTCCGTAGTTGCTTATCCTGATAGTAATAGTCTGTTAGTTACTGGTTCCGCGCAACAAACTCGCTACATATATCAATTAGTTAACGCCCTAGACGTTTCTCGTCGGCAAATTGAACTTTCTCTCTGGATTATTGATATATCGAAAAAAAAATTAGATGAAGTGGGCGTCCGTTGGCAGGTTGGTAGCGTAACCGCAGGCGGGGGTGACATTGTTTTTAATCAAAGCAATCTGTCAAATAGCGCCAGGTTTTTGGCACGTATTGATGCAATAAGCCGTACTGGTGATGCTCAAATAGTTTCTCGTCCTATCGTATTGACGCAGGAAAACGTCCCGGCACTTTTTGATAACAGTTCGAGTTTCTATGCTCGGCTGGAAGGTGAAAGGGTCGCGACTCTCGAGCAGGTGACCTACGGCACTATGGTGAGTGTATTACCACGGATTTCGCACGGAGGGCAGGTTGAAATGGACGTAAATATTGAGGACGGTTCTCCCGGTCGTAGCGGTAGCGGGGATGTAGAAAAGATTGGCGGTTTACCTGTAGTCAATAGAACTCATATCAGTACTGTTGCTCGAATAGCCAAAGAAGGCAGTTTACTTATCGGTGGATATACCCGCGAACAATTAGAAGAAACCGAGGAGAAAATCCCGCTACTCGGTAGTATCCCTTATTTAGGGCGACTATTCAGCTATAGAAGTACTAATCAACAAAAAATGATTAGGGTTTTTCTGATCCAGCCTCGTTTATTAAGTGAGTCAGAGGCCTGGGATGGTAGGCAATTTTCAGAAAAAGAGCGTTTGAGCGATAGAATAAAAAACAAAAATGAACAGCTACAAGGAACGATAAAATTATTGCAGAACTATATGGATAGTCCATGGCCATAGCCCCACTTGGTGGAAACTCACGTTATATCTCGGCGCAACGTGATAAGAATGAGGAAGCTCAAAACACTGCTGGTGACAGTGAGAATACGCTACGTGGGCAAGGCATCATCGATAACACTAGCGAATATGCATCAATGGCGATGTTAGCCTCGCAGTTTAATCGGCGCAAAGAATTACGTTCATCGAGTGATGATAATACGATATTTACCGAGAGAATTTTGGATGATAACGCTGACGAGAAAGTAAGTCATATTGAAAAAATCATTAATCGCGAGGAAATGACTCCTCCCAAATTACGTTCTTTTCTGGCTCAGTTGTTTCCTGATACCAGCGACATGTTGATGGTTATTTTTGAGCTCCTACGACGAAAAAAACTAACCAGTAAGATCGTTAGTAATTTAAATACGTTGAAAAGTGTCTTAACCGAAGAAGATACAGAGCGTAGGACTGAAGCGGGCGTTAACGTAGCATTATCGGCAAGGTTGTTCTCGCATTCCTTGGATAAGACATCGATTCAACTGCGGGATATATATCGTGACTTTATTTGCTACGATGGCCCAATCATTTATATTTACGAACAATGGGTAAGTGAAATAACGAGTCAGCAACGAGAAATTATGCTGCGTTACCTAACACGTTCACTAGCTTGCGATTTGCAATCTATCCCTACAGGAAATATTAACGTTGTAGAATTTGGTGATCTATTCCGTAGAGTTGGTGGTTTAAGGGAGATTCAATCAGTTGAGATTCATTTTCTGCAGAAAATAATGAGTACAGAGCTTATAAGCATAAGTAATGATCAAGAATTGTCTAATCTTTTCGTTTCTGGGATCAGGAATATAGATAATTATAAAATAAGTTTGGCCAAGTTTTATTCTGAAAAGTTATCATTAGTGACATATGAAACCAAGGCTATTTTTTTACAGTTGTTATTGAGTGGTTTCTCCAGTGTGTCTGTAGATATTTTTTTCTCGTTAGAGAAAAGGGACAAACTCATCCATTTAATGAAAGAAAAAATTAGCCAGATAAAATTGAAAGAAGATGCAGTGAAAAGAATAAATAAAGTTAAGAGTAGGGATGAAAATGCGTAGACTGTCATGGTTCCTGCTTCAACTTAGGAGTAAGCCTGAGTTAATGGTTCTTTTGGTAATGGTGACAGTGATAGCTATGCTAGTCGTCCCTTTACCAACTTTCTTAATCGATTTTTTGATCGGTTTGAATATCATGATTTCTGTACTTATTTTTATGGGTTCGTTTTATATCACCAATATTCTTAACTTCAAGACATTTCCCTCTATTTTACTTATTAGTACTTTATTTAGACTAGCGCTCTCTATCAGTACCAGCAGACTGATTCTATTAGAAGCTGATGCTGGAGATATTATAGCTACTTTTGGCGAGTTTGTTATTCAGGACAATTTAGTCGTAGGGATAGTCGTCTTCGCCATAGTCACTGTTGTGCAATTTATTGTAATCACCAAAGGTTCAGAGCGTATTGCTGAGGTGGCAGCGAGATTCTCTCTGGATGCCATGCCTGGCAAACAAATGAGTATTGACGCTGATGCGCGTTCGGGAATTATTGATAACGATCAGGTGAAAATAAGGCGAGGCGTTCTAGAACAGGAAAGTCAGTTATTTGGTTCTTTTGATGGCGCAATGAAGTTTATTAAAGGTGATGCTATCGCCGGTATCATTATTATTTTTGTCAATCTTGTTGGGGGGATTTCTGTAGGTGTTGCTCAGATGGGAATGGATATGTCCGCTGCACTCAGTAGTTATACACTTCTGACGATCGGTGATGGTTTGGTTGCGCAGATCCCTGCACTGCTGATTTCCATCAGCGCTGGTTTTATTGTTACCAGGGTGAGTGGGAATGATAAAAACCTTGGGGAAAATATTGTATCAGAGCTATTTTATAATGACTTTTCTCTTCTGGTTACTGCAATTATAACTTGTACTATAGGTTTCTTACCTGGATTTCCAACGTTCATATTTATTATACTTTCCTGCCTACTTTTTGGTCTGTATTTTTATCGGTTCTATAAAAAAAGTAAAGAAGATAAATCGGTTAATAAAGTACCTACGGGAGTTATAGATACTCCTAATAATGTTACTACCGGCGAGACCATCAGGACTATAGAGAACATTGATGATTATGTTCCAGAAACTCTGCCTATAATTGTTTCAGTGTCTGTTGTTCATCAGAAAATATTAGAAGATAGAGACTTTTCGCTAAAAATAAAAAAGGATATTTTCATAAAATTTGGATATAGAGTTCCAGATATAGCGATAAATTACTCCCCTACCATCGAGCAAGGAAAGATAATTATCTTGATCAATGAAATATTTGCTGGCGAATTTAGTATAAGATTCGGTCATTTAAAAATCATTGGTTCAACTGATGAACTGGACATTTTAGGCATAGAGTTATTTGTTATACAAGAAGATAATGGTTCTTCGAGTAAATGGATTGATAGTAAAAACCAGGAAAATGCGACGGTGCTAGGTCTGAATTTTTGCGATGATATAACGGAAATGGTCGGTTGCATTAGCGGGTTATTATTACGTCATATCCACGAGTTTTTTGGTATTCAGGAAGCCAAAAATTTATTAGATGATCTGGAAGCTAAATGTCCAGAATTACTGAAAGAATGTTATAGACATGCCACAGTACAGAAAATCACCGAAGTATTTCAAAGGCTTTTAGCCGAAAAAATATCAATACGAAATATGAAGCTGATTTTAGAATCTTTAGTGCAATGGGCTCCTAAAGAGAAAGATACACTGATGTTAGTTGAACATATTCGATGTACGTTAAACCGATATATATCAGATAAGTTCTCAGTTTTAGGCGTAATGAATGTATTAATGCTTGGCGGAGGTGTTGAAGATACTATCAGGCAAGGAATTCGACAATCATCAGGAGGGACATTTTTAAACTTAGAGCCAGATAATGCGGAAAAAATAGTTCAATCACTATCGCTGGCAATAAGTAATGTAAATATCTCTTTGAGAGATTTGATAGTTCTAGTTCCTGTTGATATTCGCCGTTTCGTTAAAAAAATCGTAGAAGGTCGTTTCCCTGATTTAGAGGTGATCTCCTTTAATGAAATTTCAGAATCTACAAAAATAAATGTAATAAAAACCATATGAATGGAGTTTATATGAAATATAAATTTATTGAAATGCTTAATGTTTTCCTTAGCTCGGTAGGGCGTGATGATTTAGTTAATAAAAATCTTGATTGCCACTCTACCGTTCAACTTGAGCTTGACGGAAGGCAGGCTATTAATGTTGACATGCACAGTGATGATATTATTCTCTGGATGTCACTATCTGAATACATTCCTTCCAGGATCGAGCAGGTCAGCGTTAGGTTACTTAACTCTATATTAGAGTATCAGTCTTCTTGCTTTCAACCAGGGCAGCCAGCGTTACTTGTTCATGATAATTTATTAATTATGAGCGCCGTTTTAAATAGCGCAGCTTTGGATGATTTGAGTTTGTTTGCTAATAGTCTGGAAGAATTCTTCGATCGCAGCACGCATCTTGAAGAAATTTTAATTTATTAAATTATGAGATTATTTGACTATGGCGCTCATCCAACCCGAATAAGCGGTGTATTAATCGAGGCTCCATTACCTAGGTGTTTCATCGGCGAGATATGTGTGATTAAACGTTCTTTGACTAACGGAGAGTTAATCGCTAAAGCTCAGGTTATTGGTTTCTGTGCCGGGCAAACTCTATTAAGTCTGATAGGTCGAGTTCAGGGACTTTCTCTGGATGCGGTAATTTTACCGTTGGGTAAACCCTTTCAGTTTCCTATGAGCGAGTCTTTGTTAGGAAAAGTATTTAAGGCCTCGGGTGAGGAGATTCAGTCTTTCTACAGCTCTTCTGAACCTCCAGATAACCAACCGTTGGAGTGGAGGAACATAGATTCATCGCCACCAGAAATCACACAAAGGAGGGCAATTGGTAACAGATTTGATACTGGAATCAAAGCGATAGATGGTTTACTTACCTGCGGCAGAGGGCAGCGTTTGGGTATTTTCGCGGCTGCAGGTGCAGGCAAAACATCGTTGATGAATATGATAATAGCGCATTCTGATGCTGATGTTTGTGTCGTCGCGTTGGTTGGGGAGCGGGGACGAGAAGTCACAGAATTCATTAATGAAATAGCTGATTCCCCGCGCCGAGACTCGACCATCCTGGTTTATGCTACCTCCGATAGCCCTTCGGTGGAGCGTTGTAATGCAGCGTTGCTGGCCACATCAATAGCGGAATATTTTCGTGATTTGGGAAAGAATGTGGTGTTATTTGTTGATTCTATGACGCGTTACGCCAGAGCACTTAGGGATATTGCGCTGTCAGCCGGGGAGTTGCCAGCTCGGCGCGGTTACCCAGCTTCTGTATTTGAGCAACTTCCTTCTTTATTAGAGCGACCAGGCAACATGCAACAAGGCTCCATTACGGCTTTCTATACGATATTGCTAGAAAGCGAGGAGGAGATAGATCCCATTGGTGATGAGATTCGCTCAATTCTAGATGGTCATATTTATCTTAATTATAGATTAGCCGGACGCGGGCATTATCCTGCCATTGATATATTAAAGAGCGTAAGCCGTATTTTCTCGAAGATCACGACTCCTGAGCATTATCAGGCTGCCACAGATTTACGGGACATGCTAGCCCGGTTAGATGACATTCAATTTTATCTGGATTTAGGAGAGTATCAGCGTGGTGAAAATCAGGAAAATGATCGAGCATTAGATAGAAAAGAGAAAATAGAACTGTTTTTAAAACAGAAGACCGGTGCGAAGAGTCTATTTTTAGAAACACAAAGAGCGTTGTATGAACTTACTTCTTAAAAACAAAAATTACTTACGTTTGCTTGAAAAAAAACTGAAGCGTTCCCAGATTGAATTGAACTCAATAAATAAGAAAATAACATCAGTGAGTGAGAAAGTTGAAAGCATCGCTACGCGGATCGAAATCTTAGATATGCAAGCTGGATTATTCGATCAGAAAATGGAGTTTACCAGAGAGGATTTTTTTGATAATCGCCGCCAGAAATCAATAGTTTTGAACGAAATATTCTTATTAAAATATAAGATAGAAACGTTGGATGGAGATTTAAAGCAGCTAAAGCAGAACAGAAATATAATCACCAAGCGAGTCATGAATTTTAATATAAAGTGTGAAAAGTTCCAAAAATATCTTACTGGGTTACGCTGCAACCATAGTTTAAAATCTGAGACTTCGAGGGAAATTGAAATCGAGGAGCTGTCGGCTCATGGTGGTATTCGAATCTAAAATAAATCCGGTATTAAATATTGGACATCATGAGACAGTATCAATTAATGATGCTGTATCCAGGTCTTTTATCACCGATTCGGTGCTAGTTTCTGTGGCAATGTTACCTGAGGATGAAACGCTCCTCAATAAAAAGCTAAATCAGGTTAAAGCGCCGTTTCTAAAAGCTAGTTTATCTCTTGATGGTGAACAGCAGGAGGGTGGGTTGCTGTTAGCACCTTTAGTTATCATAGAAGCGTTATTACACATTAAACAGGGAGTCTCTTTTAGTGCTCAGCCTGAAGTGAAAGAAATACATGATTCGGCATTAACATATTTATTTGGCCGTGAGTTTATTCATATGAACTCATTCGCGGGGAATAAGGGTGTGGGCAACCAAAGAAGAATATCGAGCTCTAAAGTTCTTATCGCTTTATCTGATATATTGAAGCTCGCAAGTACTCATATTGATTCATCTATGCCCACGGTTCAGCGTGAATTACAACAATATCGCGGTGAATATCATTCGGGAGATATAAGCACGCCAAACCAGAATTCAAGTGAGAAGAATAGAGAGATATTGCCCCCATCACTACAGAATAAAGGACCTATAGGCGGAATGATAACGGGTGATGCCGAGCAATTATTGTTGGAGTCAGAATGTCTTTCTGGGTCTATTGGTTTGAGTTGGTCACGAGAAGTTGATGCAACGGATGGTTTTTTAGATAAGGTAGGTATGCCAGGGTTACAGAAAATAGATCTAACGCCTACTTTTTACAGTGATAAGACAGGCACTTTTGATGACTTTTTTGATAATGAGGTGAGCAAGTATATGCCGTTACTACCTGAGAACCCAGAGAATGCATCGCGTGGGTTACATTATCGATTTTCGTCTTGGAGTGATACTCCTTCGGTCAGAATTCAACTGGCAAAGATGCAGAGAATATTTGCAACGGCCTCTGATGATAACGTGCAGTATATTTTAGATGAAAATTATCATTTGCTGGAAACAGAACGGACTATGATCTTTGAACCACGTAAAACATATAGAGAAAGAAAATTTGATTATGGATATTCGGATCAGGATGAAAAACCATAATGTTTAATTTTCGGCGGGTTACTCGGCAGCATGCGCTAATAATAAAACAGCAGTTTGACTATGAGCCACAAGTACTGCCGGAGACGATAGCAGCCAATAGGACATATGCAATTTTCCAGCTTCATTGCTCTAAAGAAAGATTAATTGGAGCGATCGATCTTGTTGATTGGTGTCGATACATTTGGCCAGAACTGGCTGGGTTGGCCTGGGAATACATCGGTGAACAGCAACTATTAGAATTATTTAAAAATGAAGTAAGGGAAAGAAAATTATTTTCTGGGGTTTACTCATTACAAGACATTAGTATTTTATCTGGAGAAACAGGACGGAAATATTGGTTGAAAGTTCGTGAATATCATGTTGGCTGGATTTTATTATCGCGTGCACCAATTTATTTAATACCAATAAAAGGCGAAACTGAGTCATTAAGACATTTACCGATAATGAGTAAATGGATTCTAGGAACCAGTAACATCAGTTATAGACTATTAAATTCATTGGAATTGAGAGATGTTCTTCTAGTGCAAAATATTTTGATGGAACTTAAGATATCAGATAAGGCTATAGCAACATTTTTATATCAGGATCAGGGAGCGATTATTGTGGACACATTAGTTGATAACGAAGGAAATACTGAAAATGATTTTTTGGATGTTTTGAACGAGAATCCAGACGAGGAATTAATCGCTTTTCCTATAAAAATGTCCGAAATATCAGTTGTTTTAACTTTCGTTCTTGGTAAAAAGTCAATAAGTCTTGATGAACTGTCAAAGATTCAGGCAGGATTTCAGTTTGAACTAGAACAAGAAATGGAAAAGAAAATAAAAATCTACGCAAATAATCATCTGTTTGCTGAAGGTGAATTAATCTATATTGATGATGATTTAGGAATTGAAGTAACAAAAATGGCCACTTTAGGCAAGATAGAGTAGATAAAAATGCCTGATGACATATCGCTTATTGCAATAATAGCAATTGCTTCACTCTTGCCATTTATTATAGCTTCCGGAACCTGTTTTTTAAAGATATCAATTGTTCTTATTATGGTCCGTAATGCTATGGGAGTACAACAAATCCCGTCTAATATTGCATTGAACGGAATCGCACTACTTCTTTCTCTCTTTGTGATGATGCCCGTAATCAGTGACATCAATGAGTACTCAAAGACGCGGAAAGTAATAGTAACAGATTCAATCTCGATTGAAGAATTTATTGATGGAGGGCTAGGGAAATATAAATATTATTTGAAGAAATACGCTGATCCTGAATTGATTTCATTTTTTGAGTCTGTTCAACTGGGGCGTAGCGAGGAAGAGATTGATATTGAAAACGAAGGTGCATCGCTATTTTCACTTTTACCGGCTTATGCACTCAGTGAGATAAAGTCTGCTTTTGAAATCGGTTTTTATATTTACCTGCCTTTTGTTGTGATTGATTTAATTATCTCTAGCATACTGTTGGCACTAGGTATGATGATGATGAGTCCGGTTACAATTTCTGTTCCTATAAAGCTTATTCTATTCGTGGCTATAGATGGATGGTCCTTGATATCTAAAGGATTAATTATGCAATACATTGAACTTTCTCAGCAATAGCTTATGGAACAGATAATTTATGCAAGCAATAAGGCATTGTTACTCATCGTTATTCTATCCGCTATTCCTGTATTGGTTGCGACTATAGTTGGGCTATTTGTCGGATTAATACAGACGGTAACTCAGCTACAGGAGCAAACTTTGCCTTTTGGTTTGAAATTACTAGCAGTATTCGGCTCGTTATTTATGATGTCAGGATGGTTAGCAGATAAAATAACGAGTTATACCCTAGAGGTTTTATCTATTGCGCTTCAACCGCTAACCTAAATGTTGTATGAATAATAATACTATTAACTTATATATTTCTTTATACGATACCTTTAGCTCTGGCATGATAACGCTCAGTATTGCCTATTTACGCATTGCTCCAGTTTTCTTTCTCTTGCCTTTTTTAAACACTAAACTTATAAATGGAATAGTGATTAAGAATAGCCTAATTATTTATATAATTTTAGGTCTGTGGCCATATTTATCCGTAGGTGATGATGTCAGAGAGCAGCGAGAAATTATTGATATTGTATTATATGAACTATTAATCGGCATTATCTTTGCTTTTCTAATTTGCTTACCCTTCTTTGTAGCTAATATTATCGGTGAGATAATTGATAATCAGCGAGGTGCGACAATTAGTGATACGATTGATCCTGCTAATGGCATTGAGTCATCTGAGTTTTCTGCATTTCTTAATTGCTTGATATGCATGATTTTCTTAGCTGATGGCGGGGTGTATAAATTAGTCGCGGCTTTTGCTGATAGTTATCGCATGATGCCATTCTGTCAGGGTTTTTCTCATTTTGAACCACTGATAATTGGGGCTTGGTTAAATTCATTGGTGAGCCAAGGGTTGATACTGGCATCACCGGTTTTGGTGACATTATTTCTTAGTGAGGTTGCACTGGGGCTATATTCACGTTTTTGCCCGCAACTTAATGCCTTTTCCCTCTCTCTAGCGATAAAGTCTATTATTGCATTTAGCGTTTTTTTGCTTTATTTCCATAATGAAATACCGTCAATATTAGTATCTATGGTAGACATGTCTCTTTTATTGGATATTTTTACGCTTAAATAAATTAAGTTATTTTTATTTGAGTTTCGGTGAAGTATATTTTTTATTTGGGAATAGAATGGCAGAGAAGACAGAGAAGCCTACTGACAAAAAGATCCGCGATTCGGCGAAAAAAGGGCAGAGCTTTAAAGGAAAGGATCTGGTTGCTGCAGCGGTTTTAGTTTGTGGTTCCCTGGCAATTAGTGGGTTCTCGAGTCTTGAGAATATAGGGGAATTGCTACAAAAGGTACTACTATCGCCAAAAGAGATTAACATACCTGCCTATCTAGATGAGTTGTATCGAATTTTTCTCTATGCCGTAGTGCCTGTTTTGTTATTCTGTTTATTGCCTGGGGTTTTACTTTCTTTATTACAAAGTCGTTTCAGGCTGGCAACAGAGGCGTTAAAAATAAACTTCTCGCACCTTAATCCAATCTCTGGGATGAAAAAGATATTTGGCATAAGGCCATTAAAAGAATTAGTTAAGGCAATTTTATATTTATTGTCTTTCTCTACATCAATTTATATATTCATCATGGTATGGAAACGAGATGTATTTATTCTTTATCAGTCTCAGCTAAGTGAAATGATAGAGCAATGGTCATGGCTGTGCGTTGTTTTTATTTTTTTATTTCTCTCGTCATCATTAATATTGTTGCTTCTGGATACTTTGGCTGAGATTTATCTGTTTATTAAGGATTTAAAAATGGAGAAGCAAGAAGTTAAAAAGGAATATAAAGAAAGTGAAGGAGATCCAATGATAAAACATGCGCGAAAAACAATACATATGGATATTCTGTCAGAGGAAACAAAGCATAGTATAAAAAGCTCTCAACTCGTGATGGCTAATCCAACACATATTGCATTAGGTATTTATTTCGATCCAGAAGTCGCAGATTTCCCTGTTGTAATAGTTAAAGCAAAGAATGCAGAAGCGCTCGCGGTTATCGCTTTTGCCGAATCGGAAGGTATTCCTGTTGTAAGAGATATTATTTTAGCACGCAGAATCTACCGTAATAGTAATATTTTTAGTTTTGTCCGAGACAATGACATGCTGGATGTAATTAATATTATTATTTGGCTAAAAAGAATAGAGTTAGAGAAGATGGGTATATATCTTCCTCCTGCAGAAGAGCTTGTTGAAGAAGTGAAATCTGATACCAGTAGTGGAATCGATAGTGATGATTCTAATAACGTTAATAATCAGTAGAGCAAATGTATTATGATGACTATAAATGATTATAGGTTTTTTATGGTTTTTATAATTATTTCTATATTTCCCAATCGTTTTTTAAAAGATAGTTAGCGTAAGTGTCGTCTAGACTGACCTTGGTATATCAGGGCTGTTTGGCTATATAACATAAGGAGAGCGCGATGAGTGAATCAAAGAATGTAGAACAGGCTCTGATAAATACTGCCATTACTGAAGATGAGAAATATATTGATGATGTCTGTCAGGCATTGTTGGATGGTATAACATTTAAAGATATACATGATATTCCTGAGTCTACAATGCAAGGAATCTATGCATACGCTTATGAGTTTTATCATCAAGGTAAGTTAGACGAAGCAGAAACTTTTTTCAGATTCCTCAGTATTTATGATTTTTACAATTCTGATTATGTCATGGGATTAGCAGCAGTTTATCAATTAAAAAAACGCTTTGACAAAGCAACAGAATTATATGCATTGGCATTTATGCTAGCGAAAGACGATTACCGACCACTATTTCATGCAGGGCAATGCAACTTGATGCTAAAAAAAACTTCGGCGGCTTTGCATTGTTTTGAGACTACGGTGATTAATACGACTAATGCTGAGTTAAAACAGAAGGCTCAGGCTTATTTGTCTGCTCTCAAACAAAACTTGGAAGAAAATCGATCCTGATGTACGGGGCAGGGACGATAAATTTATTTAAAGGAATATATTATGACTATTGACCCCAGTAAGCTTACCAGAGAAAGAATTAATCATGCTTTATCTTTTGTTGCTGCGGGAGTGGGGCCGGGTGGGTTATTGATCGCGAAAGATAATGCCGGCAAAGAAGTTTTGGCTCTTGAGGATGCCTGTCGAGAATTAGCTGCAGAGGAACAATTGAGCCGGCAACGCAAAGGTATTAACGGAGCCCCGTTGCTAACGAAACCGCAGCTTATGACAAAGGCTCCCTTGGCGAGCCGGTTGCAGAATATTGCCCATTCTGATAATCGTCCTGCTGAGGGTAATTTAACGAAAGAGGCTACGCCATTAACCACGGGTAATTACCTAAATGGCAATACGGCATTACTGCAAGCCATGCTCAACTTACAGGATATTTTCCATAAAGATACCATCGGTAATATGCAGAATCGGCTGAAACAGCTCAACGTCGAATCTGAAACAATTCGCCTTCAAGGTCATGCTTTAGTGGCCTCTTTTGAGGAAGTGAATATTGAGCTGCGCGCGGCAAACCAACGAACGAAAATGTATATAGAAGACGTAGAAAAAGAACGTCATTTATTAAATATTTTAAAAGCGAAGGGCAGTTCGGTTGCTCAAAACGCACGTTCTTTAGGCTCACAACCTGCATTTAGTGTAGAAACTGGCCCAGTGCAAAAGTATATAGCGGCCTTCCCCGAAACTGTGGGTTCTAATGCCCAAACTCCCCCTTATCCACAATCTGAACTGACTCGTGTAGATAAGGAAATTGCTACGGTTCAAGTACGTTTGGATGCAAAAGAGAAACAGGCCGCTTGCGCAGTTACTGATGCTTTGGCTATAGCAAAAAAAGCTTCCACCTCGCATGAGGAAATAGAAAAGTTTCTTACAGAAATTGGTAATCGCGCACCCGGTAGTATAGATAAGGAAAAGCATATTAGTGCGTTAGGACAACTCGCGATTCTCTCTGCTCTGCTGAAAGAGCTGATTGGCAAATTGAATCTTGATAATGCGTTACGACAAAAGGCTATTCTGGAAAAGATAGACGAAACCGCTTGTCGTGATGCAGAAAACAAAGCTAAAGAGTGTGAGGCATCACAAAAAAAAGCCGAAGAGACCAGTAAGGCGGCATCCTGCGCTAGTAAAATTCTTAGTTACGTGATGATCGCTGTTTCAGTTGTTGCCACGGTTGCTACTCTCGGTGCTGCGTCTGCATTAATGGTTTGTGTTGCAGCGGTCGGTATTGCTATGGCGGTGGCAGACGTAGTGCTTGAAGCAACAGGAAATAGTAGCTTAATGCAAATGCTAGCCAAAGAAATCGCCACTGGTATAACCAATGCCCTGATTGCCTGTGGCGTACCCAAGGAAAAAGCGGAGGACATTGGTAAAATTGTTGGCGTTGTATTGGCGGCTGTTGCTTTCCTTCTTATTTCTCTGGTTTCATTGTCATCATTCGTAAAAAATATGGCATCGTCTCTTGCTAAATTAATCGGTAATGGTGTGCTGAAAGCAGGTGCAAAATTACTGCCCAAAGCCGCAGCGCATGCTGTAGGGAATACGGCTGGGAAGGTAGGGGATAGTCTGAATCAAGGCATTAGCCGTATAGGAAAGGCAATTAATAACTCAGTAAATATTGGTGAGACGACTTTGCGCAAGGTAGAAATTGGCTCCAAAGTAACAGGAGCTGCTGTGAATGTGAATAACGTAGCGATATCTGGAACGCTAAATATTATTTCTGCTGATTATAACTTAGACGCAAAAAATATATTTGCAGATTTAACATTAAATACAGAGTTTATTCGTTCAATAAACGAATTGATTCGGCGCATAATGGAGACACTTTCAACATTTACGAAAGTAGGCGCTGAACATTTGGACAATATGATTGAAGGGATATATCAATCTCAACAAAATCAGTTGGCCGTGGTTAGACGTATTGCGAGCTAATTGTTTCGTGATATTACCTGATTATTAAAACAGTTTAATCTCGATAAATGGAGTTATTATGAGTTCAAACTTTAATGTTAAATCCCAAGCGCCTGTTTATCATCCTGCGATAAACTCCGATCAAAAAAATAGTCCAATAAATTCTAGTGAATCAGCTGAGGGAACAATAAATAGTTTAAATTTAAACTCGTTATCTGGATTACAAGATGGATCATTAAAACTTCCAAACTCGGGAGTGACTCTTGTATCCCCTCAGAAAGAAATCGATGAAAGTGTTTTAGCTGGTTTATCCAAAAATTTGAATGAATTCATGCAATTGTATTCTAAGAATGCTCCTCATAAAAGATATTCGCCAAACTCAGAGTTACAACAGACCCAGTCAGATTATTTTACAAACGTACTCGCACCTGAGTTTCTACATAAAATTTCTGGAGCCTTGATTGCACGCGAGATTGGTGTAGATAGAGTCTCCCACTTTGATGGGTTTACTTCAGATAATTTAATGATATTCATCAGATCTATGATACAGCGACAACGGATGACTGCGGATGAAAGTAACGCCAAGATAAACATCTTCCTAGCTTCGCTAAGCGCTACAATGGCTGAAAATGCAGCAGATTCAACAATAAAAGAGGGCAAGCAGCAACTGATCGGGGCCATATTCAGCTTTGTTATCGGTTCTGTCATGGTGGGCGCCGGTAGCGGTATACAGCTACGTGGCTTAAATAAGCAAAATAGGATGCTGAATGCAGAAGTTGAACAGCAGCAGCCGAATATTGCTACTAATAAAGTTGGTGACGTCAGGCAGAGCCTTAATGTTATGGATTCAAGAGGTGCCAGCATGAATGCGGTTGGCACAATGAAAAATAATAAAATAGGAACGCTAAATGAACCAAGAGAAAGGATGTCTTCCAAAGAAATACATAATCATCCCAAAGATAAGATACAAATAAAAGCAGAGCGAGAACGACCCCAAGATCTTAATTCATCGTTGAGTACGGCCAAGCCAAACCGCCATACTGGGCGTAAATTGGAGATAGTTGGCATGGCTATTTCTAATATGGCGACTACTGGTGGTCAGATGGTTTCGGGTATCAACATGGCGGAAGTTAAAACTATTGAAGCCAACAAGATGATACAAAACACTGCCGCAGATATAACTCAAACTATTTTAAGAGAAAAAGAAAGAGCCGCTAGCTCTCTTAATGATATGTTTAAAAGCATGCAGGACACTATTAACGGGATAATCGCTGGTCAAAATATGACATCTGCAAAAATTATTCGTGGCTAAGATATTTAAATTAAGGAATCATAGTTATGATAATATCTACAGTGAACGCATTGCCGATCAAGCAGAATTCTAGTCAGATTGAATCGTTACATTCTACGTTGAATAGTGGGGGAGGCGATGTTATCAATAGCGACTTTTTTGATTCTATTATATCACGTTACCAAGATGGTAATAATCATCCGAATTTAATAAGTGATTGGTTAAGTTTATTGGCGAGTGACAATGATGGGGTAAGAAGATTGATCGCGGTGGAAAAAACGGGTGTAACGAAAGGAGATACTCAACGTGTCATTAACCGTGTGTCAGATGATATTCATGATAAATATGAAATATTATCTTCAAAATATAATCATGATGAAATAAATATACCTCCACATATAAAAAGTTTGATTGAAGTTGTAGATATTGGTTATGAAGATTTTCAGAGTAAGCATAAAGAAATAGTTGAGAGATATAGTAAGTATTACGAAGCTTTTAGTGAGGGACTCAGTGCGCAGTCAAAATATGTTGGGGCTGGGAGTGATGCAAATAAAATTGATTTTAAAAAACGGAGTTTTGCCGCTAGTCTAAACGATAAACTTATTATCTATAGTCATGAACCGAGTTTTTATGATGCAGAAACTGGCAAAATAAATGAAAATGCTTTTTCAAATGTAAAAACACTTTATACGTTAACGGGTGATGAAAAAAGATTTAATTACTGGAAGAAGGAACTGTCACCTGAATTAAATGTAACTTGGGATAAAGAGAAAGGATATATTTATGTTTTACCTAATCTGGATAATTTAAAGAGTATATTTAAAAGTCTTGAGAATTCTGATGGGGTAATAATAAATAACCTTAGTGGAAATGATGACATCGCTACCGCAACTTATCAAGCATGGCAGGCAGGGAACGACAGTATAAAGAACCGGCAGCAAAATGCTCTTAACCAGCTTACGGAGAAATATGGTCATCATCTCAATAAGTTGGAAAACTTAATTCAGTTCTTGATTAGAGCTATAGAAGATCACGCCAAATCCAATGAACCAACGTTAAGAATTCTAGCGTAGCAAAGGGATATTATGTCTGACACAAATAGGTTCGCCAACACTCACGATGTTTTATACGTTGGTATATTACAATGGTTGCAGAAAAGTCTTGTTACGATAACTAATTGTCCTCTGTCGAAAATAAATCCGGATGCCAGACTAATACTGGATTTGCATATAGACTCTCTAGAAATATTAGAGTTGGTTATTGAGGTAGAGAAAGAAACGGCTAAGCCGTTAGCTGATGATGTTTGGCATAAATGGAATACGATAAATGATATCGTAGAATATATAAAACTGACGAAGATAAGGTGAGTGTATATTCTGCATTCGATGTAATTTAAAATATCGTCATTATAAAACCCGAATCAGTATATTAAACTTTAATAAGCAGGTTGTGGTTTTACGCGGCTGGTTTCTATTCTAATATGATGAATCCATCTTTTTACGATGAGTTAATCAATGCTATCAGTTAAATATCCGTTGCTCCTGCTATTACCACTATTGCTCGTTAATGGGTGTCAGCGGCCAACAAATAGGGCTCCAGTAGTGGAGACACCACAGCAGATTGAACAGCTATCTGCACTGATTTCTGGTGCCATGTATTTGCGACAGGAATGCCAAAGGAAAGATATTCCTGATGAATCAATACTTATGCAAACGGCGGTAAAACTGGCAATGGAGCGAAATTGGGATACCAAAGCACCAGCTTATCAAGCGCTGAAAGGGAAAAGTCAGGCACGTTATCAGGCTCTTGTGGAAGAAATTGGCACCGATAATAATCAATGTTCTTCTCTTAACCTGCTACTGGCTGATTTTGCCTATGAAGCTCGGCGTAACATTAAATGACAGTATGTTATCTTCATTAATTGCATGGTAATGATGTAGAAACAATAGCCAACCTGCGAGAGCTAGGAAAGGGCCGAAAGGTAAAGGTGCACTTAACGGCCTATTTCTAAGCAAATGCGCGATGAAAGTAAAACTGCTCCCAGCGAGGGAAGCAATCAAAAGCAGGGCCGGTAGCTCCATCCAGCCGAGCCAGGCTCCTAAGGCCGCTAGTAATTTAAAGTCGCCATAGCCTAGGGCTTCACGGTGCGTTGTCAGCCAAAATGCCCAGTAAAGGCACCATAAGACTAAATATCCACCCACTGCACCGATAACGGCATCACTTAGTGCCAACGTTTGATCGAATAAATGGAAAATCAAGCCACCCCATAGCAAAGAAAGCGTGAGGTTATCCGGCAATAGCAAATGCTCAATATCAATTGCGGTTAACGCTATTAATACCCATGTAAAGACTAATGCAGCAAGAAGCGTATATCCGGCAGGAATAATCATGCTGATAAATAATGTTAAAGCCACAGTCGCTAGCTCGATCATGGGATAACGGAGAGAGATCTTATTTTGGCAGTGTCGGCATTGTGCCTTAAGTAGAAACCAGCTGAATATAGGGATGTTATCATGCCATTTCAGTGAGTGATGACAATGTGGGCAATACGAGCGAGGTATACACAAGTTGAATTCATGGTGCTTATTATTCTTGAGCATAATTGGTAGTCGATGAATGACGACATTAAGAAAACTACCGATACATAGGCCAAGTATTACTAGACTACCCCACCATAGTGGAGTAAAGGTTTGTAAGCTATAAAGCATATCTAACATAAGTGAAATACTCTAATGTCGTGGATTAATAAATTTGGTGTATATCTGTATGGGCTGATAAATAAAATACAGAAATAACAAAGGCACCATTAGCGATTTAATGCATATAAATTATTCTAATTGCTGATGCCTTTCTCTTATTTTTGACTCAAATGTCATTAATTAGTTATTGGGTGGCGACAGGCTTATTTGTATAGAAGTTAAGATAAATGTGAGTATTCATACTATGTATGATAGCTAGAGGAATTTAGTTCTATGGTGCCAAATTGAAAATATTATGATATGTGATGAGGTAATTAATATTATTGCGGGTATAGTTATTAATATACTGTGTTTTTTAGAAAAAGTTGGTTTTTACTATGGTAAAGTTAATTGAAAACATGTCAATTAGTATGCTAATAGTTAATATTTAGAGTAAATATTTGTTGGTTTTTATCAATAAAATATTTTTATGAATAAGGCTGATGATAGCTAAAAATTTTTTTGTTTCGTTACCGTAAAATAAAGCCCGACAGATTTCTGCCGGGCGATAATAGTCAATCTACCTGTGGCTAATCATTAGCCGCAGCGATTACATTTAGATGTTTGAATAATCTGGAAGAAATCATTGCCTTTATCATCGACCAGAATAAAAGCAGGGAAATCTTCAACTTCAATTTTCCAGATGGCTTCCATGCCTAACTCTGGATACTCCACGCATTCCAGACTTTTAATACTGTTTTGCGCCAATACCGCCGCTGGACCACCAATACTGCCGAGGTAGAAGCCGCCGTGCTTATGGCAGGCTTCCGTTACCTGTTTACTGCGGTTGCCTTTGGCGAGCATGATCATACTGCCGCCGTGGGATTGCAGTAGATCCACATAGGAATCCATTCGGCCTGCGGTGGTTGGTCCTAGGGAACCAGAGGCATAACCTTCCGGTGTTTTTGCAGGGCCTGCGTAATAGATCGGGTGATCTTTGACATATTGCGGCAATCCCTCTCCATTTTTCAGACGTTCTTCTAATTTTGCGTGGGCAATATCACGGCCAACAATAATTGTGCCGCTCAGAGATAGGCGCGTAGATACCGGATACTGTGACAGCTCTTTTAGGATCTCTTTCATCGGCCGGTTCAGATCGATTTTTACGACTTTACCTTCCGTGGCCTGACGTAAATGCTCGGGGATATATTGCCCTGGGTTATGTTCCAGTTTTTCCAGCCAGATGCCCTTACGGTTAATTTTGCCTTTAATATTGCGATCGGCGGAACAAGAAACCCCCATTCCTACCGGGCAAGATGCGCCGTGGCGTGGCAAGCGGATTACACGTACATCATGGGCAAAATATTTGCCACCGAACTGCGCGCCTAACCTTAATTCCTGAGCTTCTTTCAGTAATTCTTCTTCCAGTTGAATATCGCGGAAAGCTTGCCCATGCTCGTTACCTTCGGTTGGCAAACCATCGTAATATTTGGTGGAAGCCAGTTTTACCGTCTTCAGCGTGCTTTCCGCAGAGGTGCCGCCGATGACAAACGCGATATGGTATGGCGGGCAGGCGGCGGTACCCAAAGTGCGCATTTTCTCAACTAGGAAGGCTTTGAGTTTGCCGGGAGATAATAGCGCTTTAGTTTCCTGATACAGATAGGTTTTGTTCGCTGAACCCCCACCCTTGGTGACGAACAGGAATTTATAATCTTCCCCTTCTGTGCTGTACAGGTCGATTTGCGCAGGCAGATTGCTGCCGGTATTGACCTCTTTATACATGTCCAGCGCGGCGTTTTGCGAGTAACGTAAGTTATCTTCAATAAAGGTGTTGTATACCCCACGGGACAAGGCTTCTGCATCATTACCGCCGGTCCAGACGCGTTGGCCTTTTTTCCCTACGATAATCGCTGTGCCGGTATCTTGACAGGTTGGCAAAATACCTTTGGCTGCGATTTCCGAGTTACGCAGGAATTGCAGAGCAACATACTTATCGTTTTCACTGGCTTCAGGATCGTCAAGAATTGCGGCGACTTGCTTTTGATGGGCAGGGCGGAGTAAAAACGATGCATCGTGGAAAGCTTGTTGGGCGAGTAAGGTGAGGGCTTCTGGTTCGACTTTGAGAATATCATGATCTTCAAACTGCGAGACGGAGACATGATTATTGCTGACCAGATAATACTCGGTATCATCTTCCTTTAAAGGGAAGGGGTCTTGATAGTGGAACGGTTTATTAGACATTTTCTCTCACTTGCAACATCAGTTATCGAAACTAAGGTAGATCAAGCCGGTATATTTTTTTTAAGTAGCCTTTGGCTCCGATCCTACTATATGTGGCGTCAGCTAAGCGATGACGCCATCTCTTTTATAGGGGATAGATCGCATTTTCCGTATGTATCTATGACGTAACCAGAAATAATCTGTCGTTGCTTTAAATCACAGTGGATTATTTCTTATTTTTGAAAAAAGTCATTACACCGCCGACAACCAACCCCAGCACAATACCGGTCAAAATCCACTCGGTTAATGTCATTTACATTTCCTTTTTTATTAATTTGCAGGTGTTATTTTTAAATTTTTATTGGTTTTGTTTGCCTCTCATCAGCAATAAACCAATAAAAATAGCCTGCCGTAACAGGCTTTTTAAACGATGTTAAGGATGCTGTGTCTGGACGGTTTCTACGCCATCCGGTTCTACCGCCTCTAACGGAGGCATAATATCTTGAATCATCTGCTCGTCAAAACTAGGGTTAAGAGCCGGTGAAAGGGGAGAACTGACCAGACTATCGGGTATTGCAATATGAGGCACAGGTGCGTCATTCACAAAGTCTGATTCATCCTGTTTCACCGTGCGACTGAGAGAAACCAGCGCCACGCCGCATAAAGCAAAGAAAGCATATAGAATATTGCCCCCTAAAGGCGCAATCAGCGCACCGACCGCCAGTGGGCCGATGCTGGCTCCTACGCCAAATGACATCAGTAAACAGGCTGCCAGAGAGACGCGTCTTTCAGGTTCAATCAGATCGTTAGCCAGCGCGACGACTAATGGGTAAAGGGTAAATTGCAACATGCTAACGATGAATCCTAGCCCTAGTAACAGACGAAAAGGAATATGCGGCCAGATAGCCAGCGGCAGCGCGGTAACGGCAAGTAATATGGCATTGATACGAATCAATAAGGTTCGGTTATAACGATCGGATAACCAGCTCAAGGGAAGCTGAGCCACCAGTCCAGCAAAAATTGACAGTGCCATGAACAGACCCGTTTGCTCGGTTGTCAGCGATTGCAGGCTGGAATAAACCGGAGCAAGCCCGTAAAAAGAACCGACAATCATGCCAATAACCAAGGTTGAGGCTAGAATTTTCGGGATAGAATGGATAAAGAATTTCAATTCCATTGGTGCTGGTGACATTTGCTGGGCATTACTACGGGTTGTCAATGCGATAGGAACCAGGCAAAGAGCGAAGAATAAAGCGATCACCATCAATGTGCTGAGGCCCAAATTGGGCTGTAGCATCAGAACTACCTGGCCTAGCGCCATACCGGCGTAGGTAGCTGCCATATAAAAACCGAATACCGTACCACGTTGATTCGAGGATGACTGATCGTTCAGCCAGCTTTCTAGTACCATAAACTGGCACATCATACACAGGCCGATAATTAGCCTTAGTATGACCCATACGGGTATATATTCTGTTAATCCGTGGCTCAATACTGCCGCGGTAATGATACCGGCGCAGGCGACATAGGCGCGAATATGCCCGACTCTGGCGATAAGAAAATGACCGACCTTACCGCCGATAACTAATCCGATGTAGTTAGCGGCAATAATGGCCCCAATCAGGGCTCCGGACACGTTAATAGATGTTAAACGCAGTGAGATATAGGTCGTCAGCAGGCCAGAACCCAACAACATGAGCACCGTCGCGGTGTAAAGTGGGAAGAATGCGTTCAGAATTTTTTTCACTATAGCGTCCTGGTTTTTTATCCTGAAATGATCGTCGGCGTACAGGCCTAAAAGTCGGACGTAAAAACAGTCAGATAAAGAAATTACGTCACGCCAGCCTGCTCGGGTATTACCTCTCTGCAATCAATTAGATGATTTATAAGCTTCTTTGATATTACCAGCTAAGCATGATAGGTAAAGCGTTGTCCGGACAAGGGCTTTGAATTCGACATGCGAAACGCTTCGCATCTATTGGCAGAAGTGCAGCACAAACGAAGAGAAGTGCTACTATCGCCACTGAAATATTTTCATAGAATAAGGGGGCATGATGAACGAACAACAACTGCGTCAGCTCAGCATTGACGCCGGTGAGTTGCTCAAGGCTCGCGGGGCCAGCGTGACCTGCGCTGAATCTTGCACCGGCGGATGGATAGCGAAAGCCTTGACGGATATCGCCGGTAGCTCGGCTTATTTCGATCGCGGATTTGTGACTTACAGTAATGAAGCAAAACACGATTTGCTCGGCGTAGCGGAAACCACCCTGAATGCGCATGGTGCAGTCAGCGAAGAGGTCGTGCGTGAGATGGCCGTGGGGGCATTACACGCGGCGCAGGCTGATTTTGCACTCTCCGTTAGTGGGATTGCAGGGCCTGACGGCGGTACTGAATTTAAGCCCGTAGGTACCGTCTGGTTCGGTTTTGCAACAAAGGCTGGACAGATCTCGGCTGAGAAGCATGTTTTTAATGGTAATCGCGATGAGATACGCTTGCAGGCCACTATTTTCGCGCTTCAGACGCTGGTTGATAAATTTCTAAAAAAATAGGCTTGATACTGTATGATTGTACAGTATAATTAGCGCTAATTTCCTGCACAAAACAACATTCAGTGGCGACGATAAGGGCGACCTTACCTTGCCAGAGAGGGAGTAAAAATGGCTATTGATGAGAACAAACAAAAGGCATTAGCAGCAGCACTGGGCCAGATTGAAAAACAATTCGGCAAAGGCGCTATTATGCGTCTTGGCGAAGACCGCTCAATGGATGTTGAAACGATTTCTACCGGCTCATTATCATTAGATATCGCTCTGGGAGCCGGCGGTTTGCCTATGGGGCGTATTGTTGAGATCTATGGCCCTGAATCGTCAGGTAAAACTACGCTGACGCTGCAGGTCATCGCCGCAGCGCAGCGCGAAGGTAAAACCTGTGCCTTTATTGATGCCGAGCACGCCCTTGACCCAATTTACGCGAAAAAACTAGGCGTAGATATCGATAATCTTCTGTGTTCTCAGCCAGATACCGGTGAGCAAGCGTTGGAAATCTGCGATGCGTTGACTCGTTCAGGTGCGGTTGATGTGATCATCGTTGACTCCGTAGCCGCTCTGACGCCAAAAGCTGAAATTGAAGGTGAAATTGGCGATTCTCACATGGGTCTTGCTGCTCGTATGATGAGCCAGGCCATGCGTAAGCTGGCGGGTAACCTGAAAAATGCCAACACTTTGCTGATCTTTATCAACCAGATTCGTATGAAAATTGGTGTGATGTTCGGTAACCCGGAAACCACTACCGGTGGTAACGCCCTGAAGTTCTATGCTTCCGTTCGTTTGGATATTCGCCGCATCGGTGCGGTGAAAGAAGGCGATGTGGTAGTGGGCAGCGAAACTCGTGTCAAAGTGGTTAAAAACAAAATTGCTGCGCCGTTCAAACAGGCTGAATTCCAGATTCTTTACGGTGAAGGCATTAACATCAACGGTGAGTTGGTGGATCTGGGTGTTAAACATAAGCTGATTGAGAAAGCCGGTGCATGGTATAGCTACAACGGTGACAAAATCGGTCAAGGTAAAGCTAACGCCAGTAATTATTTGAAAGAAAACCCAGCTATTGCAACAGAGATCGATAAGAAGCTGCGTGAAATGTTGCTGAGCGGTGCTGGTGAACAATCGACTGCGGCAGCCGGTGGTTTTGCCGATGAAGCCAACGATGAGACTAGCGAAGAATTTTAATAGGCTGAAGTGATAGCCGTATAGTCATATTAATCCTATGACCTGGCAAAATATCAACCCGATAAGTTTTGTATTGCGGTAACGCAGCAATTAGACCAATTCTGGACTGAGTTAACTCAGTTTCTGGAAGCGGTGAGAATGTTAGCGCTGTCACTGCCGCAACTCGAAATGTAAGGGGATGGGATTCTCTACTTGTGATTAAAAGTAATGAATGACCTGTTAAGCCGCGCGATGAGATTGCTCTCTCAACGAGATCATAGTGAGACCGAACTGCGCCGCAAACTTGCGGCGCAGTCATTTTCGGTAAAAGGCAATTGGGGACGCGGAAAGAAAAAATCCCCATCTACCACTAAACGGGGTCAAAGCCTGAATAACGGCGGTGGCGATAATCACGACGATCGAAGCGCTAAAAATAGCTTTTATCATCACAGCTATAGTTCTGGTGGTAGCCGCAACGAAGAAAAAGAGACTGACAACGATCTCCATGATCTCACTGACGGTCATGACGCGGCTGAGGCTATTGACCCAAAAGCTATTGATGAAGTCATTGCTTATTGCTATCAACACAACTGGCTGGATGATGCTCGTTTTGCTACCAGTTATATCAACAGCCGTAGCCGCAAAGGGTATGGTGTTCAGCGCATTCGCTCTGAACTGTTGCAGAAAGGCATAGAAAAAGAACAAGCACAAACTGCTTTTGAAATAAGTGAGATCGACTGGTGTCAGCTGGCAAAAGAAGTCGCTCAGCGCAAATTCGGTGAAACCTTACCTGTTGAATGGAAGGAAAAGGCAAAAGTTCAGCGTTATCTCCTCTATCGTGGCTTCTTTCAAGAAGAAATTCAGTCGATTTACAATGATTTTATCGAATGAATGCACACGGGATTTTACTTCCCTCTGAAGAAAATTTATCTTATTCCCACTTTTTGTTTGTGAGCTGACTGGTAGTCCCCTTTATTAAGGGGGGCGCTGTTGGCTCGCGAGCCATTCTTTTAGCTTGATTCCGGGACAATTATGAGCAAGAGCACCGCTGAGATCCGTCAAGCGTTTCTCGATTTCTTCCATAGCAAGGGACACCAGGTTGTATCAAGCAGCTCATTGGTCCCTAATAATGACCCGACATTGTTGTTTACCAATGCCGGGATGAACCAGTTCAAAGATGTTTTCTTGGGCTTGGACAAGCGGGCCTATACTCGCGCCACGACTTCCCAACGCTGTGTTCGCGCCGGTGGTAAGCATAACGATCTGGAAAACGTCGGTTATACCGCACGTCATCACACGTTCTTTGAAATGTTGGGTAACTTCAGCTTTGGCGATTACTTCAAACATGATGCGATTAACTTCGCATGGGAACTGCTGACCAGCGAAAAATGGTTCAACCTGCCGAAAGAAAAACTGTGGGTTACCGTTTACGAAACCGATGACGAAGCCTATAACATTTGGGCAAATGACGTTGGCGTACCGCGTGAACGTATCATCCGTATCGGCGACAAAGGCGCGCCTTTTGCCTCGGATAACTTCTGGCAAATGGGTGACACCGGCCCGTGCGGCCCATGCAGCGAGATCTTCTACGATCACGGCGACCATATCTGGGGTGGCCCTCCAGGCTCACCAGAAGAAGATGGCGATCGCTACATCGAGATCTGGAACATCGTTTTCATGCAATTCAACCGTCAGTCAGATGGCACAATGTTGCCGCTGCCTAAACCATCCGTAGATACCGGTATGGGGTTGGAGCGTATTGCCGCTGTATTGCAGCACGTGAATACTAACTATGAAATCGATTTGTTCCGCGATTTGATTGCGGCCGTTGCCGAAGTAACTGGCGCTACCGATCTTAATAGCAAATCACTGCGCGTGATTGCCGATCATATCCGCTCATGTGCGTTCCTGATTTCAGACGGTGTTATTCCTTCGAATGAAAACCGTGGTTATGTGCTGCGTCGCATCATTCGTCGTGCTATTCGCCATGGAAATATTCTGGGTGCCAAAGATACCTTCTTCTACAAACTGGTAGCGCCATTGATTGCCGTTATGGGTTCAGCCGCTGATGAATTGAAACAGCAGCAGGCGATGGTTGAGCAGGTTCTGAAAACTGAAGAAGAGCAGTTTGCACGGACTCTGGAACGTGGTCTGGCATTGCTGGATGAAGAGTTGAACAAGCTGACCGGCGACACGCTGGACGGTGAAACTGCATTCCGTCTGTATGATACCTATGGTTTCCCGGTTGATTTGACCGCGGACGTGTGCCGTGAGCGCAATCTGAAGGTTGATGAGGCTGGTTTTGAGCAGGCAATGGAAGCTCAACGCCGTCGTGCTCGTGAATCCAGCGGTTTTGGTGCTGACTATAACAGCCTGATCCGCGTCGATACCGCGAGTGAATTCTCTGGCTATGACCATGTAGAGCAGAAATCTACCGTTACTGCATTGTTCCGCAATGGTGAAGCCGTTGACGAGATTCATGCCGGTGAAGATGCCGTGGTGATCTTGAATCAGACTCCGTTCTACGGTGAGTCAGGCGGTCAGGTTGGCGACCAAGGCCAACTGAAAAGCGCTATGGCTGATTTTATGGTCTCCGACACGCAGAAATACGGCCAGGCGATTGGCCACTTAGGCCAGTTATCTCAAGGTACTTTGCGTATTAACGATAGCGTTGATGCTATTGTAGATAGCGCTCGCCGTAATCGTATTCGTCTGAACCATTCCGCGACCCACTTGTTGCACGCTGCATTGCGTAAAATACTGGGTGAGCATGTGGCTCAGAAAGGCTCATTGGTTAACGATAAATACCTGCGTTTTGACTTCTCTCATTTTGAAGCCATGAAGCCGGAACAAATTCGTCAGGTTGAAGACCTGGTGAATGCGCAGATTCGCCGCAACCTGCCAATTCAAACGGAAGTTATGGAGTTGGACGCAGCGAAAGAAAAAGGCGCAATGGCTCTGTTCGGCGAGAAATATGACGATCAGGTGCGCGTATTGACCATGGGCGACTTCTCAACCGAACTTTGCGGCGGTATTCACGCCAATCGTACCGGTGATATTGGTCTGTTCCGTATTCTGGCTGAATCAGGCACGGCAGCAGGTATTCGTCGTATCGAAGCCGTAACGGGGGAAGGTGCTATTGCCTTGCTGCATCAGCAAAGTGATCTGTTACAGGATGTTGCTCACCTGGTGAAGGGGGATAGCAATAATCTGACAGATAAGATTCGGGCCGTATTGGATCGCAGCAAAGCGTTGGAAAGAGAATTACAGCAGTTGAAAGACCAGCAGGCAGCGCAGGAGAGTGCTTCATTGTCCTCCTCTGCGAAAGAAGTGAAGGGCGTAAAACTGTTGGTTAGCAAACTGGATAACGTTGAAGCGAAAATGCTGCGTACCATGGTTGACGATCTGAAGAATCAGTTGGGCTCTGCCATTATTGTTCTGGCAACGACCGCGGACGATAAAGTGAGCCTGATTGTAGGCGTGACCAAAGATTTGACCAACCGAGTCAAAGCAGGTGAGTTGATTGCCGATATTGCCCAGCAGGTGGGGGGTAAAGGCGGTGGACGCCCTGATATGGCTCAGGCTGGAGGTTCGGATGTTCAGGCTCTGCCCGCCGCGCTGGCTAGCGTAGAAGCGTGGGTCGCGTCTCGGCTGTAAGCATGCAATGATCGTGTAAAATAAATGCGCCATACCTCAAAGAAGAGTATGGCGCTTTTCAATTTTCTTGTCATAGGTCGGTTACAAAGTTAAACGCAAATTTGTTCGTGTCGTCTAAACTTGTATTAGTTAGAGGCGCGACCAAGCTACTTACATTTTATGTGGGGGCGATGGCTTACGTTTTCACGGTGTATGATGGATAATGGCGGGGAAACTGAGAGACCCGACTCTTTTAATTTTTCAAGGAGCAAAGAATGCTTATTCTGACTCGTCGAGTTGGTGAAACACTCATGATTGGCGATGAGGTTACGGTTACTGTATTAGGAGTTAAAGGCAACCAGGTTCGAATTGGTGTGAATGCTCCGAAAGAAGTTTCTGTTCACCGTGAAGAAATCTACCAACGTATTCAAGCAGAGAAGTCTCAACCGACGACTTACTGATATTGAAGCAGCGTCTCGTGGAATGCGAGACGCTGCTGCTCTCCCCCAAATTCTATTCCCTGCATCATTTCTCACTCGCTCATGGCTATTTTCTCGCTTTTCTCCCAAGATTTAACTCGCCTCAGTAATATTCCTTCAATTCTTTTACAACGCTATTTCGCAGACATCCTTATCTCGCCTGTTGATAAAATACTCTTTTCGATGCCAAATTGCGCATCTTGGCTGTGAATTGTGCAAGTAAACGTTTGTTGGGAAAAATTGTTTGACTTATAAGTGCAGGAAAGTAATATGTGCGCCACGCAGTGCCGATGAGCTTCTTTAAAAGCAAGTTAGGCACAATTCGAAAGAAGCGTATGGTGAGGTGGCCGAGAGGCTGAAGGCGCTCCCCTGCTAAGGGAGTATACGGTCAAAAGCTGTATCGAGGGTTCGAATCCCTCCCTCACCGCCATTTACTATGCACCCATAGCTCAGCTGGATAGAGTACTCGGCTACGAACCGAGCGGTCGGAAGTTCGAATCTTCCTGGGTGCACCATATTTTGCAGTATGGTGAAGTAGTTAAATGACTGTCAGATAGTTTCAGAGATTTATTTGCACCCATAGCTCAGCTGGATAGAGTACTCGGCTACGAACCGAGCGGTCGGAAGTTCGAATCTTCCTGGGTGCACCATCTTTGTTGTTATAGATTCACTCGGTGAAACGCTTCGCAGTAAAAAATCAAACGCACCCATAGCTCAGCTGGATAGAGTACTCGGCTACGAACCGAGCGGTCGGAAGTTCGAATCTTCCTGGGTGCACCATTTTAAGAAACCTCGCTGCGGCGGGGTTTTCTGCTTTCTGGCTATTTGAAATAGCATCCTGCCTGATTTGGTCAGTGAGACCCCGCGAGTGCCAGTAGAACGCCACTGACTTCTTTTTTTCCGCTATCTGAATTTCGCCTGCCTATGAAAAATATCAAGATGGGTCGATGAGGTTATAAATATTCATCAAATCTATATCTCATCACAGTGCTTGTACTGGCTAATGAATTCCCATCCAGTTGATTTTATTACGCTCATCTAATGACCATCTTTAGCCAAAAAACACTTTTTCTGATTAAATACAGATGGTTATACAGTAAGCGACAATTTAATGAGTTTGCGATAAAGTAGCTTTTCCTTTCCTCAATGATCCTGGGATAAAGATGTACGATCGCTATGAAGGCCTAATCTTTGATATGGATGGTACGATTTTGGATACCGAATCCACCCATCGACAGGCTTGGCGGAAGGTGTTGATGCCTCACGGTATTCAATTTGATGAGCAAGCTATGGTGGCGCTCAACGGCTCTCCAACCTGGCGAATTGCCGAGATGATTATTCATAATCATCGGTTGAAGTTAGATCCTCATCTGTTAGCCGCTGAGAAAACGGCAGCGGTGAAGGCGATGCTGTTGGATAACGTAAAGCCGCTCCCGCTCATTGACGTGGTTAAGGCTTATCATGGCCGCAGACCTATGGCTGTGGGAACCGGAAGCGAGCACAGCATGGCTGAGGCGCTTTTACGACATCTTGGCCTTCGGGATTACTTCGATGTCATCGTCGGTGCCGATGACGTTACCCGGCATAAGCCGGAGCCAGACACCTTTTTGCGCTGTGCCGAATTGCTCGGCGTGGCGCCGGAGCGCTGTGTCGTGTTCGAAGATGCTGATTTCGGCGTAGAAGCGGCAAAGCGGGCGAAGATGGACGTGGTGGATGTGCGTCTGCTGTGAGTAGCACGCTGGCTGTAGCATCGTTATTCGGTAGCAGTTTTCTTAGCGCGACGCTCTTACCTGGAAGTTCCGAAATTCTATTAGTGACCTTGCTAACTGCGGGCAGTGCGCCTGCGGTGATATTAGTGTTATCTGCAACCGTAGGTAATACGCTGGGTGGCTTAACAAATGTAGTTATAGGCCGCCTGTTACCGGCGTTAAAACCGCAGCGCGGGCTGGATATGACGTTGGGCTGGCTCCAACGCTTTGGTCCAGCCGCTCTCTTGCTGAGTTGGTTACCGGTGGTAGGCGATTTGATGTGTGTGTTGGCAGGCTGGCTGCGTATGCCCTGGGCTCTGGTGGTTTTTTTTCTGTGTGTGGGAAAAGCTGTGCGTTACATCGTTATTACCGTGTTAACGCTGGAAGGAATCGCCTGGTGGCAATAAAGATGTGATGACTTCACATAGTCACATTGACGTAGTTTCAGTATGCTTACGGGCTATGGTTTTTAAGAGCGGGAGGTCGATTTGATCCCGGACGTATCACAGGCGCTTTCTTGGTTGGAAGCGCATCCTAATGCATTAAAAGGAATCCGCCGCGGCATTGAGCGGGAAACATTGCGTGTGACCGCTGATGGCCAACTGGCTGCGACGGGTCACCCTGAGTCACTCGGGGCGGCGTTGACACATCAATGGATCACGACTGATTTTGCCGAAGCTTTGCTGGAGTTTATCACTCCGGTAGACGGCGATATCGATCATTTGCTGGCTTTTTTGCGTGATATTCATCGTTACACTGCGCGTAAACTTGGCGATGAGCGCATGTGGCCCCTTAGCATGCCGTGCTTTATCGGCGCCGAGCAGGATATCGAACTGGCTAAATACGGTTCCTCCAACGTTGGACGCTTCAAGACGCTGTACCGTGAAGGGTTGAAAAACCGCTATGGCGCGCTGATGCAAACCATTTCCGGCGTACATTACAACTTCTCACTGCCTATTGAGTTTTGGCAGGCGTGGGCGGGTGTGGAAGACGAGCAAAGTGGTAAAGAAGAGATCTCTGCCGGTTATTTCCGACTGATCCGTAACTACTATCGCTTTGGCTGGGTGATTCCGTATCTGTTTGGTGCTTCGCCAGCGATTTGCTCTTCATTCCTGCAAGGACGTGAGACCGCATTGCCTTTTGAGCGCAATGATAACGGTATGTGCTATTTACCTTATGCCACTTCTTTACGCCTGAGCGATTTGGGTTACACCAATAAATCACAGAGTAATTTAGGCATTACTTTTAATGACCTGAATACCTATATTGATGGATTGAAGCGTGCTATCCATACGCCATCGGAAGAGTATGCGGCGCTGGGGCTGAAAGAGGGCGATCGCTACCTACAGCTCAATAGCAATGTACTGCAAATCGAAAATGAGCTGTATGCTCCGATTCGACCCAAACGCGTCACTCAATCAGGTGAGTCACCTTCTGACGCGTTGCTGCGCGGCGGGATCGAATATATCGAAGTGCGCTCGCTGGATATCAATCCGTTCTCCCCAATTGGTGTTGATGCGGTACAGGCTCGTTTCCTCGATCTATTTCTGATCTGGTGCGTGCTGGCTGATGCGCCTGAAATGAGCAGCGATGAGCTACTTTGTACGCGTAAAAACTGGAATCGTGTGATTCTGGAAGGGCGTAAACCGGGTCAGACTATTGGTATTGGCTGCGATAGCACTCGTGAGCCTTTAGATAAAGTCGGTAAAGCGCTGTTTGACGACTTGCGCCGGGTGGCAGAAGTGCTGGACGGCAAAGACAGTCGGGCTTATCAGGATGTATGTGATGAGCTAGTTGCTTCCTTCGATAATCCGGAACTGACGTTCTCTGCTCGTATTTTACAGGCAATGAAAGCGGAAGGAATCGGTGGTGTCGGGCTGGATCTGGCTGAACGTTATCGCGAAATGTTACGCAGTGAGCCGTTGGAAATATTGACTGAAGAACAGCTTTCAGCTGAACGTGACCGTTCTTGGATTCGTCAAGGTGAGCTGGAACGTAGTGATGAACTAAGCTTTGAAGAGTATCTGGCGATACACGCAGGTCGCTAGAAAAAGAAAAGGCCACAATCAATGTGGCCAAATTAACATCTCTGTATACAGGGATGATGATAACAAATGCGCGTCTTTCACATATTAAGACGGCGGTGATTTAAAAAAGTTTCATTGGGTTCGAAAAAAAATTCTTCTGCGAGAAATAATTTTTTTTGAGGAGGTAACAAGATGCCATTATTGGACAGTTTTACAGTTGACCACACCATTATGAAAGCACCGGCCGTTCGCGTTGCTAAGACGATGAAAACCCCTCACGGCGATGCAATCACCGTGTTTGATTTACGTTTCTGCGTGCCGAATAAAGAAGTTTTGCCGGAGAAAGGTATTCATACGCTGGAGCATTTATTCGCAGGTTTTATGCGTGATCATCTGAATGGTCAGGGTGTGGAAATTATTGATATCTCACCAATGGGCTGCCGTACCGGTTTCTATATGAGCCTGATTGGCACACCTGACGAGCAGCGTGTGGCGGAAGCGTGGAAAGCGGCGATGGCTGATGTACTGAAAGTCACTGACCAGCGTAAAATTCCTGAGCTGAATGAATATCAGTGTGGGACTTACCAAATGCATTCGCTGGAAGAAGCGCAGGACATTGCCAAAAGCATCATCGAGCGTGGTGTGCGGGTAAATCATAACGATGAGTTGGCATTACCGAAAGAGAAACTGACTGAACTGCACATCTAGCATCGTTGATATGTTGGAA